>JAFUGE010000010.1 GCA_017469545.1 Clostridia bacterium
CAGAGCTCCAGCTGAAGTAACTTCTAAGACAAAGAGTGGTTTCTCAGATGTTAACAGCAAACATAAGTTATTTGCAGACATTATCGAAGCTACAAGAGCTGCACATACATATACATTAACAGTTGAAGGAACAGAAGTTGCTGTGGAAGACTAATTATATAGTGGCGCCCGTTGGGCGCCATTTTCGTTTTCAATTTTATGATGTCATGATGCCACTAACACGAGATTTTTAAAAATTTTTTCAAAAAGGTATTCCCTTTTGGCCAAGTCTGTGATATAATGCTCCTTGCCAAATAAGAGAGGCGTTTTACAAAAGAAGCTAAACGAGAAGAGTCTAGCTTCTTTTGTCTTTTTCTCGCTAAAAAAAGCGAATTATAAAATAAAGGGAGGACAAACACAATGAAAAACTCAAAAAGAGTAATTTCTTTGTTATTAGTAGCTATGATGGCTGTTCTTGCAGTAGCACCAACAGTTATGGCTGCAACAACAAAGAATGTCACAGTATATGCTACGATTAAAGACGCTAATGGCAGAACATTAGATTCTTCAAAGACATATACAGACATTAAAGCAGGGGACACAATTACAGTTACAGCTGAATGCCCAGATAAGGATTCTATTGAATGGTCTACAGACACAGAATTCATGAATGCCTTTGGATACAAGGTAAATAGCAAGGGTATGGCAATTCTAGCATATGTTTGGGACAACGAGACAAAAGCACAAGCTAAAGTTTCTAGCGACCCTACAAAAATGATAATTACTGTTCCTAATTTTGCAGAAGGTTCTACACACACATTAAAAGTAGAGGCTGTAGGCGCAATTGATGGATTAGAAGATGGTGGCGTTAGATATGTAGCAAATACAAATTGGATTGCAATTAAATTTACTATCCCAACTACATCTACAAAGCCAGCTACAACAGCTGCTACAAGCTTAACATACAATGGTAGAGAATTATCTACTTCAAAAGTAGAAGTTGTTGAAGAGTTAAGTAGCTTAGAGTTAAAAGCTATCACAAATGGAACTGTTGATGTATTAGGATACAAATGGGATGATCTTCCATCTCGTGGTGGAGACAAGTCTTCATACACACTTCCAATCGTTAGTGACTTTATGCCAGGCGAAACACACACACTACAAGTTCAAATGATTACAGTAGATGGCGTTAAGAGCGAAAAGCAAACATATAAAATTAAGATTGCTGCAAAAGCTGCAGACCCAGTTGATGAGCCAGAAGAGCCAGGTTATGACAATGATGGTGAACTAATTGTTGAGCCTTGGATGAGAGAAGAGGATGGTTTAAACACACTTGCCGTTTCTCTAAGAAATGACTCTGAGGAAGAGGATAAGGCAAACAAAAATATCTATGCATTAAATGAAAAAGTTACTTACTATGTAGATTACAAGAACGGCGGAAGAGCTACTTCTAAGAAAGTAACACTTGTATTAAATGTTCCTGAAACATTTAAAGTTGTAAATAGCGATGGTGGCTCAGTATCTGCAAAGAAAGGCACAATTACTTGGACATTTAATGGCCTTGACAAAGAAGAAGCTGGCACAAAGACAGTAGTATTAAAGTATACAAGTATTGGTACTAAGAAAGTAACAAGCAAAATTGTAAAACCATTAGCTGAAATTCAATTAGATGGCAAGACAAAAGATAGCTCTGCTGTTATGAATTTAATTTACAGAGATGGCGATACAGAAATCAAAGATACTCACTATCCATATATGTTTGGTGACAAAGACGACACAACATTTAGACCAAACGATGGTATCACAAGAGCTGAAGCTGCTTTAGTTCTAACAAGAACATTAGGCATTTCAACAGCTTATGATACAAGCAAATACAATTATCCAGACCTAGACGAGACATACCTAGAGGCTAGAAAAGCAATTGTTGCTGCTACAGCTTATGGTATCGTTAGAGGATATGAAGATGGTACTTATAGACCAAACGAGTTAATTACTCGTGCTGAATTCATGACAATTCTAGCTAACATTATTGAAACAGATAATGACGAAGGATTTGAAATCAAGGATTCAAGCTCAAGCATTAAGCGTTATAAGGATACAACAAGAGTATACTACTTGAGAGATTCTTATGAAGAAGAGCACTGGGCTATTGACGAAGTAACATTACTTGCTAGACTTAACATGACTCCACTTTCAGATAGCAACAGAAACATTAGACTTGACGACACAATTACAAGAGCAGAAGTAGCTCAATTAATGAACTTCTTCCTACTTAGAGCTCCAGCTGATGTAACTTCTAAGACGAAGAGCGGATTTAGCGATGTAACAAAGAACCACAAATTGTTTGCTGATATTGTTGAAGCAACAAGAGGTGCACATACATATTACATCACAGAAGACGCTACAGAAGCAATTGACTAAGGTTTTACTCATAATAAAATAAACTCAAAAATGGCCTAATACCGCAAGGTATTAGGCCATTTTTGAGCTTTGAGAGATTTTGTGCCTCCCGGGGTTTAGCCCGGGAGCAAAAAATCTCTCTGTAACAGGCAGTAAATTCATGTGAATCCAAAACCCTCCCGGGGTTTAGCCCGGGAGCAAAAAAGTGCTCTGTATATGATATTTTTGTTACAGAATTGTTACAAAAATATTACAAAACACTTGAAAATTGACATAAGTAATGGTATAATAGTCCCGTAATAAATCTTACAAGGAGGGAAAACCATGAAAAAAATGGTTGCGGTCGTATTAATGCTGTTAATGGTATTTGCGACCTGTGCTGCTATTGCGGCACCCGAAGCTACGTTAACTTCCCGGGTAGCTACCAATAACTGCATTGGTAGCGAAAATGGAACTTTCTTTGAATACTTTATCTGGAAGGACGATTTAGAGAAGGTTTCCTACATCGAGATTACCAATAAAATTACCGATTGGGACGGTGTCTATTTTATTGGTACGGCTGAAGGCCTTATCGGCCGGATTTGGGCAGCGGATGATGTTGGCGTCTTGATTAAGGATAAGCAGAAGACGGAACTTTCTGCCGCTTTAAACCAGGCTGGTGAGGTTTACAGCAACTACGTGCTCCAGGGTTACTCTACTACCGAAGTTGATTTCTACGGCAACGTGAAGCCTGTGAGGGTCATTCAGATTGATGGCGAGGCGAATTATCGCTTGGTCATTGTACAGAGGCCCGTACCGGAAGAAGCGAAGGAAGGGCCTGTCCCTACGCCGGCTCCTACTAAGGCGCCGACGAAGAAGCCTACTAAGAAGCCCACAAAGGCTCCTACGGCTACTCCGAAACCCACGCCCCATCCTCATTTGAATGAGACGACGAACACGGCTACTCCAAAGCCGACACCGGTGCCGCAAATCAACGACACGACGAACACGGCTACGCCGAAGCCCACTCCAGTACCACAAGTGAATGATACGGAGCAGGGGGGGAAGGTTACGCCCAGGCCTGTAGTAGTTGACCCGAACCCTACTTTGTCACCAGAAGACGATGCCAAGCTGGACTTTGTCGATATTCCGGTAGAAAATCCATCTGATAGGAATACACCACGTCCGGTATTGGTGGACCCAAATCCGACGCTTAGCCCGGAGGACGATGCAAAGCTGGACTTCGAGGATATTCCTGTTGGAGGGACGCCTGTACATGAAGTCACACCGGAACCGCCCGTGACAACGGAGGAACCTGAGACAACGAAGAAGCCGTTACCCAATCCGGGGCTTTCTGATGCAAATCCTGAATTGGATAATGGTCAGTCAAATGGATTGGACTTTGACTGATTCCAAGTAACTAATGTAACAAAAGATAAAATAAAAGCGCTAACTGCATTTGCAGCTAGCGCTTTTTGTGGTTTATTCCGTCATAACAATGTGTAATGATAGCCAATCTGTTTCTGCCTCGATGTGACTTCCATCTTCTCTGTTCCAGTTGTCAGAAGCGGCAACGGCACAGAATGTCAAGCTGTGTTCTGTATCGAGCTCAAAGTCTTCCGGTACAATGACAATTACTTGATTGGGCAGCTCGGATTGTATGATGTCTTCATTGTCCCAGGAATATGCAATAAATGCCATGCCTTGATCATTAGGAGAAAATCCGAGACTGCGCATCAATTCTACATCACTGGAACATTCTACGGAGAGTTCGTTTAAGCTACTGGCTGTAATCTTAATTTCGTCGCCAGGCTTAAAGTAGTAGCCTTTCTCTAGGTCAAGTTCTTCCTCTTCAAAGCTTAAAGATACGTCTACGTCGATATACTGATTGCCACCAATATAATTGACTGGATAGATAAGTGAGAGAGAGTAGTCTTCGTCATTTTCGCCTTCCCAAGTAGCTTGCGCGTGGAATAGAACTTGAGATTGATATTCCATCCGTGGCATGCCTACACTTGCTGTATCAGAGGGAAAAATACTTGCTTCGCCAGTATTAAAATCGTTATCAGGATCGCTTAGATAGACAGAAATGAACTTCACTTTTTGTGCAGGGTCTGCCGTAATGGTAATGCGATCACCTGGTGCTACGTTAAAGGCTTTTTCCGGCTCCATAAGCTTGCCGTTTAGGAAGAGCCTCATGTAGTAGTCGTCGCTTACTTCAGCATGGGCAGAAGCGAGACTAAGAAGTAGCAGAGCAGTTAGGAGAAGGGCAAGAAGTTTTTTCATAGGAAACCTCCATTTATAATCAGCAAATACTAGAAACGTTAGGACGGCACTTTGCGTGCCGTCCTAGTTAGTATACACACTTATGCAATTAATACATAAAGTGTCACAACATTAGAATTCCCAATGTAGCCGTGCGGGCTGTCATTAATTACCCATTCCACTTGCAACCTGTGGATAGAATTCGCCTCGAAATCTTCCGGAATCTCAAGTATCGAAATTGTTTTTCCCTCAAGAGGGAGGGGAGTTGCCGGGCCATTATCCCATGAATAATACAATGTTAACGTAGAGAGATCAGGAACGGCATTTTCCGCAGTAGGACGTTGCATGAAACCAAAAACGAAAATCTCGAACGAATCGTTGAGATTCACATATACGGTGGAACCGTCTATCAGAGTAAATCCTTTGTAATTTACTCGGGTCGTCATCATCCGAACTGCGTCGTCATTTGTTCCAGATTCAGCGACAGCAGTATAAGAGAAGAGTGCGAAGAGCATTAGCACAGCCAAAAGAAGAGCAGTAAGCCGTTTCATAGTATTTCCTCCCATTTTTTTGTCGATTGGTAAACGAGAAACGCAAGAACATCTCATACACATCACACTCCTTTAAAATTATTTAAATGGACATATAATTGTTTAACCGTCCACAGTTTAGCACTGGCAGTGAATTTTGTCAATATGCGAATGGATAAATTTTATTTGGACGAAATGCGCACTACCGGCTAGATACATGGAATATTTGTCGTATTTTGTCAACAAATTTTACATGAATTGGACGCTAACGCAAAACATAAACGGTTTACAAACTGTTTACATATTTTTGAAAGAAAATGGTTGCAATTTACATAATAACGTTGTATAATTATATTGTCTGATAAATGATTTTCTTATTCTAACTACCGTATCTAGTTAGAAGGACGTTTCATTTATCGTTAATATATAGTTTCAAAGCGAGCACCAGGCAAACCGACCGATTGTAGCAAAGGAACCACAACACAAAGGAGGACACTACTATGAAGAGGTTCATTTCTATCATTCTTATCGCGATAATCGCGACCGCCACATTTTCTTGCATTGCCCTGGCTGACGGAACCTACGATGGTGCCCAATATATCAGCTTCACTGTACGGGAAATTGATTTAGGAAAGCGCCATGATGTAAGGACAGAAATTAAAGCTGGCGATAAGCTGGTCTATGCGGGGCCTGTCACGAATGGCATCGGTTATGGAAATAATCGACGTCTTGCGGCACAGTTAAATGACAACCCTAGTCCGGGAGAAGAAATCAGTGGGACGGGTGTCATTGGGGCTTTCCGTGACGATGGACGAGTAAAAGCTGCTCAGGGATATTCGGTAATAGGATACAAATTTAGTATCGAATACCTCGAAGTATACCTCGATACCAAGGGCGAGTACTATTTGCTTCTGGGTGCTCTAGTTAGCCAGAGAAATGATGGAGTAGGTGGCAAATCGGGTACTAAGGCCAGTACTGACAAGTCCGCCAATACTGACAAATCTTCTGACGAATTTGCTAATCCAACTATCTCGAGCATTAACAAATACGCTTTGTCAACTATTGACGATGGAATTGTTCAGACTGCTTCTAGTGGTCAGACAAATGCGACTTCGGACGACGTCAAGGAAAAGTATAACTTTATCGAGACCAAAGACGAAGTTGCCAACCCCACATTGCAAACGGTAGAAGTTGCAACTCCGAATTCCGCTCTTAACAATGACTCCGACGAAACTAAGTCCAAGTATGGATTCTAATCTAGTCGGAAAGTCAACGGATAGGAGGCAAGTACCTATGCCGTTGACCAAACAGGCAATACCTGTGAAACGCTAACCCCCTGCCAGTTAATGGCAGGGGGATTTTTAGGTATGCGAAAGCCACCAGCTGGACTGGTGGCTTTATTTGTGTTATTCTACGATAGTAAATCGAATTTTTAACCAATCTGTGTCTCCGACAATTTGACTTCCGTCATCCATTTTTTTATTATGACCGGCTGAAACTGCCTGGAAACGAATGGTATGCTCAGAGTCCACATCGAAGTCTTCTGGTATTGTAATAATGCATTCACAGGGGTTTTCAGAGTAAATCATAGGGCCGCTATCAATGTAGTATGCAATGTAGGACATTCCATAATTGTTAGGGACAAATCCATTCTCTTTCATCCATTCCGCATCTTTTGAGATGGCGACTGATAGTTCATGCATGCTGATAGCATTTATTTCCAGTTCGTCTCCAATCTTAAACTTGTTTACTTCGTCTAAGTCTATTTGCACTTGATCATGGAGTACATAGACATAGGGAACAATATATTGATATCTATCAATATAGTTTAAATAATACAAGTTCATTAATGTATAATCCGAGCCATCGTCGTTTTGCCACGTGGCTTGTAGCAGAAGAATGGGGTGAGTGTCGTATTCTGAATAAGGAATGGTAACATAAAGATTTTCGAAGTCGGAAAGTGCGACATATACCTGCCTATCGCCTTCAGACCAAGTGAAATCCTCATAGCGTAGATAACCAGAAATAAATACTAAGTTATCAATTGGCGTTACGTTTACTTTAAGGTTATCTCCCCACGAAACATTGAATTCTGCATCTGTGGGGTACTCTTTGCCTTCATAAGTAATCGTCAAAGAATAGTCTTTCCGCCACTCAAAATTAGCAAGAGATAGAGTGGAGTGAAAGAACATCACAAGTAATATGCTAAGAAGGGAAAAGTAAAATCGTTTCATTAGTATTTCTCCTTCAATTTGTCAATGAGTATACAGGTGACATGAATCAAACTTCACAATTTACAGTCCTCCTTTTAAATAACTTGAAAGGATTTTATTAGAATCTAACTGCTAATAGTTTATCACGTTACATAAATATTGTCAACATAATTTGGAAAGATATAGTTGTGCAAGTGTTTACGCAAGCTCAAACGAGCACAAAATTTACATAATTTTCCGGCAAACCCTTGAAATTTACATAATAACATGATATAATATAATTGTTTAATTACATTTCCATCTTTATTTCGACCGACTTATCCGGTTGAGGGGATGTTTCACATAAAGATTCACAGTGAGCACTAGGCAAACCGACCCATCATGAACAAAAACAGTGTCAAAACGACGAAAAATAGGAGGATAATTATGAAAAAGTTTGTTTCCATCATCATCGCGATTATCGCGACTGTCGCTCTTTCTACCCTTGCCATGGCCGAAACTTTTACCGCTCAAGAAGCTGTGGACCTCACAGTCATTCAGCGAGACGGGATTACCCACCGCGTACGGACTTCCGTAGGCGCCAACGATACCGTCGTTTTCTCTGGCAATGCTACTGTATTGGTTTATGCCAATAACCGCGGTTTTGCGAGTGAGATTAACGGCGATGCCAATGGGAAAGTTGGTGTTAGCGAGAGCGCAAGCATCTCTGCAACTATCACCAATGATCAGGGGCACATCGTTGCTCGTAAGGGTCGTATGGTGGCTTCTGCTAAGACGCGTTCCTACACGGGTATGATTACCGTGTATGAGAGCGCTGAGGATGGATTGTTCTATCTGGTGCCGTTTGGTGAGAACGCTCAGATGAACAATGCGCCGGTGAAGAAGGCGACTCAGCCTTCTAGCCCTGCGCAGCCGGCCAAGCCCACCGACGATGGCAAGAAGGAAGAAGTGGCTCAGCCCACCATTCCTTCGAAGAGCGGCGAGTACGCCCTTCCCACCATCGGTGATAAGAGTGCCTCTTCTGAGGTTGCTCAGCCGACTATTGGTGGTAGCCAGACGACTGCTACTTCGGAGGAAGTCAAAGTGAAGTACAACTTTACCGAGACCAAGTCTGAGGTTGCTCAGCCCACCATTGGTAGTAACACTTTCTCTTCGGAGGCGGCTAAGCCCACCATCGGTTCTCCGGCGCCCAGCATTACCAACACCAACAGCACTGCTGACCAGATTAAATCCAAGTATGGATTCTAAGGTAGCTGCTGTGAACCTTTACCCCCGACAGCTAATGCCGGGGGCTTTTCTTGTATTCAGAGACGTCACGTTAAGTAGTACGAAGCTCCACGCAAAAGGGATTGACGAACGCTCCCAATTATGCTAAAATATGCTCTAGAATTTATTTTTTATTGCTTCTAATCAAATTTGAGGAGGAGAAAAAATGAGTTACATTGATAGGATTGCAGAAAACTTCAGGTACTATGCAGAACTTCTGAAGAGTTACAACGAAGCAAAGTGCTCACTTGCGGCATTCTATTCTTCTGTGGCTAGCATGAGCGAACTGTTTAAGAAGTATGACGACTTAATGATTCACACGAATGTGAACGCGGAAGATTATTTCGAGGACGAACTGCGATTACTCTTGTTTAATCAGGAACAGCTGATTGAAGACACCAAAGAAGCTTTTAGATTAAATGTTTAATTGAAAAGGGATATTCTTAAACGGAATATCCCTTTTTACGTGAGAAAATATATTTTTTTCATTTTGGTATTGATTTTATAAAACATTAAATATAAAATATAGTTGATATTATTTGGGGGGTATACGAATGAAGAAAACTAGTAAGTTGTTGATATGCATTGCTCTATTTTTAATTACGATTGCGTCGCTTGCGTTTGCTAGCGATACGGAGTATATCGTAAAAAAAGAGATGTCTTTTAAGAACCAAAAGAAATATGAGCTTACTGGCGGGTTTGTTGAAATTTCGCTTGGAAATTTTAATTTTACACAGTATGGAAAAGACCTTGAATTTAAGATTACGCCGACTCCTGACGAGATTAAGGAGGACGAGTTTGGAAATAAATATGCGTATTATTCGGTGACAGGATTGAAGCCAAATGCTGAGCTAAAAGTGGTGATTGAGAGAAAGGTGGAGCCTGGCACAATTGCTCCAGAAATTTCAGTTCGTACGAATTCAGTTGTAACAGAAGAGCTTAAAATGTATGTGGAACCTCAAGAGAGAATTGATTCTGATAACGCAAAGATTATTGCAAAGGCGAGGGAGCTAACAGAGGATATTTCGAGCGATTATAAAAAGGCACTTGCGATTTTTGAGTATGTTAATACACAGCTTACATATGATACTTCAAGTGCATATGCTAATAAGGGTTCACTTTCTGCTTTAGATAGTAAGAGAGGCGTTTGTGAGGAGTTTGCGACGCTATATGTTGCGCTTTGTAGAGCTGTGAATATTCCTTCCCGTGTGGTAGAGGGATACAAGATTGATAAAAAGGATGTAGAGGGCGAAGATGGCGAATATGTGACGGTGTATGAGATTATTAATCATGCTTGGGCTGAGATTTATTTAGATGGCTATGGATTTTTGCCAGTAGAGCCTACGATTATTTACACTGTAGGAAATGAGAGAGTGGCGTATGTCAACGCTTTCTTAAAAATGGAAGAAGCCATTTATATTCCGACGGGAATTTATAATTATGAAAAAGCTAGCAGAACGATGCAGTACGTGACAGAGACGTATTTTAACGAGGGGATTATTCTTGCGGATTCGCAAGTGGAAGAAGAGCTTCCATTTGAAGATATTCCTGCCGGCTATGATTGGAGTAGAGAGAGCATCGAGCATTTATATAATCTTGGTATTGTAAAGGGATACAGTGCTACGGAGTACGGCCCAGAGAGAAATATTTCTAGAATTGAGTTTATTTGTATGCTTTCAAGAACACTTAGATATATGAGTCAATACAGTGAATCGAAAGGGCTTGTATATTATTACTTAGATTATGATCAAAATCATTATTCAAAAGAGGATTATGATTTCTTAATGAGATGTTATCAGGCGATTACGCCTTCTGACATTGTGAGCGCTGGATATTATAATATTGCGAATATTTTTGGGAGTTCGTTTAATATGGATAGAGCCATTACAAGAGCGGAAGTGGTAGCGCTAATGGATGTGTTTATGTCAGAAACGACGAATGAAAATGTATTTAGCGATATTGCTGGAAATCGATTTGCAAGTAGCATTTTGAAATCGTATGCAAGTGGCGTCATTATGGGATACCCAGATGGAACATTTAGACCAAATGATTTGATTACGAGAGCTGAAATGGCAGCAGTGCTTGATCGATATATTGGCGAGAGTACGTATATCATGGAATTATAAAAAACGGATTGATTGACGGGCAGCGTATTACGCTGCCCCTACACGTAATAGGGAAAAGATGTCTTGAGGAGACAGGTTCATTGAGACATTTTAAGGGAGGCTATATGTACAGGTTAATTGCGATTGATATTGATGGTACTTTGCTAAATTCGAATAGTGAACTGACGGAGCGAACCAAAACTACTTTAAAGAAGGCGACGGACAATGGTATTTATGTGGTACTTACTTCTGGCAGAATGAGTAGCGTCATTCAGAACTTTTGCAATCAAATTGGTGCTGACCAATTTTTTATTGCAGAGAATGGGGCGTCTATGATTGATTTGCAACGAAACGAAGTAATTTACACAGATTATATGTCGAAAGAGACTGTCCTAGAAATTGTGGATTTGTGTATGGAGAATAATATTTATTATATGGTGTACACTAATAAAGAGCTGATTGTCAAGGATTTGAAGCATATGGCGCTATTTTTTCATAAACAAAATTACAATCCAAATGCACGTATTAAAACTATATTGGCAGGCAGAGATTATATTGAGAGCATTGACGATAATTTTACGAAAATGATGATTTGTGACGAGGATAGAGCTATTTATAATTCGATTGTGAATAAGTTGCAAAAGCTTCCTGATATCGATGTGACGCCTGTGCCACATATTTCTTCTAAGAAGATTAAATTTGGCGACGAGGAAAAGATTATTGAGTACAGCTATGCGGACATTGCGGCCAAAGGGGCCAACAAGTGGACGGCAATTGAAAGGCTCATTAGAGCTTTGAAAATTGATGCTAGCGAAGTGATTGCGATTGGCGATAATATTAATGATATTCCGATGGTAAAAAATGCGGGGCTTGGCGTGGCAATGGCAAATGGAGCAGACCAGCTAAAAGAGCTGGCTGACGTGATTGCGCCGTCTAACGACGAAGACGGAGTAGCCGAAATTGTAGAAAAATACATTCTGTAATCCGGTAGGGGCAGCGTATTACGCTGCCCGCAAATCAACGCATAAATATTCATTCCAAATCATACAATTGATTTTAAGGAGGAATGATTATGGCGGAGAAAAAATCTAACGTTTTGAGAGTGGCTAAGTGGCTTGGAATTGCGTATTTGATAACGGTTATTTTGATTGCGATTTATGCGGCAGTACTTACTTTTACGAGTGTTCCAGAAAGTTCTATGCCGGCAGTAGTTTTAGTGATTAGTTTACTTAGTATTTTGCTTAGTAGTTCACTTTCAGTAAAGAAAGTGAAGGAGAAGGGGCTTGTGAATGGAGCGCTGATTGGCTTTTTATACATACTGATTTTGTATGTGCTTAGTAGTATTTTTGTGACAGGATTTCGTTTGAGTGGCTATTCCATTACGACGATTTTGCTTTGTGGCGTGGTGGGGTGTATTGGCGGCATTGTAGGAGTAAACATATAAAATTAAAGGAGAGGTACAGATGTTAAGTTTTGAAGATGTAATAAATGACGAGGAGATTAAAACATTAATTAATGCGGCGGATAAGCAGCTAACAGAGATTGGCTATACGGAGCACGGTATGAGGCACGTGGGGATTGTTTCTAATTTGGCGGGAGATATTTTGAAAGCGTTTGGCTATTGCGAGAGAGAAGTGGAGCTAGCGCGCATTGCGGGCTATATGCACGATATTGGCAATAGTGTAAATCGCGAAGACCACGCGCATTCAGGCGCTATCCTTGCGTATCAGTTATTGAAAGAGAGAGGAATGGATATTCATGAGGCGGCAGAAATTATGATGGCGATTGGCAATCACGACGAGAGAACGGGGGCGGCCGTTAGCCCAATTTCGGCGGCTTTGATATTGGCAGATAAGTCGGATGTGCATCGCTTGAGAGTAAGAGACGCCAATCAGTCGCGCTTTGATATACATGATAGAGTGAATTATGCCGTGGAGGAGTCGGATTTGATTATTGATCAAGAGAACCGAAAAGTCATTTTGAAGCTGAAGATTGATACGACGATTTGCCCTGTGATTAAGTATTTTGAGATTTTCTTGGATAGAATGCTGCTTAGTAAGAGGGCCGCGCATTATTTGGATATTTGGTTTGAGTTGAATATTAATGGGGCCACACTACTATAAATTCGTGTGAAAAGCAGCGATTTGCGTTGTCGCTGCGTCGTAACAAACTACGTGGCATTAAGAGGCTCTGGTCGAGCCTCTTAATGCCACTTCGTTGCTACTCCTTGTTTCGAAAAAAGTATCGTTCGCGTTAGCTAAGCTCTTGTAAACGCGGGCTTTTAACGCTAACTTGCTCACTAACAACTTTTTTTCGATTAAGAAAGCAGAGCGATATACTGCTTTTGACGCAAATTTTGGTAAAGTAAATAAAAAAAGGTCACGCAATTACTGCGTGGCCTTTTCATTGTTTAGATTTCGACTTTATGGAATGTTTTCTTTCCTTTTTTAATGACGATGTAGTCATTGATTTCGCTAATCATGTAGTTGGTGTCTGTGATTTTTTCGTCGTTGATGGCGATGCCGCCTTGCTCGATAAGGGTTCTTGCTTGGCCTTTGGATGGAGCAAGCTTTGTTGCTACTAATAAGTCGGTAATAGAAATTGGTAGAGCCTCTATTTTAGTAGATGGCATGCTTTCTAAGTTGCCAGAGCCTCCAAATAGTGCTTCTGCAGCATCTTGCGCTTTCTTTGCTTCTTCTTCGCCATGTACGATTTTGGTAATTTCATATGCCAATACTTTTTTGGCCTCGTTAATTTTTTCTCCCTCTACATCGCAAAGTGCGTTTACTTGTTCCATTGGTAGGAAAGTAAGTAGACACATCGTATTTTTTACGTCTGCGTCAGCAACGTTTCTAAAGTATTGATAGAACTCGTAAGGCGATGTTTTTTCTGGGTCTAGCCATAAAGCACCTTTGGCTGTTTTTCCCATTTTGATGCCCTCAGATGTTAGCAATAACTTAAAAGTAAGGCCGAATGCAGTGCCTTGTTCTTTTCTACGAATCAAGTCTGCACCTGCTAAAATATTTGACCATTGGTCGTTTCCACCGATTTCAAGGCTACAGTTGTATCTCTTGTATAGCTCTAAGAAATCGTATGCTTGCATTAGCATATAGCTAAACTCTAGGAAAGTAAGGCCTTTTTCAAGTCTTCTCTTGTAACAATCAGCAGTAAGCATTCTATTGACAGAGAAGTAAGCGCCGATATCTCTCATAAATTCAATGTAATTTAGTTTTAATAACCAGTCAGCATTGTCGACGATAATGGCAGCATTTTCGCCCTCAAAGCTAACGAATTTTGACAATTGTTTTTTAAAGCATTCTACGTTGTGCTGCACTGTTTCTCTTGTCATCATAGAACGCATATCTGTTCTGCCAGAAGGGTCTCCAATCATTCCTGTTCCGCCACCAATTAAGATAATTGGCTTATGACCAGCCTTTTGCATATGAGAAGCCACCATTGCAGAAACAAAGTGACCGATATGCAAACTATCGGCAGTAGGGTCAAATCCTATGTAAAAGGAAACTTTCTCCTTATCAAACCATTCTCTTAGGCCATCGTGTGTCACTTGCTCGATGTAGCCTCTTTCTTCTAATATATCATATACATTACGCATTATTTTTTCCTCCTAAATAATTTTTACGGGCAGCGTGATACGCTGCCCCTACAGAATTTCATATAAATAATTTTTAATATGGTAAATTTCCGTAATAGGCGTCAGTAGCATTCGTTGGTACTTCCAAGTAGTTATTTTCAATCATATAATTTTGCACAACAGATGGTGAAACCCCTGTTGCAGAAGCAATAGCACTAATAGAACCAAAGTTAACATTGCTCTCAAAGTAGTTGTTTAAAAGAGTTGTGTTGTACTTTAGCTGTTTGGCACAAACATCACAAAGTGAATCTGCCGATGTGGTAAAAGAACCACAATTTGAACATTTTTTAATTTCCATAAATATTACCTCCTAATTTTATAGTGGTATGTTTATGAAATTATTATACCATAATAAAATGAAAAGACAAGTCTAATATTGACTTTTCGTGCATATATTGATATATTTTTATATATTGGAGGAAACTATATGAGAGATATGTTAAGGCCGGATTTGCGTTTTCGGTAGTGTGGCTAAAATTGCGCTTGACGAGCTAAAAAAGCGCGATATTCAGTACATTTTACTTGATTTGGATAATACGCTGATTGACTATCAAAGGAATTTAAGTGAGGCTACGATAGAATGGGTGAAAAATGCTAAAGAAGCTGGGTTTGCAGTATATATTTTGTCGAATACGAATAAAATAGATAAGGTAAGCACGGCGGCAAGCATATTGGGCGTGGAATATATTAGTTCTGCTAGGAAGCCATTTCCGAAAGGCTTTAAAGAGGCCATTCGTAGATTTCAAGTGGTTCCGGAAAAGACAGCAATGGTTGGAGATCAAGTGCTAACAGACGTTGTGGGCGCAAATGGGATGCATATGGTTTCTGTATATGTGGACCCCATTAGTAAAAAAGAGCATCTCTATACGAGTTGGAAGAGGCCATTAGAAGCCTGGATTTTGAAGAAATACGAATAAATTTGCGGGCGAAACCGCAATGTAGGGGCAGCGTAGCACACTGCCCGTGAGAGAAATAAGGAGAAAGATTTATGGATAGTATTATTTTTTATAACATTTTATTTGCAATAACGGCACTAGCAATTTCGCCTTTTATGACAGCAGCGATTAAGCGATATAGTGCGGAAGAGAAGATTTTAACAAAAGAATTTTTTAATGATTTGCGATTTGATTGGAAAGTGGCACTAATTACTTCAATTACAATTATTGCGCTATTTTATCACTTTGGAATCAGCTTGCCATTCTTTGTTTATAGTGTGTTGACAGTGATTTTAGTGATGGAAGCTTTTGTGGATATTAGGGCACAGATTTTGCCGAACTCGCTTAATTTTGCGGGATTTATCACTGGCATTGTGTACGCATATTTTGTCAGCATCCATAACATCATGGCTGGGTTAAATATGCTTTTAGGAATGATTACAGGCGCTGGTATTTTCTTGCTGATTGCGGGCTTTGCACTGGTTGTTTATCGCAAAGAGGGGATGGGTCTTGGCGATGTGAAGCTAATGGGAATGCTTGGACTATTCTTTGGATTTTTTAATACGATTCAAATCTTTGTCTTGTCGTTTTTCGTGGCGGCAATTATTAGTATTATTTTGCTTGCGACGAAGATAAAGAAGAGTACGGATTACATAGCCTTTGGGCCGTTTATTGTGATGGCGGCGATTTTTACGATGTTTATGCCTGCAGTGGAGAGTATGGCATATTTGAATACAATTTTGATAAAATAGTTGTAGGGGTAGCGTAATACGCTACCCGCGAAACAAAAAGAAGGAGAAAATATGACAAAAGAAGAGATTGAGAAATTACGAAAGGCGTCTGCGCTTGGAGACAAGTGCTTTGATTATATTTGTAAACAAATAAAAATTGGAATGACAGAAATTGAAATTGCAAAATTAATGGATACTTTTTTCGTGGAAAACGGGGCGAGTGGGCTTTCGTTTGATACGATTGTTGGCTCTGGTCCAAATTCGGCGCAAATTCATTCGACGCCAACAGAAAGAAAAATAGAGTTTGGTGATATTATTTTGCTGGATTTTGGCTGTGTTTTGGATGGCTATTGCTCGGATACTTCTAGAACGATTTTTGTAGGAGAAGTAAAAGAAGAGTATCGAAAAATTTATGAGATTGTTTTATCTTCGCAAATAAAGGCAATTGAGGAGATTAGGCCGGGAATGACTTGCAAGGAAGTGGACGCCATTTCAAGAGATTATATCAAAAGTTTTGGGTATGATTTCAATCACGCCTTGGGGCACGGCGTAGGAAAAGTGGTGCACGAAGAGCCTGTGATTTCGCCGAAGCGCGAGGATATCATAGACAATGAAATGGTGTTTACTATTGAGCCGGGCATTTATTTAGAAAATGCATTTGGTGTGAGAATTGAAGATACAGTTTTACTTCGTGATGGAAAAGTAGAACCACTATCAAGAGCATCAAAAGAAATAACAATATTGTAGGGGCAGCGTATCACGCTGCCCGGAATATAGGAAAATCAAATGGAGGAGAGGTAATCATGATATTAGTCAATGACGAAAATAGAGAAAAGTACATAGAATTTTTGCAAAAGCATCCAAAGGGACATTTTTTGCAATCACCTGAGTGGGCAAAAGTGAAAAAAGAATGGCTAAATGAAGTGGTATTAGTGGAAGACGAGCAAGGGAAAATTAAGGGTTCTATGAGTTTGCTCATTCGTCCTTTTAAGTTTCACGGGAAGCTTATTACAAGCCTTATGTACAGCCCAAGAGGCCCTGTTTGCGATATCCACGATAAAGAGACGTTTCAAAAGCTAGTAGAGAGTGCAAAAGAAGTAGCAAAGAAATATAAGTCTTTTATTCTTTGCCTTGACCCAGATATTCCAAGTGACGACAAAGAGTTTGAAAATATTGCAAAAGAGATAGGTTTTAAGATTAAGTCAGATGCGAAAGATTTTAGCCAAGTGATTCAGCCAAGATATGTTTTTAGATTGAACGTCAAAGATAAAACAGAGGAAGAATTATTAAAATCGTTCCACGAGAAGACGAGATATAATATTAGGCTAGCTATCAAAAGAGGTGTTACCGTCAGAGAAGGAACGAGAGAAGATTTAAAGACATTTCATAAGATTATGCTAGAGACGGGCGTAAGAGATAACTTCTTAATTCGTCCACTAGAATATTTTGAGAAGATGTATGACGAATTGGCGCCTAATTATATGAAACTTTTAATTGCAGAGTATGAAGGTAACCCAATTGCGGCCGTGATTCCGATTATTTATGGCAATAAAGTTTGGTATCTTTATGGAGCAAGCTCTAACGAGTATCGCAATGTGATGCCGAACTATTTGCTTCAATGGGAGCAGATTAAGTTAGCGCTTGAAAACCATTGTGACATCTATGATTTTAGAGGCGTTTCTGGCCACGTGGACGAAAACCATCCACAGTATGGTATTTATAAATTTAAGAAAGGATTTAATGGCGATTTTGTAGAGTTCGTTGGCGAACTATATATGGTGCTAAATCCTTTTATGAATTTCTTGTACGAGAAAGTGGTAAGGCCAATGAGAAGTATGAAAATTAGGAAAGCTATGAGGGCCGAAAAAGCAGGAAAATAACCTGTAGGGGCAGCGTATCACGCTGCCCGCAATGAGGCGGCATTGTCCGCCAAACATGGGAGAATATATATGAATCAAATTATCATTGAAAGAGAAAATTTAGAACATAATATTCATATGGTAAAAGAGAAAATCAAAAATTTGGAGCATAAACCTTGCATTATTGCTGTCATTAAAGGAAATGGATATGGCATGGATTCACTTCTACTTGCGCGAAAATTGCTGGATTTTAATATTGATTTTTTTGCTGTATCGGAAATTGCTGAGGCGAAAAGATTAAGGGAAAATGGTTTTACCAATCGCATTTTACTTTTGGAATCTACTTGTATTGAAAGAGAAGTAGAGGAGATTATTTCACTGGATTTAATTGCGACGGTTGGCTCTTTGGAGGCATTGATGCTTTTAAATAAAAAGGCAGAAGTGGCAGGAAAAGTGGTACAAGCACATTTGAAGATTGATACTGGTTTTAGCAGATTTGGATTTTTAATCAATAATCATGTGGCTTTGCAAATCAGTGAAGCGCTTGCAAGCCTTCGAAATATTGAGATTACGGGAACCTATTCTCATTTTGCGGAATCGTATGCAAACGATAAAACGAAGACAGAAAAGCAGTTTGAAAAGTTTTTGGAAGATGTAAAACTTTTGAATGCTCATAATGTGAATACGGGGATGCTTCATATCTGTAATTCTTCCGCGTTTTTTAAATATCCTAATATGTATTTAGACGCAGTAAGGATAGGAAGTGCTTTTACAGGAAGACTGCAAATTAGCGAAGTGACAGGGCTAAAGAGGGTAGGATATTTGGAGTCTGAAATTTGTGAAATTAGAGATTTGCCTAAGGGAAGCGAAGTTGGCTATTCTGGTACATACGTCTTAAAGGAAGACGCTAAGGTTGCGATTGTGGAAGCGGGCTATGAGGCAGGTGTTGGCGTTTCTGGGCCAAGAGATAGTGTTAGATTGATTGACAAGGCCAGAATGCTAAAAAGTGCGCTTAGCAATTTTGGAAAAGATGGAAGAATGTTTGTAGAAATCAATGGCAAGAGGTGTCTTGTTTTGGGACGTGTGGGTATGAAGAATATGATGGTGGATGTCAGTGCAATCAAAGCAGAAACTGGCGACAAAGTGAAAATACCAATTAATTTGATTTTTGCCAATTCAAATATAGAGAGACAGGAGTTATAGGATGGAACAAAAGCAGAATGCGAGATTAGGATTTTTTAGAAGAATATTTTTAGCAATCACAGACTTTAGATTGTATCCTTTTGTGCAGCGTGAAAAGACGGCAGCTACGACGAGCTATTTTGTATTTCTTTTGCTGCTAATTACATTGTTTTTGGCACTTTCGTTTTCGTCAAAAGTGCTTGATGGTGTAGCAGCAATACTGGAGAATTATGAGGAGACGGTGCCGGAGTTTGCGCTTCAAAATGGAGTGCTAAGTATTGACGAAAAAGTATATGAATTGGACAGAGAACGAAAAGTGGTAATTGATACATCCGTTGATACAGAAACGTTTGCAAAAACCGACAACGGGAAAGAAGTACTTTATTCCACATCTTTTTTAGTAATTAATCGCGATGGCGTTGTGTATGGAAATGAGGGAAATGTTGTTGGCTATCTTTTCCGTGCGATAAGAACTGATGTGACGAAGAGTAGTTTACATGAGTTTTTGACTGCCGTGAATGAGGATTGGACTGTAAAATTGGCATTTACTTTGTCAAGCTGGCTAATCATGTTTTTGATCTATTTTGTTGTAAAAATGCTTAATGTTTTGTTTTTAATTTTGATTGCCTATATTTTAAATATTATTTTTGGCATGAAGTTAAAGTTTTCGAATTACTATCGAGTGGTTGTGTATGCGCTAACGTTGCCACTGATTGTGGAAATGGTATCTATCTTGTATTTAGGAAGAGTGCCAGAGTATGCTGTTGTGGCTTATCAGGTGTTGGCGTATGTCTATATTTTCTATGCACTAAGGGCATTGAAACTTGATATTTTAATTATCAGTGCGCCTGGCGTAAACTTCAAAGAAAAGTTAGAGAATATGATTCACAAGATGGAACAGGAAGCGGAGGAAAAACTAGAAAAAGAAGCAAAGGAAACAAAAGAAGAGGAGCAAAAAGAGGAAGAGACGAAGCAAGAGAAAGAGGAAGACAAAAAGGACGAGAAATAATTGCTGCTTTTTGTTTTTCAATTTGTTAGAATTTAATTGTTCGAATTCACGGGCGGCGTATTACGCCGCCCCTACACGTTCTAAAAATTATCCATGAATGATTTTATAGCATACGTTTTCTATTTTATAACCCTTTTCTTTGATTTCGCCTTTCTTGCCGTTTTGCGTATTTTTCACGTACTGAATTTCATAATATATTTCGTCTTTGTTTTTCTCGAACCAATTTGTGATTTCTTGTACGGCAAGAGGTTTGAAATACACTTGCCAGTAATCATTTTTCGAAATGTCTTTGACAATAGCGATATACTCGTCTTCGTAGTAGTGCTTGTAGGAAATTTTGTATCCTAAGTTTCTGGCGATGGCGCCAATGAAATTAGAGTGGGGGAGTTTATTTTCAGAATAAAGATTAAGTTGTTCGGCAATGTCAGAGGCTAGACAATAGTTATTCTTAATAGAAACATCAATTTTAGATTTGATGTCTTGCATATCAGTTTGTAGGTTTTTGATTTTTAGAGTATTGGATTCAATATTTTTTGAATTTGTTTCGATTTGATATAGAGCAAGATGCATAAAGTCAAAAACGTTAGATGGATTGCTAATGATTTCTCGATATCTTTTTTCGGTTTCGATAAAATACCTACGAATTTTTCTGCCCATTTCATTGTTTTCAATCATACATATTTCTTTAGCAGTATCAATTGTTAAATAATATTCTTGTGTAAGGCTATTTCCATAGCCGTTTTCATCCCCTTTCGTAAATTTGCGAAAGGGGATATAATCTACATTTTCCGCAAAATGATACTGAAAGACTCTCTGCTTTATCCAATCTGAAAATTTCGTTTTTGTTTTTTCACCTCTTAATTGGTAAAATAGTTCCCTTGCATTAATTAACTTTTCATTAGTATCGTTTTCATAAACCGGCACGATGCCTTCTTCTACTTTTTTGAATTCTATCATAAAACATTCCTTTCGTAATATATTTCTTGTTTGGAAAATTTTTGTAGCGGATGCTACAAAATAGAATATGCTTAGACAAGCAGAATACTTATCTAGCGATTGAACACATCATATACTGGATTGTTGATTTTGTCAATACGTTTTTTTGAGAAAATGTAGGGGCAGCGTAATACGCTGCCCTCACATTTTTTTATGATAAATGTTTACGTTGTAATAATCGGCATTGTGTAGTCTAGGTTTGTTTTTTTGTAGGCTGGCATTTGATAGCCTAGGGTGTAGATGTCGGTAGCTAGGATGTCTTTGCGCATCATTTTGGCACTGGTTTCGTTGGCGTTTTTGAAGAATTTGCTGACAGATGTGACAACAGGCATATTGGATTTGCTAGTAATGCTAGATAGTATTTTTTCTCCTGTTTTAGTAAAGCCGAGTACTCTGATGTATTGCGGATTGTGCTTGTAGTCTTCGGTTTCTGTTTTGGTAATGCCAAGCAAAGTATGTAGCAAAATTCTTTGTACGCGTGTCCTGGTGTATCTTTTCGATTTGATATTTTCGATTAGGTCTTCGATGTTGCTACATTCATTCGAAGCTTTTTTCATAACATTTTCCAAGCCCTCTGTAACGTCTGCAATGTCTTGCAAATCTGTGATAGAATTTTTCCTAAGCTCGTATAAAATTTCTCTTTCAAAGTGGTTTAAAAACATCGGAGATTTTCCACTTAAAATTTCACTGTTCATAATTTCGAAAGAAGAAGTAGGCATGACGGCCTGCAATTGTTCTGTTTTGTTTGTGTATAACATTTCACGAATTGCTGTAGCGCTACAGATATTGCCGTCGACATAGACGGAATTGTAATTGCCGCCTTTTCTTTCGATAGCGACTGGCTCGATGTTACTATTGCAGTATAGTAGTGCTTTTAAGTATTCGATTCCTAAAATATTGTTGGAGTCTAATAAAATATCGGTTAGCGTTTTTTCGTCAAATTCTTTTTTCAAAAAAGTGGTGAGTGCGTTGCTTCTGGCAATCGGGTAAGAGACGCCTCTTTTGATTTCTTTTTGTAATTCTTTTTTGTATCCCTCTGGCTCTAAGTATAGGACGTTTGCAATTCTTTTTAGAATTTTAATATCATTGCAACTATTGCCAAAGGAAAGCGTATCGACAACGTTTAAACTATCTAGTAGACTAATGCTGCCCTGCGCAAAGTATTCGGCACTAGCCGTGGCATAGCAGACGGGAAGTTCGATTACTAAATCAACTCCGTTTTGAATTGCCATTTTTGTTCTTGTCCATTTATCAAATAAAGCGGGCAAGCCTCTTTGAATGAAGTTGCCACTCATAACGCAAACGACAGCTTCTGCGCCAGTTTGCTCTTTTGTTTTTTCTACATGATATAAATGCCCGTTATGAAACGGATTGTATTCGGCCACAATTCCACAAATTTTCAATCTAAGCACCTCCTTGAAATTCTCATATGTTTATGATACCATATTGTAAGAAAAAATGGAATAAAAATTTGTAGGGGCAGCGTAGCACGCTGCCAGAAAATACAATCTTAGGGGGCAAATTTGTGATGGACGAGGTAACAATCTACACCGACGGCGCCTGCTCAGGCAACCCTGGCAATGGCGGCTGGGGAGCCGTACTTATCTATGGCGAGAATAAGAAAGAAATTAGTGGCGCGAAGAGGGATACGACGAATAATCAGATGGAGTTAACTGCGCCAATTGAGGCACTCAAATTATTAAAAAGGCCTTGCAAAGTGAAGTTATATAGCGATAGCGCGTATTTGATTAATGCGTTTAAAGAGGGCTGGATTTACAATTGGCAGAAGAATGGATGGAAGACGGCGAGCAAAGAACCTGTGAAAAATAAAGAGCTATGGGAGCAGATTTATGCTTTTACCAAGATGCATTCCATTGAGTGGATTAAGGTAAAGGGGCATAGCGATAATGTATATAATAATCGCTGCGACGAGATGGCCGTGAAAGCGATTAAGACGCTATAAGTTCTAATTTGTCCAAGGCATTCATAAGATTAATTATGAATGGAGGGACAAAATGAATATCAGGATTATTGGAAAAGAAGACGCGTTTTCTAAGCATTTGAAAAGTCAGGGATTCGTTTACATCGTGCTATTAGCCGTATTTTTGATTGGAATTTTAGGTGGGACAATTTATTATAAAAATGTGACAGACGAGCAGAGCATGGCGACTTACATTGAAAATACTTTTTCTAAGTTAGCGGAAAATGCCGATCTAGACACGTATGAAATATTAAAGGAGAGCATTCTTAAAAATGTGGGAATTAGCGCTTTGTTTTTGATATTGGGGGCTTCGGTCATTGGTATTCCGCTATTGCTGGTATATATTGGGTATCGTGGGTTCACGCTTGGCTTTACGATTTCTTCTTTGATTGAGGCATTTGGCTTTGTAAAGGGCAATACAATTAGCTTTGTTATGCTATTTTTCCAAAATTCATTGATGCTTGTTGCAATGCTAGTGGCTATGGTAAGTGCAATTAAGCTTGCGGTAAATTTGCTTGCAAAGCATAAAGATATGAAAATAGAGCTTCTTCGCCATACGATTGTGTGTGCATTTTGTATGGTTATATTTTTGGGTGCATCCATCTTAGAAGCGGTTTTTAATGGCCCCGTGTTAGGTATCGTACTGGCAAAATTAAAATAATTGCAAGAATTTACATAAAAATTCAAAAAACACTTGCATTATTTATAAATATTGTATAAAATGTGGGTGTAGTTTACAAAAGATAAGTGGTAGGCATAAACCTTAAGGAAGAACCAATCAAATATATGCGAAACTTTATTTATTGCAAAGGAGTATTTGAGATGGATAATAATTTGGTAGAGAACTTTTTAGATTTTCTTCAAAAAGATAAGAAATTATCAGATAACACATTACAATCGTATAATAGAGATATCAAGTTGTATAGCAACTATTTAGAGAATAACCATATGGATGCTTTAAAAACAGGTGAAGAGGATATTAAAGAATATCTTGATAGCTTAAAAGAGAATGGAAAGGCGGTTTCTACAGTTTCTAGAAACCTTGCTTCGCTACGCTCATTTTATCAATATTTACACAAAACAAAGGTAGTTTCTACAGACCCAACTGTTAATTTGGAGTCTCCAAAGATAGAGAGAAAGCCACCAAAGGTTTTGACTGCAGACCAAGTTGAACTTTTATTAGAGCAACCTAAATGCGTGGATTTAAAGGGATATCGTGATAAGGCAATGCTAGAGCTTGTTTATGCGACAGGCATCCGTGTCACGGAGCTTATTTCTCTAAATAAAGACGATATTGACTTGGAGAATGGCTTTATCAAGTGCTCTAACAGAACAAAACAAAGAATTATTCCTATTGGTTCTTTGGCTGTGAATGCGCTAAAGGATTATATGGACAAGTCTAGAAGCATTTTGTTAAAGGATGAAAACGATCCTGCATTGTTTGTCAATGTAAATGGCCAAAGACTTACAAGACAAGGCTTCTGGAAGATTATTAAACAATATAAAGCACAGGCGAATATTGATGTGGACATTACACCACATACACTTCGTCATTCATTTGCAATGCATCTATTAGAAAATGGTGCGGAGTTAAGAGCGATTCAGGAAATGCTAGGGCATTCGGACATCTCTTCTACTCAAGTATATGCGCAGATGGAACAGAATAGAATTAAGGATGTATACATGAAATCACACCCTCGCGCATAGGGTAATTCGTGTGAAAATCAGCATTTCGCTGTGTCACTAAAAAAGCAAAGTGTCCTCAACGTGCCAACGCACGCCTCCGGTACTTTGCTTTTTTGTTCCTTGCGATATACTAATTTTGACACGAATTACAGAGCCACACACCAATGTACATCAAATCAATTGTAGGGGCAGCGTAGTACGCTGCCCGTTTTGCGTATTAGAAACTTTGTTATTTATAGCAAAAAATTCTATTGATTTGCATTTTTAGCTTTGCTATAATTAGAAATGAGGTCTTGTAGACGGCGCCTATTTCTCTATGGAAAATAGCTGTAGGGGTCGGCGTCTCGACGACCCGATTTACAAGGAGGGAATTTTATGTCTGAAAATAATGAAAAATGTGCTTGCGGATGCAATGGACATGACGAGAGAGAAGATAAGGTTTTAGAAGTGATTAAGGAATGTAAATACGATAAGAGCCAATTGATGCATATCTTAAACGAGACGCAAAATATTTATGGCTATATCCCTATGAGTGCGCAAAAGATTATTTCAAAAGAGCTTGGAATTTCTATGGCTGAAATTTATGGCGTAATTACTTTTTATAGTAGATTTTCGCTAGAGCCAAAGGGAAAATATAATATTGCGGTTTGCTTAGGAACAGCTTGCTACGTAAAGGGCTCTCAGAGCGTTTTAGATAAAGTGAAAGAGATTTTAGGAATTGATGTGGGGCAGGTAACAGAGGATGGCAAGTTCTCTTTAGAGGCTACAAGATGCATTGGAGCTTGTGGCTTGGCGCCTGTTATGACAATTAATGAGGAAGTTTACGGGAAGCTAGATCCGTCGATGGTGAAGGATATTCTTGCGAAATACGAATAAATTTGTAGGGGTCGGCGTCCTCGACGACCCGTATAGAAAAAGGAGGATTGAAAATGAAAACAATAGAAGAGTTGAACGAGATTAGAGAAAATACACTAAAAGAAATTTCTTTAAGAAAAGATATTAATTATAAAGGAAATGAAAAACACATCTTGGTATGCGGGGGAACGGGCTGTACGTCGTCTCATTCTGCTAAGATTATAGAAAAGCTAAATGCGCATATCAAAGAAAAACAGATTGAAAATGTACGCGTTATTAGAACTGGTTGTTTTGGCTTATGTGCGAAAGGACCTATTATCATTGTAAGGCCAGAGGATACTTTTTACGCGATGGCGACAGAGGACGACGTGGAAGAAATTATTGAGAAGCATATCTTAAATGGCGAAATCGTGGAAAGGCTTTTGTGCAAAGATGTTGACGGGGGCACGGTAAAGCGCCTTGACGAACTAAATTTCTATAAAAAGCAAAAGAGAATTGTGCTTAAGAATTGTGGTATGATTGACCCTGAAAATATTGACGAATATATTGCGTTTGACGGCTATAAAGCGCTTGAAAAAGTGCTTACTTCTATGACGCCAGAACAGGTAATAGAAGAGGTAAAGGCTTCCGGATTAAGAGGTAGAGGCGGCGCTGGATTCCCAACGGGAAAAAAGTGGGAGTTTACGAAGATGGCCGTTGGCGACCAGAAGTATGTTGCTTGTAATGCCGACGAGGGCGACCCTGGCGCATTTATGGATAGAAGCGTTTTGGAGGGTGACCCACATACTGTTGTGGAAGCGATGGCGATTGCAGCTTATGCGATTGGAGCAAACAAGGGCTACGTTTATGTAAGAGCCGAGTATCCTATTGCAGTGCATCGTTTGCAAATTGCGATTGACCAAGCAAGAGAGTATGGCATTTTGGGAAAGAATATTTTTGGCACGGATTTTTCATTTGATTTGGAAATTAGACTTGGCGCCGGTGCATTTGTTTGCGGCGAGGAAACAGCCCTTATGGAATCAGTAGAGGGCCATCGTGGCGAGCCTAGAACAAGGCCTCCTTTCCCAGCAAACAAAGGATTATTTGGAAAGCCAACGCTTCTTAATAACGTAGAAACGTATGCTAATATTACGCAAATTATTCTAAATGGCGCAGAGTGGTTTTCAAGTATTGGTACAGAAACATCAAAAGGCACGAAAGTTTTCGCTGTTGGCGGAAATATTAATAACGTAGGATTGGTAGAAGTACCGATGGGAACAACGCTTAGAGAGATTATCTTTGATATTGGTGGCGGAATTCCGAATGGCAGAAAATTTAAGGCTGCCCAAACAGGCGGCCCATCAGGCGGATGCATACCAGCAGAGCACTTAGACACACCAATTGATTATGAGAGTTTGGCAGTGATTGGCTCTATGATGGGCTCTGGCGGTCTTATCGTTATGGACGATAGCAAGTGTATGGTTGGTATCGCAAAATTCTTCTTAGACTTTACTGTCGACGAGTCTTGCGGAAAGTGCCCACCTTGCAGAATCGGTACGAAGAGAATGTATGAGATTTTGGAGAGAATTACCAGTGGTAAGGGCGAAGAGGGAGACGTAGAAAAACTAGAAAAATTGGCGAAAAACATTAAGGCTTCTTCTCTTTGCGGATTGGGCCAAAGCGCTCCAAATCCAGTATTAAGCACGATTCGATATTTTAGAGACGAATATGAAGCGCATATTAAAGAGAAAAAATGCCCTGCTGGCGAATGTAAGGCAATGACCAAGGTTATGATAGATAAAGAGAAATGCAGAGGTTGTAGCATTTGCTCGAAGAACTGCCCTGTGAATGCAATTTCTGGCGAGCTTAAGAGTCCGTTTGAGATTGATCAAAATAAGTGTATTAAGTGTGGGGTGTGCATAGCGAAATGCCCATTCAAGGCAATAAGTCGCGTTTAAACCTGTAGGGGTCGGCGTCCTCGACGACCCGAAAAAATGAAATTAATTATTTATTAATGAGGAGGTTAATCATGGAAAATGTGAATTTAACGATTGATGGTGTAAAGATGTCTGTTCCTAGCTCATATACGATTTTGGAAGCGGCTCGTGCAAATGGAATTGAAATTCCTACTTTATGCCATTTGAAAGATATCAATGAGATTGGCGCTTGTCGTATGTGTATTGTAGAAGTAGAGGGCGCGAGAGGCTTTGTGACGTCTTGCGTTGGCAAGGTTTCTGAGGGAATGGTTGTGAGAACGAATACGAAAGCCATTCGTGAAGCGAGAAAGACAACGTTAGAATTACTTCTTTCTGCGCACGATAAGAAGTGTTTGACTTGCGTGAGAAATAAAAAATGCGAATTACAGACGTTGTCTGAAAAATTACACATTGATGGAATTGAATTTGAGGGCGAGATGGAGAGACATCCGATTGACAATTTATGCCCTTCGATTGTAAGAGACCCGAATAAATGTATCTTGTGTAAGAGATGTGTTTCGATGTGTAAGAAAGTGCAAGAAGTTGGCGCTATTGATACTATGAATAGAGGATTTAAGTCTGTTGTAGGCACTGCTTTTAATAAGTCTTTGGGCGACGTGCCTTGTAGTTTGTGTGGCCAATGTATCAATGTTTGTCCGACGGGAGCTTTGTCGGAGAAAGACGCAACGAAAGATGTTTGGAAAGCATTAGAAGACCCGGAAAAATATGTTGTTGTGCAAACGGCGCCTGCTGTAAGAGCAGCGATTGGCGAAGAATTTGGAATGCCGATTGGAACGCTTGCTACTGGCAAGATGGTTGCTGGATTAAAGAGATTGGGATTTGATAAAGTATTTGACACGAATACTGGCGCTGACTTTACGATTATGGAAGAAGGCACAGAAGTAATCGAAAGAATCAAAGAAAACAAGGATTTACCAATCATTACGTCTTGTAGCCCAGGCTGGGTAAGATTTGCAGAGAGCAATTATCCAGATTTGCTTCCACATTTGTCTTCTTGCAAGTCGCCACATCAAATGTTTGGGGCTATTATCAAATCGTACTACGCAGAAAAAGAGGAAATTGATCCTGCTAAAATATTTGTTGTTTCTGTAATGCCTTGCGTTGCAAAGAAAGCGGAGTCTGAAAGAGAAGAAATGAAAGTCAATGGACTTCGCGATGTCGACGCAGTACTAACAACAAGAGAAGCAGCAAGAATGATGAAACAGGCGGGCATTGATTTAAGTAATGTGGAAGATGAAACGTTTGACAACCCAATGGGCGAAGCAAGTGGCGCTGGCGCTATTTTTGGAACGACTGGCGGCGTGATGGAAGCGGCACTTAGAACTGTTTCAGAAGTGGTAACAGGAAAAGAACTTGAGAAAATTGATTTTGAAGAAGTGCGTGGGGAAAAAGGTATCAAAGAAGCTACCATCAAATTGGGAGACCAAGACTTGAAGATTGCGGTAGCACACGGACTTGGCAATGCCAGAAAGATTATGGACAGCATCAGAGAAGGCAAGTGTGATTATCAATTCGTGGAAGTAATGGCTTGTCCGGGCGGCTGTGTGAACGGTGGCGGCCAGCCAATTCACGATGCGAAAACAAGAGCAACTGTTGATGTAAGAGCATTACGAGCAAAAGCATTGTACGACGCAGATAAGAGTTTGCCTGTGAGAAAGTCGCACGAAAATCCTGTGATTAAAGAGATTTACAAAGAATATCTTGGTAAGCCAGGAAGCGAAAAGGCACACGAGTTGTTGCATACACATTATCATGCAAGAGAATATTTTGCAGAATAAAATGATACAAAATGCGGGTGGCGTATTACGCCACCCCTACAACATAAAACGCAAAATACAAACCGTAGGGGCAGCGTATCACGCTGCCCGAAAACAAAAGGAGTGAAAGATTGATGTTAGAGTTGGAAGAACCAAAACAACTACTAAAGGAACTTGAAAAAAAATTATCAGAAATGGGTGAGTCTCTTTGACCTCCCTAGCAAAGAGGCGAGACTAAAGGAATTAGAAGAGCAAACGAATTCTAGTGATTTTTGGAACGACCAGGAGAACACGACGAAGGTTTTGCAAGAAATCAAGAGCCTTAAAGATAAAGTTTCAAGTTATCAGGAAATTGTGAAAGCACTAGAAGACGTGAATGTTTTAATCGAACTGGCGGAAGAAGAAAATGACGAGACACTTGTACCAGAAGTGAAACATACAGCCAAAGAGATTTCCAAAAAAGTAGAGAAATTAGAGATTGAAAATTTGCTTTCTGGGAAGCACGATAATAGCAATGCCATTATCACGATACATCCAGGCGCAGGCGGCACGGAGTCGCAAGATTGGGTGGAAATGCTTTATCGTATGTATTCGATGTGGACCGAGAAAAATCATTATAAATTAGAAGAGCTAGATTATTTGGATGGCGACGTGGCTGGCATCAAAAGCGTTACGTTTAGTATTTCTGGGAAAAATGCGTATGGCTACTTGAAGGGGGAAAGTGGCGTACATCGTTTGATTCGTATTTCGCCGTTTGATGCAGGCGGGAGAAGACATACATCTTTTGCGTCTGTGGAGGTAATTCCAGAAATTGACGACAATGTGGAGATAGAAATTAATCCAAATGACTTGAAAGTAGATACGTATCGAGCTAGCGGCGCAGGCGGACAGCATATTAACAAAACAGAGTCTGCGATTAGAATTACCCATATTCCAACCAACATCGTGGTCTCTTGTCAAACCCAGCGCTCGCAAATACAAAATAGAGAAACCGCAATGAGAATGTTAATTTCAAAATTGGAGGAGTTGAAAGAAAGAGAAAACAAGGAAAAGATAGAAGACTTAAAAGGAGTGCAACGTGAAATCGCCTGGGGGAGCCAGATTCGCTCGTATGTATTTTGCCCGTACACAATGGTAAAAGACCACAGAACGAATTTCGAAACAGGAAATGTGCAGGCAGTCATGGACGGAGAACTCAATGATTTTATTGACGCTTATTTGAAAATGAATATGAAAAAATAAAAGAAAAGACACATACTAAACATCTATTAGTATGTGCCTTTTACTTAAGTATTTCTTCCATATAAGCTCCTTTGAAATTATTTCTAACTCGGTACACAAAATCGTTCGCGCTTTCCACGGAATTTTCTCCTCAAGCCTACTAAATTAAACACCTCAGTATGTGTGGAACCTCTTCCATCACTACCGGAATGAAATACCTTATTAGATTATATTCATTATAGCATAGTATACATAAAATGTCAACTTGTTTAGTGGAATATTATTGAAAGGTGTGTCATATAAGTGAAAATGGGAGGTGTTTTATTTGAATAAAGTGAAAACGTATGTAATAGCAATATTGATTCCACTGATTGTGGGTGGTGTGGTTGGATTTATTACGTCTCCAGCGATGGATTATAGTTCATTGGAGAAACCTTTTTTGGCGCCACCGAGCTTCTTGTTTCCAATTGTTTGGACTATTTTGTACGTGCTTATGGGGGTGTCATATGGAATTTTAAAGAGTAATGGTTTGACGGATGCGGATATTGATAAGAGCTATTATCTCCAACTTGCGGTAAATGCATTATGGTCAATCTTTTTCTTTTCGCTTGAATGGCGCTTATTTGCTTTCGTTTGGATCATTTTGCTACTGGTATTAGTTGTGAATATGACTTTGAAGTTTTATGAGAAAAATAGGCTGGCTGGATGGTTACAAGTGCCTTATATTTTGTGGGTTCTTTTTGCTTCTTATTTGAATATTGCTATTTACATATTGAATAGGTAAGAATTATTTTTATAAAAAGTTGTTGCAAATTTGGTGGGAGTGTGCTAGACTTATTATTGTTGGAGATAGGGGTGTAGTTCATCGGTAGAATAAGAGTCTCCAAAACTCCAGAGGAGGGTTCGATTCCTTCCACCCCTGCCAAAAGATTTTACTTTTTTCTAGAAGTAAGATCTTTTTTATTATAGGAATAATTGACAATTGGACTAAATGGTAGTAAAATAATAATATAATAGTATCACGGAATAATAACATGTAAAGGAGCGTGAATGAAATGAGTGAGATGCAAAAACAAATTGTCATGGACATTACGAGTATGGCTCCATTTGTGAATGTAAAAATAGCAGAGAGTATCAAAAATTTGATGGAAACTGAAATCGAGCAAGAAATATTAAAGATAAATCCAGATGTTGTATTTGACGATATGGACATAACAGAAAAATTAATGTTACTTGAATACATTTCAAAGTCGGAAGAAGAGAGAGAAAAGGACGCACAAGAAGCTATCCCTCTAGAAGAAATTCTTAAAGCGGAGGGGTTGAATGATAATGACTTACACGATTAAAATTAACAAAAAAGCACAAAAGTTTATTGATAAACAAGAGCCATCTCAGAAAGTGCGAATTTATAAAGCAATATATCAATTGCCTCTTCGGAGATGTAAAGAAAATGAAGGGGTTTCAGACATTATATCGCTTGCGTGTGGGAGAATACAGAATGATTTTTACTTGGACAGAGAATGAAGTTGTCATTGAAGTAATTGACGCAGATAATAGAGGAGACATATATAAAAAGTATTAAAAAATAGCCACTTGGTGGCTATTTTTTGTGTTTATTCAGCTTCTTCAATTTCGGCGTCTGGAGCATTTTTCTTTACAGATTCGATTCCGTTTTGGCATCCTGCCATTTGTGCATATCCCTCTGAAGCTAAGATGTTTTGGCCATTTCTAGCAGTAAGTCTGAATCTGAATTCACCAGCTTTGTCTGTGTAAACTTCGAATTTTGGATTTGTCTTTGTTTCGAATCCTTCTTTTGTTTGGTCTTCGATTTCAGCTACTGGAGCATTTGTTTTAACGCTTTCAATTCCGTTTTTACAAGCATCCATAGAGCTGTATATTTGAGAAGAACCGATAACTTGTCCATTTCCTGCTACTAAATTAAATCTGCATCCTGCATCAGATGTCTTAATTACAAATTTTCCCATAGGTAAAAAACCTCCTTATTTTTAATATACATTTAGTTTATATGATTCGACTGTAAAATGCAAGAAGTAAATTTAATTTATCATTTTTGCAATTTTGACAAAATTTTTTTATTTTTCTATTGCAATAAGAACTAATGTTTGATATAATGCCGGCGTAGCGAGATTAAAAGTTTTATTGTTTATTTCAAATTTGGAAGACACTGTCTTCCGAATTGAGTTGATTGCATTATCTAGAATTAAAAATTTTGAGAAGACAATAGGTATGTTTTTAATTCGTTCAACAGTGTTGAGCGAATTGAGTGGACCATATTATGTACCATTAATAGAAATTAAACACGGAAAGAGAGGTTTTGGTTGTTGATTGAAGCAAGAGAGGTTTTGAAGAAGTATTTTGGGTATGAGGAGTTTAGAAGTGGGCAAGAAAGCATCATTGAGCATATTTTAAATGGCGAGGATGTTTTGGGGATTATGCCTACAGGGGCTGGAAAGTCTATTTGTTATCAGATCCCTGCAGTGATGTTAAGTGGAATTACGATTGTAGTTTCGCCTCTCATTTCCCTCATGAAAGATCAAGTGGATGGACTAAAAGAGTTTGGGATTCCGGCTACATTTGTGAATAGTACGCTTTCTAGTGCGGAGTATGAGCAGACGATTGAGAATATTGTACATGATGTTTATAAAATTATTTATGTTGCGCCTGAGAGGCTTGAGCAGGAAGCTTTTTTGAACGTACTAAATGTCATAGATGTTTCGATGTTCACGATTGACGAGGCGCATTGTGTTTCGCAGTGGGGGCACGATTTTAGGCCGAGTTATCGCTTGATTGCAGATGTCATTAAGAAGTTAAAAAAACGTCCGATTGTATCGAGCTTTACAGCTACGGCAACACAAATTGTGAAAAATGATATTATTAAACTGCTTGATTTACATAGCCCGTTTGTTCTTACTACAGGGTTCGATAGACAGAATCTAAAATTTAAAGTTGAAAATTCTACGAAAAAATTGGAGTATATTCAAAACTACTTAAAGGGTCATTCTAATTCTGGTATTATTTATTGCTTTACTCGAAAAAATGTGGATTGTTTGCATCAAAAGTTATCTGGAATGGGTTATTCTGTTTCGAAGTATCATGGCGGAATGAATGAGAAAGAAAGGGCAGAAAGTCAGGAAGATTTTACATATGATAGAACGCAAATTATGGTTGCCACTAACGCGTTTGGAATGGGAATTGATAAGTCGAATATTCGATTTGTGATTCATTATAATATGCCGAAAGATTTGGAAAGCTATTATCAAGAAGCGGGGAGAGCGGGACGTGATGGTGAAGAAGCGGAGTGTATTTTGCTGTTTTCTAGGGCAGATATTGTGGATAATCAATTTTTGATTGAGAATGCATCGGGAGAAAATCATGCTAACGAATATGAAAAATTAAGTGATATGATTGATTATTGTAATACGGATAAGTGCCTGAGAAAGTATATCTTAGAGTACTTTGGGGAGAGACCGGAATTTGATAACTGTGGCAATTGTAGCAACTGCTTAAGTACCATTGAGATTTCAGATATTACGGAGGAGAGCCAGAAAATTTTGTCTTGTATTAAGCGAATGAAAGGAAATTTTGGAGCATCGCTTGTGACGGATGTTTTGAAAGGGGCTAATACAGAGCGCATTCGAAAATTGCATTTTGACGGCCTTTCGACTTATGGCATTATGAAAAATTATACGAAAGAAACGATTAAAGATTTTATCTCTTATTTGGAAGCCGAAGGATATCTTCAAACGGTCGGAAATGAGTATCCCATAGTGGCCTTGACAGAAAATGCGAATGATGTTTTATTTCACGGAAAACAAGTATTGGTCAAGAAAAAGTTTGAGAAAATGGATGAGAAAGAAAAAACGCCGCACAGACTTGGTACTCAGGAAGAGATAGAAGTGGATGGTGCTTTATTTGAAGTTTTGCGTGTTCTTAGACTCAAGATTGCGCGCGAAAATAATATTCCGCCGTTTATTGTCTTTGCAGATACGACATTGAAGCAAATGGCAGCATTTTGCCCCAAAACAAGGGAAGAAATGCTAAAAATCAGTGGTGTTGGAGAAGTGAAGTTTGAAAAGTACGGAGAAGACTTTATGAGGGCCATTAAAGAGTACTCTGAGGAAAAATGTTCGTATTGACTATTTTGCGTTTTTGGTGTAAAATAGTTCCAGAAAGTTGTGTTGAAACAAGGAGGAAATATTAAATATGCCATTGCAAGTGGGCGAAATTGTAGAAGGAAAAGTAACAGATATTATGGATTATGGCGTTTTTGTAAAGCTAGAGGGCAATAAAAGCGGCTTGGTTCATATATCAGAAGTATCAAGAGAGTACGTGAAAGACATACACGATGTAATCAAAGTAGGAGACGAAGTTAAGGTAAAAATTTTGTCTATGGAGGATAATGGCAAGATTTCACTTTCGATTAAGAAAGCTTTGCCTAGAGAGGAAAGACATTCAAGGCCAAACGATTTTCAGCCGAAGAAGAGTCAAGAGCCGTTGACGTTGGACGATATGCTGACGAAGTTTTTAAAGGATAGTGACGAGAGACAATTAGACTTGAAGAGAAATATAGAAGGAAAAAGAGGGTCTTCTAGAAGACGCTAATTGATATATTTTTGTTGTGTTCTTTATGGGTGGTGTATCACACCACCTGAAAATTGCACTATGTGCGACCTATATAAAAATTACCCAATAAAATTAAATAAAGGAGAGAAGTTTGTGGACGAACTAAATCAATTATCGATTTTGCAGCTAAAGCAATTGGCAAAGCAAAAGGAGATAAAAAACATTTCTAAAATGAATAAGGAGGAGCTTATTGAGGCTATTTTAGGTGTTACAGCAAAGCCGGTGGAAGCAGAAGTACCGGAACAAGCAGAAGAAGAGCCAAAGCCAAGTGAGACAAAGCAAGTCAAAGACGAAGGCGAGATTTTGCCGAATAATAAGGATGATTTCTATGTGGAGGGCGTTTTGGAAGTGCTTCCAGATGGATATGGATTTATTAGGGGCGATAATTATTTATCGACGCCGAAAGATGTATATGTTTCTCCGGTACAAATCAGAAGATTCCGCTTGGATACGGGCGATAAGCTTCGTGGTATTGCGAGAAAAGCGAAGGAGGGAGAAAAGTTTCCAGCGCTTATCTATGTGAATATGGTAAATGGCGATAATCCAGAAATGGCAATGAAGAGAGTAAGTTTTGACGATTTGACGCCTATTTTCCCAAATAGAAGAATGCATTTGGAGTCTAACCCGAAAGAGTATTCTATGAGGCTTCTTGATTTGGTGGCGCCGATTGGTTTTGGACAAAGAGGTATGATTGTGGCTGCGCCTAAGGTTGGTAAAACAACGATGTTAAAGCAACTTGCGAATAGTATTGTAGCGAACCATCCAGAAGTGGAATTGATTGTACTACTAATTGACGAGAGACCAGAGGAAGTTACGGATATGAAGCGTTCTATTAGAGGCGATGTTATTTATTCTACTTTCGACGAATTGCCAGAACATCATACGAAAGTGGCCGAAATTGTGTTAGAAAGGGCCAAGAGGCTTGCAGAGCATAAAAAAGATGTTGTAATATTGCTAGATAGTATTACAAGACTTGCTAGGGCATACAACCTTACGATACCGTCTTCTGGTAGGACTTTGTCTGGTGGTTTTGACCCAGCAGCACTTCATAAGCCGAAGAGATTTTTCGGTGCAGCGAGAAATATTGAAGAGGGCGGAAGCATCACAATTCTTGCGACAGCGCTTGTAGAGACGGGAAGCAGAATGGACGAAGTTATTTTCGAAGAGTTTAAAGGTACTGGTAACATGGAAGTTTACTTGGATAGAAAACTTTCTGAGAAGCGTATCTTCCCGGCAATTGAGCTTAATAAATCTGGTACGAGAAGAGAAGATTTGCTACTTTCTGCGAAAGAGTTGGAAGTGGTAAATAAAATCAGAAAGGCGTTTAGCGATTCGCCGGCGGCCAATGTGACGGATATGCTACTAAAAATTATCACGACAACGAGAACGAATAGTGAATTTTTAGATAAATTAGATAAAATGAGTTTGTAGGACTTGAAAAATAACGTATTATGTTGTAAAATACCATAGAAACGAAAAAGGAAGGGGTTTTATTAAATGATTAGTGCAGGAGATTTTAGAAATGGTGTTACTTTTGAATTGGATAGCCAAGTATATAAGGTTGTAGAGTTCCAACACGTGAAACCTGGTAAGGGAGCAGCTTTTGTTAGAACAAAGCTTAAGAATGTTATTACGGGGGCTGTTTTGGAGAGAACTTTCAATCCAACAGAGAAAGTACAAGAAGCTCAAATTGATAGAAAAGAAATGCAATATCTATACAATGATGGCGAAACATATTATTTCATGGATAATGAAACGTATGAGCAATTGCCACTTAGCAAAGACGAGCTAGGCGATACATTAAATTATTTGCTAGATAATATGAATATCAAAGTATTGTCATACAAGGGCAAAGTTTTTGGTGTGGAACCACCTATGTTTGTAGAGTTAGAGGTTACTTATACAGAGCCAGGATTTAAGGGAGATACTTCTACTGGTGCAAGTAAGCCAGCTACACTGGAGACGGGTTATGTTGTTAATGTTCCTTTGTTTGTTGAGATTGGCAACAAAGTCCGTATTGATACACGTACAGGAGAATATATGGAGAGAGTATAAGGAGGCTTCAGATGTCTGAGTTAAAAGATAAATTAACAAAGCAAGTTACTAAGATTAGTGAGGCTGTTTCCAATGAAAAGGAAAGAGCGGATGTACTAGATGCCGTTAAGGATATGGTACAAACTTTTACAGAGCAAGTAGTTGTTTTGAGTGAAAAACATATGGAACTTGAAAAAAGAGTAGAAGATGTTTTCGAGCTTTTATCTGCAATAGAAGAAGAAATGATTTCGAGCTTCGAGGACGATTTGCAAGGCGAATGCCCATACTGTGGGGAAACAATTCCACTTATTTTACCAGACGAGGATGCGACAGAGTTTGAGTGTCCAAAGTGCCACAATATGATTGAACTAGAAATGATGTTTGACGAAGACGACTGTGGATGCCCTGGATGCGGTGGTTGTGGCCACGACCACGATTGCGAAGACTGCGGAAGCGAAGAAGACTACGGAGAAGACGAAGAAGAATAAATGAAAACCCGGATTGCAAATTGCAGTCCGGGTTTTTGAAATCATAAAACTAACCATTTCTTTTATCAAATAAATTGGAATGCGAACCTAAACTTAGAAGATACAAAATCATATAGTAAAACGGGAAAATCCCGCTTTGTTTTGCCAAAGAAGGGGACGAAATACTTTAACAGTATGGGTTTCATGGATAAAACCATCTCATTCGTCATTCTCTGCAAACAAAAGCGGGATTTCTTTTCAGTTTTTAAACATCCGGGACAGGCAAATTTTGCCTCTTCGGCTTCCTCCATAGCCGGAATCGAAGTGCGTACAAAACTACGTGAATCGATTCAATGGAAAAACCTCCCTTAAAATAACGTTCCGTGGAATGAATATAGGTTATCACTAATGATTTGTGCTGTCAATCTTTTTTTGCAAAAAAAGTCGAAAATAATTGCGGAATGTTAATGGTAAATTTTTCTTTATTTTGCTATTCTTTTGTGGTATAATAATAAAGATTACGGGCAGCGTGGTACGCTGCCCCTACAGGACGTATACAATGCTTGTATTGATTTATAAAACAAGGAGAGACATATGGAGACGTTTGCTAAAGTTTTACCGAAGATAAAGAAGTTTGAAGAATATATCAATGATGTGAAAAAATCGAATTTTCCGATTAGCTTAGCGGGCCTTACTGATAGCCAGAAGGCTCATTTTGTGTATGCTACGAAATTTTATACGAATCGACCGGTTTTGTTTGTGACATATAATGATATTGAGCTAAAAAAAATGCAAAATAATATTGCTTTTTTTGACGACGAGGATGTTCTTACATTTCCTAAAAAAGAGATTATTTATTACGATATCGACACTATGAATAAAGATACCACGATGGAGAGGCTAAACGTTTATGCAAAGCTTTACAATTCGGAGGAAAGCCTGATTCTAACAACGGTAGAAGCCTTGATGCAAAAGACAATCCCTAAGACAGAGATGTTTTCTCACGTGCTTCATATTGAAGTGGGAAAAGAGCTTACTTTGGAAAAGGTAAGAGATGCTTTGATTGGCCTTGGCTATGAGCGAGAGGATATGGTTGAGGGCAGAGGGCAGTTTGCCGTAAGAGGCGGCATTATTGATATTTTCCCACTAACGACAGTGCATCCTGTGCGTATTGAGTTTTGGGGAGACGAAGTGGATTCGATTAGGCTGTTTGACGAGAATACGCAAAGATCGATTGAGCCACTAGAGAAAATCAGTGTTTTTCCTGTGGAAGAATTTTTGATAGACCATAGTAAGTTAGAAGCAATTGGAGACAAAATATTAAAAGATAATCCGGGCCTTACCGCCGAGGTAGAGACGATTAAAAACGGGAACTACTTAATGAAATTAGATAGATTTTTCTCTTACTTTTATGAGAAAACTTCTACGCTATTTGATTACATTTCGAAAGATACCATCATTTTTGTAGACGAGCCTGCCAGAATCAAATCGAAATGCCAAGCGATAGAGTTTGAAAACAAAGAAATCATAGAACAATTTTTGGAGAAAAATAAATATATTCCAGGCTATGTGAATGAAATGTCTACTTTTGTTCAGATTATTACTGAATTAGAAGCAAAGAACATCATTTACTTAGAGCGAATGGATACAAATATGACTGCAAGAAGAAACGGATACAGTTTTCACTGTAGGGAGGTGAACTTTTTTCGTTCTTCAGTGGATATATTCTTGGAGGAAGTACAAAAAGAATATGGTAGTGGAAAGAAAATAATCATTCTAGCTGGCACGAATTCCAAGGCGAGAAGTATTGCGACAATGCTTTTGGAGCACAATATTAATGCTGAATTTGTAGAGAAAGAAAAACTAGAAATCACAGACGATAAACAAATTCTGATTACTTCTGGGAATTTATCAGAGGGATTTGAGTATGTCGAGCTAAATCTAGTTGTGGTGGCTGGCGAGAGCAATGTCGTCAAAGAGAAGAAGCGCACGTATAAACCGACGGCATTTACAGAGGGGCAGAAAGTAGTATTTGCCGACTTGAAAGTGGGTGACTACGTCGTGCACGCAACACACGGTATTGGCCAGTATGTGGGCATTAATACGCTTATTGTCGACGACAAGAAAAAAGACTATATCAAAATCAAATATCGAGACGAAGACATTTTATATATTCCGACGAACCAGCTTGAAATGATTCGAAAATATATTGGTTCTGGTGACGCGGCGCCGAAGCTAAACAGGCTTGGCAGCAAAGAGTTTGCTAAGACGAAAGCAAAGGTAAAAGAGTCACTTAAAGATATTGCGAAAGGCTTAATTGAGCTTTATGCCAATCGCCAGAAGCAAGTAGGATATCAGTTTTCAAAGGACACGGTTTGGCAAACTCAGTTTGAGGAACAATTCCCATATCAAGAGACGGAAGACCAGCTACGCTGTATTGAAGAAGTAAAAACGGATATGGAAAGCACGAGGCCGATGGATAGGCTGCTTTGTGGAGACGTAGGATATGGCAAGACGGAAGTGGCTATTCGTGCGGCTTTTAAGGCAGTGATGGATGGAAAGCAAGTGGCATACTTAGTGCCGACGACTGTTTTGTCGCAGCAGCAGTATACTACTTTTGCCGAAAGAATGGCGGGTTATCCCGTGAAAGTCGCTGTACTAAATCGTTTTAAAACGAAAAAAGAACAGACAAAAATTTTAGAGGCATTAAAAAATGGCGAAGTAGATATTGTCATTGGGACGCACCGAATTGTACAGAAAGATATTCAGTTTAAAGATTTGGGGTTATTAATTATCGACGAGGAGCAGCGTTTTGGCGTAGAGCATAAAGAATTAATTAAGAAAATGAAAGCCAATGTCGATGTACTGACAATGACAGCAACGCCAATTCCGAGAACGCTTCATATGTCGATTGTAGGCATTCGAGATATGAGTGTCATCTATGAGCCGCCGCACAACAGAAGACCTGTGCAGACCTATGTTTTAGAATACGACGAAGAAGTTATTCGCGAGGCCATCCTAAAAGAACTAGAAAGAGGCGGCCAAATATTCTATTTGTTTAATCGTGTGGAGGGCATTGAAAGAAAGGCAAGTGAGCTGCAAAAGCTAGTGCCAGAAGCAAGAATTTCCTATGCTCACGGCAAAATGACGGGGCGCGAACTCGAGAATATGATGGCAGATTTTATAGAGAAAAAAATCGATTTGCTACTTTGTACGACAATTTTAGAGTCGGGCATTGATATTCCAAACGCAAATACAATCATTATCGAAGACGCGGATAGATTGGGGCTTGCACAGCTATACCAAATCAGAGGACGTGTAGGAAGAAGTGACAAAGCGGCGTACGCGTATATCACGTATCGAAAAAATAAATTACTAGCAGAAGCCTCTGAAAAGAGATTAAAGGCAATCAAAGAATTTACAGAGTTTGGCTCTGGATTCAAAATTGCACTTCGAGACTTGGAAATAAGAGGCGCTGGCAATATTTTAGGCCCTGAGCAGCACGGACATATGGAGGCCGTAGGCTATGAGATGTATTGCAAATTGCTGGACGAGTCAGTTAAAGAAATGCAAGGCGAGAAAGTGCAAGAAGATTTTGAAACGCAAATCGACTTGAAAGTCTCTGCCTACTTACCGGACGACTATATTGCTAATAGCAGTCAGAAGATTGAAGTTTATCAAGATATCGCTAATATCTCTAAGGAAGAGCAAATTTCTGAAATTGTGGACGAATTAATAGATCGTTATGGAGAAATGCCAGACGAAGTAGTGAGTCTCTTAGAAGTCGCGAGAATCAAGGTTTTTGCCAAAGAATTGTGGATTACTTCTATCAAGCAAAAAGGCGATAAAGTCGTGATTACTTTAAAGAACAATGAAGCGTTTGATACGGATAAAGTGCCGATTTTGATTAACGAATATCAAAATAAATTATATTTTTCAGCAGGAGCACTACCTTATTTCACTTTAAAGCTGCAAAGTGAAAAAGAAAGTGATATATTAAAAGAAGTTTTAAAATTACTTAAAATTATGAAAGGATGAAGAAACAATGGATAAGAAAATAGGGATAATAATAGGAGTTTTGGTAGTAGCGGTTTTAGTGCTTATTGGGGTAGCTTTCGTAGCTGACTCTAATGATTCAAGCATTTTAACAATTAATGATGTTTCTTATGGCAAGGAAGACTTTGAGAATTACTATAAAGTAAGATACTTTGAAGAATCAGAAACAGCGAAAAATTCGGAGGATGCTGAGGAAGTAAATAAAGACGAACTAAAAACGACAGCTTTCAATGAATATACAACATATATGATTATCGCCCAAGAAGCAAAGAGCAAGGGATATGCACTTAGCCAAGAAAAAATAGATTCTATTGCAGCAGAATATGACGCAGAAGAATTTGATAGAGATGCATTAACAGCACTTGGTGTTTCAAAAGAAGACTATATTGCAGCACGTAAAGTCGTTGAGGCATATAATGATTTCATAGACAGAGTAGACGAATTTTATGATGTTCCACAATCGACAATTGATTTGTACATGGAAACCAATAAAGATTTGTTAAAGGGCTATGACTTTAGAGTAATGCAATTTAATATTACCTCTACGGAAAGCGAGACAAACGAGGATGGCGAGGAAGTACCAGCTACCTCAGACAAAGAAGAAGTTACTACAAAAGCACAAGACATTTTAGAGAGAGTCAAAGCAGGCGAAGACTTCGAAACATTGGCAAAAGAAAATGCTAACGAAAGATTTGTTTTAACAAATTCGGAATTAAAACAAGTCAATGGTGAATTAGAAAGCGTTGATTTGCCATATTTGTCTTCATACTTAATGTTTAGCTGCAGCGAATTAGCAGACCCAATCAAAGCATTGGAGAATGTAGGGGACTATACGGAATTATTAGTGACGGATAACTATGCTGCATTTGCAAGATTAGAAGCAGTTCGTGACGATGTAGAAGCGGAAACAAGAGAAGCATTGGAGAAAGAAGTAGCTAAGTCAGTAGGAACTTCTTATATCAGCAGCATCATTCAATCTTCTTCCGTGATTACAAACAATAGATTATTAAAATCAATTGAAATATAATTGGTAGGCGGCGTTATACGCCGCCTGTGTTATACTACTGTAGGGGCAGCGTATTACGCTGCCCGCAAAATAAAGGAGAAAACCATGATAACAAGCAAAGACAACGAATTAATCAAACACATCAAATCGCTAAATCAGAAAAAATATAGAGACGAATACGGCGAATACTTTATCGAGGGAATCAAAATGGTTCTAGAAGCAATAGAAGAAAAAGCGCCAATCAAAGAAATTATTCTTTGCGAAGAACTACTACAAAAAGAAATTGATACCAAGGATTTCAAAGTAGAATTCGTAGACAAAAAAGTATTTGCGTCGATTACAGATACCGTTTCGCCGCAAGGCATCCTTGCTGTTTTGGAAAAGCAGCATAGGAAGATAGAAGATGCCCAAATCATATTTGCACTAGACGATGTGCAAGACCCAGGAAATGTTGGAACGATTATTAGAACACTGGACTGTGCTGGAATCAAAAATTTAATGGTATCAAGCGGAAGCGGCGATGTCTATAATCCAAAAGTTGTCAGAAGCACTATGGGAGCCATTTTCAGAATCAATATCGAAAGTGAAGCAGATTTACTAACAGCACTTTTGGAAAAACAAAAAGCAGGATATCAAATCGTTGTCACGTCACTTGAAGCCAGCGAATACTATACGGATTTGAGCTTTAAAGAAAAAACAATTGTCGTGATAGGAAACGAGTCAAAGGGAGTCAAAAAAGAAATTCAAGCAATGGCAAATATCAAAACAAAAATCCCAATGCTTCGGAAAAACAGAAAGCCTAAATGCTAGCGTCGCTGCCAGCCTAATGGCGTATGAATATGTGAGAAAATGCAAAAATGTGATTGGGTTGAAATGAGCGAAAAATGTTGACAAGTGTGGAGTGCAAATGTTAGAATTTAGATAGAGATGTAGGGGCAGCGTAATACGCTGCCCGCATAAAATAGGGGGCTAACAGGAAAATCTTTTGTAGAAAAGGTTTGGTTGTTATGCCTTTTTTCGTTTTTGTAGCATTCACTACAGAATTATTGCCCATTATAAGCTGTATTAATGTGCTTGCGTTTTAAATATTTGTCAAAAAGTATTGACATTTCATATACATTTGATGTATAATATGTATATGAAATGGCGAGGTGATTCTATGAAAAAACTGGCAAATAATAAACAAAAAATTATTCATTTTAATAAACTCAATCAATATCATATGAATAGGTATGAATTGAGAACTATGATGGAAAAAGGAAATGTTTATAGAGTAATGCGTGGCGTTTATGCAGATAGGAATGAAGATATTAATGAATTTTGGCTAATGGGAGAAAGGTATAAAAACGGCATTTATTCTCATAACACGGCTTTATATTTTTATGGTATGACAGATAGAACACCACTTCGTTTTGATATGACTTTTCCTAGCAATAATAGAGTAAGCAATGATTTCTTAAAAGTGCATTACGTTAAAAAAGAAAATCACAAGTTAGGGCTAACTAAAATAAAGTTGGGAAATGGATATGAAATTCAAATTTACAATGTTGAGAGAACCATTTGCGATATAGTGAGGGACAGAAATAAGATTGACCCGCAAACATTTAATAATGCTATGAAAGAATATATGAAACGAAAAGATAAGAACTTAAAGTTATTATATGAATATGCAACAGCATTCAGAGTAAATAAAGTGCTTGAGAGATATATGGAGGTATTGAGTTAAGTGAAAAGAAATGTAACAAGTCTAAAGGCAGTGATAAATAATATTGCAAAGGAGAATAAAATTTCGGCACAGTCTGTATTACAAACGTATATGCTTGAAAGACTACTTGAAAGGATATCAGTGTCAAATTATAAAGATAACTTTATATTAAAAGGTGGAATGCTTATTGCGGCAATGCTTGGAATTGATAATAGGACAACAATGGATATGGATACTACTATTAAGGGCTTTGCATTGACAGAAGGAAATGTAAGAAGTTTGATTTGATGTTGGAAGATAGAAAAATTCAAGTATGGTCGTATAATGTAGAAACTGTGATAGCGGAAAAGTTTGAGTCAATTATCAGCAGAGGTACATTGGGAACAAGAATTAGGGACTATTATGATGTGCATCTCAAAGTAAGAATATTGATAGTTCTGTGTTGCAAGCCGCAATATATTCTACCTCAGAGCATAGAGGTACATTAGACACAATGAAAGAATGGAAAAAAGTGATTGAAGTGCTAAAAGGTAGTGACACAATGAAAAAGCAATGGGAAAGATATCAAAACGATAATTTTTATGCGGAAGGCATTGGTTATGATGACTTAATAGAAGGTATTATGAAAGTGGGACAGGCTTTTATGATGTGATTATAAAGAAATGCAGTAAAATTTGTTGTATTTTTGTTTGAGAACCTTTATAATTTACTTATAGGATAAGGGCGCTTAGCTCTTTTTATGCAAAGGAGAAAGTGTATGGGGAGAATTAGAGATTTAGAAAAACTAAAAGATAACAAGGAATATATTTTGAAGAGGGCTGAAGTGGAGGCACTAGCAAAAGAGTATGTGTGGTTTACGATGGATCAGGACCCTCTTAAAACAGTGGAGACACAACTAAAAACGGTAATGGATGGCCTTTCTAAGGAGATGCCGGAGGAAGAGGAGAAAAAAGCGCTAAGAGAAATTCATACACTGCAAGTGAAGCGTGGAAAGATTAGAAACCATACGTATGAGCCTGCCTTAAAGCAGAATATTACCGCAGGCCTTGTGCAAATCGAACAATATGAGGCAAGTCAGGAGAAGAAGTCTGTGGGCCAAGTGATTCGTGGCGTGCTTACAAATGATGCGTACATCAAAAATTATTTACAAAGGAAATATATGATTGCGAACGTCAATCGATATGGTGCTGTGCCAAATGCTGTGAATTTGCAATTGGAAGATCCTCGTGAAATTATTGAATATATTGCCAATCATTATGATCTTGTCGGAATTAAGATTGATAAAGAAGAGCTTTCTCTTGTGCCGACGGAGGCACCAAGGGATTTGCCAATTGCAGAAAAGGTGGCAGAGCTTACGAATGATTTTATTGAGAAACAAAAGGACGAAAAAGCAGCAGATAAGCCAAAAATGCCGGGGGAAAAATCACAAGATATTTCAGGAGAGAACAGAAAAGATACTCCAAAAGTAAGGGCACCAAAGACAAGTGCGAAGGAAAAAACAGACGGAGAGGAAATGGAGAGAGAATGATTGCTGTTATAGTTTTAGTGATTTTAGATAGAATTACAAAACTTTGGATTGTGGAGAATCACATTAATTTAACGATTTTGCCGAAGATTTTGAATTTTACTTACGTGGAAAATCGCGGCATGGTTTTTGGTTTGGCACAAGGAAGCGGCTATATTATGGGGATTGTTTCACTTGTGATTTGCGTATTGATTGTGCTATATATTATGAAGATTCGAAATTCTAGTGATGGCATTTGTTTTGGTTGGTATATGATTTTAGCGGGCGGAATTGGAAATGCCATTGATAGATTAACGATAGGGTATGTAGTTGATTTCATTGATACGCCTTGGATTGCGACGTTTAACTTGGCGGATACATTTATTGTTTTAGGAATCATTGTTTTAATCATTCATGCTTTTTCAAGCACGAGCAGAAGAAGCGTAGGAACAGGGGATAGATTTTGGTAGAATATATTGTAAATGAAAATGAGAATGGCACTAGACTAGACGCTTTTGTAGCAAGTAAGGACGAAAAGTTTTCTCGTAGTTTAGTGCAGAAGTTAATCAAGGATAGTAAAATTTTAGTGGACGGAAAATCTGCTAAACCGTCGGAGAAAGTGCAAGCGGGAGAGCGTATTTGCGTGGACTATCGAGAGGAGCCTAACGACAGCATCAAAGGCGAAGAAATTCCGATTGATATTATTTATGAGGACGACGATATTTTGGTAGTCAATAAACCGAAGAATATGGTGGTGCATCCGGCTGCTGGAAATCGAAGCGGAACGCTTGTAAATGCGCTTTTGGGAAGGCACGAGCTTTCCAGTATGAATGGCGATATTAGGCCGGGCATTGTGCATCGATTGGATAAAAATACGACAGGAGTTTTAGTGATTGCAAAGAATAATTTTGCCCACCAGAAGATTGCAAAGCAGATTCAAAATCGTGAAACGAAGAAAGAATACATTGCATTAGTTAGGGGACTAATTAAGGAAAATGAGGGCGTGATTAATATGCCGATTGGCAGGCATCCGACGGATAGAAAAAAGATGGCTGTCACGCGAGAGGGAAAAGAAGCTATTACGGAATTCAAAGTCTTGAAGAGATTTTCAGAGGGCTATACGCTTTTGAAAATTAATTTAAAAACAGGACGTACACATCAAATTAGAGTACATCTATCGCACATTGGGTATCCAATTGTGGGTGACGACACTTATTCTACGGGGAAAAATCCATTTGGCGTTACTAGCCAGATGTTGCACGCACATAAGCTTTCGTTTGTGCATCCGACAAGTGGGGAAAAAGTGGAATTTGAGGCGCCTATTCCTGAATATTTTGAGGAGATAGTAGAGAATTTAACAGAGATATAAAATGAATACTGTAGGGGCAGCGTATTACGCTGCCCGCCATAGAATATACAAATGATAAAGGAGATATTAAAATGCAAATTATGTATGTCGCTTCCGAAGTCGTGCCATACGCAAAGTCAGGGGGTCTTGCCGATGTGGCGGGCGCACTTCCAAAAGAACTTTTAAAGCTTGGAAATGATGTTTCGATTGTGATGCCGAAGTATCGTCAGATTGAGCAAGAATTAGAGTATGTGATGGATTTTCCAATCCAGATGCATCAAAGGACGGAAAATTGTATTATTAAAAAGCATACACGCAAAGTGAATGAGAAAGAACTGACGACGTATTTTATCGATAGTGCGTATTATTTTGATAGAGACGGAATGTATTGCCACGCGGACGAAGCAGAGCGTTTTGCTTTTTTTGATAAGGCGGTTGCACATTTAGTAGAAATTTTAAAGCCGGATATTCTTCATTTAAACGATTGGCAGAGTGGCCCAATTGCGGCACTGGTAAAAGATAAAATGCATTTAGAAAATATCAAAATTCTTTTTACCATTCATAATCTGGAATACAATGGCAGATTCAATAAAGGAAATATTTATCATTTCGGTTTTTCGGAAGAGGAGTTTACGTCTGAGAAGTTTGAGTTTTATGGAGATTTTAGTTTTATGAAAGCCGGCATTTTGTTTTCGGATATGATTTCTACTGTTAGCAAAACGTATGCGGAAGAAATTCAAACAAAAGAGTTTGGCTTTGGCTATGAGGGTTTGCTTCATATGAAAGCGGAGCAAGGAAAACTTGCGGGAATTATTAATGGCGTGGATTATGAAGAGTATGATCCGACGAAAGATAAAGAACTTGTGAAGAATTATGATAGTGAAACAGTAGCATTGAAAGGCGAAAATAAGAGGGCTTTGCAGGAGGAGCTAGGGCTTCCTGTGCGCGATGTTCCGATGTTTGCCATCATTACGAGAGTCGTACATCATAAAGGAATTGATATTTTAATTGAAAGCTTAAATGAGATTTTAAAAGAAGATGTGCAGCTTGTGATGCTTGGTCTTGGCGACGAGCACTATATCAATCGATTTGAGTATTTGAAAGAAAAATATGAGGGGAAAGTTTCGGTAAATGAGGAGTTTAATCCGGCACTTGCCAAAAGAATTTATGCATCTAGCGATATCTTCTTGATGCCGTCTGTTTTCGAGCCGTGCGGCTTATCACAGCTGATTAGTTTTCGCTATGGAACGGTTCCTATCACGAGGATTACGGGTGGTTTAAAAGATACGGTTTTTGGGTATCTTAGTGATAAAGAAAAAGGAAATGGTTTTACCTTTTGGGGCAATAAGGCAGGAGACTTTACGGCCGTGATTAGAATGGCTTTGGAAGTTTATCAAAATAAGGAAGCGTGGAATGAGCTTAGAAAAAGAGATATGCGAGAGGATCACTCGTGGGAAAAATCGGCCAACGAATACGTGGAACTTTATCAAAAAATGTAGGCTTGAGAAGGATTTGTTTCTTCTCAAACCTACGATCTATATGAACCATAAACGTTTTAGCGTTTATGGAAG
>JAFUGE010000023.1 GCA_017469545.1 Clostridia bacterium
CTATTCACTATTAGCACTAAGCTACTTTCAAAAAGAAAAGATAAAAATTTTATTGATGCAAATTATTGCCTATGTCATGTTTATCGTGCATTATTATTTGTTAGATGGGATAACAGGCTCTATTTGCAATTTAATTGGACTATTTGCGCTGGTGACGATTTATTTGTTCGAAAAAAAGAATGTGAAAAACAAAAAGGTATTGGCGATTGGAATGATCCCATTTATCGTTGCAATAGCGTTATTTACTTATAGGGATATTTATTCTATATTCCCAATTGTCGCTTCGATTATTGTTATTTTATCATTCCTTACCAAGCATGAAAATGTTATAAGAATGATTGGAATCATATCTGCTATTTGCTGGCTAATATATGCTATCGTATTTAAGTCGTATGTAGCAATTGCATTTGAAGTGATTATGATTATTTCAACTATTACAGCGCTAGTGAAAAATAAAAAATCTAAAAACGAAATCAATTAGTTAAGAATGATATGGTAGGTGATGTTTATATGAAGCTTGAAATATTAAAAAATGATGGATATACATATGGATCATTGAATTATATCAGAAGTAATGGAAAAAGAATCAACTGACAAGAAGATTATTATAAGAAATTGAAATAAAATGTACACTTGAATTTTTTAAAGCAGAAAGGTGATAATATGGAAAGAATAGAGTATGGTGAGATTGGAATTGATCAGCTAGAAGAATACGGAAAAATACCTTTTTACTATAATACAAAGCAAAAATATGAACTAAAAAAGATTGAAGATGGATTAGGGGGAATCTTGTTAGAACTAATAGAGGTTCCTGATTTTTGTAAAGATTTTGGAACAAGAGTAGAAAGCTGGAAAGAAATATTTGATTTAAAAAACTGGAAGTTTTATGCTGCATACAACGGAGAAAGGAAAATGATTGCGGGCTGTACGTTAGCTACAAAGACGCCGAATTGCTATATGTTGGAAGGTAGGGAGGACTTAGCAATATTATGGGATATTAGAGTAAGTGATAAATATAAACATCAAGGAATAGGACAAACATTATTTGATATGGCTAAAAAATACGCAAAAGGAAATGGGTTTAAACAATTAAAAGTTGAATGTCAAAATACAAATCCCGCGGCTGTAAAGTTTTATCATAAGCAAGGAATGAAATTATGTGCAATAAACGAGTATGCATATGCAGATGCGCCAAACGAAGTACAATTATTATGGTATTTAGATTTATAAAAATAGAAGAGTTTGAAAATGTGGTACTAGGAATAATAGAAGATTGAGGTGAAAGTATGCCAAATAAAGTAATAGAAGTGCAAAATATTAAAGTAAATGTGGTAAATATTAATGATAATAATTACATTTGCATTTCGGATTTTACAAAATTAAAAGAAGGAAAATCTGCTTCGGATGACATAATTAGAAACTGGCTAAGAAATAGAATTACTTTGGAGTTTTTAGGAACATGGGAGTCAATTTATAATCCAAATTTTAATTCCGTCGAATTCGACGGGTTTAGAAAAAGTGCAGGACTTCATACGTTTACGTTAAGCGTTACAGAATGGTGTGAAAAAACAAATGCAATCGGTATTTATTCAAAACGTGGAAAATATGGTGGAACGTATGCACATACTCAATAATGCTGAAAATATAAAATTGATAGGAAGTGATAAGAATGAGTGAGAATGTAAATCAAATCCAATGGTTCCCACGGGCATATGAGTAGGGCTAGAAGAGAGATTGGGGACGCGATTAAACAAGTTGATATTGTGATAGAGTTATTGGATGCTAGGATTCCAATGGCTAGCCGCAATCCCGTGCTAAATGAGATTATTGGGAACAAGCCGAGATTATTGGTGCTAAATAAGGCGGATTTGGCGAATGACAAAATAAGCGAGGCGTGGGTTAAGTACTTTGAGGATAGTGGGCAACCTGCTGTATTAGTAAATAGTAATACGGGAAAAGGCGTGAATGATGTTACGGAAAAGGCTGTAGGAATTATGGCCAGCAAGCTGGAAAAAGAGATGGCAAAAGGGAAAATTGGTGCCTCAATTAAGGCAATGATTGTTGGAATCCCGAATGTTGGTAAGTCTACTTTGATTAATAAAATTGCTGGAAAGCAAACCATGGAAACATCGAATAGGCCTGGTGTTACAAGAAAAAATCAGTGGGTAAGATTAAATGATAAAATTCAGTTATTAGATACGCCTGGAATCTTATGGCCGAAGTTTGATAATGAAGTGTATGCTAGACATTTAGCGTATATTGGGACAATCAAAGACGATGTGATTGATGTAGAGGAATTGGCATTGGAACTTGTAAAGGAACTTGTGAAAATTGATAAGGACAAGTTATATGAGAGATATAAAATTGCCGACGACTTTACGTATGAAATGGATTATGAACTTTTAGAAGAGATTGGCAGAAAAAGAGGATGTTTAGTGAAAGGGCAAGAAGTTGATTTTACAAGAACGGCAAATATTGTACTTAATGAATTTAGATGCGGAAAGATAGGAAGAATTTCATTAGAAAAAGCGAAATAAATTGTAGGGGTCGGCGTCCTCGACGACCCGCAAAGGAGTAATTATGGAAAAAACAGAAGTGTTACAAATGTCGCCACTTGTTTGGGCATATATGGGCGATGCGATTTATGAGAGTTATATTCGTGAGTATGTGATAAAGCAAGGATTATGTAAGAATGGGTTACTACACAAAAAGAGTATTAAGTATGTAAGTGCGAATGGGCAAGTTAAAATATTGAAAAATATTGAGGAGTTTTTAACGGACGAAGAAAAGGATATTGTGAGAAGAGGCAGGAATGCCAATCCACATTCTCACGCGAAAAATGCCGACATTGTGGATTATAAGTATGCAACAGGATTTGAAGCATTAATTGGTTTTTTGTATTTGACAGGAGAGAAAGAGAGACTAAATGAAATTTTAGAGAAAGCCGTAGGGGTCGCGTAATACGCGACCCGCAATTTTAATATTGCGTAATCATTTTTGATAGTATATAATTTATTTAAATCTAAATAAGAGGGGGAGTTTGATTTGAGAATTAGAGAGTTAAGAGCGAAAGCTCGCGAGGATGCGCAAGGCAATAAGTGGAAGCTGGCTTGGCCATTATTGATTACTTCTTTAGTGATTTATTTAATTGGTTTAATACCAGATTTCCTAGAAGAAGGCCCTGCTAAGGCGGTTGTCGGATTATTAGTATTCTTAGGCATTTTATTTGTTAGCATTGCTGGTTCCTATGCAGTCATTATTAGAATGCTAAAAGTGGCTAGAAAAGAAGAAGCTTCTAATTTCTTTACTGATGTTTTTGGTGAAGGAATGAGACATGGTTTTAGCTGTGCGTGGGGTATTTTTAAGAAGATTTGGTATTGGATGGTTTTAGTAGTAGTTGGATGGGTACTTTTATTCTTAGGTGGTGCGGGATTAGCCTTGAGTGAACTTAGCGGTGTACTACCAATGGAAGAATTGGGGTCCCTTGAAGTAATTGAGATACCAACGGGGCTATGCGTGGCATTTCTTATTATTGGATTTGTTTTAGTTATTCTTTCTGCCATCAAAACAATGATTGCAAGCTATCAGTACTTTTTAGTGACATATTTGAAACATGATTATCCAGACAGAAGTACGAATGAGTTGTTAGAAAAATCAAAAGAAATGATGGATGGAAATAAAGCAAAAGCATTTGTTATTCCACTTACTTTCTTTGGATGGCTTTTATTAGCTGGTTTTCTAGGAGGAATTGTAAGTGCGATTTTCAATATGATTTGGCCTCCAGAAGTGACTTGGCTTGGTAATACAATTTCGACAGTACCAATGTGGGCTGAAATTTTAATGATTGCTATCGTTTATTTCATTATTTCGTTTGTTTCGGCATACATGCAATTGACATTTGCAGAGTTTTACTTGGAAAGAAACCCTCTTGAAATCTATCACGAGGACTATGTAAAACCAGAAACGAATGCTAAAAAATATAAGAAGATAATTGCTTGGGTATACGGAATTATGATAGCATTGGTGCTATTGATTCCAATATTAGCTGCAATTGTGATAAATGGTGCATACAATACTCCAAACGAGGCACTATTTGCAAATTTTTGCCAGGAATATGATAATTTACAAACGAAAGTACAAACAGAATATTACGACTTGTATCTAGAATATGTTGTCGGCAACTATACAGAAGTACCTAGTTACTTTGATATATATAAAGAAGTGGCCACAGGTATTCCTGGAAGTGGTTCTAGTGAATTGGAATGGGTTGAAATAGATTTTGAAAATTCTAATTTAGAAAATCCACATGTTAAGAAGAGTGGAGATAAGTGGTATTTGCGTACGAATGATGGGAAACTTGCATATTCTGGTTTTGAAAAAAAAGCGGGAGTATATTACTATACGCCAAGTTTTTATGTTGAAGGCGGAAGTGAAATATATACACCTATAGGATTCACATTATTAAATAATACAATAAGATAAAGTTCGTTTTTTTACAAAAAACACTTGCCAAATGCAAGTATCCGTAGTATAATTGCCTTAGCATAATAGATAATTACTGAAAGAGTGAGGGAGACCTCGCTCTTTGTTGTTATATGTAGAGGTGAATTTATGACGAAGACAGAGCAAACGGTTCGTAATTTGGTGAAGCCTACGGTCGAACAGTTAGGGTACAAATTATACGACGTAGAGTACGTGAAAGAGGGAAAAGACTACTTTTTGAGAATATATATTGATGCGGAAAAAGGCATTGATTTAGACGACTGTGAAAAGGTTAGCAACGCACTTGACCCAATACTAGACGAGGCAGACCCAATTAGCACAGCATATTCCTTGGAGGTTTCGTCTTGTGGATTGGAAAGACATTTAAGAGAAAAAGAGCATTACGAAGAGGCAATTGGCAAGAAGGTAGAAGTAAAACTTTTTAAAGCTCTTGAGGGGGAAAAACAATTTACTGGCATATTAAAGAGCACAAGCGAAAACACAATATTATTAGAGCTTGAGAATAACAAAGAAGTTGAAATTTATTTAGAAGAAATTGCGGCAGCAAAAATTTTATTTGATTGGGAGGAATTAGAAAATGAATAAGGAGTTTTTTGACGCGTTAGAGGCATTAAGTATTGAGAAAGGAATTAGCAAAGATTATTTATTGGATGCCATTGAGAATGCTCTAGTGATTGCCTATAAGAGAAACTTTAATTCGTCTGAAAACGTTAAAATTGTAGTAGACGAAGAGACTTCACAAATTAGAGTATATTCATTAAAAGAAGTAGTAGAAGAAGTATTTGATCCTGTGATAGAGATTAGTTTGGAAGAAGCAAGACTTGTAGACAAGAAAGCAAAAATGGGTGATTTTGTTGAGATTGAAGTGACTCCTAAAGATTTCGGAAGAATTTCTGCTCAAACTGCAAAGCAAGTAATCGCACAAAAAATTAGAGAAGCAGAAAGAGAAATTATTTTCTCTGAATATTCAGATAGACAAGGCGAAATTGTTTCTGGTATTGTGCAAAAAGTGGATAAAAATTTGGTCATTGTTGACTTGGGAAGAATTGAAGGTATTATGACGCAAAACGAGCAAATGCCAAATGAGACTTATGAAGTAAATGATAGGGTAAAAGCATATGTCGTTGAAGTGCAAAAGAGTAGCAAAGGAGTTCCTCAGATGCTGATTTCTAGAACACATCCTGGATTTGTTAAGAGATTATTAGAGCTAGAAATTCCAGAAATTTATGAGGGATTAATTGAGATTAAGAATATTGTGAGAGAAGCAGGTTCGAGAACAAAGATTGCAGTATATTCGAAAGACCCTAATATTGACCCAGTTGGTTCTTGCGTAGGCCCAAGGGGAACGAGAATTCAGGGAATATTAAATGAGTTAAAAGACGAGAAGATTGATGTGGTAGAGTGGAGCGAAGATCCTGTACAATTTATTGCTTCAGCACTTAGTCCTGCTACGGTTTTAGCAGTTGATATTGACGAGGAAAACAAGGCTTCTAAAGTCGTAGTGCCAGATGGACAGCTTTCACTTGCTATTGGTAAAGATGGTCAAAATGCTAGATTATCAGCAAAATTAACTGGTTGGAAGATTGATATTAAGAGCGAAAGTCAAATTAAAGCAGGAGAATAAGGTGATTTTAATGAAAAAAATTCCATTACGTAAATGCCTAGGATGCCTAGAATCTAAGCCTAAAAAAGAGCTTTGCAGAATAGTAAAAACGAAAGAGGGAAAGATTATTCTAGATAATACTGGAAAGACAGAGGGCAGAGGCGCATATATTTGTTTTAATAAGGAATGTCTAGAGAGTGCTATCAAAAATAAAAGACTTCAAAAAGAATTTGAAATGAAAATAGAAAATGAAATATATGAAGAGTTGAGGAGCAGAATAGAAAATGATAGATAGAATTTATTCTATGCTTGGACTGTGCATGAAAGCTGGGAAAATAGCATACGGAAGCGATATGTGTGAAGAAAAAATAAAATGCGAGAAAGTTAGTATGCTAATTGTGGCGGAGGATGCATCAAAAAATACAAAAGAAAGATTTCGAAAACTCTGTGATAGAAAAATAAAATATTGGGAGTTTGGAAAGATTAATGAAATTAGCCATTATATTGGGAAAGAGAATAAAGCTGTGATTGGAATAATGGACGATGGATTTAGTAAAAAAATAAATGAATTGATGGAAGAGAGTTTAAAGGGGGCAAATAATTGATGGGAAAAATGAAAGTACATGAATTAGCCAAGGAGCTTGGTATGCAAAGTAGGGAGCTAGTTGATAAATTAAATTCTTTAAATTATGACATTAAAAGTCATTTATCAACTTTAGAAGAAGCAGAAGTTGAAAAAATAAAAAAACAATTAAAAGGTGGAGCAAACAAGGCTTCTGACGCTAATGGCGAAAAGTCTAAGGGAAATTTAAAGAAAGAGAAAAAACCAATTGCCCCGGTTATTATTAGAAGAGAAGTAACAAGAATTGAGACAGTAAGCGAGGAAAAGAAGAGCCCAGGGTTACAAACGAATAGAGACGACGGACTTGGTGTTGTGCAAAGAAGAACAGATGCCACTATGAATATTAAGTATAGAACAACGCCTAGAAAAATTGGCCCTATTACGCCGAAGAAAGAAGAGCCAGAAGTAAAGAAAGAAGTAAATAATATTGTCCCTCAAAAACAAGAAGTTTCTAGAGTGGAGACAAAAGAAGTAGTGCAAGATAAAAAACAAGAAGTGACACCTAGCGCTCAAGAGAAAAGAGTAAATGGAGAAGGCAATAAGAAAAAGTTCGAAGCAAATAATGCGAAAACTGTTGCACCGGCAAAAAGGGAAGATAGAAAAGAAATGAATAAGCAAGACGATAGAAGAAATAATTTTAATAACAACAATAGACCAGACAAAAAGAAATTTGAAAATAAAAGACAAGACAATAGAAACAATCAAGTGTCGGATGTAGATGTGCCTACGAAAGAGCCTGCTAGAGCAACAGTGAATACAGGATATAAGGATAAGCAAAAGGCAAATAGAAAATTTGAAGATGACTCTAATAACAAAAAGAATTCTAAAAATAAGAATTCAAGAAATAGAGAAGAAATTAATATGGGCAAATTAAAAGATTTGCAATCAGAAAATAACTTCTCTAGTATGTTTAATGATACAGAAAGCAAGATGTTTGACTATTATGACTTGTCAAAGGGAAAAGGCTTTAAGAAAAATAAAAAGAAAAATGTGGAGAGCAAAAATCACGTGGATCAAAAAATATTTGAATTAACGGATATCGAAATTCCAGAAACAATTACGGTAAAAGATTTAGCTGAAAAGCTTAAGAAACAAGCATCTGAAGTAATTAAGAAATTAATGGGATACGGCATTATGGCGACATTAAATAATGAATTAGATTTTGATACCGCTTATTTAGTTGCTTCAGAATTTGGCGTCAATGCCCACAAGAAAGAAGTTGTTTCTGACGAAGATATTTTGTTTGACGAGACAGAAGATAGAGAGGAAGATTTACTTCCACGTCCACCGATTGTTGTTGTTATGGGACACGTTGACCATGGTAAAACTTCTCTTCTTGATGCAATTCGTTCTACGAATGTCATTGATAGAGAAGCGGGCGGCATTACGCAACATATTGGTGCCTATAAAGTAAAAATTAATGATAGAGAAATTACATTCTTAGATACTCCTGGACACGAGGCATTTACTGCAATGCGTGCAAGAGGGGCACAAGTGACAGATATTGCCATCATTATTGTTGCAGCAAACGACGGTATTATGCCACAGACAGTAGAGGCAATCAACCATGCGAAAGCCGCAGGAGTTTCTATTATCGTAGCAATTAATAAAATTGATTTACCAGAATCCAATATTGATAAAGTAAAACAAGAATTAACAGAGTATGGACTAGTTCCGGAAGAATGGGGCGGCGATACGATTTGTGTGCCTATTTCCGCAAAGCAACATAAAAATATTGATAGCTTATTAGAAATGGTTCTATTAGTGGCTGATATGAAGAATTTAAGATCAAATCCAGATAAGCAATCAAAGGGAACTGTTTTGGAAGCAAGACTTGATAAAAATACAGGTATTACTGCATCACTTTTAGTACAAAGGGGTACACTAAATATTGGTGATACGATTGTAGTGGGAAGCGTTATTGGCAAGATTAGAGGTATGACAGACGATAAAGGACAAAAGGTAAAAGAGGCTGGCCCATCTACACCAGTAGAAGTGATTGGACTTCCTGAAGTACCAGAAGCTGGTGAAATTTTCTATGAAGTAGAAAATGAGAAAGTAGCAAAACACTTAATTGAAAAGAGAAAGAGCAAACAAAGAGAAGAAATGATTAGAAGAAATGCTCCTGTCACTTTAGATAACTTGTTTAGCCAAATTGAAGAAGGCAAGCTAAAGGATTTGAACATTATTATTAAAGCTGACGTACAAGGCTCTGCTCAAGCACTTCGCCAATCATTGGAGAAAATACAAAATGAGGAAGCAAGAGTTAGAATTATTCACTCAAATGTTGGTGGCATCACAGAGTCTGATATCACACTTGCAAAAGTGACAAACTCAATTGTCATTGGATTTAATGTAAGGCCAGAGGCAATGGCAAAATCAATTGCGGATAAAGAGGGTGTACAAATTAAAATTTATTCTGTCATTTATAACGCGATTGACGATGTGACAGCAGCGCTTAAAGGAATGCTACAACCAAAATACAAAGAGGTCATTCAAGGTACTGCGGAAGTAAGGCAAGTATTCAAGATTACGAATGTTGGTATGATTGCAGGTTGCTATGTATTGGATGGAAAGATTGTGAGAAACTCTGGTGTAAGAGTGATCAGAGACAATGTGGTTATTCACGAGGGCAAACTTGTATCACTTAAGAGAGAGAAGAATGATGCAAAAGATGTGGCTGCTGGATATGAATGCGGTGTTCAAGTAGAAGACTACAACGACATTAAAGTCGGCGACCATATCGAATCATTTATCATGGAAGAAATCAAACAAAATTAAATGTAGGGGCAGCGTAGCACGCTGCCCGAAAAATACAATTAAAAGAGGAGAATACAATGGAGAGAACAGATAGAATTGAAGAAGAAATCAAAAAGGTAGTTAGTGTCCTAATTGATCAAAACTTGAAGGACCCAAGACTAAATGGACTAATTAGCGTTACAAAAGTTTCTGTCACGAAAGATTTAAAGTATTGCAAAATATTTGTTAGTATGCTTGGCACAAAAGATACAGCCGAAGCAATGCAAGCACTAGAGTCTTCAGCAGGATTTGTTAGAAAAGAAATCGGAGATAAAGTAAGAATGTTCTATACGCCAGAAGTCAAATTTGAATTGGATACTTCGATGGAATATGGGGCACATATACAGAATATTATTAATGAATTAGGAATTACTCACGACGAAGAAACACAGGACGGAGAACAGGAGGAGGACTAAATGTCTGTATTAGAGCAAATAAAAGAAAAAGTAGACCAAGCAACAAACATTCTGATACTAACACATGAAAATCCTGACGGGGACGCCGTTGGTAGTTCCCTTGGATTTATGAATGCATTAAAGAAAATCGGAAAGAAAGTAACGGTATTAATTCCAGAAATTAATAATATGTATAGCTTCTTGCCTGGCTTTGACGAGATTAAGCACGAGATAGATACTCCAGAAGAGTTTGATTTGTGTATCGCTTTAGACTCTGCGGATATTGAAAGATTACATATTTGCAAACCATATTTTGAGAAAATTGAGCACACCGTTGTCATAGACCATCATATTACCAATCAGAATTTTGGTGATGTGAATTACGTGAATGCTATCGCTTCTTCTACGTGCCAAAATTTAATTGTTGTACTTGCTGCAATGGATATTGCTATCAGCAAAGAAATGGCAGAGTGTATTTATACGGGTATTTTGACGGATACGGGAGGATTTAGATACAACACACAATCAGAGACTTTCGAATTTGCAGCGATGCTATTAGAAACAGGAATTGATATTGCAAAAATATATAGACTTGTTTTTGATACGACAACTGAAAAGAGAACAAGGCTTTTGTCTAGGGCATTAGACAGACTTGAAATATTAGAAGAAGGCAAGGTTGCTTTTACCTATATTACAAAGCAAGACGAAGAAGATTTACAGGCAGAAGATGGCGATCACGAAAACATTGTAAACTATGGCAGAAATATTGAAGGCGTTGAGGTTTCTATTTTTGCAAGAGAAAAGGGAGAAGGAAAATACAAGTTAAGCTTGAGAGCAAATGAGTATGTAGATGTATCCCAAATTGCGGCTAAGTATGCTGGCGGAGGACACTTAAGAGCAGCGGGCTTAGAAATGAATATGCCGATTGAACAAGTAAAACAGACTATCGTGGACGAAATCAAAAAGCAATTGAAATAATAATGTTTTAAATGAATTGGGACAAATACTGTAGGGGCAGCTTAACTTAGCTGCCCTTGTAGATTACAGGAGTGAATCATTATGAAAGACGGAATTTTAATTATTGACAAGCCTCAAGATTATACCTCACACGATGTGGTGGCGAAATGCCGAAAAATATTGCAAACGAAAAAAATAGGACATACGGGGACATTAGACCCATTAGCAACAGGAGTATTGGTGCTATGCGTTGGCGCGGCAACAAAGCTGGTAGACTATTTGACGTGCGACGACAAAATATATGACGCCACTATGAAACTGGGTATCAAAACAGATACGGGGGATATTACAGGAAATGTGATTGAAAGTAGAGAATGGAATGCCCCTGAAACAATCGAGGATGGATTTTGGAGAACTTTTATCGGAAAGCAAACACAAATACCACCTATGTATTCTGCCATCAAAAAAGACGGCGTAAAACTTTATGAGCTTGCTCGTCAAGGAATCGAAGTAGAAAGAGCGGCACGAGAGATAGAAATATGGGATATCTCTCATGTTAGTGTTAGTGGGGATACGATTAAATACAGAGTACATTGCTCGAAAGGGACCTATGTGAGAGTGCTTTGTGAGGATATTGCCGAAAAATTGGAAACGGTTGGAACAATGACGGAACTAAGACGTATTCAATCAGGAAAATTTAGCATAGAAGAGGCGTGCACACTAGACGAGGTTAGCGAAGACAAAATTATTCCAATGGAAAAACTACTAAATCATAGTATAACAATCAAAGAGAATATTGCCAAACTATTAAATGGGAATACGTTAAAATATGATTTGGAAGACGGATTATATAATTTGTATGATAATGGCCAATACATTGGAATAGGCGAGGTTAAGGATAAATTATTAAAGAGAAAAATAATAGTTGAAAATGACATTCATTTAGTATAAGATAAAGTTAGTTCAATATTTACTTGCCTACGACTTGATAATTCAAGGAGGAATAGAGATGTGTGACCATTTGAATACCGAGCCGCAGGGCTTGAAGGAAAAGCATTTGGCAATGGATATGGCAGAGCAGATTGCAAATGCAATCGAAAACGACAAGACAAAACTGGGCGGATTACTTTGTGAAGGACTTGATTCAAGCATTGATAGAGCACTGTATAGTGCGGTTTATCCCAATTTGGTAGTGCTGCCATCCAATGGTTGTACGGATGTCATTAAAATGCTTCCTCGCGTGAGGAAGTACTCTGAGTATCCTGTCTTTGGAATTATTGACAGAGATAATCGATCGAAGCAAAAGCTGAAACAGCTGGCAGCTCAAGGGGTATATGCGACAAAACTCCCTTTTATCGAGAACATTATTTGTTGTCCCGAGGTGCTAAAAGTGATTTGCCGCAAGTACAATATGGATTATGGAAAAGTGATTCACAAGGTGAAAAGCTCGCTTGCCGCCATACTGGCGGAAAAGCTGAGTTATCTAAATCCATTTAATCTTGAAATTCCAAGAGAAAGCTCCATTCGGTATGTAAGGATTATCATTGCAACCGAAGGGCAGACGGTCAATAAAAACATTGACCTAAATAACATCATGTACACGTTCCGGGACAAGTTGATTGTCAGCGAAGTGGCATCGGCCATGGGCCGTAGCGGCAAGGAATGGTATTACAAGTTCATTGCAAAAGAGCTAAGCGGAGACGACAAGGACGAGCTAACATTGATTATGGGCAAGTATTTGCCTGTTATCAAAATTACAGAAGATTAAAAACCAAATGCATGGGCAGCTTATTGAAAGCTGCCCGCATTTGCGCTTTAGATGGGTGAGACGAGAAACTCTTTTCGCAAAAAATATACAATTTGATGGAATGAATCATAACACTGTCAAAAATACAGAGAAAGTGTAGACGAAAAATGTTTGTCATATATTTTTGATTGTGCTACGATAAAAATAGATAGTAGAAAAACCAATAAAGGAGAAATTGGAATGATAGAAAAAAATCAAGATTTCGAAGTAAATATTATGGACTTAGGTTATGAGGGAGAGGGCGTCACTAAGATTAATGGCTATACGACATTTGTCAAAGGCGCACTAAAAGACGAAAAAGTAAAAGTGAAGATGGTAAAAGTAAATAAGGATTATGGTTTTGCCAAACTTTTAGAAATTATTAAAAAGAGCAAAAATCGAGAAGAGCCAGTGTGCGAAAAATATGGGCGTTGCGGAGGATGTTCGCTTCAACATATGTCATATGAAGCACAATTAGATTATAAAACAGAAATGGTAAAAAATACACTTAAGAAATCGTTAGGGTACGAACCATTAGTCAACGATATTATTGGAATGGGAATTCCATATCATTACAGAAACAAGGCACAATATCCTGTAGTGGGCGAAAAAATTGGATTTTACGCCGATAGAAGTCACGAGCTAATTGAAAATAAAGAATGCTATATTCAAAATCAATTAACGGACAAGCTTGCCAAAGACGCTTTTCAAATTGCAAAAAAATATAGCGTCACATCTTATGACGAGAAAACAAACAAGGGAATACTAAGACATATTGTGACTCGCATAGGCCTAAATTCTGGAGAATTTATGATTATGTTTGTGACAAATGGAGAAGAATTCAAAAGTAAAGAAAAAATAGTTAGGGAACTAACTATGATGTATCCTGACATTACATCTATCATTCAAAATGTAAATACCCAAAACACCAATGTCATACTAGGAGAAAAATGCATCACGTTATATGGTGAAGACTGCATCGTAGATAAATTGGGAGACTACAAATTTAAAATATCTCCATTATCATTTTATCAAGTAAATCCAGTGCAAACAGAAGTCTTGTATAATGTTGCCAAAGAATATGCAGCACTTGACGGTAATGAAACGGTGTTCGACTTATACTCTGGAATAGGGACAATCTCAATATTTATAGCAGAAAACGCAAAGAGAGTATATGGCGTAGAAGTCGTAGAGCCGGCAGTGGAAGATGCGAAAGAAAATGCGGCAATGAATGAAATACGAAATGTGGAATTTATTGCAGGAGAAGCAGAAAAAGTAGTGCCACAAATGTATCAAGATGGTATCAAAGCAGATGTTGTATTCGTAGACCCACCAAGAAAAGGCTGTGACGAAAAATTACTACAAACCATTATCGATATGAAAGCAAAGAAAGTAATCTACATCAGTTGCAATCCGGCAACCTTAGCAAGAGACTTAAAAGTCTTAACGGAGAATCACTACGAAATCCAAGTGGTACAGCCGGTCGATATGTTCCCTCAGACGAAGCACGTGGAGGATGTGTGTCTGCTAACCTTGAAATAAAAATTCAAAATTTAGAATTTACTGTGCTCCACAGATTATGAAATTAAATATTTACAATATAAATGCACACGTGCCTGCAATGGACAGCTTTGGCTGGAAATTGCGGGCATTTTTAGAATAACTTTTTAAGATACGCTAATAAAGAGAACTTGGTGGACAATTTCTATAAAGGAATGGTGGTTTTTAAACTTGTGATTGATAGTCATAATAACCCTGTGGAGATAAGTAACATTGAAATAAAGTATCATTAATTATATGGGCAGCGTAGCACGCTGCCCGTAATGAATTTTAAATTTAATTTCTTCTTTTTCCGAAAAGTCTTAGTAGCTTTAGGAATAGGTTTATGAAGTCTAGATATAGTGATAATGCTCCGTAGATAACTACTTTGTCTACTTCTTCATTGGTGTTTAGTTCTACTTGTTCTGAGTATGCTTTAATTTTTTGTGTGTCATATGCCGTTAATCCAATAAAGATAATGATTCCAATGATAGTTACTATGAAGTCCACGACACTGTTAAAAAAGAATAAATTAACAACTCCTGCAATAATAATCCCCCAAAGTCCCATCACTAAATAGGTTCCCCAGCTGTTTAGATTGTTTTTGGTTAATTCGCCGATTAAGTAATATCCACATTAATATTTCAGCGATATTTCCAAGCCCAGCAGAAACCATATAAACGATACCGAACAAACCTGCAAATGCGCTTACAGCCGAGATTGTAAGCCCAAGGGCCATCCATTTGAATACTCTTTTTAGTACTGTGTTTTGATCTGCTATTGGAAAACTTTCCGTAAAACTATTTGGATTTGCTGCCATCACATCTCCATTGTTAAACTCTTCATTAAACTCCATCATAATCTCCTCCTTTGCATAATGTATACTTTGAACTATAGCACTATTTACATAAAATGTCAAACTTGACTCTTGGAAGATATTGCTGATTTTAATCATTCGTGCTATAATGTGAGGCATAGCGATTGGCTATTAGTTGTATGGGAAAGGGGTAATAGGAATGGATAGAGAACAAGCTTTAACGCTTTTGAAGAAGTATAATGAAGAGCCGTTTCATATTAGACACGGATTTACCGTTGAGGGAGTAATGAGATATTTTGCCAACAAAAATGGAGAAGACGCTGATTTTTGGGGGATTGTTGGATTACTTCATGATGTGGATTTTGAAAAGTGGCCGGAGGAGCATTGCAAAAAAGCTCCAGAACTTTTAAAAGAAATTGATGCGAGCGCCGAAATGATTCATGCGATTTGCTCGCACGGATATGGTATTTGCGTGGATATTGAACCAACGCTTCCGATGGAAAAAACGTTGTTTGCCGTGGACGAGCTAACGGGACTTATCGGTGCTGCTGCAAAAATGAGGCCTTCAAAGAGTGTGCAGGATATGGAGGTTTCGAGCCTTAAGAAGAAGTTTAAGGATAAAAAGTTCGCCGCAGGATGCTCGAGAGATGTCATTAAGCAAGGCGCAGAGATGCTTGGCTGGGAGCTTGACCAATTGTTTGAGGAAACGATTGAGGCTATGAGAGTTGACGAAGAAAAAATCAACCAATATATGGCTGAAAACTATGGCGAATAGCTCACTTGAAGCAAATGGGGCAAAGGTTTGACTTTGTTTCATTTGCTTTTTATTTTTAATCATAAATATTTTCTTGCAGAATATATTTTATAGAAAAAAGAAAGGAGATATTTATGGGTAGAATTTATAAAACTGCCGACGAACTAATCGGCAAAACGCCTCTTTTGGAGCTTACACACATAGAAGAGAAAGAGAATTTGCAAGCGAAAATTTTAGCAAAGCTTGAGTATTTTAATCCGGCCGGTTCTGTGAAAGATAGAATTGCCAAGGCCATGATTGAAGATGCGGAGGAGAGAGGAGTATTAAAGAAAGACTCTGTTATTATTGAGCCAACCAGCGGTAATACAGGGATTGGGCTTGCCTCCGTTGCGGCTGCGAAAGGCTATCACATTGTACTTGTTATGCCGGAGACAATGTCTATGGAGCGCAGGCAAATGATGCAAGCATATGGTGCAGAACTTGTCTTGACGGAGGGCGCAAATGGAATGAAGGGTGCTATTGCGAGAGCAAATGAACTTGCGGAAGAGACGCCAAATAGCTTTATTCCAAAGCAGTTTGAAAATCCAGTAAATCCTAAAATCCATAAGGAAACAACTGGCCCAGAAATCTGGAATGATACGGATGGAAAAGTGGATATTCTTGTTGCCGGTGTCGGAACGGGTGGCACAATTACTGGGGCAGGCGAGTATCTAAAATCTAAAAATCCTGCGATAAAGGTTATTGCTGTTGAACCCGAAAGCTCTGCTGTACTTTCTACCGGAGTGGCAGGAAGCCACAAAATTCAGGGAATTGGCGCGGGGTTTGTGCCAGATGTGCTAAATACAAAAATTTACGACGAGATTATAACAGTGAGCAATGAAAACGCTTTTGCTACAGGAAAGCTAATTGGAAGAAGTGAGGGAGTCCTTGTTGGTATTTCTTCTGGCGCAGCTACTTGGGCAGCGATAGAACTTGCGAAACGTCCTGAAAATAGAGGGAAAAACATTGTGGTAGTGCTTCCTGATACGGGCGACAGATATCTTTCTACTCCTTTATTTGCAGACTAATGTTGCAAATTATGTCAATTCATGGTATAATGAGTGCGTTGCAATTTATTCTAAAGACTTCTTGACAATGAAAGAGAGGGAAAAAAGTCGTATGGAAACAGAAGCGCGGGCATATCAGGACGGGATTGATTTCTATGTTAGCAGGGGGCTGGTGATTCAAGCAAGGAGGTTGGAGGATGGAACGATTTCTATCGAAAGGCAGAAACGTCAATATCAACCGAAAAAGAAAAAATTGGATTGTTCTCGGCTACTTACTATCTTGGTTGTATACCTAATTGGTGCCTTGCTGATTGGTATGATGGAGAAAATGAGTGACTTTGGTACTTGTATTTTGGCAGTAGAGGCTTTTGTTTGGCTTGCGACGTTTGTATTTTACCAATATGTGTCTAAAAACAAGGAGACGTCTGAGTACCACGCTGCGGAGCACAAAGTATTGAATTTTATGGACGACTACAAAAAGGTTCCGCAAGATTTGCAAGATATCAGATTAATGCCATCGCTTTCCATCAGATGTGGCTCTACGATTATTGCCGTACTTTACACATTAGTAACGCTGGTTACACTGGGGGTGGTACTTTTTCCACATCTCGGATTAAAAATCCTTTGGTGCCCGGCTGCTTGCCTTATCACCCTATGGCTTTGGGCGAATGACAAACTCTATTTTTTCCAAAAGTTTGTGATTCGGGAACCGTCCATGGAAGAATTGGAAGTAGCCCTTCTTGGTGTTCAAGAGTACGTAAAAACGAAGGAGGAAATCAGGCAATGGATAAAACAGAACAACTCCGAGAAGCACTCAAAAACTACTTTAGAACGGTAATGATAAACGGCTTTCCAGTGACCGTGGTAGACCTTGTGAAAGTAGAACGGGCGTCTTATGAAGAATTACTTAGGATTGCCCAAGAAAACAACATACGGGTTGAAGACGAAGGCTCTGCTCTCAATTGAGCAGAGCCTTTTGCTGTGTATTCTAATTAATGTTTACAAGTCCATGAAAACTGAATTAACAGTCATTTTTGATGTAAATGTTTGACTGACGGACGAGAAAAATATATACTATATCATATTGGATTGTATGCTGAAATAGTATGTAAAGAGATACGGGAGTGTGGAAAGATGGGAAAGAAAAGTAAGAATACGAATAGTTGGCTAGATAGATTTAAGGAATTACCAAACCTTAAGTTTGATAGACTAAAAATGGAAGATTTAGAGCATATTGAAGAGTTAAAAATTGACTATTCAAAGGAAAATCCAAAAGAGGGAAAGCACGAAAAGCCAAAAAAAGGAGAACATTATCCGGAATATCATTTCGAAACAATCAAAGATATTTACGTACATTCTATGGAGAATTTTAAGGATAATGTATTTATATTGGATAAGGATAATCCAAAGGACAGGAGTTATAAGGAGTATTCTTATAGAGAATTTGGGGACGACGTGGAGGCTTTTGGAACTGCATTAACGAACAAGTACCATTTAAAAGGGGAAAGAATTGTTATCATAGGCGAAACACAGTACGATTGGTACGTTTCCTATATGGCAGCTTTGATTGGAGCAGGTATTGCTGTTCCGGTAGATAAGGAACTTCCTGAGAATGAAATTGAAAATGTAGTAAACAGAGCGAGGGCAGCAGTAGTCATTTTTTCTCCACATGTCAAAGATAGAATTAAATCTATTATGAGTCATCTTTATACCGTCAAATACTTTATTGAAATGAGAAGTAGTGAGAGATTAGAAGGCAATGTGATAGGCTTTAATAAGGTTTTGGAGGATGGTAGAAAACTAATCAAGAATGGCGATACTTCATTCCTAAAAATAGAGACTGATCCGGACGCGTTTAAGGCATTGTTTTTCACATCGGGAACTACGGCAAATAGTAAAGGAGTCATGGCTAGTAGCAGGCAATTGGCTAATAACGTGAATGCGGTTTCTGCTTATGTAGTGCTATATGAAAAGGATAGACTTTTCTCTGTACTTCCACTTCACCATACATATGAGTCAAGCATTGGATTTATTGTGCCTTTTGCCAATGGGGCCTCAATTGCGGTTTGTCAGGGGTTAAGATATATTTCGGATAACTTAAAAGAGAGCCAGCCAACTATTATGATTGCAGTTCCTTTGCTCATTGAAAGCTTGTATAAAAACATCATGAAAACAATTAGGAAGAGTAAAAAAGAAAAGCTTGTATCTTCTATGATGCAAATTACAAATCCTTTGAAAACTCTTGGTATTGATGTGAAGAGAAAAGTTTTTAAGGAGATATATGATGGCATTGGCGGAAATTTGAGACTGATTGTTTCTGCGGCTGCACCGATTGATAAAAAAGTAGGCAAATGGTTTTCTGATTTAGGTGTATTATTTTTGCAAGGATATGGTTTAACAGAAACTTCGCCAATAGCAGCAGTAACGACGGATTATGATCCAAGAGTTGGCTCTGCAGGAAAGACAATTATAAATGGATTGATTAAAGTAGATAATCCAGCAGAAAACGGCGAGGGAGAGTTATTAATTTCTACGGATACGTTAATGATTGGATACTATGAAGACGAAGAAGCAACAGCCGAAGTGATTGAGTATGATGAGGATGGCAGAAGATGGTTCCATTCAGGAGATATTGGATATGTCGATAAAGATGGCTATGTGTATATTACGGGAAGAATTAAAAATGTGATTGTAACGCAAAACGGAAAAAATATTTTCCCTGAGGAGTTAGAACTATTATTATCAGACATTGAAGAAATTGAGGAATGCATGGTTTATGGCAAAGAAGTAGAAGGTGAGAAAGAGCTAATTGTTACTTGCAGAGTGATCCCAAATTATGAAAAAATCAAAGAAATGTATGGCGAAAAAACAACGAAAGAAATTTATGATATTATTTGGGAGAAGATAAAAGAAGTGAATAAAAAAGTGACAAGTTACAAGGCAATTAAGGGATTAGAGTTAAAGGACGGAGAATTTATCAAAACTACAACAAAGAAAATAAAAAGATTTGTAGAGATAAAGGAAGGAAAAATATTAGCAATAAAATAATAAAAAATGTCAATGGGTGATGGACTCATTGACATTTTTTTAATGACATAAAAATGGCTGATGTGGTAAACAAATTTCAAGTTTTTGTTGAAAAGTTTCGGCTTTAAGGATATAATTTGGTTAAGAATACGTAGGGGGAAAGATTATGAGGAAAAAGTTTGATTTTCGCTCTTCGAGAGGGAGCGCAGCAGCCATCATTATCGGAATTATCGCAATACTTATTTTGGCAGTGATTGCCCTTCATTCGGACGAGGGCGGCAGTGTTGTAGAAAATAACAATAATCCGAAAAATAATTACGGCAATTTAGATGGTACCAAGTTTAATATTTTAGTGAGCGCGGAAAATAAAGACTTAGAAGACATTGTTTTGAATTATGCAAAGTCTAAGAGTTATGATGTGAACATTGAGTATGCCGGCACGCTAGATATCATGAACAAAATTAATAACGGCCAGAAATACGACGCTATTTGGATTTCTAATTCGATTTGGTCGTATATGATTGATAGCAAAGCGGCTACTGTGAAGGATGCAAAGTCGACAAGTATAACGCCTGTTATCTTCGGAATTAAAAGGTCTAAAGCAGAGGAGCTTGGTTTTGTAGGAAAAACAATCTATACGAAAGATTTAGTAGACGCCATATCAGAAGGTAATTTAAAATTTACGATGGCAAATCCTACGACGACAAACAGTGGCGCTTCGGCATATTTGGGGATGCTTTATACATTGGCTGGCAATCCGGAGGTTTTGACTTCTGATATACTTAATAGACAAGATGTAAGCGAAAATTTAAAAACGTTTTTCTATGGACTGGAAAGGTCTTCTGGTAGTGAAGATTTCTTGGAGCAATCTTTTTTAAATGGAGATTATGAAGCGGTTGTTACGTATGAGTCCTCTATTATTAAGATTAATAAAGAACTAGAAGCACGCGGAAGAGAAACGCTTTATGCAGTATATCCTGTGGATGGTGTTTCAATTTGCGACAATCCTTTTTCATATATTGATAACAAAGATACGAAAAAGAAAGCAATTTTTGACGATTTGCAATCGTATTTGCTAAGTGACGAAGGTCAAGCGCTATTGCAAAAAGAAGGAAGAAGAACATGGTTTGGTGGAATTAATTTTAACGCAGACAAAAGTGTTTTCAATCCAGAGTGGGGAATTGATACAACAAAATATATTTCGCCTGTAAAATATCCTAGCACAGCTGTTATCAAAGAAGCCTTGATTGCTTATCAAGAGGGATTAAGAAAACCAATTCATGTCGTATTTTGCTTGGATTATTCAGGTAGCATGTATGGCACAGGTATTCAAGAATTAAGGAATGCAATGGAATACATTTTGACGGATGCGGCTGCTGCAGATTATATACAATTTTCAAAAGACGATAAAATCGATGTGGTTGCTTTTGCGGATACGGTCAAGAGTACATGGAAGACGCAAGATGGTACAGATACGTCGGCGATTTTAAATAATATCAAAAAGACATCTCCTTATGGAGGCACAGCGCTATATGCTGCGGCTGCTAAGGGCATAGATATTTTGAAAAATGAAGATACGAATCGATATAATGTGTCTGTAATTTTAATGACGGATGGATATGGCAATGTTGGGTCATATAGTGAATTAACAAATGCGTACAGTCGTGTTGGTAGAGAAATCCCAATATATTCTATTATGTTTGGCGAAGCAAATAGTAAGCAATTGGAAGAAATCGCGACATTAACGAACGGTAAAGTTTTTGATGGTAAGAGCGATTTAGTGGCAGCGTTTAAAGAGGTTAGAGGATATAATTAATTTAGAAAAGTGGGGAATGTGTTTTGAAACATCCAGAAATTGTTTCCGCAATAGTGCGGCGGTACATTTTTTGCAGTTCCTTATGTGGCACTCTCTGTTGGCCTTGTGCCTTCTCTTGTGATTGGTGCGGCTGCTTTTGGAGCAGGAGAGTTACTTTTAAGTGATAACAAGAAAAAGACAACACTAAAAGAGACGGATAGAAGTTTGTATGAAATCTTAGAAACAGCTAAGGCACAGAACAAGGAAATACTAAGAATGATACCTAATATTGAAGACGAAGAGATTAGAAAAGATTTGAATGAAATTAATGATAGTGTTGATAAAATTATTTCAACAATCATATCGAAGCCGAACAAGAAGAAAAAACTAAACAATTTTTTCGACTATTACTTGCCGGTTACGTTAAAAATATTGCATCGATATGACGAAATAGAAAATCAACGACTTGCGTCGAGTGATGGACAAAAGTTTATGGAACGTGCAAAAAGTATGATAAGTGAAATTAATGATGCTTTTAAAAAGCAGTTGGCCAATTTATATCAATCGGATTTGGTGGATGCGGATGCAGAATTAAAAGTATTGGATTCGATGCTAAAAGCGGATGGATTTGATTCAACCGAGTTTGATTTAAAATAAAAGTGGGGAGGAGAATGAAATTGAAGAAGAAACAATTAATTGGAATTGTAATTTTTATCCTATTGATAGCGGTAATAGTAGGCTTAAAATTTGCAAGAGATTCGAAGGAGACACCTGGAAATAATGAGGAGGTAAGAGGACTTACTACTGTTTATGTTGCGACTGGAGGCGGAAAAGAGGACTTCTTAGCTGACGAGGATGTGCAGAAAATTCTAAGAGATAAATACAAATTAAATGTTATATATGATACTTGGAGCAACGGTAGAACCATTACACAGCCTTTGATTAGAGAAGCGGTAGGCCTTGGGAATCAAGAAATTGTGAATAGAATTTCGAATGGAGAAACATTCACCATTAATTCAGACGGTGTATCAAAATACGATGCTTTATTTACATCAGACCAAAGATTCTATGACTATTACAAATTGAGAGCGGATAAATTAAAGGGCGAGGCAGATAGATATACTGTTTTAGGTGGTGGCCTTACTTTGAATACGCCAATTGTTATTTATAGCTGGGCTGGTGTAGTAGATAGCTTAATGGCGGACGGAATTGTAACGGAAAGAAATGGCGTTTACTACATTACGGATATGCCGAAATTAATGGAGCATATTTTGGATGGAAAAAAGTGGGCAGATATTGGGCTTGACGAATTGTATGGCAATATTAATATTGCTTCCACAGACCCTGTTTCTTCTTCTCCTGGAGCTACTTACTACGGACTATTGCTTTCTATTTTGTGTGAAAGCCAAGTCACAGACGAAAGTGTGAATGTAAATTTACCAAAATTGAAAGAATTTTATATTAAGTCAGGATATATGAATAATACTCCAGCAGATTTGTTTGAAAGATATTTGAAAACAGGAATGGGCGGCGAGCCAATGATTGTGGATTATGAAAAGAGCATGATTGATTTTGCAAATTCTAATCCAAACGGATTTGGTCAAGTAAAAGATCAAATTAGAGCTTTGTATCCTGCACCAACAATTTGGAATTCGCACTGTTTAGCATATTTCACAGAGGGTGGCAAAAAGTTGTATGATGCTTTTGAAGACCCTGAGATTGGACAAATTGCTTGGTCTAGATATGGATTTAGAACAGGCGTTACTGGTGGAAGCTATGATGTATCTTCTATTGGAATTGGTGTTCCACAAACGATTTCAAGCACAGTAACAAGTTTGAAAATGGATATTTATAATAAGTTGATTGGCTATTTAGGAAATGATCCAGAAATTGTGGCAGAAGTAGAAGGTAACACAGCACAATAGGGTTGTATGGACGGCCGTAGGGGCAGCGTACCACGCTGATCACAAAAATAGAGGCTGTAGGGGCAGCGTATCACGCTGCCCGCAAAAACGAAAAAATAAAAAAGAGGAGTAATCATATGAGTGAATTAGAATTAAAGGTAGAGAAGAAAATTGAAGAGAAACAAGTAGATGCTATCGTAAAAGACACCAAACAAATTACAGACGAAAAAATTGAACAATCTTTAAATTACGATATGCTTACAGAAGAAGAAAAAAGAGCGATAGACGAATTTAATGCAAAGATTGATGTGCAAGATGCCACACAAATTTTGCAATTTGGTTCGAGAGCACAAACAAAAATTTCACAATTTTCCGATAGTGTTTTAGAAGATGTGAAAACAAAAAATCTTGGTGAAGTGGGAGATTTGCTTGCTAACTTAGTAGCACAAATTAAATCTTTTGATTCCGAAATTGCTGATCAAAACAAATCTGGGCTTGCCAAGTTATTTACAAGTACGAAAAAGCAAGTAGATAAGATTGTTGCAAAATACAATAAAATTGATAATAATATTGATTTGATTGAAAAGAGCTTAGATAATCATAAATTGCAAATGTTAAAAGACATTAATATTTTTGATACGATGTATCAAAAGAATCTAGATTATTTTAAAGAATTATCTTTGTATATTATTGCAGGTGAAAGAAAGCTAAAAGAACTAAGAGAAGTAACACTGCCAGAACTTCAAAAGATTGCACAAGAGTCTGGTGAGCAACTTGACGCACAAAAAGTACACGATATGGAAAGTATTATTAATCGACTAGAAAAGAAGATTTATGATTTAAAAACGACAAGAATTATTTCTATTCAAATGGCACCGCAAATCAGATTGCTTCAAAACAATGAGGCAGAGCTTGTAGAGAAGATACAGGGCTCAATGACAAATACGATTCCTTTATGGAAAAACCAAATGGTTCTTGCGCTTGGTATTAATAATGCAAGACAGGCGCTAGGCGCACAAAAGGCTGTGACTAAATTAACAAATGATATGCTTAAGAAGAATAGTGAGATGTTAAAGCAAGGCTCTATCGAGATTGCAGAGGAGTCAGAAAAGGCAATTGTGGATGTTGAAACATTGCAGAAGACGAATGCAAACTTAATTGAAACATTAGATAAAGTAATCGAAATTCATGAGAATGGAAGACTAAAGAGACAAGAAGCAGAGAAGAATTTAGAAGAAATCGAGAAAGAATTAAAAGAGAAAATGATAGAATTGAAAGTGAATAATAAATCTTTAAATTAGATGTGGGGCATATGATATGTAGGGGTTGCGTATTACGCAACCCGCTTGCCAATGGGTATTAATAGTAGTGTAGGAGGAACTATGAGAAATTTTTTTGAAGAAATTTATAACGACTACTTTGGAATAGAAAAATTAGAACAAGAAAATGAGAAGCTTAGAAAAGAATTGGGCCTTGACGTAAAGGAAGCTAACATTCCTAGAATTGAATTAGGGGAGAAGATTGCTGTCGACAAGCAGAAGTTTTCAAAAGACGCTAAAGACGAGAAAATGGCGGATTTGTTTTCACGAATTGATAATTTGTGTATCACAGAAGATTCGAAAAAACTATTAAAAAAAATGATTGAGTATATGAGAATGTACGACGAAAAGATTGAGAAGAACTATATTCCTTTTAATATGCAAATCATTTCTAAGAATGCAGATTTGATTGAAAACATCAAAAAAATTCTTGTGGAGAGCTTAACTATATTCTCCTATACTAAGTCTACTCGAGTAGAAGAAACTGCGATTTATCAATTGGAGAGTGGAGAAGCGGTAACAAAGCTATATGAAAATAATGGCGTGATTATCTTTAAGGATTTGACTGGCTTTTCTACACACGAAGAAAAATTTCAAGAGCTATTCTTAAATTTTTTGGAGGATACTTTAAAAGAACATCTTAATCATACGATTACAATTATTATTGGTAGAGATAAATTGGAGATTTCTAATGCTTTTGCGAAAAGATCGTTGATGCTCGATAAGTATTTTGAGTTTCAAATAGAAGAAGTAAAACCGGATGTACAAGATGTGTTTAGAGAAGTGACAGAAAATTTAAAAGGCTCTATTGAATTTACAGACGAAATGAATGTGAAGCTATTGGACTACATTTCAAATACTTATCCAAAGACGAGTCTGGATTTTCCGGATTATCGAAATAATTTGTGCAAGTATATTGCTTTTAACAAAGAGATTCCAAGCTATGAGCAGGATAAATCTTTGGACGAAATCTTTGCAGAATTAAATGAGCTTGTTGGTCTTCAAAAAGTAAAGAGAGTATTAAATGATTTAGTAGATTTAATTGAGCTTAAGAAGAAATCTAAGGGAGATTTGAATATCAAAGATGTGAACCTTCACATGGTGTTCTTAGGAAATCCTGGTACAGGTAAAACCACTGTTGCAAGAATTATTGCAGAAGTTTTGTACAATTTGAAATATATTAAACAAAATAAGTTAATTGAAGTTTCGAGCAAGGATTTAGTTGGCGAATATGTGGGACAGACAGCGCCTAAAACAATGGCTGTTGTGGAAAAAGCTTTGGGCGGAGTATTGTTTGTGGACGAGGCATATTCTTTAGCATCTAACGGTTCGAGAGGTGGCTCGTATAACGACGAGGCCATTGCTACTTTAATTCAGGCGATGGAGAATTATAGAGATAACTTGGTAGTGATATTTGCTGGTTACACGAAAGAGATGCAGGCATTCTTAAATTCAAATTCTGGTATTGTTTCAAGAATTGGATATACATTAGAGTTTGATGATTATACGCCGGACGAATTAATTCAAATTTTTAAAGGCATGATGAAAAAGTCTGGATTTGTTGTTAGTGACGATGCGGTTGAAGAAGTAAGAAAAGTAATCGAAGAATATAAAGATACTGAGAACTTTGGTAATGCACGTTTTGTTAGAAATGTATACGAAAAATCAATTCTAAAACATGCTTCGAATACTAAGAATAAGAGCAGCAAGAAAGCATTAAAAACAATTACGAAAGAAGATATTAGTACAGAAGATTTATTAAAGATGTAAGTCAAATAAACGTAGGGGCAGCGTATCACGCTGCCTGTGTTATGAAATTGAAAGGAATAAAAAATGGATAACGATACAAAGACTCCTAAGAATAAGATTGTAAAATATATTTTGAATATGATTGTGTTAGTGCTATTGATAGCACTAACATTTCATATTTTATTAAAAGACCAAAATGGAGAAGAACTATTTGCGATATTAAAGTCAGCGAAGCTTCCATTTGTGCTTTTGGGACTACTATGTATGCTACTATTTTACATATGCGAATCTATCAATATGCGTAGAACGCTACGAGCGTTGGGAGAAGATTGTAGCATGCTTATGGCAATGAAGTACACTTTAATTGGTATCTTTTTTAGTGGTATTACGCCGGCAGCTTCGGGAGGACAGCCGCTACAAGTGATTTATATGAAGAAAGATGGCATTAAAGTATCTTCTTCTACGATGGCATTAATTTTAAATTTGTTTAGCTTTCAGGTTTTTACCGTGGGGCTTGCACTGATTAGTCTACTATTTTTGCACAGCTATTTAAAAGCAGGAATGATTGCACTTTTTGTAATTGGAGTGCTACTGAATTCGTTTTCACTTGCTGTGATTATCATTGGAATTTTTTCAAAGAGACTTTCGACGATTTTAGTGAATTTTGTTGTGAAAGTCATGAGAAAGTTGAAAGTGAAAAACTGTGACGCAAAAGAAAAAGCAATGAACGAGTCTTTAGAAAAATATAATGGAAGCGCACAATATATTAGAAGTAATAAGAAGATTATAATCAAGCAATTTACGGTCGGATTGTTGCAGCAAGTTTTATATTATTCGGTGCCGTTCTGTGTGTTAAATGCATTCGGGCTTCCAATGCAGAATTATTTTCTAATGGTTGGTTTGCAAGCAATGGTATTTGCCATGGCATCGGGAATCCCACTTCCTGGGGCAGTAGGAGTCAGTGAAGGTGCGTTTGTTTCCGTATATAAGCCAATATTTACGGAGGAACTCATTAGTGGAGCTGTGATTCTAAATAGAGGAATTAGCTTTTATTTACCAATGATTGTTTGTGCCGTTGTTGTAATCGTTGCAACGCTAAAATCAAAAAAGAGAAAATGAAGAGGAGTAATTTGTTTTATGAAGAAAAATATCATTTGGATTGGCATGATTTTAGTATTTATATTTGCTAGTAATGTTTTGGCGGCAGAGAGGATTAGTGTTAAGTATTTGAAAACTTCAGACGGGGATACAGCTCGATTTGAAGTAGATGGAGAGAATGTGAGAGTAAGATTTTTGGGAATTAATACGCCAGAAGTTGCTGGAGAGGATAAGGTGGAAGAGCCTTATGGCAATGATGCAATGGTGTATACGAAAAACAAACTGGATCATGCGAAGAAAATTGAAATAGAATATGACGACAATGCTGATAAGGAAGATAGATTTGGCAGACAACTTGCTTGGATTTGGGTGGACGATGCTTTGCTTGAGGAAGAACTTGTAAGAGTAGGACTAGCAAAGACGTATATGCTAAAAAGTGATTACAAGTATGCGGATGTATTAAAAAAAGCGGAGAGTGAAGCGAAAAGTGAAAAGTTAGGCGTTTGGAGTGAGAATACAGCTGAAAATGTTTCAACCATAGAAAGTAATGAAACCGTAAACGAGACAGAAGATAATAGTGCAGTAAGCCCGATATATTTCCTTGTTATTTTGGCCGCTTTAGTAGCTTTGGCAATGCTAAAAAGTAGGAATAAGGATAATCCAATAGAAAAAATCAATCAATAAAATGCGATATTAGGAGAGAAGTGTATGAAACAGAGCATTGAAAAAACGAATGTTATGAGAATTCTAGAACAGCATCATGTGGCATACAAACCGTACTGTTACAAAGACACAGACGCCATTTCTGGAGTGGAAGTGGCAAGTGTGCTTGGGCAAAATCCGAAGCAGGTTTTTAAAACGCTAGTGACGGTGGGGCACTCTAAGGCGAATTATGTTTTTGTGATTCCTGTGGAGAAGGAATTGAATTTAAAACTGGCAGCAAAGGCAGTAGGGGAAAAGAGTATTGAAATGGTGAAGTCAAAAGATTTGCTTGCACTTACAGGCTATATTCATGGAGGTTGTTCACCAATAGGAATGAAGAAATTTTTTAAGACGACTTTTGATATATCGGCAAAAGAGTTTGAAACGATTATCTTTAGCGCGGGAAAGATTGGGTATCAAGTGGAGGTCTCGTTAGAAGAGCTAAAGAATGTGATTGCATTTCAGTTAGAAAGTATCTGTGATTAAAAAGTTGCTAGCTATTGCCAGCAACTTTTCTTTTGTGGTAGAATATAAAAAACGATGGGAGTAATGGGATTATGAAATATGTTTTTGTTTCCGACATTCATGGAAATATTGAAAAATTAGAAGAATGTATTGCTGCATTTGAAAGAGAAAATGCTGATAAGCTAGTGGTTTTAGGGGATACAGCGGTCAGCAATTACGAAGACGACAACTTTTTCATTGCCGAGATTTTAAATGGTATGAAAAACAAAGTGGAAGTAATCAGAGGAAATTGTGACACGAGTGATTTTGAGGATAAACTGAATTTTGAGATTTTTGACGACGATATTTTATATGTGAATGGTAAGTTTGTATCTATTACACATGGCCATGTGTACAACTTCTATCACCTTCCTCCGAATTGCGGAGATATTTTTATTCAAGGGCATACGCATGTGCCAATGCTTGTAAAACAGGAAGGAAGAATATTGGCAAATCCGGGTTCGGTAAGTAGGCCACGTGGGTGTGATTTAAGATGTTATATTTTGATTACTGAAGATGCGATTATGCTTAAGACATTAGGTGGCAGTGTGATAAAGAAAGAAAAATTTTAAAATAAGGGGGAGTTTTTGTGAATCGAGAGATTAGAAGTATTTCTTGGAGTGAGTATGACGAGTTAATCAGAAAAATTTTGGAGCAAGTTGCAGATAAGGAGATTGATATTTTAGTACCGATTTTGAGAGGTGGGTCTATCATTGGCCTTTCTCTTGCTTCGAATATGCAAATACCTACTAAATATATGCGAATTGAAAGAAGCAAATCTAATTTGCCGAATTGTGAGTTTGGCGAGGCTAAAATATCTAAGGAATTTGACTTATCAGAAATTGAGGGGAAGAGTATTTTAATTTGTGACGATGTTGTGGATAGTGGTGAGACTATAAAAGCAGCGATGTCTTATTTGAAGCAATTTCAGCCTAAGAATGTTTATGTTGCTGCATTATTCGGATATGAGGATACAAATGATGGATATATTGTGGGCGAAATGCTTAACGAACATAAGTGGTTGGAGTTCCCTTGGGAGAGGATTTTGAGATAATAGAGTGGGGATATTTTTAAAATGATATGCATATGATGTAAGGAGTCATTAAAAAAGGGAGGAGTAGTATGAAGAAGTTTTGGGCAAATTATAAGTCAACGATTATTCTTCTGCTGGGAATTATTGTTGGCGCCATTGTTGGAATGGTGTTTAAGGAGAGAGCAACTGTGCTTGCACCACTGGGGGATTTGTTTCTTAACCTATTGCTAGTGATTATCGTTCCGCTGATTTTCTTAAACATTACGACGGCTATTACCAAAATGAAACAGCCAAAGCGACTTGGCAAGATTATTGTTTCCATTATAGGAGTGTTTATTTTAACTTCTATCGTGGCAGTAATGGTGGGATTTGCAAGTACTTATTCTGTGAAATTGGTAAATCCGGAAGATGGAGCCGAGATTAGAGCATCACTTGCGGAAAATGTGGAAGATAGCGCGCAAGAAGAAATGGCACTTGCCGATAGAACAGTTAGGCTACTAACTGTCAATGATTTTTCTAAGCTATTATCGAAGGAAAATATCATTGCACTTTTGATATTCTCTATTATCGTGGGCATTGCGACGAATATGTCGGGAGAAAAAGGTGAGCCATTTAGAAGATTATTAGAGTCTGCCAATGTAGTGATGGGAAACATTGTTAAGATTATTATGTACTATGCGCCGATTGGATTAGGATGCTATATTGCCGCGTTTATTGGAAGTTTTGGAAGCTCGATTGCCATTGGCTATTTAAAGACATTCGTTATTTATTTAATTGTAACTCTTGCATATTATTTTGTAATGTATAGCATTTTTGCTCTTATCGCAGGAGGGAGAAAAGGGCTAAAAGCTTTTTGGAGAAATGCAATTCCGCCTACGATTACAGCGATTGGCACATGCTCTAGCGCAGCGTGCATTCCTGTGAATGTGGACGCTTGTAAGAAAATAGGAGTGCCGGCAGATATTGCGGAAACGACTGTGCCACTGGGAACTAGCTTCCATAAAGATGGTTCGATTATCGGTTCTGTGTTTAAGATTATGTTTTTAGTTTGCTTGTTTGGAACGAACATTGCTACTGGCGGAGAAGTGCTGGGAGTGCTGGGCGTTGCCCTTCTTGCTAATTTATTAATTACCGCTGTGCCAATTGGTGGCGGAACGATTTCTGAAATGTTAATTATCACAATGATGGGATATCCGGTCGCAGCGCTGCCAATTCTAACTATTATTGCAACGATTATTGATGCTCCGGCAACGATGCTAAATGTAGTAGGAGACGATGTTTCCTCGATGCTAGTCGCAAGAATTGTGGACGGCAAGAACTGGATGGCAAAGAAAGACTAAAGATAGGAGAGGCTACATAGAGAATGTAGTCTCTTTTTTGACTTCATATTAGGAAAGATTCGTAGCGACAATTTTGATTACTTTGGCATATGCTATACAAGGTGATAGTTATGATTTTAAGGGAATTATTAGAAGATGCAAAGAATATACATAGAAAAGACCCCGCTTGCAAAAGCGTATTGATGGCTATTTTATTGTATCCAGGCTTTCATATTTTAGTATTTCATAGAATGGCTCATTTTCTATACAAGCACAAATTATTTTTCTTGGCGCGATTGATTTCGGGTATTGGCAGATTTTTTTCTGGAATTGAAATCCATCCTGGTGCTAAAATTGGCAGGAGATTGTTTATTGATCACGGCAGTGGTGTAGTCATTGGAGAGACAGCCAGTATTGGGGACGATTGCACAATTTATCACGGAGTAACACTTGGCGGCACGGGAAAAGATAGTGGGAAAAGGCATCCGGATTTGGGGAATGGCGTGATGGTTGGCGCAGGAGCAAAAATATTAGGGGCAATCAAGATTGGAAATGAGGTAAAGATTGGGGCGAATGCCGTTGTGCTGCAAGATGTAGAGGATGGAAAGACGGTTGTCGGCGTGCCAGCGAGAGAAGTATAGGATATATAAAGTTATTGTGAATGATTGAAAAACGACTGATTTTGTGATATAGTAATGGTGCAAAAGAAAGGAGTGAGGACAATGTACGGATATGAAACGGCGTCAAGCTTAGTAACGCCAGGAATGTTTTGGATATTATTTTTTGTGAGCATTGGCATTACCTTAGTGGCACAGTTATTAGTAAAATCAAGATATAATAAATATAAACAAGTCGCGAATCATGCGGGAATGACGGGCGCAGAAGTAGCAAGAAGAATACTGGATAATAACGGTTTGCAGAATATAGATATTTATAGAATTGAGAAAGAGTTAGGGGACAATTACAATCCTACCAAAAAGAGTGTTAATTTATCGCCTGAAATTTTTGAGGGGAGTAGTGTAGCGTCATTAGCTGTAGCGGCGCACGAGTGCGGCCACGCCATCCAAGATAAAGAGGGCTATTCGTTTATGAGGCTAAGAATGAAAATGATACCATTACTCAATGCGGCTTCTACGTTATCCTATATTTCGATTTTTGTGGGACTTCTTGCCAGCTATACTATGATGTTAGAGATTGGTATCATTGTACAGTTTGTAACGCTATTATTCGAGCTAGTGACATTGCCAGTAGAGTTTGATGCTTCTAGCAGGGCACTAAAGCAATTACGAGAGTTCAATTTATTTACGAATGACGAAGTGGGAGGCGCCACATCTATGCTAAAGGCCTGTGCACTTACGTATGTAGGGGCACTGCTTACCACCTTAGTGCAATTATTGAGACTAATCTTAATTTTACAAAATAATAGAAGCAGAAGAAGATAAAATAAAAACCTAAAAGTGCTGTACTTTTAGGTTTTTTTGTGATATAATGCATTCAATTTTATGAAAAAAAGGAGTTGGTTTTATGAGAATGTATAACACGTTAACAAGAAAAGTAGAGGAGTTCGTGCCTTGTTGCGAGGGAGAAGTTAAGTTATATACTTGTGGACCAACTGTATATCACTATGCTCACATTGGCAATTTGCGCAGTTATCTTCACGAGGATGTTTTGGAAAAATACTTGAAATATATTGGATACAAGGTTGACAGAGTTATGAATATCACGGATGTGGGGCATTTAACAAGTGATGGTGACGAGGGCTCGGACAAGATGGTCAATAGCGCGAAGAAAGAGCATAAGTCGGTTATGGATATTGCGAAGTTCTATACCGATAAATTTTTTGAAGATTGCGCTACACTTAATATTCGAAAGCCGGATACGGTTGTGCCTGCGACGTCTTTGATTGACGACTATATTAAAATCATTTCGAAATTACTTGATACGGGCTATGCGTACGTTAATGGCGGCAATGTATATTTTGATACGAGCAAGCTAAAAGAGTACTATGTATTAACGAATCATAAAGAAGACGATTTGCTTGTCGGCGTGAGAGACGATGTGACCGAGGACGAGAATAAGAGAAACAAAACGGACTTTGTTTTGTGGTTTACGAAGTCGAAATTTGAAGACCAGGAATTAAAGTGGGATTCGCCTTGGGGCGTAGGTTATCCAGGCTGGCATATTGAGTGCTCTGGCATTTCTCTTAAGTATTTAGGAGAATATTTGGATATCCATTGTGGCGGCGTAGACAACATTTTTCCGCACCATACAAATGAAATTGCACAAAGCGAATCATATATTGGCCATAAGTGGTGCAATTACTGGTTTCATGTAGAGCATTTGAATTTGGGTAGTGAAAAAATGAGTAAGAGCAAGGGCGAAGTACTGACGGTAGATACGCTAAAAGCAAAGGGATATGAGCCTTTATCATATCGTTACTTAGCGTTATCGAGCCACTACCAAAACAAATTGGAATTTACTTTTGAGAATTTGTCTGGGGCACAAAATGCGTATTTGAAATTAAGAGCAAAAGTGTTAAGGCTTAACAGAGAAGACGGCGAAGTAAATCAAGAAATGTTTGATAAATACAAGAAACAATTTATGGATGCAATGGACGATAATTTTAATACATCAATGGCTTTGACGACTGTCTATGATGTTTTAAAAGCGGATACAAACGACGCAACAAAATTCCACTTAATTGAAGATTTTGACCGCGTTTTATCACTTGACTTGACAAAGGAAATGGAGAAGAAGACAGCAGAGAATGAAGACGAAATTTTAAAACTAATTGCAGAAAGAGCAGAAGCAAAGAAAAATAAAGACTTTGCTACCGCTGATCAAATTCGTAACGATCTGTTAGAAAAAGGCATCCGCCTAATCGACACAAAAGAGGGAACAACATACGAAATTATATAAGAAAAATGAAAATCTAATGACATAAGAAGTACTAAAACCAGCAGGCCGTTTGGCCTGCTGGTTAATTATTTTGCCAATTTATATAGGGCATATTGGTTCAAGGATACACCCTCTTTTTCGGCTTCCAAAGTTAATCTAAAATGTAACGTCTTAGGAATTCTTACGATAAACTTTCCACTAAAATCACTTTCCTTTTTCGGGAGTGGAATATCATAGCCAGCTTCCAATTTTACTTCAATCCAGCCTTGCATAGCGTCCCTTAAATTACGATAAGCTTCTTCGAATGTATCTCCTGTACTTTGACAGCCATCTAATTCTAATACACGCGCATAATAATACGAACCGCTTTCGTCGGTAATCGGCTGAATAATATAATTATATGCTAATTTCATATAATACGAAACATTTTTTTCTTTTTTCATAACACATCCTCCATAAATATTTTATTCTACAAATTTACTTTTATTCGCCTATTCGTTTTAGTACGTCCTTAACATAGACTGCCTTTAATGGACTTTCATACTTTATGGTTATTACATCACCATTTGAATTTATGAATTGCCTATGCGAAGTTCCGAGTTGTTTTTTTCATGATATAACCATTCTGTTCAAGTACTTTAGCTATCTCTTCAAATCTTATACCATTTGGTTGCTGTTTCATTTTTTGAATAAGCTTTTCTATTTTCGACATAACGTCATTCTCCTTTCTTAAGAATGATATTATGTATTAATTATATAGTATCACATATAGTATCTTTTGTCAAGAATTGTGATAATATGCAACTAAAAATTAACACATTTTACTCATTCTCATTTGTACGTACACTGTTAATACGTTACCTTTTGCAGGAAACAGTATCAATGAATGGCAAATTCACAGAAACTGTAGGGGCAGCGTATTACGCTGCCCGCATGCGTTCTGAAAAAACTTATTCATTCATTATCTTATAACATACATTTTCTATTTTATATCCTTTTTCTTTTATCTCTCCTTTCTTGCCGTTTTTGGTATTTTTCACATATTGTATTTCATAATAAATTTCATCCTTATTTTTATAGAACCAATTTGATATTTCTTGTACAGCTAGAGGCTTAAAATATACTTGCCAATATTCATTTTTGGAAATATCTTTGACGATAGCGATATAATCGTCCTCGTAATAGTGCTTGTAGGAAATTTTGTATCCTAAGTTTCTGGCGATGGCACCTATGAAATTGGAGTGAGGGAGATTGTTTTCAGAATAAAGATTTAATTGCTCAGCAATGTCAGAAGCCAAACAATAGTTATTCTTGATAGAAACATCAATTTTCGATTTGATGTCCTGCACATCGAGCTGCAAATCCTGAATATTTTTCGAATTTAATTCGATTTGATTCAGTGCAAGACGCATAAAATCAAATATATTTGATGGATTATTTATGATTTCACGGTATCTTTTTTCTGCCTCAATAAAGTATCTACGAATTTTCCTGCCCATTTCGTTGTTTTCAACCATACAGAGCTCTTTGGCCATATCGACGGTTACATAATACTCAATAGACATATTTCCTAGATTAGTATTTTCACGATTCACAAATTTGTGAATCGTGAAAAAGTCTTGTTTTTCCAAGAATTTATATCTGTTAATTCTTTGCTTTATCCAATCTGAGAATTGTCTTTTGTTTTTTAGAGCTTGGTGTAGTTCTCTTGCATTAATTAATTTTTCATTAGTGTCATTTTCGTAAATTGGTACGATGCCTTCTTCTACTTTTTTAAATTCCATAA
>JAFUGE010000024.1 GCA_017469545.1 Clostridia bacterium
AAAATAGTTAAGTACATATTAATAGTAATATTTGTATTATTGGTTCTTGTATGTCTGGCGACATTAGTGATAGCATTAGTTAGGCTCGACGATATAAGGGCGGTTTACAAACTATATTACATGTTTAAATAGGAGGAAGAGAAAATGAAAAAAAGTTTTATTGCATTATTAGTTTTAGCAGTATTATGTCTATCATCGCTTACAGTTTTTGCTGCAACATTCAGTGATGTTAGTAGCTCACACTGGGCAAGCAAATCTATCACAAGACTGTCAGCTGAGGAAATTATCAATGGTGATGGTAATGGAAATTACAGACCAGAAGACGAAGTTTCAAGAGCAGAATTTGTTACTATGCTTATGAGAGTATTTGAGCCTGAAGCAAAAGCAAATTTGAGTTCTTACAAAGACGTTGATTCTAATGCTTGGTATTATGATTATATAGCAAAGGCTGTTGCTATGCCTGCTATTACTGGTGATAGTGAGTCTTCAATGAGACCAGAAGATAGTATTTCTAGACAAGAAGCTATGGTTGTCATTAATAGAATTATGGAATTAGTTGCTTCTGATGAAGCTAATTTAGAGCGCTTCTCAGACTACAACACAATTGCTAGTTGGGCTAAAGATGCTGTTACAGCTCTTACAGAAGGCGGCTATGTAAATGGCTATGAAGATGGCACTGTAAGACCTACAAGATATATCACAAGAGCAGAAGTTGCAAAATTATTAGACGAAGCCATCGCTATGATTATTACAGATGCTGGTGAGTATGACTTAAAAGGATACACAGGTATCGTAGTTGTGAAAGCTAAAAATGTTTCTTTAACAAATACAGATGGTATTGATAAGATTTTTGCTTTAAATGACGAGGTTGCTGATACTTTAAAAGTTGGTGGCAAGAATGTAAGCAAAGACGATGTTTCAGTAATTAACAGTACAAAGAAAAACGACGAAAAGAAATCTTCTTCAGGCGGAGCAATTGTTACACCTAAGATTATGATTACTTTAAATGAAACGACTGGTTTGTATAAGTTCACAAAATCTGGTGCTGTTGCTAATAACAAGACTATTAAGTTCGTTGTAGATGGAAAAGAAGTTACGACTGCGAAATTATCTGCTACTACATTTGAAGGTATTCTTGATCAATTGTTAGCAAAAGTAGACGAAGATAAGCTTGCCAAAACACTTGCTTCAGAATACAAGGATAATGCTTTAGTAAAGAAAATGGCTGATAAGATTTGGGAGAAAGTAACTGATGCTGATGCAAAGGCAGATGCTAAAGACGACGGCTATGGTGAGACAAGATATGATACAATGTATGAAGTATATTCAATTTTGAAATTAGCTGGTGTTGACGTAGTTTCACTTGCTAAAGAAGCGATTGATTATAACACAGATATATCTTCTGCATTAGCTTTACTTAAATAGTGAAATGGAAAAGGGGGCCGCGGATAGCGGCCCTTTTTGCGGGCAGCGTATTATGCATTACGTCGACCGCACAGGATAGGGATAGCATATTTGTAGGGGCAGCGTACTACGCTGCCCGCCACCGCCCGTACATAATTTACAAAAAAAGTCTACATTTTTCATAAATTATGTAGACAAAAAATAAAAAATGTGATAGAATATATCCGTGCTAAGGAATATTTAGCTAATTATGAGAATAAAATACAGTAGAAGTTTAGAAAAATGCAAATGAGGGGGATAAATAAAGTGGTTAATTACACGGATAACAATTTAATTCGACTTGCTGGTACAGTGGTATCAGAGAAAACGTTTAGTCACGAGGTATATGGAGAAGGTTTTTATTCTTTTGATCTTGAAGTACCTAGATTAAGCGATAATTCAGATATTATTCCAGTGACAGTTTCAGAGAGATTACTTGCTGGAATTAATTTTGAAATTGGCAAAAAAGTAGTGATTGATGGACAGTTCCGTTCATACAATAATTATGAGAATGAAAAGAATAAGCTTGTTTTAACAGTTTTTGTGAAGGAAATTCGTGAGCAAACAGAGGAAGATGCTACGCTTAATCCAAATGAGATTATGCTAAATGGCTTTATTTGCAAGAAGCCAATTTATCGTACGACTCCTTTTGGAAGAGAGATTGCAGACATATTACTTGCTGTAAACAGAGCGTATAACAAGTCAGATTACATACCTTGTATTGCTTGGGGAAGAAATGCTAGATATTGCCAGAATTTAGGTATTGGCGAAAATGTGAAAATCTGGGGTAGAATCCAAAGCAGACAATATGAGAAGAAGTTTGAAGATGGCACTTCAGAAATGAGAAGAGCTTATGAAGTTTCAATTTCGAAGATGGAGATTGAGAAAAGTGCCGATAATTTAGATTACAATCTTGAGGAACAAAAAGCCTAAAGATTCATAATATTATCCTTATTTTGAGGTCGCGAATAGCGGCCTCTTTTTTATTGCGGGCAGCGTGATACGCTGCCCCTACGAATGTTGCAATTAAACATATGATATGTTATTATTTTGATGTAGGGGCAGCGTACCACGCTGCCACAGATAATAAAAAGGATGTGATTATGTGAAAGAGGCTGAAATACAAAGGCTTGAGGAGCTTAGTAAATTTGAAAAAGAATATTATGCAAAGGGATTTCATTTGATTTGTGGTATTGACGAGGCAGGGCGTGGGCCGCTTGCTGGGCCCGTTGTGGCTGGAGCTGTTATATTGCCTGAAGGGGCATTGATTGAGGGCGTGAATGATTCGAAGAAACTTTCTGAGAAGAAACGTGAGAAGCTTTATGATGTGATTACCGAGCAGGCGCTTGCTTGGGCTGTAGGAATTGTGGATAATAACGTGATTGACGAGATTAATATTTTAGAGGCTACAAGAAAAGCTATGAAAATGGCAATTGACGGACTTTCTGTGAAGCCAGATTATATTTTGATTGATGCGGAGAAGAAAGTGGATACAGGCGGAATTCCGTATTTGCCGATTATTAAGGGGGATGCGCTTAGCATTTCGATTGCGGCGGCCTCGATTTTGGCGAAAGTGACGAGGGATAGAATGATGTATGAGTATGACAAAGTGTTTCCGATGTATGGTTTTGCCAAGCACAAGGGATATGGTACGAAGGCTCATATTGAGGCGATTCAGGAAAATGGGCTTTGTATGATCCACCGAAAGACATTTACGAAGAATTTTGTTAAATAATTATTACAATTATGTTACATATATTGACATTTTTTTATTTTATTGTAAAATATGATTAAGTGAGGTTTAATATGCGCGTAGTGGCAGGAAAGGCGAGAGGACTTACTTTGAAAACCCTTGAGGGCGATAGTACAAGGCCGACGAGGGATATGGTAAGAGAAGCTCTATTTAGTATTTTAATGAATCAAATTCCAGGGTGTACATTCTTAGATTTGTTTGCGGGAAGTGGCGCGATTGGAATTGAAGCGTTGAGCCGTGGCGCAGGTAAAGCTTATTTTGGTGATTTGAATAAAGAGGCTATTAAGGTAATCAAAGCTAATTTAGAGAGAGCTAGAATGACTTTAGATGCAGAGGTTTTGCAAGGAGATTATTTGGCGATTCTAGATAGGCTAAAATCGAAAAAGTTTGATATTATTTTTATTGACCCGCCTTACCACAAAGGGATGGGGGTAGCTGCGATAGATAAGATTTCTCAGCTTGGGCTTTTAAATGCGGACGGTGTGATTGTTTATGAGACGGACACTGACGAAGATGCTCCGGAGGAGATTGGAAGTTACAAAAGATATGACTACAGAAAATACGGAAGAAATAGATTGAATTTTTATTGTTGAAAGGGGTAACGTTTATGGAAGTGCTTACATTGCTAGAGGCTATCAAAGATATGATGGATAGAAGTGCTACATTACCATTTAGTAAAAAAACATTAATCAATAAGGATGAAGTATTGGATGTAGTGAAAGAGATTGAGGAGAAATTGCCAGACGAGTTGAAGCAAGCTAAGTGGGTAAAAGAGGAACGCCAAAAGATTTTGCTTGATGCACAAAAAGAGGCAAATGATTTGATTAAAGAGGCTGAGAATAGAATTATTTCTATGATTGACGAGCATGAGATTACAAAGAAGGCTTATGAGCAAAAGGCAGAAATCATTGATAGTGCCAATGCTTTTTCGAAAGATTTGATTGCTGGGACGAAAGAATATGCGGATGGTATTCTTGCAGATTTAGAGAATAGTTTGAAAGAAAAGTTAGAGGTTGTAAAGAACAATCGTAAAGAATTGAAATAGAAATTGTAGGTGGGCAGCGTAGCACGCTGCCCATTTTTGCGTATACATGATAGATATGTTATGAATGCGGGCAGCGTGGTACGCTGCCCCTACAACATAAAAATTTACTTGCAAATGGTCTGTAATTGAGATAAGATAGTATTGTACAAAAGAAGGAGGTTTTGGACGAATGGCAAGAAGAAGAAAGAAGAAAAATGAGCCAAAAATGAATATTGATGCTACATCTTTAATACTAATTGTGTTGGGGATTGTTTTTGGCGTTTTAATATATAGTAGGGATTTGGGGCCGATTGGGGCTTTTATCAAGGATAGTTTTTTCGGGGGACTCATTGGAAGGCTGACGGTGGCTGTTCCGATTATCCTGATTGTTCTAGGGATTTATGTCGTTTTTAGAGATTTTTCAAGATTGAAATTGAAGACTTTTCAGGTGATTTTGCTGGTAATTTCCGTTTGTGCGCTTATGACGGCGATTGATTATCCGTTTTCGGTGGAGAATAAGCCGACGAGCCTTTGGAATGGCATTGATGCTTTATACAGGCTTGGCACAGAGGGACAAGGCGGCGGCGTGTTTGGCGCGATTCTTGCTGCGCCACTGATTGAGGGGTTTAATAAGCCTGTGGCGTTTGTGATTATTATTGCACTGATTGTTGTGACTACGGTTTTTGTGACGGGAATTACATTTTCGAGTATTATTTTTGGTATCAGAGACGGCATTGCAAATCTCGTGGAAAATGCCAGAGCGAGACGTGAGGCAAGGGCTGAGGAGTATGAAGAAGAGGAAGATATTCCTGTGCAGACGAGGAGTGTTGCTGCAAAAGCACCTGCCAAGCAGAAACAGAGAAAGAATAGCGAGAAGTTTAGACAGATTATGGAGCAGTCTGATATTATTGAGGCTGCGGAGCAATTGAATATTGATTTGGGTGAAGACGAAGAGGAAGCGTATGAGGAAGAGCCGGAAGAAGAGGCTTATGAAGAAGAAATAGAGACAGAAGAGGAAGTAGAAGAGCCTCAAAAGAAGCAGAAAAATATGTTTTCTAAGAGGAAGAAACAAGAAGAAGAGGATAACGAGCCTGAGGAGCTTAATTTGGAGCATAATACGATTGAGGAATACGAGGAGTATGAGTTCCCTCCGATTGATTTGTTAAATGCTTCGAAGCATTCTGGCAAGGATTATTCAGTAAAGGAATTAAAGGAGATTGCGATTAAGTTACAGACAACGCTTGCTAGTTTCGGTGTAGAGGCGAAAGTGACGAATGTGACGAAAGGCCCTACTGTTACGAGATATGAGTTGCAACCTAATGTTGGTGTGAAAGTTAGTAAAATTTTGAATTTGTCTGACGATATTGCGCTTAATTTGGCGGCGAAGTCGATTAGAATTGAAGCGCCGATTCCTGGCAAGTCAGCTGTGGGCATTGAGGTTCCAAATAAGTCGACGGAGACCGTTTGGCTTAGAGATATTATTGAATCGGACGAATTTCAAGAGGCGAAGTCTAAGATTTCGTTTTCTTTGGGAAAAGGAATTGACGGAAGCCCTGCGATTTCTGATATTGCGAAGATGCCGCACTTGCTAATCGCTGGTAGTACTGGTTCTGGTAAGAGTGTTTGCATTAACTCGATTATTATGAGCTTGTTATACAAGGCAAATCCAAGTGAAGTGAAATTGATTTTGATTGACCCGAAAGTTGTTGAACTTGGCGTGTATAATGGAATTCCGCATTTGCTAATTCCGGTTGTAACAGACCCGAAAAAGGCAGCTGGTGCGCTTAATTGGGCTGTGCAGGAAATGGTCAATCGTTATAATTTGTTTGCGTCAAAAGGCGTGAGAGATATTAAGGGCTACAACGAACTGCTAAGCCGTAGCGGCGAAGAGGGCGTTTTGCCTCAGATTGTGATTGTTATCGACGAGCTTGCGGACCTTATGATGGTGGCGCCAAATGAAGTGGAAGACGCAATTTGTAGACTTGCGCAGATGGCGAGAGCTGCGGGGATGCATTTGATTATTGCGACACAAAGGCCGTCTGTTGACGTTATTACGGGTATTATTAAGGCCAATATTCCGTCTAGAATTGCGTTTACGGTTTCGTCGCAAGTGGATTCGAGAACGATTTTGGATATGGCTGGCGCTGAGAAGTTGCTTGGTAAGGGCGATATGCTGTATTATCCTGTTGGCGAGTCAAAGCCAATTAGAGTGCAAGGCTCATTTGTGACAGACCAGGAAATTGAGACAGTTGTGGATTATATTAAAGAAAATAACCAAGAGAGATATAACGCGGATATTATGGAGAGCCTAGAGAAAGGCGCTACGCCTCAAGCATCTGGGGATTCTGAAGACGATTGCGACGAGCTCTTGACGGATGCGATTGAGCTTGCCGTTAGTATGGGCAATGCTTCGGCGTCTATGATACAGAGAAAGTTTAAAGTTGGCTATGCGAGAGCTGGAAGAATTATCGACCAGATGGAGGAAAGAGGCATTGTTTCTGGCTATGATGGTTCGAAGCCAAGACAGACGCTGATTTCGAAAGAAGAATGGGAAGAAATGAAAGAGCAAGGAGAGACGGAATTTGTAGAAGAGGAGGAGTAGTTTTGAAGATTACTTTTTTAGGTGCTACCAAAACTGTTACTGGTTCTAACATCCTAATAGAGACGAAAGATAAGAAATTTTTGCTTGATTGTGGATTGTATCAAGGCCAGCAAAAAGAGATATTGCTAAACACAGAAGAATTTATGTTTGATCCGACGGAGATTGATTTTATGCTGCTATCACATGCGCATATTGATCATTCAGGAAGAATTCCGAAGCTTTATGTAGATGGCTTCAGAGGCCCAGTTTATGCGACGAAGGCGACATGTGATTTGTGTGAGATTATGCTTCCGGATAGTGGTTATATCCAAGAGTCTGAAGTTGAATGGTTAAATAGAAAGAGAATGCGTGAGGGCAAGCATCCAGTTCCGGCGCTTTATACGTACCAGGATGCTGTAGATTCTCTTGCTTTATTTGAGAGAGTGAATTATAACGAGATTATTCCGATTACGAGAGATATTAAGGTAAGATATCGCGATGCTGGGCATATGCTTGGTTCTGCCATTATAGAACTTTGGATAACGGAGGATGGCAAGGAGCAAAAGCTTGTATTTACGGGAGATTTGGGTAATAATGATATTCCGCTTTTGAAAGAGCCTACTATGATTGACGATACGGATATTTTGATTATGGAGTCTACGTATGGCAATCGTCTTCACCAGAAGCAGGAGAATAAGGCAGAGGAGTTTTTGAGGATTGTTTCTGAAACTTTGGAGAGAGGCGGAAACGTTGTCATTCCTTCATTTGCGGTTGGACGTACGCAGGAAATTTTGTACGAAATTCAAAAAAGTAAGGAGAGCAGTGACCCGGAGTTTCGCAGAGAGTTTGACGAAGTTATGAGTGCGCCTGTGTTTGTGGATAGTCCGCTTGCGATTTCTGCAACAGAAGTATTTTTGAAGAATTTGGATGTTTTGGACGAAGAGGTGCAAAAAGACATCCGCGAGGGTAAGAGGCCACTAGAGTTCCCGGGCCTTAAGTTTACGCCTACTGTGGAGGAGTCGAGAGCGCTAAATGAAAATGCGAATCAGTCGATTATTATTTCTGCCAGTGGTATGTGCGAAGTGGGCAGAATTAAGCACCATTTGAAGCATAATTTATGGAGAGCCGATAGTACGATTTTGTTTGTGGGATATCAAGCAATTGGTACGTTGGGCAGAAAGATTGTTGACGGCGCGAAGACGGTTAAAATCTTTGGCGAAGAAATTGGCGTGAATGCGCAAATTAAGTACATTGAATCGTTTTCTGGTCACGCAGACCAAGAGGGGCTTTTGCATTTTGTGGATTCTTTTAAGGAAAAGCCAAAGCAGATTTATTTAGTTCACGGCGACGAAGAGGCACAGCTAGAACTTTCGGATAAGATTATTTCTGAGTTTCAGATACCGGTTGAAATTCCTTCTCACGGCGATGTTTATGAGACGGAAGAAATGCGATATGGCAGAAAAGTGGGCGAGCTTGTCTCTCCAAATGCTAATAAGTATGCTAGACTTGAGTTGTTGGAGAGATTAGAGACACTAAATGAAGAGCTAGAAGAAATGACAGAAATGATTAAAGAGGATATGAAGAGAGAAAATAGTGATAAGCGAATTGCGGAATTGACGGCGAGTGTGCAGGAGCTAGAAAAGAAAATTGTGGATTTAGTGAAGAGTTCTTCATAATAAGAAAAATGAAACCACCAGTGAAACTGGTGGTTTTTGTGTTGCTGGAGGCTAGACTATCCAAAATCCTCCGTCCCCATTGGGTTACATTTGCTTGCCCGGAATGAAAGATGCTACGATTCCGTAGATAACTGCTCCAATGATGGCAGATACCCAGCTGATGGAGTAGCCGGCTACGAAGAATTGCGTTGCGTAAAGAATTACTGCGGCTAAGATAAAGCCGATAATTCCTCTTCCGAATGGTTTGGCGTCTACGCCGATGACCATATTGATTAAGTAATCCATTGCAGTTAGTACTACTGCGGCTAGTGCTAGTGTCCAGATAGAAGATATTTGAAATCCTGGTGTAAAGAATGCTGTGATGGCAAGCACTACGGCTGATGTTACAAATCTTGCGATAATTCCTCCAATAGACATTGTATTAGCCCCATTTTTTGTATCGTTAGGCATTTTTACTTCCTCCTTTTTGTTTAATTGCCTTTTGTTTTATATTTGTATTATTGACTGCTGTTTTCAAAATATACAATTTTTTGTATATTTTTTTTTCGTTTGAAAACAATAGTCACGAAAGGGAGAATTTTATGGGAGCTATTTTTATTAGAGCGTTGATTTTGTACGCTGTTGTTTTAATTGCGATTAGATTGATGGGAAAAAGAGAGGTTGGGCAATTGCAGCCTTTTGAACTTGTAGTGACGATTATGATTGCAGATTTGGCAAGCGTGCCGATGCAAGATATTGGGATTCCCCTAATACAAGGAATAGTGCCAATTTTGGCACTATTAGTTGGCCAGCTTGTTTTATCTTTTCTAAATTTAAAGAGTGGCCTTATTAGACGTTTGATTTCGGGAAAACCAACTGTTTTGATTGCGAACGGCAAAATTATGGAAGAGCGATTAAGAAGCCAAAAATATACGATTGATGGGCTTTTGGAAGAACTGAGAGTCGCAGGATATCCTGATATCAGAGATGTGGAATATGCCGTATTAGAGGTTAGCGGCGAAGTCAGTGTGATTCCAAAAGCACATACAACGCCTGTTTCCAAGTCAGATATGAATATTCCGTCAAATAATGTAGGATTTCAAATTCCTTTGGTAATTGATGGTTCTTTTGTGGATAATAATATTCAGGAATTGGGAATGAAGCGTGAGGATGTAGGTAAAATTCTAAAGGAGAATCAGGCAAAGCTTGAGGAAGTTTTTTTACTTCTGAGGGACGAGACAGGAGAAATATATATGCAGAAGAAAGAGGCAAGAGGTGGAAAATGAGAGATTTGGTGATTGTTTTAGTGATTATTGCGTTAGTGTTTGGCGGGGGTTATTTTGTCCAGCAGCATTTAGAGGGAACTGAACAGGAGCTTACCACAAGGCTTGACGAACTTCACTCGGAGATTTCAAGCGGGGATATGAATCATATGGATAAGGTTGAGGATTTGGAGAATTTATGGGAAAGTACGAAGGCGGAGTGGCATATTTTGGGCAATCACGCGGAAATTGACGAGATTGAGTCAGAATTAAAAAGGTTGAAAGAGTGCTATAGGATAGGCAATTCCGAAGAGGCAATGCTTAGCTTAGTGGAGATTAAATTTAGGGTAAATGATATGCATAAGGGGGATAAATTAGAGTTAGCGAATATATTGTAAAATGCGAAAATGTTTGATATAATAACATTTATTCCAAATGGAAAAATAGGAGGAGAAATGAAGAAAGTTGCTTTTTACACTTTGGGGTGTAAGACGAATCAATATGAAACGAATCATATGATGGACTTGTTTAAAAAGGCGGGGTATGAAGTTACGGATTTTGAGTCATTTGCCGATGTTTATGTGGTCAATACTTGTACGGTTACGAATATGAGTGATAGAAAGTCTAGGCAAGTGATTCACAAGACGAAAGAACATAACCCAGATAGCATTTTGTGCGTGGTGGGGTGCTATGCGCAGGTTGCGAAAGACGAGCTTCAAAAGATAGAGGATGTTGATATTATTCTTGGCACGAATGATAGAAAAGAGATTGTCAATAAAGTGCAGACCTTTGAGCATGAGAAGATTTGCGAAGTAAATGATATTATGAAAGTTCGTCAATATGAAGAGTGGGGCGGAACGGCTTATTCGGAGAGGGCAAGAGTCGAAATTAAAATTCAGGATGGCTGCGACCGCTATTGTACATACTGTATTATTCCTTATGCTAGAGGCCCTGTGCGCAGCAGGAAAATGGAAGACATTTATAACGAAGTTTTGGCGATTAGTAAGACAGGAATTCAGGAAGTCGTTTTTACGGGTATCCATATTGCGTCTTATGGAATGGATTTGTCGAAAGAAATCAGGCTAATTGATTTGCTCGAGAAAGTACATACAATTGAGGGGATAGAGCGTATTAGACTTGGTTCGTTGGAGCCGGGAATTATTACAGAGGAGTTTGTCAGTAGGCTAAAGGCTTTGCCGAAAGTTTGCAATCATTTTCACTTGTCGCTACAGAGCGGCTGTGACGAGACATTAAAAAGAATGAATAGAAGATATACGACGAGTGAGTTTGCGAAGCGAGTAAAACTACTAAGAGAAAATATTCCAGAGGTTGCACTTACGACGGATATTATTGTAGGATTTCCAGGCGAGACGGAAGAAGAGTTTCAGAAAACTTATGAATTTTTAAAAGAGATTCAATTTTCAAAGATGCATATTTTTAAATATTCGCCGAGAAAAGGAACGCCGGCGGCTACGCTTCCAGACCAAGTGGATGGCAATATCAAAGAAGAGCGCAGTCATTTATTAATTGTGCTTTCGGACGAAAACGAAAAGAAATTTGCTAGTCAGTATATTGGCAAGGAGATTGCGGTTTTGTTTGAAAATGAAACGGAGGGACATACGAGTAATTATTTGAAATGTGTGTCTCGAAAGGCTAGGCAGGCGAATATCATTGAGAATGTGAGAGCACTGGAATTTGAGAATGGAAATTTGATAGTGGAATAAATGCGGGGGTATTTGATTTTGAAAAAATTATTTTTATTGGTTGCTTTGGCGGGATTGGCTTTGGGATTATTCATTGGCATTCGCTCTTCTGTGCTAGAAAATAAAGAGGAAGAAGCAGAAGAAGTCATAGTGGATACTTCCTATCAAGACGAACTAAATTTACCGCTCATTGAAGTGGATACATTAAATCCAATTTTGACGAAGAACAAGCAAGTGGCGGATACTTTAAAGTTAGTGTACGAACCGTTATTTGATTTTGATAGTTTGAATCGCCTTACGCCAAGCCTTGCGATAGAATGGATGGAGAGAGACGATACGACTTGGATTATAAGACTTAGAGAAAATGTTTCGTGGCATTCGGGGAAAAGTTTTTCGGCGGACGATGTGATTTTTACCATCAATTCGATTAAGGGAAATAGTGCTTCTGTTTATTATGAGAATGTGAAGAATATTGCGGAAATTAGTAAGCTTGAAGATAACAGTATTTCTCTTTTGTTGAATGAAAAGGATTCGCTTTTGCCGTATAAGCTTACGTTTCCGATTGTTCCAGAGTATTATTTTCGTGATGGACTTAGCGATAAAGAAAAGACAAGTAGACCTGTGGGAACTGGCCCGTATCAGTACTTTGCGACGTCAGAGGATGGCGCTAGAATGACACTAAAGTACAATGCGAGTTGGTGGAATCATACTAGTAGCAAATTAAATACGATTTATTTATATCAGTACCAAACGTATGGTGAGGCCATTAAGGCGTTTAAGTCAAGCGAGATTGATGTGATTACAACGTCTATGATTTCTTGGGAGAAGAAGTTTGGGATTATTGGAATTAATAGTTATCGCTATGAAAATGAGAAGTTTGATGTGTTAATTCCTAATTGCAATCGACTAGCACTGAGTGATAGTTCTGTAAGGCGTGCGATTTTGTACGCGATTAATCGTGATAACATCATTGACGAAGTGTATTTAGAAAATGCTAGTAAGCAAGATATGATGCTTCATTCTTATTCTTGGGCATTTCATAAAGACTTAGAAGTGGAGTATAGTCAGGAGAAAGCAAAGCAGCTACTTACGAATAGCTTGTGGCAGCAGCGTAGCGGCGTTTGGAGCAAGACGATTAATGGAAGTAATGTGAGCCTTAGATTGAATTTGATGGTTTGTAAGGATAGCGAAGAGAAAGTGGAAGCGGCGCTTAAAATCAAGGAAAATCTAGAAAATATTGGAATGAAGATTACGATTGTGCAAGTGGATAGTAACACATTTCAGAAAAATATGGCGTCGCATAATTTTGATTTAGCACTTGGGACGCTAACATCTAAGAATGAGTTTGATTTGATGGAGTTATTGCAAGAAAATAATTTTGCAAATTTTAATAGTGCAGCAATGGCAGAAGAATTTGCGCAATTGTATTTGTCAAATTTAAATCTGGAGAATGCTTTTTATGATTTTCAAGCAAAGTATGAGACGGAGATGCCGTATATTGGACTTTATTTTAGGACGAATGTGCTACTTACGAATAAGGCAGTGAAAGGAAATATGACGCCGACGGCTTGGAATCCATACTATCAAATTTGGCAGTGGAGTAAATAAAAATTTTTTTCAAAAAATGCTTGACAAAAAAGAACGACTGTTCTATTATAATCTTGTAGCGATAACAAAAGAAATTTTAGGAGGTTTTTTATGAGCGATAATAGTGAAAAGAAAAAAGCATTAGAGGTTGCATTAGGACAAATTGAGAAGCAATTTGGTAAAGGTTCGATTATGAAATTGGGAGAGAGTGCACATCTTAATATAGAGGCAATTCCTACAGGTGCATTGAGTTTGGATATCGCGCTTGGCATTGGGGGCGTTCCAAGAGGAAGAATTGTAGAGGTATTTGGGCCTGAGTCTTCGGGTAAGACGACAGTTGCTCTACATATGATTGCAGAAGCGCAAAAGATGGGTGGAGAGGCTGCATTTATTGATGCGGAGCATGCGTTAGACCCTGTGTATGCAAAGAAATTGGGTGTTGATATTGATAATTTGATTGTATCTCAGCCAGATACTGGCGAGCAAGCGTTAGAGATTGCAGAAGCTTTGATTAGAAGTGGTGCGATTGATATTTTAGTTTTGGACTCTGTTGCGGCATTAGTGCCAAAGGCAGAGATTGATGGTGATATGGGCGATGCACATGTAGGACTTCAAGCAAGACTTATGTCGCAAGCACTTAGAAAGCTAACGGGTGTACTTAATAAGTCAAATACGGTTGCTATTTTCATCAATCAGCTTCGTGAGAAAGTAGGAATTATGTTTGGAAATCCGGAAGTTACTCCTGGTGGTAGAGCGCTAAAATTCTATGCTTCTGTACGTCTTGATGTTAGAAAAACAGAGACTTTAAAAGCAAATGGCGAAGTGATTGGTAATCACGTTAAAGTAAAAGTGGTAAAGAATAAAGTTGCTCCTCCATTTAGAGAGGCTGAATTTGATATTATGTATGGCGAGGGTATTTCGAAGGAAGGCAACATTGTGGATATTGGTGTAAACCTTGGCATTGTTGAGAAGGCTGGTGCTTGGTTTAGCTATAATGGCACTAGAATCGGACAAGGAAGAGAAAATGCAAAACAATATTTGAAGGATAATCCAGAAATTTGTGCTGAGATTGAAAAGAAGATTAGAGATAACTACAATACAGCATTTGACAAGAGCTTGACAGACGAGTTAGAAAAAGTAAATGACGAAGACGACGAGTTTGAAGACGAGGAATAAAATTTTGTGCGGGTGGCGTTATACGCCACCCCTACAGATTACGTTTGGTTAAATTGAAAAATTGTAGGGGCAGCGTATGACGCTGCCCACATTGCATTATAGAAATGGAGATTATTTTATGATTCTAGATAATAAACTAATGAAATATGTTTTATTCAAAAAGCGAACGGAAAAAGAAGTACGACAAAAATGCAAACAGCTAGATTACACGGAAGACTATACAGACGAAATCATAGAATATTTGACAGAGGCGGGATACATCAATGACGAAGTGTATGTACAGAAGTATAATCAAAATGTAATCAAGCTAAAAAAATGTTCTGTGTTTGAGATTAAAATGGACTTGATGCGTCGCGGCGTTGACGACGATTTGATTGAGAAATATATCGACGATAGTTTGTATGAATACGAAGAGGAATGCGCGATAGAATTAGCACAGAAAAAATATCGTTCGGAGAATGATATGGATAAAGTAAAAAAGTATCTTATCAATAAAGGATATACTCGTAGTAATGTTTCAAAAGCGATTGACAATCTTGCAAATTTGGAGGATAATTAATGTGTATACAAAGGAGGAATGAAAATGCAAGACTTGTTAGAAAAAGCGTTAGAAGCTGGAAATTATATTAGAACTCATATTCCTGATGTGCCAGATACAGTTGTGATATTAGGTTCTGGCCTTGGAAAGCTAGCAGACGAGATAAGAGACGCTATTGAAATACCATATGCGGATATTCCTAATTTCAAGACTTCTACTGTAAAAGGGCACGATAATAAATTGATTTATGGTACGATTTACGGGAAGAAAATTCTTGCTATGAAAGGCAGATACCATTTTTATGAAGGTTATTCTATGCAGGAAGCAGCTTTTCCGATTAGAGTTTTTGCATTGCTTGGCATTAGAAATTTAATTGTTTCAAATGCAGCAGGTGGCATTAATAAAAAGTTTAAAGTGGGAGATTTGATGCTAATTACAGATCATATCAAGCTTTGTGCTGAGTCTCCGCTAAGAGGAGAGAATGAGGAAGTTTTTGGTACGAGATTTCCTAATATGACAGATGCTTATCCTGTGGAATTTAGAAATCTAGCAAAAAGCGTAGCTTCAAACCTTAAAATGGAATTGCAAGAAGGCGTTTATGCTTTCATGGCGGGGCCACAATATGAGACAACGGCCGAAATAAAAATGCTTGCAACAATAGGGGCAGATGCGGTTGGTATGTCCACTGTGCCGGAAGTGATTGCGGCTGTGCATTCCGGAATGAACGTGCTTGGCATTTCTTGTATTACAGATATGACTGGCTCTGGCCAACAAGTTTCGCATGAAGAAGTTATGAAAGCCGCCGGCGAAGCAGAAGGAAGATTTGTGAGATTAGTGATGGAAATTATTAATCAATTATAGATAGAAAATGATAGAAGTGAGGAAAAGTTTTTATGGAGCAGTATACAATACGAATGGAGAATTTTGAGGGTCCATTAGATTTATTGTGTCAGTTGATTGAGAAGAATAAGATGGATATCTTTGATATCAAAATCGCAGAGATTACAGACCAATATATGGATTACTTAAAAGAGATGCAGAAAATGAATTTAGATATTACAAGTGAGTTTATTGTTATGGCTTCAAGGTTAATTTATCTTAAGTCAAAGTCACTATTGCCATCGCTTGCGGAGGAAGAAGACGAGGGCGAGGAGTTTGACTTAGTGAAATTATTGCTTGATTATAAGAGATACAAAGAGTATACGGCGACATTAAAAGAGCGTGGAGAGACGTATGGCAGAAGATATAGCAAGCCTCAGGAGAAAATTGAACTTCCAAAGGCGAAGCTAGAAAAAGAGTATAGTCCGGAACTAATTCCTCAGGTTTACAGTGAAATTGTGACGAGAGAAACAGAAAAAAAGAACTTGCAAGCAGAGAATATTAATCGACTTGCTGTTAGTGAAAAAGTAACGATTAAGAGTAAAATAAAAGAGATTTTAAAGGAACTTTGGAAAAAGCCTTCCTTTGTATTTAATAAATTATTTAGCCCAAAGAAGAGAAGCAAGGTAGAGATTGTAACTGCCTTTTTAAGCTTGTTAGAGTTATCGAAAATGAGCAGAATTCAAGTGACGCAAGATAAACTATTCGGAGATATTAACGTGGCAAAGATCAAAAGAAAAGCGTAATGATGCATAATCATAGTGATATTTGGTAAAATATTACTATGATTATTTTTTTGATTGTTTTGATAGTGATTGGATTGGTTTTACATTCTAAAGTGAAGTTTGAAATTTTCTTTTCTTTTTCGAATTTAGATTATCATTACTGCATTTCTGTGATTTATTTTAAAAAGCTGAAGACTTTTTATCGTGAAGATATTGAGAAATGGCGTAGGAAAAGGAAAGAGAAGAGAGCAAAGAAGCATGGCAGTCAGGCCCAAAATGGATTTTGGAAAAGCGGCAAGAAAGTATTCCCTTTTCTTCAAAAGTATTTGCATTTTGAGAAGTTGATTGTGGATATGAGATGTGGACTCATTGGGGTCTTGCCCAGTGTTTTTTCAATTCCTGTGCTTTCCACAGGGCTAGCTTATATATATGCATTTTTCAAAATCCCATACAGCAAAAATTGCCATTTTTCTGTACTTCCTGCTTATGATAAGTTTGAACTTACTTCGAAACTTCATTGCATAGTATCACTCAAAATGGTGCATATTATTTTTATCATAATTTTGTTTTATCGTGAAAGGAGAAAGAAAAATGAACGAACATCCAATAGAAGGGCTTATGAATACTGCTATGAGTAATTTGAAAGATATGATTGATGTGGATACCGTGGTTGGTGAGGCGATTGATTGCGGGAATGGAACGACAATTATTCCTGTGTCTAAGGTTTGTTTTGGCTTTGCTGCTGGCGGAAGTGAGTTTAAGGGGGAGACGGTTGACCAATATTCCAAAGAGGGCTCTGACGAGGATATTACTTATCGATTGCCTTTTGGTGGGGGAAGTGGCGCTGGAGTATGTATTTCGCCAATTGGATTTTTGGTTGTGTCGGATAGTAATGTGAAAATGATTCCAGTAGACCATTGTTCTTCGCTTGATAAACTTTTGGATTACGTGCCAGACGTTTTAGAGAAGATTAGCGAGTTTTGGGATAGAGAAACAGTTTACGAGTATGAGTTTTATGACGAGCCAAGTGAAGAGGCAGAAAACGAATAAGAGGAAGGTAATGCCCAATAATACTGTAGGGGTCGCATGATATGCGACCCCTACAAATTGAACAATATTTTACGGATTATATTGAAACATGACATCTTTTATGATAATATTTCATTGGAAAATAATACATATACGAGGTAAATGGGAATGAAGAAAAATATTGTGAAGACGTTTAGTCTGGTTTTTGTGATTACGGCAATTTCGAAGTGCTTGGGATTGCTTAGAGATATTGTTTTTGCGAAGTATTATGGTACAGGATATGTTTCTGATGCGTTTTTTGCGGCGACACGTATTCCGACGCAGCTGGTAGATATTATTTTGAGTTCGGCGATTGTATCGACGTTTGTGCCAATTTTTAATCAGATTTTGCAAAAGGACGGAAGAGAAAAGGCAAATCATTTTGCCAATAATTTTGTGAATATTGTGGCACTGATCTCTAGTGCGATTGCGATTTTAGGAATTTTGTTTGCGCCTCAAGTGGTGCATTTGCTTGCAGGCGGATTTGACGCGGAAACATTTAATCTTACGGTGGAACTTATCAGAATTACGTTTCCTATGATTATTTTTACGGCGATTGCGTATTCACTTGTGGGGCTTTTGCAGTCGTATGGAGAGTTTAATATTCCAGCGGCGATTAGTGCTGTTTCCAATTTGGTGATTATTATTTTCTTAGTGTTATTTAGGGAAAAGTTTGGAATTCACGGTTTGGCTGCTTGTATGCTCTTTGCGTGGTTTTTGCAAGTGGCTATTCAAATTCCGTTTGCAAAGAAGTTTGGATATCCTTTTCACTTGAAAGTCAATTTGAAAGACGAGAATATTAAAAATGTTTTTTTATTGGCGATTCCTGTTTTTATTAGTACGGCTGTTTTGCCAATTAATAATTTGGTTTCGACGAGAATTGCTTCTGGAATGGGAGATAATGCTTTGTCGGCTATGGAGTATGCATATAAGCTTTATGTCGTCATTTCTGGTATTTTTACATATGCGATTGGTAATATTATTTTTCCTGAGATGTCAAGGGCGAGTGCGGATAATGATAAGAAAGAATATCAAGAAATTATCTTAAAGGCCCTTAGAATGATGTGCTATGTTTTAATTCCTTTATCCATTGGAATTATGATTTACAGGCAGGATATTGTTTCGGTTATTTATGAAAGAGGAGAGTTTGACGCGCTTTCTACGCTAAGAACTTCTTCTATCTTGATGTATTTTGCTTTTGGCATTATTGGCGCGGGAATTGTAGAGATTATGAATAAGGCGTTTTACGCAAAGCAAGATACGAAGTCGCCGCTGATTGCGGGTGTGATTATGGTGGTGCTTAATGTTGTTTTGTGCCTTATCTTTTCGAAAATCATAGGCGTAGAGGGATTGGCACTTGCAACTTCTCTTACAGCGCTTGCCAATGCGATTACTTTAATTGTGATGGCTAATCGAAAAGAGAAAATGATTGATCGTACCTTTTTACTTACGATTGCAAAAATGATTGGTGCTAGCCTTGTGATGGGCTTGGTTGTTGTTTTACTTAACAATTGGTTAGTAGGCGTATTATCGTTTAAGATTGTTCGAATGGGAATTGGCGCGGTGATTGGCGTTGTTACGTATTATGCGCTTACGTATTTATTAAATGTTGACGAGATTAAAATTTTAGGTAGGAGGAACTAACTTGGATATATGGAAGAATAGCATGACATACAAAATTGTGATGGCCATTAATCACTTCTTTAGGAACTTATTTGCAAATAGTATGTTTGTGCAAGGATTTGTCAAAGAAAAGGATACTAGCGAAACGCAGAAAAATTCGATTTTTGTCAAAGTCATGAATGCAATCATTCACTTTTTTCAGAAGTTTTTCCATAAGCTAAAATTGGATGCTTTGCTGGAGGCAAGTATTTTTACAAAGCCGCAAGTTTGGATTACTTTTGTGCTTGCATTGTCGCCATTTTTGCCTACAATGCTTGTACTAGCTTTAGTGCTAATGTCGGCGTTTTCATTGATATTAAAGGCTTTTACCGATACGAGTTTTGAATTAAAATATTTTAAAACAAATACATGGATTTTAGCGTTTATTCTAGTTGTTGCCTTTTGTGCGCTTACTTCTGTGTCTACAGCAGAGAGTATCAAAATCGGAATGCTAACGATTGCTTTTATTTTGTTTTATTTTGTGTGGATTAATACAATCTCTACGAAAGAGCAAATGAGATTTTATCTTTCTGTGTTTGTCATTGCTGGCACGGTTGCAGCGCTTTATGGATTGTATCAATATTTCTTTGGAGATATCTATTCGCAAGAGTGGCTTGACGGAAATATGTTTGAAGAAATTAAAATGAGAGTGTATTCTACATTTGCTAATCCGAATGTTTTTGGCGAGTATCTTTTGCTAGTGATACCATTTTCGATTATGCTTTTGATTCATTCAAAAGGATGGTTTGGCAGATTGTTTTGGCTTGCAAATGTTGGTATATTGATGCTTGCTTTGGTTCTTACTTTCTCGAGAGGTTGTTGGCTTGGTATCATTTTTGCTTTGTTTGTTTTGGCGATTTTGATTGATAAGAGGCTAATTTGGGCTGGCGTGCTACTGCTATTTATTGCGCCGTTTGTTTTACCAGAATCGATTATGGCGAGATTTACGAGTATCGGTAATATGGCGGATACGTCTACTTCTTATCGTGTATACATTTGGCTAGGAACGATTGCAATGCTAAAGGATTATTTCCTTTCGGGCGTTGGCCTTGGGACAAGCAGTTTTAACCTGGTTTATCCACTTTATGCATATAACGATATTGTAGCACCACATTCGCATAGTTTGTATTTGCAATTATTTGTGGAATATGGCCTTGTAGGGTTTATTGTTTTTGTAGGGATTATTTATAATTTTTATAAAGAAACTTTTATTGCTTACTTAAAAAATAAAAACTATGTTACGATGGCTTCGATTGCCGCAATCACTGGATTTTTGGTGCAGAGTGCGACGGATTATACTTGGTATAATTATCGAGTGGTATTGATTTTTTGGTTGGTGATTGCGATTGGGATTTCTTCGACCAGAAATGAATTGTCGAGGTAACAATGATTGTAGGGGCAGCGTACCACGCTGCCCGCAAAAAAATGCAATTTGAAAATAACGGGCAGCGTGATACGCTGCCCCTACGGGAAAGGATGATGCAAGGCGTGATTAAGGTTTTAAATATTATTAGTGACCTAAATATTGGCGGGGCTGGCAAGTGCGTGATTAATTTTTGCAAGAACTTCGACAGGAAAGAATTTGAGATTGTTGTTGTTGTTCCAGAGGGAAGTCAGTTAGTTGCCGAACTAAAGAAGACGAAAGTGAAAGTGATTGAAGTAAATGGCCTAAAGAATAAGTCACTAGATGTGAAGTCGTTCTTTGAGCTTTTAAAAGTGATACGTGCGGAGAAACCGGATATTGTACATACGCACGCTAGCAGTATCGCAAGGCTTGCGGCAAGATTTGTAAAGGGCACCAAAATTATTTATACAAGGCATTCTGTTTTTCCTGTGAGTGAGAAAATTAAAGATGGCGTCGGAAGATGGGCCTACAAAACTTCTAATGAATTTTTAGCTGATAGAATTATTGCTGTGGCCGAGGCAGCCAAAGAGAATTTGACTGATGGCGGTATTGACGAGAATATGATTGATGTGATTTTAAATGGTGTAGACAAGATGGAAGAGACATCAGAGAAAGAAAAAGAGAAACTTAAGAAACAGTATGGCATCGAGCCGGACGAGAAAGTGGTTGGCATTCTTGCAAGACTGGAAAAGGTAAAGGGCCACGAGTATTTTATCGACAGTGCCAAAATCATTCTTGATGCCGGCGTGAAAGCGAAGTTCCTGATTTTAGGAACGGGAGCAGAAGAGGAAAATTTAAAAGCAAAAGTGCAAGAAATGAACTTACAAGATAAAATTATTTTTACAGGGTTTATCAAAAATGTGAAAGACTTTGTGAATATTTTTGATGTGCAAGTCAATTGCTCTTATGGCACAGAAGCTACGAGCCTTGCCTTGCTAGAGGGAATGAGTATTGGTGTACCGGCTGTAGTGACAAATTATGGTGGTAATCCAGGCGTGATTCAGGAGGGAGAGAATGGTTTTTTGGTCCCAATCAAAGAGCCAGAAAAAACAGCAGAGGCCGTGATTAAAATTTTAAATGACGCAGAATTGAATGCGAAAATGAAAAAAAGATGTATCGAAATTTTTAATGAAAAATTTACGTCAGAGGTTTATACGAAAAATATTGAAGAGGAGTATCGAAAAGTGGAAGAGACAAAGAAGAAAAGAAGAATTAATTTATTGGACATTGTGATTATTTTGCTAGTACTTGTGGTAGGTGTGTTTGGAATCAGATATTTGAGAAAGAGTGATGTAGTTGCACCTGATACAGTGAAAGTTGTTTATCAGATTCGTACGAATGAAATCGAGCCAGTTGTATATGATAGGATTTCGGAAGATACGGATATTTATGATAGTGTTAAGAATTATTACATCGGCAAAATCAAAGTGAAAGAACTTTTGCCTGCGGAAAGAGAAGTGTTTAATGAGGAGACGGACGAGTATGTGCTAGACGAAGTAGAAGGCAAGATTAATGTGCTACTTACCATTGAGGCTGACGGCGTTGTGAGCGGTAAGGATATTGTTCTTGGCGGAGGATATGACATGAAAGTGGGAAATGCGGCTTATGTGAAGGGCAAAGGATATGCGGCTATTGGATATGTCGTTGCGATTGAAAGGTTAGGTGACTAATTATGAAAAAAATGAATTTGATTGATATTGCTGTTGTTGTTTTAATTATTGCACTTGGTTTTGCTTTGTATTTGAAATTTGGTGTATATGATCATACGAAAACGGAAGCTGCTATGAGTAAAATAGAGTATTCGATTAAGATTTATAACGTGAGGAATTACACGGCAGATGCTTTTCAGGTTGGAGATACGGTTTATGATTCGCAGACGAAGCTTGCGATTGGAAAGATAATGAATATTGAAACAGAAAGTGCCAAGACAGTGAAAGAAACTACGAATGGAAAAGCAGTGACTGCTGAAAATCCAAATCGATATGATGTGTTGCTTACGATTGAGACGGATGGTATGGAGACAGAGAAGGCATATTTTGCAGATAGAAGTGTGGAATTGAAGGTTGGCAGTGAGAAACAAATTGAGACGTTATATGTGAAGACGAATGGAACAATTTTTAGTATTGATGTGTTATAAATTTGAGACATAAAAAATCGAATGGAGATGTTCCATTCGATTTTTTATTCTTATGAATTATTTCTTTTGAATTAAAGCTGCTAGTGCAACTACGATTACAACGATAACGATGGCAATGATGGCACCAACGATTGTTGAATTTGATTTTGTTTCTGCTGTTGTGTC
>JAFUGE010000011.1 GCA_017469545.1 Clostridia bacterium
CACTTTTTCAATCTCGTATTGCGGCACGCGTTTCGGTGCAGAAACAAAGACTTCGTTATTTCGCACAGAAATATTAATATACTTTTTTGCCCTACGAGAAAGTATATATTCAATTCCATCTATTTCTTTCTTTATCATATTTATATCTCCAAAATCGAATTCGCGTCAAAATTAGTCTGTTCCTCCGTATACATTAAACACATTGGTATATCCCAAATCCTGCAACAATTCATATGCCGCTAAACTTCTTATTCCACTTGAGCAATAAAGAATCACTTTTTGCTCCTTGTCTTTTATCATTCTAGGAGCCACTTTTTTGAAATTCTCTATCGGTATATTCATACTTCCTCTTAAATGAAATCTCAAATATTCTTCTTTTGATTTTACATCAATTAATATCACATTTTCCTCTTGCATCATACGCATTGCTTGCTCAAGAGAAATATGTCCCCCTTTGTTCTTTTTCATTTGCAATCACTCCATACTACAAATATATGAAGCTCCACACAGAAATGTTACAACGGTTTTATCATTCCCTCTGCACCAGCTTTGGTCGCCACTTCATTGATGTTTGCCACTTCAAACTTAATGATTTTCTCTCCGAATTTTATCTCAACAATATCTCCCACTTTAATCTCGCTGCTTGCCTTGGCAATTTTTCCATTGACAGAAACCCTGCCGGCATCGCAGGCTTCGTTTGCAACTGTTCTTCTTTTAATCACTCTGCTGACCTTTAAAAATTTATCTAATCGCATAAAATTCCCTCCCCATTTTGCGGGCAGCGTGATACGCTGCCCCTACATTTTGATTTTGCGTTTTCGTCTGTAGGGTGCGGCGTAGTACGCCGCCCGCACACAGCATTTATTCGCTGCTTTTCATGCGAATTAAAAGCGATGGAGTCAATCTCCATCGCTTTTATTTATCCGCTTTATTCAAGACTTATCTTTTATTAACTAAATCTTTTAAAGCTTTACCAGCTTTGAATACTGGAGCTTTTGAAGCAGGTATTTTGATTTCTTCTTTAGTTTGTGGGTTTCTGCCTTTTCTAGCAGCTCTCTTTCTTACTTCGAAAGAACCAAATCCAACTAATTGAACTTTTTCACCTTTCTTAAGAGCTCCCTCAACTGCACCTACGAATGCGTTTAATGCAGCCTCTGCAGACTTCTTTGATAATTCAGCTTCTTCAGCTATTTTTGCGATTAAATCAGCTTTGTTCATTATTCACTACCTCCTATAAGATTTTAAGTTTTTGATATAGTCTTAACTACATCTTCTACAAATATTATTCGCCATTTCTTTGTAAAATCCTGCTTATTTTCTACATTTTTTCAAAAAATTTTTGAAAAAACGTTTATTTTTCAGTAGTTACATCAATTATGTATACCGCAAACGCCTATTTTCTGGTAATTTTCAATCACATGAAATTACATTTTTATCCAAGGGGGTTGTCCAAAGGGGACGGAGGAAAATGGATAAAAATTTATCCATTTTCCTCCGTCCCCTTTGGACATCCCATTTGGACAACCCCCATTGGACAATTACACCAATTTTCTTTTCTGCAAAAAGTGATAAATCTTATCTCCATACGGTAACATATGAAAATCGTCTCTATCAAATACTTTTAGTAAAACAAGTGATAACAAATAAACTGCTACAGCCACTACAATTGCAAGTATGGTCACCAATCTTGTGCTACCAATAATTAGTGGCAAATACGTTTGTGCCAGATAAGCTGATGCTCCCATCAAAGCTGTTGCCATGACAGGTTTTAGTACAAAATTAATGCCATTTAAATCTAACTTAATACTCTTTCTTAAAATAATAAATCCAATAATCGTTGCAATTAAATGGCATGCAACAGAGCCAATTGCCGCCGCATTAATTCCAATTTGCGGTATCAAACTTAAATTGATAATCAATTTTATTGACGCACCAAGTGCTAAAGTTCCCGCAGGCACAAATACTTTACCCAAGCCTTGTAGTGACCCATTAATCGTTTGATTTAATACAGTAAAAATAATCGTAAATGAGCTTATCTGCAATAATATTGTTGCTTCTGGCGCATAGGCTCCAGGGAATAATAGTTTTAATATCGGGTCTGCCAAAACACACAATCCAATGGCACACGGCAAACAGATTAGCATTGACGTCCTAAGTGAAAAAGAAATTCTTCTATTGGCTGTCCTCTCGTCTCCCAAAGCCATTGCCTCTGAAACCGCTGGAACAAGCGCCGTAGCAAACGCAATATTTAGCGACAAAGGAAGTCCAATGAGCATATCTACTTTTCCTGAAAGGATTCCATAAAGTCTCGTTGCCTCTGCTTCTATTAAATCAGCCGACATTGTCCCCTGTAAAGCAACCTTCAAACATCTAATCACAGTAAACGTATCGACATTCCTGTTGATTGCCGAAACAACAGAGGCCAGTGACATAGGAATCGATAAGTATAAAATCGTTTTTACTAATTTTTTAATACTCTGCTTTTCAAAAATTTTATTTTCCGCTTTAATATCCTTCCAGATTTCTTTCTTTCTTCTTACATAAAAGAAATATAAATATACAAAGCCAATGGCTGCCGCTATCGTAGACGCCAAGTTTGCCCCCGCCGCCATGACTGCCGTCACATTTTCTTCCGTCACATGAAACACATTAGCAATTCTACCTACTTGTGGAACCATTAGAAATAGCACCAAAACAATAGCAATCGTCAAAAAGCTTTTAAAAAACTGCTCTATCATTTGTGAATTAGAGCCTGCCTTCATATTATACATTCCATTGAAATAGCCTCTTATAACTGCAGAAATGGCAACGAAAAAGATAGATGGTGAGAGTGCCACCAAAACTCCCTCCACATCAGGATTGCCAATTAATGTCGTCGCAATATATCTCGCGCCAAAAAACAAGATCATTGTTCCCAAAAGGCCAATCACTGCAAAAAGTGCAAAAGCTACTCGAAAGATACGATGTGCCTCTCTCGCCTTTCCCAGTGCTCGCTTTTCCGAAACTAATTTTGCAATCGCCCCAGGAATACCTGTCGTTGCTATCGCAAGTAACAATGTATAGATCTGAAAACCTGCACCATATAATCCGTTTCCTTCGTCTCCGAAATACGGAATATTCGTTATCACAAGTCTATATAAAAGTCCTAGTAATTTAATGACGACTTGTGCAATTACAATCGTAATTACACCCGCCATAAATGTCTGTTTCTTATTTATTTCCTTTTCCATCATTTATCCTCCATATCTTATATCTATTTCATTATATAAATTTTATTCCAAATAATCAACACCATTTTCCCAAGTTGTACATATAATATCGTAGATACTTTCAAAAAAGTGAGGTGAAATTTATGGAGGAAGTATTGAGACTCGAAAACATCAGCAAACTCTACCAAGACGAAAACTGCGAAACCGTTGCTATTAAAGACTTTACGTACGGCTTTCAGAAAGGAGATTTCGTGAGCATCATTGGCCCTAGTGGCTGCGGCAAATCCACTCTACTTTCTATCATTGCCGGGCTTGAAAAAGCGTCTAGCGGCAAAATCTTCATAGGCGGAGTTGAATCTAGCGGTGTCTCTGACAGCATTGGCTACATGCTTCAAAAAGATTATCTGCTAGATTGGCGCACGATTCAAAGTAACGTGATGTTCGGCTTAGAAATCAAACATATGGTTACCGAGGAATCAAAAGCCTATGTAGAAAGACTTCTCAAAACTTACGGCCTCTATGAATTCAAGGATAAGTATCCTTCCCAACTCTCTGGTGGTATGAGGCAAAGAGCTGCCCTCATTAGGACTCTTGCTAGCAATCCCGACATTCTACTCCTAGACGAAGCATTCTCTGCACTCGACTACCAAACGAGGCTTTCCGTTACTGACGATGTTTACAGCATTATCAAAAAGGAAGGCAAAACTGCAATTATGGTCACACACGACATTCCAGAAAGTATCAGTATGTCTGACAAGGTAATCGTACTATCTCACAGACCAGCTACCATCAAAAAAGTCTATGACATAGACTTTGACTTAGAAAACAGGACACCACTGAACTGCCGAGAAAACCCTAAGTTCAGCACATTCTTCGACTGTATTTGGAGGGAATTAAACAAATGAATAATACCATTTCAGAAGATAGGAGGAAATATCTTTCCCAAAAGAAACGAAGGAAAAATGCAATCTTAATCACGCAAATCGTGAGTCTGACTGCTTTTATTGCACTTTGGGAAATCCTTGCAAATGCTGGCGTCATTGACTCTTTTTTAATGAGTCAGCCGTCAAGAATTGTAAGAACATTCCTCAATATGTCTTCCAACAATTTACTAATGCATCTAGGCGTAACCGTCCTAGAAACAATTGTTGGCTTCCTGCTCGGAACCATGATTGGTACGCTGCTTGCCTGCATTCTTTGGTGGTCCGACTTTATCTCAAAAGTCTCCGAGCCATTCTTAGTCGTGCTAAACAGTTTGCCAAAAGTCGCCCTCGGCCCTATCATTATCGTTTGGGTCGGCGCAGGAACCCCAGCCATTATCACAATGGCTTTAGCAATTTCTCTAGTCGTCACCGTCTTAGAAATGCTAAACGGCTTTCAAGCCACAGACGAGAATATCATTAAGATGACCTCTACTTTCCGTGCCACCAAGTGGCAAATCTTCACAAAAGTAGTGTTCCCATCCAATATTGGTACTCTAATCAACGCATTGAAAGTGAACATTGGTCTATCTCTAGTTGGTGTAATATCTGGCGAGTTTCTCGTTTCCAAAGCTGGACTCGGATATCTAATAGTATATGGCGGGCAAGTGTTTAAGCTAGACTTAGTCATGACAAGTGTTATCATACTTGGCATTGTTGCTGCGGCAATGTACGAGTGCGTGGTACTACTTGAAAAACTAATTCTACGCTTTGTGATGCACAAAACTGCATAGGCCACATATACTATATAGATAAAATTTTCGATAGGCAAAGCCATCGAAACAAAATAGGAGGTAAATATGAAAAACGTATCTTCGAAGGCCCTTGCTACCCTGCTGCTTGTATGCATCTGCTTTGCATCCGTATTTGCATTCACAGCTTGTAGCAACCCCGCTACCGCAGAAAAAGAATTAACCAAAGTTACCGTAAGTGAAGTAACCCACTCTGTATTCTACGCGCCGCAGTACGTAGCTTACAACCTTGGGTTCTTTACAGAAGAAGGCATCGACTTAGAAATCGTAAACAGTCAAGGTGCAGACAAAGTAATGACGGCAGTGCTTTCCAACCAAGTTGACATTGGATTTGCCGGCCCCGAAGCCGCTATCTATGTGTACAACGAAGGAAAAGCCGATTACACAGAAGTGTTTGCCCAAATTACACAAAGAGATGGTTCTTTCCTAGTAGGAAGAGAGCCGGAAGAAAACTTCGAGTGGACGAATCTCAAGGGAAAGCATGTGCTTCCCGGCAGAAAAGGCGGCGTGCCTTATATGACACTCGAGTACGTCTTAAAACAAAATGGCCTTGATACCGAAAACGATCTCGACTTCGACAATAGCATTAGTTATGACCTAATGAACAGTGCATTCGTCAACGGAACTGGCGACTATGTCACGATGTTCGAGCCCGCAGCAACGGTCACGGAAAACGAAGGAAAGGGTTATATCGTAGCCTCTGTTGGCGAAGCTGCCGGTGAAATTCCTTACACCGCCTACTTTGCAAAGAAGAGCTACCTCGAGAAAAATGCTGATTTAATCCAACACTTCGTAAATGCTATTTACAAAGGTCAGGTGTGGGTAGATACTCATACGCCGGCAGAAATCGCGGAAGCCTTGCTGCCTTCCTTCCCAGACACTGATATTGCAGTACTTGAAAAAGTGGCCCAGCGTTACAAAGAAATTGGCGCTTGGAAAACTGAGCCGAGTATGACGGAAGAGTCGTTTAACAAACTTCAAGAAGTTATGACGACCGCTGGAGAGCTAACCGAAACCGTACCTTACGACAAAGTAGTAAATAACACTTTCGCAAATAAGGTACAATAACAATATGGGTGGCGTACTACGCCACCCATACATTTTAAATTATAATAATTCTTGATAAAATTCAAATGTCGGCTTGGACATATTCTCCCTTACCTCTTTTGGCATATAGCTTCTTATATCCGCTATGACATTGCATATATCAATCGTGTCTTTGTATTCGCCATCAATTATTTTATTAATAATTAACTCTAATGACTTCTGGCAAGCAGGCACCTGAAGCTCTGGGCTAAGTTTATAAAACCATCTCATATTCGATAATACTTCTATCCTATCGTCGTATTCGATTGATTTCGAATCAATGAATTTATAAAGCATATACGTCAAACTCTTTGCATAGAAAAATCTGTAATAATCCATCCTATCATTCTCACGAAAGATTCTATAAATTTCTTGATAGGCACTATTAATTCTATCGAAATAGCTTTTAGAACAATTCCACGAAACTGACAATGTTCCACTTTTATTTCTTACTCGATAATAATACATCACTGTTTTGTTATAATAAATATTATCTGTATGCATCATTGCAGAATAACTAAAGAATGCATCCTCCGCAGGCACTCCCTCTAAGAACTTTAATTGATGTTTTTCAACAAACTCTCTTCTAAAAATCTTATTACAAACAGACGAATTCAAAACAAAGAACGAATTAATAAAATCCTTCGAATCTAATTTAAACGTACCATACTTATTAACATCAAATATCGGCTTCTCCCAAGGCGTTCCATCCTCGTCAGCATTGGCATAATTAGCTGTTACAAAATCGGCATTCTTCTCTTCCATAAAATTGTACAAAGTTTCGCAAGCTGTTAAATCATAAAAATCGTCCGCATCAGAAAACATCAAATATTTTCCAGTAGCATTCTCTACCCCAATATTTCTAGCATGCCCTGCAATACCAGTATTCTTCTCTGTTTGTAATACTTTGACATTATCATAGTTTTTAGCAAAATCTAAAGCAATATTTTTACTGTTATCAGTCGAATGATCATCAACAATAATAAGCTCTATATTTTCAAAACCTATCGTTTGATTCGCAACACTATCGAAACATGCCTTCACATATTTTTCTGCATTATACATCGGAACTATGACACTTACCTTATACACAATTTCCTCCTCCATTCCAAACCTACTCTCTACTACTGCTTTTGTATAAAGCACAATAATTGTCTATATATACTTTCTAAATCATTTAATATGAAAAACAACGAAGTTAATTTGTCTTTATCTAAAAACATTTCAATCTCTTCACTATTCTCTACAAGCGGATAGATTTCTTTTATCTCTTTCTTGACTCCCTTTACAATATCCGAATGCATCAATCCTTCGCTATCTGTTTGTATCACTCTCTCCATTAAAGTAATGACATTTCTAAGATAGCAAAGGCGTGCCTCCTGCTCAATTTCAGTGACTTTATCCATCAAAAACTCATATCGATCGTGAATTGCTAAGTAATTATCATTTAAATTCTTTTCCGTATACTTTTTCGTAGTAATACTTCCCTCTCTACCAATAAAATAAAAATAACATTCTTTGTCTAACACAACTGATTGATCAATATTATAATATATTCTAAATAATGTTGCCGTATCCTCATATATTCTATTTTCAGGAAATTTCACATCTTGTATACATTTTCTACTAAATATTTTTGCAACAGGATAATCATAAAAGCCTCTCACAGAAAGCATTTCTAAAAGTGTTCCTAGTTTATCATTGACACGCTTTGTGTCAACATTAGCCCTTGGGACAGGCATATAATCATACACTTTTTTCACACTACAAAAAGCCATATCACTACTTGTCTCTTCGATTGCCTCCATCATACTTGAAACATAATCGCTTGAGATATAATCGTCACTATCGACAAAAGTAAGATATTCCCCCGTACTCTTCTCAATAAGCTCATTTCTAGAGATAGCCACACCTTTATTCTCTCTACTAATCACAATAATTCTATTATCTTTCTTTTGATATTCTTGCATAATACTAAACGAACCATCTGTCGAACCATCGTCCAGTAATATTATCTCTAAATTTTGATAAGTTTGTGCTATTACAGTATCCAAACACTTAGATAAATATTTTTCTGTATTATAACATGGAATCAAAATACTAACTTTTTTCTCTTCCAAAACTATCTCCCCTTTCGCACATTATACCACGCTCTTCTCCAAAATGCAACCTCTCCCCAAGGGTGACGGAGGAATTTGGAGAGGTTTACATAGGTACAAAATAAGGGTCGCTAACAAGTAGCGGCCCTTTTCGGGCAGCGCACTACGCTGCCCCTACATTTCTATCATTTAATCTAATTTCTCTCCACATTCTGTGCAGAATTTTGCATTTAATCCGTTTTCTGTTCCACACTTTGGGCATTTTTTGCTATTGGCTGGCCTTGGCTTTCCACATTCGCCACAGAATTTAGCATTCTCAGGATTTGCGTGTCCTTCTTCACAAGTCCAAGTATTGGCACTTTCTACGACTGGCTTTGGCTCTGGGCCATTTGGTGCTTCAGGAGCTTGCGCACCAATGCCTTGCATTGTGCTTCCTGCCGTACTTTGATTCCAAGGGCCTGCCGCTACGCCGCCCATCATTCCGCCTCCGGCCATGTTCATCATACCAAGTCCCATAAAGCCGTTTGCAGCACCGTTTGCATTATTAGCAGCACCTTCCATTGCATTTGAATAAGCGCCAACCATTCTGCCTTGTTGCATAAATGTATTAGAACTTAATTCGTAATCGTCAATCTTCTTCATAGAATCGTCCGTTAAAGTAACTGACTCTACTGCGAAGCAAACAATCTCAATTCCTCTTTCTCTAATCTTCTCGTCGAACACTTTCTCGTCCATCATTTGTCTGATTTCGTCTGTTTGGCTTGGCATCTCTAGCACTGGAACTTTATGCTCGCTTGTTCCTAACTCATTCACAACGTTTTGGAATACAGCGATAACTTCTGATCTCATTTGCTCTACTAATTGATCTTTCTTGTATACATCAGCCGTACCAGCAATGGCATTCATAAACAATGCTGGATTTGCTACTCTGAAAGTATATGTTCCAAAGCATTTTACATCTACACGAAGTGGCGTAATTGTGTTAGTCATTTGGTTTGGAATTGGATGCGACCAATCTTGGAATGGAATTGGTGCAGGCGTTCCGAACTTGTTATCAACAATCTCTTTTGTATTGAAGAAGAATACGGCTTGTTGTTTTGCTGTTGCTCCATTGTACGTAAATCTTTGCCACATCTCTTTGAAGACATCCCCAAATTGACCAGCAAAGAAAGATGGAGACGAAGAAGTATCAAACGTATACACGCCCTCTTCCGCCGTAGCATCAATAACTCTACCGTTATCATAAATGATAGCGCATTGGCCTGGTGCAACAATAATAGTACTCTTGTTTGTGATAACGCCATTTGAAGTCGTTTTTTTCACCATTAGTGTATCATTTGTCATATTCTCACATCTAATGGCCTCTTTCCATTGGTCTCCTAATGTGCTTGTAACAGCACTTACTGCAGATTTAATTAATCCCATAATTTTTTCCTCCTAAATTCTTTCTAAATTTGATAAAACCCAATTAAACTCTCCTGTCGTAATCACACTGCCACAGTACTCGCACTTACCGGCAGATGTAATTTGTGTTGGTGCACCACAATTTGGGCAATTTGTGGTATTAACAGTCTTCATTCCTGGCTTCGTCTTTACGCCAGCTTTTCTGATAAATGTAAGCTTATACGTGCTGTAAATATTCTTGTCCTTGTCGCCTTTTAAAACAGCTCTTGTGTTTTCGTCAATAATATAGTCTATCATTCGTGAGTTTAGTCTTACTGATAAGATTTCCTTATCACCATTTTGCTCAAAGCTCATAAGACTTGCAGAATTCACACATATTCTTTCTAACATATTAATCTGCTTTCTGTCAATATAGCCTTGCAATTGTTTCTTATGTTGCTCAAATAACTCTGGAGTTTCAAAAGTTCTAATGGTCTCCCACTCTCTTGCCATCCAAGCCTCTTGAAGTTTAATGAACAAGTCTTTCGACCAAGCAATAAACTCTTCTTTGTTAAATAGCTCGTCAACGGCTTTAACCTTCTTTTCTACTTCAGACTCATTTTCTCCTGGAACATACGCCGATTGATTCATTGGCTGATTAAGCGTTGTGCCTTTATTCTTCGACATCACAATAACGACAATAATGATAATTAAAATAATCATTCCAATACCGCTACTGCCACTAGAATAAGAGCCATCACCACTTGAGTAGTAGTAATCGTCTCCATAGCTACTACTTCCCCAGCCGCTATCCCAGCTGCTTGATCCCCAATCACTTCCGCTATCATATGACTCGAAATTGCCAACATCAGCAATCGAAATCATATTAACAGCAAACACAATCGCGAGCAAAAGTGAAAATCCCAATAAGACTTTCAGTAAATTTTTCTTCATTCTCATCCTCCTCGCCCTATTAACTTACCATTATTATTATAATCTAATATCCGCAAATATTCAACAAAAATTTATTGTAAAAGCTCCCCATAAATGGGGAGCTCTGTTTTATCTGTTCGTATACATATAAATGACTTTCGCACATTCGCTGCGAAGCAAGCTATCGTTTGGTCTAAAGGTTCCTTCGGTATCTCCATTAATGACACCAATTCCAACCGCATGGCTCAAATATAGCAAATCGTCTTCACTTAAATTTGCTGTATCACTGAATTGTTTGAAAACTGAATTTTGTGGCGTTTCTTTAATTAGCATGTCACATCTCGATAGAATTTTAACAATCTCGATTCTAGAAATTTCTTGGTCAATATTCTCTAATGTATATTCTCCTACTTCAAACACACCATAGTTTTCGCCCACTCTTACATACTTGGCAGCCCAGTGATTAAAGTCACTGCTTACCAAATCATAGTTAATATCTGGTGCTGATGCTGAAATGATTAACTTGATAAATTCTGCTACGGTTACTTTGTTATCTGGACGAAACGTTCCGTCTGTATATCCATTAACGACTCCTTTTTCAGTTAAGTCATACACATATGTCCTAAACCATGAATTGTCTGCCACATCTGAAAAAGTTAATGCAAAACTTGGAAGTGCAAAGCTAAAAATCATAACAAAACAAATTAAAAACATCAATATTTTTTTCATATGTAAATCTCCTCCTGTTTTTTATTGCGGGTCGCATGGTATGCGACCCCTACATTAATGAATTCCTGCCGTGTCGTAATTCAATCTCGTTCCGGCTCCATAAATTGCTACTGGATAATAACCACTTTCTACTTTAATCACAGTATCCGTATTAGTGCTTGCGCCCGTGTTTGGCAAGTGAATGGTCAATTGCTCATTATTCGCAGCGCCGCCTTCATTCTTCCACTGATTGCCAACAGCTTGATTATCATAAACAAGATACTCACTGCCACTACTGTCTTGAGACGTAATCTTGAATAGCACAATGATAAATCCTGTTTTAATTTCTTTCGATCCATCATTAATACTTGCGCCCTTCTCCATCACTTTTGTTGTATAAGGAAGTGAATAATATCCATACCAGTGATTTACTGCTTTTAAAACATCGTCTCTCACTGCATCTGAAACATTATTATAGTAAGTCTTATTTTCTTCTGTGAAGAAATTGACAAACGGTGTTTTTAATTTCTCGTCTAGCGTTAATTGTTTATGCGTACCAATATCTGTTGTTACACTATATATCGTGTTTCCATATAGTTTAATGCCTTTTGTTAACTCATTTACCAAATTCGTTCTTGCTCTATAAACATCGCTATTTAATTTCGTTGTTAGTTTTACTTCACTGCCCGCCGGCAATAGCACGTACTGTCCTGCCGCATTTCTGCTGTATATATCCACTTCTTTTTGTGCGCCATTGCTATCTACATAGATAAGTTTTGGTACAATCGAAATCTTGCTATTCTTAATACCAATCGTATTTAGGTTAAAGTAGAACGAGCTTCCCAATGCGATGCCATATTTGTATTTACTATTTTGCATCGTCCTTTGTCCAATCGGTAATTGTGCAATTTGGTTTGCAGCCATTGCTCCGGCCTTGTAACCTTGGATGTTGTTAAACGCAGATGTTGGCCAAAAGTTGTCTCCAACCAAATTCGTAATGGTAAAATCATATATCTTGCCTTTTACTCTAAACTCAAGCGTTCCAACCGCTTCTGATTCACTATATAGCAAGTTATATCCCGCGTTCGTCGAAGTATCTTTCTGCTTTTGACTTAGGTTCGATACAATGGCAGTAACGACGTAATCCTTCTCTTCTACATATTCAGGAATGATAATGCTTACTGTTGTATTGCCTATGCCACCATTTGCATTTTGTGCAACCATAATGGCATTGCCTGCTTTCACAATTGCGTTGTTATATACCACATCACAACTAAATATTAAATACTCCGATCTCGCATATACGGAGTTCCAACCATTTGCTGGCTGTTGTACTCCAAGATTATTCATTTGCGTATGTGCCCCTTTACTTGGAATGGTAATCTCAAATTTTTCTCCTAGCGTTACTACGCTCTTTCCGCTCTCTTGCACGGCGGAATTGATACTTGGATAAGATACTATTGGCCTTCCATCTACAAGATTGATGTAATAGAATGTTACTTCTCTATCCGCGGTTGTAACTTCTATGCCAGCATTTCTCGTCTTTCCATCACTTCTCTTGACAAATGTATACTTGCTTGGTACACCATTTTCTGTCGGCGTATAGGTTGTATATTCTGGCACATTATCTGTTACAACATCTGGTTTCAATGTTTCATTCGTAATAATATCTTTATATTTGACTGTTACTTTGTGGCCTCTTGCTTTGTACTTAATGATTACCACCGTTTTATTGTTGACAGGTCCAATGACTGTTGTTTGCGCTTTTCCGTCGTCTCTACTTTGATAATCATAGATCGTTCCATTATTTGTTATCGTACTTGGCACATCTGGTGTAAAATTAGTTCCTTGTTTTACTAATTCTGTCACGTCGCTTCTAATGGTGTTTCCATACGTGTCTTGGTATTTGACAATAACCGTATTGTATGCATCCAAGTAAATAAAATCTACATATGCACATTTATCTTCTGCTGACAATTGATAGTTAGCAGCCGAACTATTATTTAAGTTCGTAAGTGTATTAGAAGTGATAATTGGTATTGTGTTATATTTTACAGTGTGCCCCAAATATTGATAATTTGACATATTTGGCGCTGCTTCTGTATAGCTTCTATTGACATATACCGTCGTTTTATTCGTAGAATTATTTTTGACTCCTGTAATCACATCATCAATTTTCGTTACAATAAAGGTTCGAATATTTGCCTCTACTTCTTTTGGCTTATAATAAAATTCTACTGTTATATTTTTATTGACAGTGAGCGTCTTTGGCATGGAAGTGGTTGCGTAAATTTTTCCATCTACTATCACTTTATTTGTCATAAGATTATAGCCTGCAATTCCAAAAGTTCCTTTTAAATCCTTTACTAAATATTTGCTGCTAATTATTCCAGTTGCAGGAAATACCGTATTTTTTGTTATCTTAGGAATTACAATACTATGAAGTACCTTTTGGGTTGTATCGTCTATGTATTTTACTGTTACAGTGTAAGTATATTCTGCATTTAAATAATAAAAATCAATGTATGCCGTCTCGTTATTCGATAATGTATAATCTACGACAGTTTCCTCAGCATCTAAAGTGCTAATGACCCTCGTGTCCACTGCAAGTGGCGTATTCTTTTGGAAACGATATCCTAAATACTCATAACTACCAACATTCGGCGCAGTATAGCTTTGCAACTCGTCTACTGAAACAGAAAGACGATTACTTGAATGACTCTTGATATCCACAATGGCATCGTCAAGCGTATTGACGATAAATGTTCTCACAACAGTAGTTGCCTTTGCTTTTCGATAATAAAATTCTATGGTTTTATTTGCATTTACTGTAATAGTATTTGGCATGTTGCTTGTCGTATATGTTTTGCCGTCCACTACAACCTTATCAGTCACAAGCTCATAGCCAGGAATTCCAAAGGTTCCTTTTAAATCTGTTACCGCATATTTACTCTTAATACTTCCGCTTGTCGGAAAGCTCGAACCATTTGTGACATTCGGAACATTAATCACGTAAAGTTGTGTATTGGTATCGTCGTCAATGTATTTTACAGTTACACTACGGCCAGGCGCTTCTCTCTCTAGCCAAGGCGTAGGCACTTTTACTCCTGGGCCTTCTGGATGTGTCAATACACAATTATCGTCATTCGGTTTTATCCAGTTCGTATTCAAATCGTCTCCATATCTACTTGCATCTTTTAATTTTACTTTTATCGTAAGTGTTGGCCATTTTCCGTCAGAACATTTTGCGCCATACGCTATCCCAGAAAACTTCCAAGTGATTGTTTTATTGTCTGAACCGATACTTGCTGTTCCAATATTAGTAGACAATGTTACCTTTGAATTCGTACTTAGAAGTTCGAAGATATCTGTGTTAATCACGTCAGTTAGTGTTGCGTTCAATGTGGCTGTATTGGTTTTTACGTTTCCGTTTTTCATATCCGTTTCAATTAATTTAAGAATTTCATTAATTTTATTTTTCGCAGTGGTACTATTTTTCGTGTTGGCAACAGAATAAATATGTTCTGTATTTTTGGTGGCACTAGAACCACTATCCCCTGTAATAGCATCCCAAAGCGGATAAGCGTTGTCTTTCGTCGCAGCATTCGTATCCACAATAATCGTATAAATTTCTGCGCCATAAGTATTTCGCAAAGTGTTTGCTGCTTCTTTCGAAAATTTATTAGCAGCATAGTCAGAATTTTTCCAAGCACTTGAAGAAGCCTGGTTTTTTCTAGTTTTATCCGTTACTGGATATGGTTGTCCGTCTGTAATAAATATAATATATGCCTTTCTATTGGCATCCGCTCCCGTTCTGTTTTTTAACATGCTTTCTGCCCATAGAAGTGGCAAGTCAATATTCGTATTCGATCCCACAGGATTAAAACGGGTTGAATTCGTTAGCATATTATCAATGAGTGTTGTATTTGTATAAAAATTTAATGCTCCTGCAGATTTCGCAATGTTATAGAATCTGTCTCGTGCAGCTGCATATGTAGTAATATCATTAACCGAACTTAATGCTGGATATTTTTTATTATCCGCGTCTTTGTAATAAAGGCCATAATTGCCATTTCCAAAATGTAGCGGTCTGGCAGCATTCGTCCACTCTGAGCTACTCGTATTGCTATTGGTGGAAAGTGCCGTCTTGTAAACATACACTGCAGAAGCAAAGTCGGCATAGGCCACCCTGTTATTTTTACTTGCATAACTTCCTGTAAGAAAATATTTTGTTGCATCTTTTACAACATCATTTAGCATTGTTTTATGTGTAAGACTAATATTATCAAAAGCACTGGTTGATCTATCTACAATAAAAATAATATCTGCGTCTTTTACATCAGGTAATTCTGTTTTTGTTACTTTATTTGTCTGCACCTCAATTGTAATTTCTGCTTCTGTCTTTCCGGTGTTAGTCCACTTGGCAGACTTTGTCACAGTGGCGACTCCGTCAGATCTCGTGTTGCTCGTTGATCTCGTCGCGGCAGTCGATACATTTAGTGTACTTAAAATGGTAAATATTGACGACAACGCCAAAATCAACGCAATAAACCTATTTCTCATTATTGCATCCTCCTTCTTTGTACGCCTACTAGCTTTCATAATCGCTAGTAATTTCAAAAACGTTTTTGCAAAACGTTATCTATTTATGTAAATTATAACACGTACAAAAAACCTTTTCAACGAAATACGTCCTTTTTACCGTTGCCAATTTTTTCACACCTTACCAAACTTTTCCTCTCTTTGTCCAAGGGGGACTATCCAAAGGGGACGGAGGAAAATGGATAAAATCTTATCCATTTTCCTCCGTCCCCCTTGGATAACCCCCTTTGGATAGTCCCCCTTGGATAGCCCTTGGACACCTATTTTCCGATAAACATTTGTACCAAAATCTTTCCGTACCTTGGAGAATTAACAATTCCAATTCCCGTGTAATTATAAGCGTTGCTTAAAATATTAGCTCTATGCCCTTCTGAATTCATCCATGCAGTCACAGCTCCTTGTAGCGTAGAGTTCCCCGCAATATTTTCGCCCGCAGTTCTATAAGTAATGCCATACGCTTTCATCATATCAAATGGCGAACCATATGTTGGAGAAGTATGCGAAAAATAATTTTTATTCACCATATCCTGTGCCTTATCTCTTGCAGCCTTTAATAAATCCTCACTAAATTTTAACTCACTAAGCCCATACTTGGCTCTCTCCGCGTTGATTAGTCGAAGCAATTCAATTTCGTCACTCGACGCACTGGTGTTATTGGCAGTGCTTGTATTAGTAGACGGAGTCGTTGTAGTAGTGCCTGCATTCGCAGTTATTTTTCTTACATACTTTGTGCTTACCGCCCCGATTTGATCACTTGGCGTTTGAATCACATACCAATCCCCTATTTTAGCAAACACACGAATATATTCATTTTTATACACAGTACCAATAACTCGATACCCCGTTCCTGGCCCCGTACGTACATTTAATGCCGTCGCCGTTACAATTCCCGTAACAAAATCCACATTCTCATAATTTTTCATTGCAAATATACTACTAAACGAACAAAGCAATGTCATTATAATTAGGGCACTAACTATCAGTTTCTTTTTCATAAAAAATTCCTCCTTATCGTTAATTACATTTGTAATTATTTCCAATAAGGAGGTAAATTATAACAATATTGTTTATTTTTTCTTTACTGAAAATCCGAACTTGCCCAAATTGTCTCCAAGCTCATAATACTGTCCATGAGAATATGCCATCAAATTGCACTTCTCCAAGCAAAATCGATTCTTCTCGTCCATATATTTTTCGTCAGCATCCACGCATAATACTTTTGCAATAAACATATGATGTGAGCCAAGCTCTTTGATTTCTACCACTTCACATTCAATATTTAAAGGACTTTCTTTTATCAAAGGGCAACTCACTTTGTTTGCTTTCTCCTTTGTTAATCCAAGCGTTTCAAATTTATCAATCTCTGCCCCGCTTTTTACACCAGCAAAATCAGTCGCATAAGCCAGTTCCTTTGTCGTAAGATTAATCACAAATTCCTTTGTATTTTTAATGATCTCATAAGAGTATCTTTCTGGTCTAATCGAAATATATGTCATTGCCGGATCTGTGCAAATCGTTCCTGTCCATGCCACCGTAATAATGTTTGCCTTCTCCATATCTCCGCAGCTAACCATTACTGCCGGCACAGGATAAACCATCGTGCCAGGTTTCCATTCTAACTTGCTCATTTTCTCCTCCTTTTAACATTTGCGGGCAGCGTGATACGCTGCCCCTACTTAACATTATTTGATAATACTCTCATTAAATAAAGTAACAATTTTATCCCCCGATACACTTGGAGTATAATAATATTTTCCTGCTTCCCTTTCAAATCCTTCATAGGCAAGCTTTCCATCGTTAGTTCTCAAATACCATTTCCCAGTTAATGTCGATACAAGTGAGTACTCCATATCGCTATCCAAATTAGTAATTTCTACCCATTCAGTACTCGTACTTTCCCCAGAAAGTGTACCTGTAGCAACTTCCTTGTAAATATCATAATGAGTTGGAACATCTTTTGATAGGCTGTTGATAGCATATTTTTGATATAGCGTATAATAGTTTAACTGTATTGCCGTTTGAATTCTATCATACTCCTGGCAAAAGTTTGCAAATTGAACCTGTTTTCTGTAATCCGTATATGTCTCTGGTAACTCAATACTAATAGGTTTATTGTACGACTTTAATTTTGATTCACCCGAAATATCAATCGTCAATTTTTCTTTCGTATCTTTTACTTCAAACGCAAAATCAATATTTACTTTATTCGTGGTATTCATTCCATCTTTATACGTACTACTTAATGATGCCTTTTCTTTTAATATCGATACTACATTTCTATTGACGTAATCCAAATCAAGTTCCGGAATAATATTTTCTAAGTTCCAATTCATTGTATATGTTTTCGTTGATGTTCCCGCCTTCTTAATTTTGTCATTTCCCAGAAGCTCCTTGATAATTGCTGCTCTATATTGTAATTCCTCATATGAATCTTTCGTCAATTCTTCTGCAGGTATCTTTATTACTTCTTCAAAGTCAAAACCCTCTGCATCAAATGCAGTTCCTAATCCCGTCAATTCCTTAGCCCAAGTGCCATCATTATACTTAGTATACATGTCATGATTTTTTAGGTCGAAGATAATATCAAATGTAACCACATCTCTCAATCCATCAAGAAAGTCAGCCTTGTGATTCATTTTATAACTGCCAACGATTTCTACATTGTCTTCTGCCTTTTTTACATTCATTGTTCCGGTAAGAGCTACAGTTCCATTATTTTTAGAATCACTAGGATTTTTATATGTGATATTTCCTTTTAAGTCTATTGTCATGTCAAATGTATTCATTTCGACAGTCTGCTCTTCCGTCATTTCAAAAAATGTAGAACAGCTTTCTTGCAAATAATTTAATATCGTATCGTAATCAATAATCACAACTACTTGATTTTTCGCGTCCCAACCAACTTGCTTATCTAAACTTTCCGCAATAAATCTTACAGGAACCATTGTCCTATCATTGATAATAACAGGCGCCGAATCTAATTCTATTGCTTGCACTTTTTCTAGTTTCAAATCTCTTACATATGCATCCGTATTTCCAATGCGTAGTGCAATCTCCTTTTCAGCAGTTCTTGCAATTACCTGCTCTATTTCTTCATTCCAGCTAACCTCTGCACCAAAAGCTTCAAATATTTTTCTCATTGGTACCATGGTTCTGTCATTAATTAATGCTGGTTCTACTCTATTTCCTTGCTCGTCCGTGAAATCAATATACTTGTCATTTAATTTTACTTCGATTACTTCTTGGCTTGCAAATGCAACGCTTGCCAAAACTATTAGCATAAATGTTATCACAACTAGAAGTTTGTTTTTCATTTTCGTTCCCCCTGTTTTTATTTTGTTACCTTAGATAAAGTATAAACATTTTCTGTCTCTTCAATTTCAGAAGCTTTTGGTAATGTGATTTTCACTGACTTGTTATACGAATTAATTTTCATATCGCCACTTACACTTGCCGTTACTTTTTCCTTTGACTCTTTCATTTGAAGAGAAATATCAATGCTGTATTTTCCTTTTGTATTCATTCCGTCTTTGTATGTAAGGCTAATTTCCATTGTTGCTGTTCCCAATGATAACAATTCTTGAATATTCTCACTGTCATAGCCTAATGTTTTTAATATGTCTTCTAGTCCCCATTTCATGGTATATGTCTTCGTTGATTTTCCTGATACTTTGATTCTGTCATTTCCGCCTAGAGCTTTGAATACAGCGACCGTAAGTTTTAATTCGTCATAGCTATCTTTTGTCAATTCTTCTTCTGGCAATACGAAGAATTCTTCAAAAGTCTTACCATTTCCATTTGCTGTAGTCAATAAATTGCTAAAATCCGCACTTCCTTTTTGCCATTTATTACTTCCTAGTAGAGAGCTCTTCACATATGCTTCATTATTCTTCAAGTCAAAAATAACATCAAAAGCAATTTTATTGTAGCCGGCGTCTTTTATCGCATTATACAAAGAACCATTGCCCGTAATTTTCAAGTTAGCGATTACTTCTGCTAACTCTTCTCCTCTTTTCACATCAAGTGTACCACTGATAGTAAGCTTCTCATTATTCTTGGAATTTTCCGTATCTTTGTAATTCAAATTTCCACTAATATTAATCGTTGTATCAAACGAATTAACTTCTACTGTTTGCTCGTTTGCCATTTCAAGAAGCGTCGAACAATTTTCTTTTAAATCTTCTAAAATTTCGCTGTAATCGATAATGACAACCACTCTATTTTTCGCATCCCAGCCAACCTGCTTTTCCAAGCTCTCTGCGATAAATCTAACAGGAACCATCGTCCTATCATTTAAAATAACAGGAGCACTATCTAATTTAATTGTATCCGTTTCCTCTGTTTCTAAACTTTTGACACTAGCTTCTGTATTATTAATTTGTAGTGTAATTTCTTTTTCTGCTGTTGTCGCCGTCACTCTTTGTGTAGCGCCATCCCACATAATATCTGCACCTAAAGCTTCGAAAATCTTTCTCATTGGGACCATCGTTCTGTCATTGATTAATTCTGGATTAACTACATTTCCCTGATCGTCCGTAAAATCAATGTACTTGTCATTTAGTTTTACCTCAATTACTTCTTGACTTGCAAACGCCACACTTGCTAAAACCGTTAGCATTAAAGCTAGCATAACTAAAAATTTGTTTTTCATTTTTTATCCTCCCTCATTTATTATCAAAATTCATAGCAAAAGAAATCATTTTTCATATGAGTTTTAAATTCACATATTAATTTTCACATTATACTCAAACGATTCCAAATAATCGTCCGTAGCCCTATACGTCACATCAGCATCCGTGCCAAGTAGCGTATCCCCATTAACCACTACTGAAATTCTTCCGCTTAACTTGATACTATTCGTATCGTATAACAATTCGTCTAGCTTCACATCATAATTAAACACTTTCTTGTTGATTAAACTATACGCTCTGCTATACGTGTTGTCGAAAATCATATTATCAAACTTTGTTAAATCAAAATAGGTTAGCTTTGCATTGCCATATTTCAAATCAACCGTATTAAAGTTCCAAGTATATTTGGTTCCGCCTTCTACATTTTCGGTAGAATTATTACTATTCACCAAATCACACAACTTGTTAAAATCTGATTTTACTGCACTAAATGTAGAAACATTTAAATATTTTTCTTCGATGTTAATCCAATTTCTAAATAAATCTTCTAACTCTGAAAGTCCGCTTCCGCCTAAATTTAAGGCTGCATAAGTAGGCGTTCCACTTGCACCAATCATTGTCGCCATAACTCCCGACGTATTGTAAGAAACATTCTCCTTTGCATAAGTAGCATTTAGCTCTACATTATTCCACTTCTCAGAAATAATATCTTGCATCAAAGGATTACTTCCCGCAAAACTAATTTTCGAATTTTGCGTTACCGTAGTATTTTTATTTTCACTGATATTTGCCGTGATTGTCGCCGTATTACTATTCTTGCTGTTGTCACTATCTACATACTTTCTCGTTACAACAACACTGGCATTTTTGCTCGCACCAAACTCATCTTTCAAGAAATAGTACAAGGCAGGCGCACTTGTTTTTAGTTGATTTTCAAAATAGGTATAATCTATGATAATCGCCGTACCGTTCGCCGCGTCCCATCCAACTTGCTTATTCAAACTCTCAGCGATAAATCGAAGTGGCACAAGCGTCCTATCATTCACAATCACCGGAGCGCTATCCAGCTGTATCTCTGTCGTTACGCCATCAATGATTTTTTTCGCAAGCTTGTTATTAATCTGAAGCACAATCTTTTTATTTTCTTTTGTTGCCGTGATGGTTTGCGTACTTGCCTCCCAATCTACTTTGCATCCTAAAAGTTCAAATATTTTTCTTAGTGGCACCATCGTCCTATTATTAATAATTTGTGCCTCTACTTTATTGCCATTCTCGTCTGTAAAATCAATAACTTCTCCATTGAGCTGAACATTCGTTGCAAAAACCGTGGCAGAAAACATTATCATAATGATACAAAAACAAAACAAAATTTTTTTCATTCGTTCTTTTACCTCCTTGTCTACGAATTATCACATATTTGACTCAGTGCTCTCTTCGCAAAAAAATTGTATTTATCTATTTTACTCTTAAATCTTTCTTCACACTTTAGCAATCCAAAGTTTGCATTCATTGGTTGAAAATCATCATTCGGAGTGGAAATATATTTTGATAGCGCACCTATCATTGTCTCTTCTGCAAACGTGATTTTCTCTTCTTCATAAAATTTTCTTGCTGCATTAATTCCAGCTACCAAGCCAGATGCAATCGATTCCACATATCCCTCTACTCCGGAAATTTGTCCCGCAAAATAAATATTGGTGTTTTTCAAATTGTATGTTTCGTCCAAAAGTTCAGAAGAATTGATAAAAGTATTTCGATGCATAACACCATACTTGACAAACTCAGCATTATGAAGCGCCGGTATCATTGAAAAAACTCTTTTTTGCTCGCCAAATTTTAAGTTCGTCTGGAATCCAACCATATTATACAAAGTGCCCTCTGCATTGTCCTGCCTTAGTTGCACAACCGCATAATACTTTTTATCAAACCCTACTGGCTTTAGTGGCCCATATGTTAACGTTTGCGAGCCACGCCTTGCCATCTCTTCCACTGGCATACAGCCCTCAAAAAGTTCTCTCCTTTCAAAGTCGTGAAGCTCTACGCGCTCGGCGTTAATTAGTTCATTGTAGAATGCCTCATACTCTTCTTTTGTCATTGGGCAATTAATATAATCACTTTCGCCCTTGCCATATCTATCCGCCGTAAAAGCGTACTCCATATCGATACTTTCTTTCGTTACAATCGGCGCCGCCGCATCATAAAAGAAGAGTTTTTCTTTTCCCGTAAGTCGCAAAATTTCTTCTGATAATTTCTCCGAAGTAAGTGGTCCCGTTGCAATAATCGTTATTTCACTTTCTGGAATTTTTGTTACTTCTTCTTTCACAATTTCTATCATTTCATTTTTCTCAATTTCTTTTGTCACAAGCGCTGAAAACTTTTCTCTGTCCACGGCCAAAGCCTGTCCCGCAGGGACTTTTACTTCGTCTGCACATCTAATCAAAAGAGAATCTAATCTACGAAGTTCTTCTTTTAAAAGACCACAAGCATTCGTTATTAAATTCGATTTCAAAGAATTACTACAAACAATCTCTGCCAAATTTTCATTCGAATGCGCAGGCGAAAACTTTAGCGGTTTCATTTCATAAAGTTTTACTTTTATGCCTCTCTTCGCAATTTGGTAAGCCGCTTCTGATCCAGCAAGGCCGCCACCTATAACATTAATACAATCCATTGATTCCTCCAAACTATATGTTCTCAATCTGCCAATCAATCGGCTCTTCACCATTTGCTTTTAATATCTCATTCGCTTTTGAAAAATGCTTACATCCGAAAAAGCCTCTATATGCCGAAAGCGGGCTTGGGTGCACTGCTTTCAAAATATAATGTTTCGGGTTAGTAATCAATAGCTCCTTCTGCTTTGCACAAGAACCCCACATCAAAAATACAATTGGCTTCTCTCGTTTATTTAGCTCCATAATAATTCTATCCGTAAACATTTCCCAACCACAAGTCTTATGCGAATTTGCCATATGCGCTCTTACGGTTAAAACGTTGTTTAGTAGTAGTACGCCTTGCTTTGCCCACTTCTCCAAATAGCCATTGTTCGGAATATAGCAGCCCAAGTCGTCTTGCAGTTCTTTATAGATATTTTGAAGAGACGGCGGAATCGCAATTCCAGGCTTTACTGAAAAAGAAAGTCCGTGCGCTTCGCCCTCTTCGTGGTAAGGATCTTGCCCAATGATTACCACTTTAATATCGTCATAATCCGCATATTTCAAACTATTAAAAATATCGTGCATATCCGGATAAACCCTATAATGCGAATATTCATATTTTAAAAATTCTCTTATCTTTTTGTAATATTCCTTGTCAAATTCGTCTTTCAATATTTCGTCCCATTTGTTACCGATATTTACCATAATATTACCCCGTATATTTTCCCTTTAATAATTCTATTTCTTTGGCGTATCCATCAATCTCATTTGGCGTTTCCAAAAAGAAAGGCAAATCTTTTAATTTTGGATGATTGATAACTCTTGTTAAGGCCACCAATCCAATAGATCCCTCGCCAATCTTTTCGTGTCTATCTTTATGACTCTCAAATGGATTTTTACTATCGTTTAAGTGAATCGCCTTTAATCTATCAAGGCCAATTACCTCGTCAAAATGATTTAAAACACCATCCAAATCATTCACAATATCATAGCCAGCGTCATAAACGTGACACGTATCTAGGCAGACGCCCAGCTTTTCGCTTAGTGCTACGCCATCAATAATTCGCCTAATTTCTTCAAAGCTTCTTCCAATCTCGCTGCCTTTTCCTGCCATCGTTTCTAGCAAAACCGTAGTCGTTTGCTCTTTCGTTAAAATTTCGTTTAATGCCTCAATAATTAACTTGATGCCTGGCTCTACGCCTTGTCCCACGTGACTTCCTGGATGGAAGTTGTACATATTCCCAGGTGTATACTCCATTCTTTGTAAATCGTCTTTCATTAAATCAATTCCAAATCTTCTCGTTTTCTCGTCTGCGGAACAAACATTAATCGTATAAGGCGCATGCGCCAAAATCTTGCCAAAGTGATTTTCCGTAGCGATTTCTAAAAACTCATTCACATCTTTTTCGTCTATCTCTTTTGCCTTGCCTCCGCGAGGATTTCTCGTAAAAAATTGAAACGTATTTCCTCCAATGCTCATTGCTTCCTTTGCCATATGAGCATAGCCTTTCGAGGCAGACAAATGGGCTCCAATTGTTAGCATAAACACCATTCCTTTCCAAGAATAATGATACTATACTTACGGAAAGAATGCAATTACTTTTTTGCGGGCCCACCCGTCAATGCATATTATCAATCGATGTGTCATAGGATGATTTTAGGTGATTTTTTGAATAGGCTAAAATTATTTTTTATCAATGCGATTATTTTAACAACAAGTTCTTTTGTACTAAGACTTATTAGCACGTCCTTCAGTATCTATTTGTCCAATAAAATTTCTCCCGAAGCGCTTCGGTGTGTTCCACTTAATTCTATCTGTCTATATGTTTGGAATTACGCTCGCCTCTTCAGGGATAAATTTAGCAACAACTAGAGTTATCTCTGAAGAACTAGAATGCGGCAATGAATTCGGTGTCAAAAGAGCGGCCAAAAGATGCATTTTACTAAGTCTTTGTGTAAGCGTGCTTGCCAGTTTTATCTTCTTTATCAATGCCGATTTTATTGTAAAAGTATTTTTAAAAAGTAAAGTATCCGCCAATATCATTTACTTAATTTCATTAGCGCTACCACTGATATCAGTATGTTCTAGTTTGAATGGATATTTTACCGCCGTGCGCAAAGCATATAAAAATGCAATACGGTCAAATCATAGAGCAACTTACCAAAATCGCCGTCACTGTATATTTATTAAACTTGTATTTCCCTTTAGAAATAGAATATGCCTGCTTTGCTTTAATACTGGGCGATTTGGCCTCAGAAATCATGGCCTTTCTACTTCATTACGCCTTTTACAAAATTGACATTAGAAAATATCGCGATGTCATGAAAGTACCTACAGGCAATTATTTAAAACGTATCTTTACCATCTCAGCTCCTGTTGCTATCACTTCTTATATCAGGTCTGGCCTGTCTACCTTCAAGCATTTATTAATTCCAGGAAGGCTTGAAAAAAGCGGATTAACTGATAGCATAGCACTATCTAGCTATGGAATGATTCATGGGATGGCAATGCCTTTAATACTCTTTCCATCACTATTTATCACATCATTTGCAGGATTACTTGTGCCAGAGTTTTCTAGATATTACGTCAAAAAAGATTTCAAAAGAATTAAACAAGTATCCATATACATACTCACAGTCTCCATCCTATTGTCAACACTACTGGGAATTTTTCTTTTCGTTTTTGCCGATAAATTAGGAGTTATCTTTTACGATAATGTAGAAATCGGAAAGTATATCAAGATAATGAGTCCACTCGTTTTATTTATCTACGTAGACACAGTTGTGGACAGCATTTTGAAAGGGCTTAACGCCCAAGTAGGAATTATGCTCGTGAATATTTTAGATTTATTTGTGACGATATTAATCATTTTCTTTGTAGTCCCTGTACTAGGCGTCAATGGTTATCTTCTATCCATTTTTGTGAGTGAAATTCTAAACTTTACTATCAGTCTTTGGCAACTAATTTACACCATTCAAAAGGGACTGAAACAAAACACAAGGGCAGCATAAATGCTGCCCTAAAAAATTATTCTATTGTCCATCCATCCGCTTCTAACGTAGCACGTGTAGTAGCTCTTGACATTCCTGCATATTCATACGAACTAGGGATGCCTTTGAAAGTTGTCGTTACCGTTTCACTCAATCGCTTTATTTCTAACCATTCTTGCTTTCCCCAGAATGTATTTAATAATTCCTCATAGTCTTCCGCATACTGTCTATCCTTTAACTTCTTCGTTTCAACAACCATTGATAGCACATCATTGGAATAAGTCAATTCTAATTTTGTTTCAACATCTCCAATTGCAGCATTTTCTTCCACAATGCTAGCAGTAAGCTTAGTTTTTGAAATAGAGCCACAGCCAACTAATGCAAACATAGCTATCACGATTAATGCCATACTTAAAATTTTTCTCATAGTCCTCTCCTCCATACATCAATTCTACATTGATTTGCAAAAACTGTCAATCACAAAGTTTA
>JAFUGE010000012.1 GCA_017469545.1 Clostridia bacterium
CGTCATTTGTCGCGTGAAGCGAAATGTTGATTTGTCTTAAATTTTTTGTGATAGATAAATGCTTTTCGAGAAGTGTGCCATTTGTTGTTAGGTTGACGTAGAAACCATTTTCATAGGCGTACTCGATAAATTTGTCGACTTCGGGATGCATCAATGGTTCGCCTTTGACGTGTAAATAGATATATTTTGTGTATGGTTTTATTTTCTGCAAAATCGTATCGAACTCTTCGAAAGTCATGAATTTGTTTTCTCTGTGGTGTGGCAGGCAAAACTCACATTTTAAATTACATACATTTGTTATTTCAATATAAACTCTCTTAAATCTCATAAATGTCTCCTAAAAAATTAATATACAAATATGTAGGGTGCGGCGTAGTACGCCGCCCGTAAATATTCGATAAAGTTTGGTGTTGCGGGCAGCGTGATACGCTGCCCCTACAGTGAATTATATCACAAAATGGTTGACAAATAAATACAATTTGTTGTATAATACTCCCATATTGAAAAAACTTGGAACAAGAGGAGTACGTTTTATCGGTTATGAGAGAGGAAAAGTCGGCGGCTGAAAGCTTTTCTTAATTTAGATGGAATGGAAGGTAGCTTGGGAGTTGCAATGCTGAAATTTGGTAGTAGGTGTTGCCGTATACATGCGTTAAATGTTTGAGGTAATAGTGCAATAGCATTATTATGAATTAAGGTGGTACAGCGTGTAAACGCCCTTATGGATAGGGCGTTTACACGCTTTGTTTTTTCGGGCAGCGTGCTACGCTGCCCCTACAGTGTCATTGCAATTTACCTGTAGGGGTGGCGTAGTACGCCACCCGTAAAGAGATTTGTTATAAAGAATAGGTGATAATTATGTGGTTAAGTATAATTGGCGCGGCGATTGCGCTCGTGGGACTCGTCTTAGTGTTTGATGCAAGGCGTATCATTAAGAAGAATTTTCCGTCGGGAGACGAGAATGCACTTGTTTTGGGTGCAAAAATTTTAGGGGCACTCGTCGCCATAGCTGGCGGATTGATGTGTGTAGTTTTTTTGTGACAGGGTGAAAAGGCGCAGCCACGGCTGGGCGCCCGAAGGGTGCACAACGGACAGCCTGCCACAAAAAACGGATGTGGGGAGTTAACATTCAATAGGAGGAGATAAAAAATGAATCTATTAGCAAAAAATTATGAACCAAAAGATTTTGAAGATAGAATTTATCAAAATTGGATGGAGAAGAGGTATTTTGAGGCAAATCCTCATAGTGAAAAGAAAGCGTTTAGTATTGTGATGCCACCGCCAAATATTACCGGTGTTTTGCATATGGGACATGGCATGGATAATACGCTTCAAGATATTATTGTTAGATATAAGAGAATGCAAGGCTTTGAAACGCTTTGGGTTCCTGGCATTGACCATGCAAGTATTGCGACGGAAGCAAAGATTGTTGAGCAAATGAGGAAAGAGGGCCTTACGAAAGAGGATTTGGGAAGGGAGAAATTCCTAGAGAGAGCTTGGGCTTGGAAAGAAAAATATGGTGGCACGATTTTGAATCAATTAAAGAAGATGGGCGTTTCTTGCGATTGGAGTAGAGTGAGCTTTACGATGGACGAAAATTTGACGCGTGCGGTTAAGAAAGTTTTTGTGGATTTGTACAACAAGGGCTTGATTTATAAGGGCGAGAGGATGGTTAATTGGTGCCCTAACTGTAATACTTCGATTTCGGATGCCGAGGTTGAGTATGAGGAAGAGCCATCGCATTTGTGGCATATTCGCTATTCGGCTCCTGACGGAAGTTACAGCATTGTGGTTGCTACTACGCGTCCTGAGACAATGCTTGGAGATACAGCAATTGCAGTACATCCAGACGACGAGAGATATAAAGATATTGTGGGGAAGACGGTTGTCCTTCCACTTATGAATAAGGAAATTCCGATTGTTGCTGACGAGTATGTAGAAAAAGAGTTTGGTACAGGTGCGGTTAAGATTACGCCTGCGCATGACCCAAATGACTTTGAAGTAGGCTTAAGACACAATCTCGAAGTAATTAAAGTATTTGACGAGCAAGGCAAGATGTATGATTTGGTGCCTAAGTATCAAGGAATGGATAGGCTTGACGCTAGAAAATATATTATTGAGGATTTGGAAAAAGAGGGCGTCTTAGTAAAGACAGAGAATTATTCTCACAATGTTGGCAAGTGCTATCGCTGCCACAAGACAATCGAGCCATATGTTTCAAAGCAATGGTTTGTAAAGATGGAACCGCTTGCTAAACCTGCCAATGAAGCAGTAAGAAGAGGCGACACGAAATTTGTTCCGGAGAGATTTGATAAGACTTATTTCTCTTGGATGGATAATGTAAAAGACTGGTGCATTTCAAGACAGCTTTGGTGGGGCCATAGAATTCCTGCGTTTTACTGTGACGATTGTGGAGAAGTAATCGTAAGCGCCGAAGAGCAAACAGTTTGTCCAAAGTGTGGAGGCAAATTAAGACAAGACGAGGATACGTTAGATACTTGGTTTAGCTCTGCTTTGTGGCCATTTGCTACGCTTGGCTGGCCAAATGAAACAGACGAACTTAAGAAGTTTTTCCCAACGGATGTATTGGTAACAGGCTATGATATTATTTTCTTCTGGGTTGCAAGAATGATATTCTCTAGCGTAGAGAACATGGGCGAAGTGCCATTTAAAGATGTTTTGATTCACGGTTTGGTAAGAGATGCGCAAGGAAGAAAGATGTCAAAGTCTTTAGGAAATGGTGTTGACCCACTAGAAGTCATTGATAAGTATGGCGCTGACTCATTTAGATTTGCTTTGGTACACGGAACGTCAGCCGGCAATGATATGCGTTATTCGGACGAGAAGATTGAGGCCGGAAGAAACTTTGCAAATAAGCTTTGGAATGCTTCTCGATTTGTGCTTATGAATTTAGGAGAAGAGAAGTTTGACAATACAGTTGAAACACATTTTACCATTGAAGACAAGTGGATTATTTCGAAAGCGAATAAAGCGATTAAAGAAGTAACAGAAGCAATGGATAGATATGATTTTGGTATTGCACTTCAAAAAATTATGGAATTTACGAGAGACGAATTTTGTGACTGGTATATCGAGATGGTAAAACCGAGATTATATGATATGACTTGCGAAACGAGAACGACAGCGCTTGTTGTATTGAATGGTATTTTGACGGTTGCCCTTAGATTATTACATCCATTTATGCCGTTTATTACAGAAGAAATTTATACGAAATTGATTACAGAATCTGAGAGCATTATGATTGCAGAGTGGCCAAAAGAAAATCCGGAGGCTAATTTCGAGCTAGAGGAGAGCGAGATTGAGACTGTCAAAGAAATTATTAAGGGCATTCGAAATATGAGAGCTAATATGAATGTGGCTCCATCGAAGAAAGTAAGTATGATTTTTGTGACGGAAAAGGAAGATGTCATTGAGGCTGGCAGAGGCTTTATTGAAAAATTAGCAGGGGCAGAGAGCATTACAATTCAAAAGGATAAAGTAGGAATTCCAGAAAATGCAGTGTCACTTGCTGTACCTGGCATTGAGATTTACATTCCGTTTAATGAATTAGTAGATATCGCTGCTGAAATGGAAAGACTTGAGAAAGAGAAATTGACGTACGAAAATGAGATTAAGAGAGTAGAAAAAATGTTAGCAAATGAGGGCTTTATTTCGAAAGCACCACAAGCTAAGATTGACGAAGAGAAAGCAAAGAAAGAGAAGTATACAGAACTTCTTGCAAAGACGGAAGAGAGATTAGCGTCTTTGAAATAGCCTGAAACATCCACAGGGGACGGAGGAATTTGGATATCCAAATTCCTCCGTCCCCTCTGGATGAATTAGTCTTTTGTGATTTCTTTTAAGCTTCCTAGGGCACCTAGTGCTTTTGTTGCATCGAATGGAATGAATACCTTGTTTGCACTGCCGTCTGCAACTTTTTCTAGTGCTTCTAGTGTCTTGATTGCTACTAATTTATCGTCTGGATTTGAATTCTTAATTGCTCCATAAACTGACTCGATTTCTTTTGCTTTTGCTGCTGCAATTCTTTCGATAGCTTCAGCTTCACCAGTTGCTTCCAAAATTTTCGCTTGTTGAATACCTTCTGCTCTTCTGATATTTGTTTCTTTTTCAGCTTCTGCTTCAAGAATTCTAGCTTCTTTTTGACCTTCAGCGATACGAATGGCTGATTCTTTTTCACCTTCTGCTAGAAGGATAGAAGAACGTTTTGTTCTTTCTGCGTTCATTTGTTTTTCCATGGCATCACGAATATCCTTTGGAGGATTGATGTCTTTGATTTCTACACGGTTGATCTTACAACCCCATTTGTCTGTAGCTACATCTAGGATTTCACGAAGTTGTGCGTTGATAGTTTCTCTTGAACTAAAGATACTATCCAAATCCATTTTACCAACGATATCACGGATTGTTGTGATGGCTAAGTATCTAATACCAGCTCTTAAATCTTCAATTTCATAAACAGCTTTTTGTGCGTCTGTAATTTGATAGAACACAACGTTATCAAGAGTAATGGTAACGTTATCTCTTGTGATAACGCCTTGTGGTGGAACGTCCATCGTGTTTTCTTTTAAGCTAACAGTAGCTCTTACACGGTCAACGAATGGAATAATGATGTTAACACCGGCTGTAGCTGTCTTGTAATACTTACCTAATCTTTCAATAATCAAAACATTTGCTTGATTAACAACTTTAATTGAAGCAAAAGCGATAATTGCAACAATTACTAAAAGAATAATTAAAAATGGTATCATAGTAGAACCTCCTTAAATTTTTTTCACAATGGTTTTCACACCGTCAATGCTCAATATTTCAACAGATGCGCCTTCTGCGATAGGCTCTCCGTCTTCTGATTTGGCAGACCATATATCACCATCGATTTTTATTTGTCCTTGTCCTTTTACATTATCAATTGCTTGAGAAACCAATGCTTTCTTTCCAAGAATGGTATAAACATTTGTTGGAACGTCTTTTGGCTTCACCTTTTCTGTAAGTTTTCTTGTTGAAAGAACTAAAATGATAGAGACCACAGCAAATACTACAACTTGTGTGATTGTGTTAGCCCCTGGAATAAAGCTTGTGCCTAAAGCTGCGACAGCCCCAACACCAAACCAGAAAACAAGGAAACCTTCTGTGGCAATTTCTAAAATGAAAAAGAAACCTGCTATTATTAGCCATATTGTCCATGCTTCCATAAGATAAACTCCTTTCTTCAAATATAAACTCACATGTCAATTATACACTAAAATCGGCAAAAAATAAAGATATTTTGACAAATTATTTGTATTTTATCGATTTAATGCCTTCACTGATGTGAGGAGCGAAAATATTTTTTCTCTGTGCCACAGATACTTGAGATGGCCTTTGTAAATCAAAGGAAAGTAGCTCGATATCGAAAGAGTCAAGATTTACCGCAAGTCTTCTTTTAATCTCGGCAATTAGCTCATTTGGCCTTTCCATGTCAATCCTTTCAAAATTTCCAACACTTGTATGGACACATGATTGAATAATGTCATTTACGCTTCGCCTGTTTGATTTTAGATTTTCAAGCACATTATTGATATTGGCTGCTTTATAAGTGACAGAATAATTCAAATTGTATAGTAGGCCATCGTGCGTTTCGGATATTTGTGTATAGGATTGTGTGTGTGGAAGCGTGGAGATTAGCGTTGTGACTTTGTCCGTCGCTGGATTAAATATGTACAATCCATGCTTCACGGTTTTACGATAATGATCTCGTCTGTCGATTATGATTGCCGTGTTTGTCGGCACGGACCTGATAAAATTTGTGATAATAATAAAAAGAATAAATAGAAAAAATATAATAAGTCCTTCCATCTTTTGTACCCCCTTAGATTTATTATAACATAATCCATCCAAAAACAACACACTTGGAAATAATTTGTGTTGCATTTTTCGACTTTTTTTTGTATGATTATTATTGTAATACTTTTGCGAAGGAGAAAACATTATGAAAAAAGTTTTAATAGCGATTATTTTTCTTGCAGTTGCGGCGTTTGTATGTAGTATCGCCCCTAATTATTTTATTGGAGATACATACACAAAGGACGAAGTAAGGGTGATTGTTAACAATATGGAAATAACACATAATGATAGAAAAATGCCCCAAGTTGCTAAAATTGTGGATGGAAAAGTAATGCTGTCACAAGATACAGTAGATATTTTATTTGACAAATGGCTTTATTATGACGAGAAGTATGATACATTGATTTCCACGACGGATACGAATGTGGCGAAGTTAAAATTGGGCGAGAATAAAATTCAAATAGGGGAAGAGGATTTTGAAATAGAGGTTCCTGCTCAAGAAATAGATGGCGTGAAATATATTCCGATTGAAGATTTGCAGGATTTTTATGCTATCACGGTAGTCAACAATGAAAAGATAGTTATCACTACAGAAGATGCAGATTATGTGAGTGCAGTACTAGGCAAAAAACTTAGGATTCGCGCCTATAAAAAGAATTTTAGCAGAACGGTGGCTACTGCTAAAGTTGGGGAAAAAATTGAGGTATTTGATTATAAAGACCCGGAATGGGTTTTGGTAAGAACAAGTACAGGTGACCTGGGGTATGCGAGAATGAACGATATTTATGCAGAAGATATGGCAGGAAGCATGCCAAAGATAACATTGCCTACCCCTAAAGTGAATTTAATTTGGGAGTATGCAGAAAACTATACGCCAAATAGATCGGGAGAGAGCAAGATTGATGTTATTGATGTAGTTGCTCCAACTTGGATTTATTTAAATGGCACGGAAGGTAACTTGAAAAATACGATTGATACAAGTTATATTACATGGGCACATAATAATCATTATCAAGTTTGGGCAACGTTTAAAAATGATAGTATGGGAATTGAAAATACTTCGAAAGTTGTTACGGATATGAAGGTAAGAGAGAAGATAGTTAGTGGCCTAATTAATCTTTGCAAAACATACAACTTGGATGGAATCAACCTTGATTTTGAGAATATGAGAAAAGACGATAGCGAAGAATTTTCACAGTTTGTGAGAGAACTTTCTGCGATGCTTCGTCAAAATAATATCACGACTTCCGTTGATGTTACTGTGCCAGATGGAAGTGATACATGGTCGTTATGTTACAATAGGTATGAGATTGCAGACGTGACGGATTATTTAGTAGTTATGACGTATGACCAGTATGGCTCTAGTAGCAGAGTGCCAGGCAGTACGGCGGAGCTAAGCTGGGTTGAAAGTAATATTAAAAAATTAGTAGAGCGCGATGGAATCAAAGCAGAAAAGATTGTACTAGGCATTCCTCTTTATTCAAGACTTTGGTGGGTTAGAAATGAGAAGCTTAGTACGAGTGCCATTTCTATGGATAGAGCGATTAGCTATTTAGAAAAAGGCGCCAAGTGGGACGACGAAGCTGGCCAATACTATGTGGAATATCAAGACGGAAACACGACTTATATGCTATGGGTAGAAGACGAAAATGCCATCAATGAAAAATTAGGATTGATTGAAAAATATGATTTAGCCGGCGCCGCTTATTGGAGAATGGGTTACGAGACAGAAGATTTTTGGAAGAAGATTAAAGAATAAAGTCATATATTTATGAAGAAAGCATAAGATGTACAAGACCTTGGAGGTGACTTGTATGTCTTATGCTTTAATTGAGTGTGAAAAAAAGAAATTTTTTCCGATTACGGATGTGGAAGAAGTATTTGACGAAGTACATATCAAACTGCCTGAATTAAAAGAAAAGCAGTCACGAAGATATGGGAGAAAAATTAATAGAATTTTGAAAAAATATCAAGTAAGCAATGTCATTTTATCTGAAGCATTAGGGAAAAATGAAATCATTAGAAATACCATTTATATGCAGAATAATTATATTATTACAGGGAATAAATTATATAAGGCACTTGCCAAAAGAATGATAAAAGATATCTGTAGTATTACGGAAGTTCCTATGGAAACAGTGTGCGTGGCGATATTTGCGCATGAATTTACGATTGAAAATTGGCACTTGGTAAAGCATGTTTCTAAAGAGGTTAGAGAAATCATGGTGATTAGCGAAAATAAGATGCGATTCGAAAAGCTATCGGACGACCTCATGGAAAAAGAGGGGATTGCGCTTACGACGTTTGATACATCCTATCAAAATCATTTGCGCTGCCATTTTGTAATTAATGTTGATTTTACGGAAGAAGAGCTAAAAAAGTTTGCTTTGCCAAAGGATGCTATTATTATTTCCGTGGAAGAAAACATTCGAGAATTAAGAAAAAATTTTAATGGCATCATGATTAATGATGTGGAATTGTATTTGGATAGTGAGGTGCCTAACTTTCGAACACTTGCATTATGCGAGGCACGTTTTTTTGATTATCGAAGGAACTTTGAAGAGAACGATTACAGATTTGAAAAGTCTGGTAGTGGGATTAATGGGTATGTAGGAAACAATGGCTTCATTACGGCGGAAGATTTGAAACGTGTTGCAAAGACGTTCACAAAAAATTCAAAAAATACTACTTGACATTTGAAAGAATAACATTTATCATTATGCATTGTGTAGTACATTACACATATGACGAAAAAGGAGATTGATGGATATGCCACAAAAAGAAGTTTTATTGACTTATGAAGGTATGAAAAAAATGGAGGAAGAACTAGAATTTCTAAAGACGGTAAAGAGAAGAGAAGTTGCTGAGAGAATAAAGGTTGCTTTGGGCTTTGGAGATCTTTCTGAGAATTCAGAGTACGACGAAGCAAAGAACGAGCAAGCGCAAGTAGAAATGAAAATATTAGATTTAGAAAATAAACTAAGAAATGTGAAGATTATTGACGAAGACGAAATTGACACGAAGACTGTTCAAGTAGGCAACAAAGTACAAGTGCTTGATATGGAATTTGACGACAAGCTAGAGTATACAATTGTTGGTTCTACAGAAGTTGATTTGGCTGAGAATAAGATTTCTAACGAATCACCAATTGGTGCAGCTTTACTTGGAAAGAAGAAGAATGAAGTCGTAGAAGTTCAGACTCCGGGAGGAATTGTGAATTTCAAGGTTTTAAAGATTACAAGAGGTTTATAATTTTGACTTTATAGTGGAGCACATTGTGCCCCGCTTTTTCGTTATGATTTGGTATCTATGGATACGCAAAAATGATAGGCTAACTATTGTAAACGGAATTAATTTGTGGTATGATGTCATGAGAGCGGGCAGCGTCATACGCTGCCTAAGCAAATTCTGGCAAGGAGGAGAGTTATGTACGGAAATAATGTGATTTGGATTGCGGCGATTGCAATTCTTTTGGTGAGTCGTATTATGAGTGGTAGCTTTGATTTGATGGGAACATTATTAATGCTTCCAGGCCTTATTTTGGCGCTTACGTTGCACGAATATGCGCATGCAAAAGCTTCGGATAGGCTAGGAGACCCGACGCCTGAGGCAGAAGGAAGGCTTACGTTAAATCCACTTGCACATATGGATCCGTTTGGTACGATCTGCCTTTTGTTTGCTGGATTTGGCTGGGGAAAACCGGTTAGCATTAATCCAACGTATTATCGAAATCCGGTAAGAGATAGCGCTATTGTGGCGGCAGCGGGGCCACTTATGAATTTGGTGCTAGCGTTTGTGTTTTTTATTTTATATGCGGTGGTAGCCGTTTTGAATCCGGAGGCTTATATAGAAATGCTCATGGGCTCGACTTCTAGCGTAGCAGCAATTGCCATTACCATGCTTTTGGAAGGGGCATATTTAAATCTTGGCCTTTGTGTGTTTAATTTGTTACCATTCCCGCCATTAGATGGTTCGAAAATATTTGCTTATTTCTTAAAAGGAAAGGCAAGAACGTTTTTATATAATTTGGAGAAATATTCATGGATTATTATTATCATTTTATTTGTGACAGAGATACCGTCTTATATTATTACGCCAGTTGTGAATTGGCTTGCTAATGGAATGATGAGTGTGATTGTATGGATTATGAATTTATTTGTTTAAAATTGTAGGGGCGGCGTAGCACGCCGCCCGTGCAAATATCATACCATTCAGGAGGAGCATTTATGCAAAAAGATATTTTGTGCCTTGCCATTGAAACGAGTTGTGACGAGACTTCAGTAGCGATTGTGAAAAATGGCAGAGAAGTTTTGTCTAATATTATTTCTACGCAGATTGATATACACAAGAAATATGGCGGCGTTGTGCCAGAAATTGCGTCCAGAAATCACGTGGAGAATATTACGTATGTCATTGACGAGGCTTTGGAAAAAGCGAATGTAACATTAGAAGAAATCGATTTTATTGCTTGCACTTATGGGCCAGGATTAGTTGGTGCACTTTTGGTAGGCGTTTCTACGGCGAAAGCGATGGCGTATGCTTTGCATAAGCCTTTGGTTGGCGTGCACCATATTGAGGGACATATTGCGGCTAACTATATTACACACCAAGAGCTTACTCCACCGTACTTGTGCTTAGTTGTATCTGGTGGACATTCGCATTTGGTGTATGTGAAAGACTATACCGAGTTTGAAATTTTGGGAAAGACGAGAGACGACGCGGTTGGCGAGGCTTTTGATAAAGTGGCTAGAGTGGTTGGCCTTGGCTATCCTGGAGGACCAAAGATCGATAAATTGGCGAAAGAAGGCAAAGTGACTTACCATTTGCCGAAAACATTTTTTGAAAATTTAGATTTTAGTTTTAGTGGCATAAAAACGGCAGTGATAAATTTGGTACATAAGGAAAAAGAGATTTCTGTGCCGGACTTGTGTGCAAGTTTTGAAGATGCGGTGACGGATGTTTTAATTCAAAATACACTGAAAGCTGCGGAATTAGTGAAGACAGATAAAATTGCAATAGCAGGCGGCGTTTCGGCAAATAGTTATTTGAGGAGCCATATGGAAAGTGCCGCAGAAACGCTGGGATTAAAAGTGTACTATCCGGAGCTTGTTTTGTGCACGGATAATGCTGCCATGATTGGCGCTGCGGCCTATTACAATTATCTGAAAGGAAAAGTATCACCTTTAGACTTGAATGCGGTGCCGAATTTGAAGATTGGAGAGAATTAATGAAAATTTATACGATTTCCGATTTGCATCTTTCTTTTGGAACGGATAAGCCTATGAACATATTCGGGAAAAAGTGGGATCATTATGAGGAAAAAATAGAACAAAATTGGAGAAGTAAAGTCAAAGAAGAAGATGTGGTAATTTTGGCGGGCGATTTTTCTTGGGCAATGTATCTAGACGAGGCTATCCAGGATTTTGCGTATTTGGATAGGCTTCCGGGGAAAAAGATTATGCTTAAGGGAAACCATGATTATTGGTGGGAGACGCTTTCAAAGTTAAATCAATTTGTGGAAGCAAATGGATTCCACAATATTCACTTTTTATATAATAATTTCTACGATGTTGGAGATTTTGTGATTTGTGGCGCCAAGTATTGGCAATATGAGGAAGGGCAAGATAACGATAAAATATTTAATCGAGAGCTACAAAGGGCAAAACTATCGCTGGAAGCGGCAAAAAATGCTGTGCCAGATAAGCCAGTGATTATGGTGACACATTATCCACCCGACGAAAAACTGATAAATCTTGCAAGGGAATACAATGTAAAAAAGTGGATTTATGGCCACATTCATAGCAATTACGAGAACTCACTTGTCGAGATTGAGGGGATAGAGACTTACTTAACTTCGTGCGATTATCTTGATTTTGATTTGATTGCACTAAATGTCGAATGAAAATCGTAAAAAATGCTTGGAAAATTAGCAAAGCTGTGATATAATGCATAGCTGTACATTATACAAAGAAAAGGAAGGATTTAGTAAAATGAATGCAAAAGTAGAAAAATTGGAAAATAGTCAAGTAAAACTAGAGATAACAATTGAGGCGGAAAAATTTGAGGAAGGAATGCAAAAGGCTTTCTTTAGAAATGCAAAACATTTTAATGTTCCTGGCTTTAGAAAAGGCAAGGCGCCTAGAAATATTGTAGAGAGATATTATGGCGAGTCTGTTCTTTATGAAGAGGCGTTTAACATTATTGTTCCTGAAATTTACGACGAAGTGATTAAAGAAAATAACATAGAGGCTGTTTCTAATCCGGATATTGATATTACGCAAATCGGAAGTGGAAAAGACCTTATCTTTACTGCAATAGTTACGGTAAAACCAGAAGTAAAATTAGGAAAATATAAGGGTATTAAAGTAGACAAAAAGGAGTATCCAGTGACAGAAGAGCATGTGCAAGAGCACTTAAATGAAATGGCTGAGAAGAATGCTAGAATTATTACAGCGGACGAGAAAGCAAAAGCTAAAAAGGGCAACATTGCTGTGATTGATTTTGAAGGTAGCGTGGATGGCGTTCCATTCGAAGGCGGTAAGGCTGAAAATTATTCATTAGAGCTTGGCAGCAATTCTTTTATTCCTGGCTTTGAAGACCAAGTCATTGGCATGAAAACGGGCGAGGAGAAAGATATTAACGTTACATTCCCAGAGAATTATTTCTCTACGGATTTAGCTGGTAAAGATGCTGTATTTAAGGTAAAAGTTCATGAGATAAAGGTAAAAGAATTGCCAACATTGGACGACGAATTTGCGAAAGATGTTAGTGAATATGATACTTTGGAAGAGCTAAAGCAAGACATTGTAGAGCATATCGAAGAAGAAAACGCTAGAAGAGCAAAGTATGAAGAGGAAGAAGAAGCTATTCAAAAAGTTCTTGAAAAATCAGAAGTAGAAATTCCAAGAGCTATGATTGATAACGAAATCGACGAGTACGTAAGAGACTTCGAAAATAGATTATCTTATCAAGGCATGAATCTTGATACTTATATGCAACTTATGGGTAAGGACATTGTTGAGATTAGAAAAGAGTACGAAGAGCGTGCGGAAAAGAATGTAAAGACAAGATTAGTACTAGAGGCTATTTTTAAGGCGGAAGAGTTAGAAGTAACGGACGAAATGGTGAAGGAAAAATTAGCTGAGACAGCAAAAGCATATGGCAGAGACGCAGAGGAATTTGTGGCAAAAGCTACAGAGCAAATGAAAGACTATGTAAGAGAAGAAAGCAAGTATGATGTTGCTGTGAAATTCATTATGGCAAATGCAAAATAAAACGGTAGGGGCAGCGTATCACGCTGCCCGCTGCCCGCAAAACAAAACAACGAAGGAGGAAAAATATGAGCGAAATTAAAAACGATTTAGTACCTTATGTGGTAGAGCAAACTAGCCGTGGAGAAAGATCTTACGATATTTTCTCAAGATTATTGAAAGATAGAATTATCTTTATCGGTGACGAGATTACAGACGCGACAGCAAGTTTAGTAGTAGCACAGCTACTATTCTTAGAGTCTGAAGACCCAGAAAAAGATATTCATATCTACATCAATAGCCCTGGAGGAAGTGTGACAGCTGGTATGGCTATCTATGATACTATGAATTATATTAAGCCAGACGTTTCTACGATTTGTGTGGGAATGGCTGCAAGTATGGGAGCTTTCTTGCTTGCTGCAGGAAAGAAAGGCAAGAGATTTGCTCTTCCAAACTCTGAAATTATGATCCATCAACCTCTTGGCGGGGCAAAGGGGCAAGCTTCTGATGTAAAAATTCATGCAGAATTTTTATTGAAGACGAGGGATAAGTTAAACAAAATTCTAAGTGAAAATACTGGAAAACCATTGGAACAAATCGAGCGTGATACCGATAGAGACAACTTTATGACAGCAGACGAAGCAGCTGAGTATGGCTTGATTGACCAAGTAATGAAGAGATAATATAGGTAATGCAAAACCGTAGGGGCGGTGTAGCACGCCGCCCAAGGGCAGCGTATTACGCGCCCCTACAATTTGTTTGAAAAATATTTGAGAAAGGGTGAATCATTTGGCTCGTTATGAAGATAAGAAAACAATAAAATGTTCTTTTTGTGGAAAACCTCAGGAGGCGGTAAGAAGGATTGTAGCAGGGCCTGGTGTGTATATTTGCGACGAGTGCGTTGGATTATGTAGCAATATTGTGGAAGAGGGCTATGACGAAGAGAACGAACTTATTGAACAAGGCGAATATATGACAATTCCAAAGCCAAAGGAAATTAAGGAATTGTTAGACGAATATGTGATTGGCCAGGACGAAGCGAAAAAGTCACTTTCTGTTGCCGTTTACAATCACTATAAGAGAATTAACAATATAGAAGCCGGCAATGACGACGATATCGAAATACAAAAAAGTAATATTTTAATGCTAGGCCCTACGGGATGTGGCAAAACATATTTGGCACAAACACTTGCTAAATTATTGAATGTACCTTTTGCGATTGCAGACGCTACAGCATTGACAGAGGCTGGCTATGTGGGCGAAGATGTAGAAAATATATTGCTTAAGCTTATTCAGGCAGCTGATTATGATGTCGAGAGGGCACAAAAAGGAATTATTTATATAGACGAAATTGACAAGATTTCTAGAAAATCAGAGAATGTTTCCATCACGAGAGATGTCAGTGGTGAGGGCGTTCAACAAGCACTGCTAAAAATCATTGAAGGGACGACTGCTTCTGTTCCACCGCAAGGGGGACGTAAGCATCCACATCAAGAGTTTATTCAAATTGATACGACGAATATCTTATTTATTTGCGCGGGAGCATTTGAAGGATTAGAGAAGACAATCCAAAGCAGAATTGGTAATAAAAATATTGGCTTTGGAGCAGATGTAGAGACACCAAAGGACGAACTTCAAAGTGAGTTATTTAAAAAGCTTTTGCCTCAAGATTTGGTGAAATTTGGCTTAATTCCTGAGTTTGTCGGCAGACTTCCTGTCATTACGACGGTAGATCCGCTTACTAGAGAAGCTTTCATTGATATTATGACAAAACCAAAGAATGCTTTAATCAAGCAATACAAGAAATTGTTTGAATTAGATGGCGTTAAGTTAGAGCTTGAGGACGAGGCAATCAATGCGATTGTGGATAAAGCGATTGAAAGAAAGACTGGCGCAAGAGGCTTGAGGGCGATTTTGGAAGAAACCATGAGAGATATTATGTTTGAGATTCCGACGAACAAAGATATCGTAGAGTGTATTATCACGAAAGAAACGGTTACAGACAAGACTACGCCTAAGCTTATTATGGGCGACGGAAAGCAGCATATGCCTTTGCCTGGTAAGAAAGCAAGAAGGTCTAAGAAAGTTGAAGAAATAACACCAGCATCTTAAAATAATGATGTGCGTTGCACTGTAGGGGCGGCGTACCACGCTGCCCGCGGGTGGCATGGTATGCCACCCCTACAATTGTATGGAGGAATAAAAATGGATTATCAAATCGGCGATATTGTGGAATTAAAGAAGCAACATCCTTGTGGAAGCAAAATTTGGAAAATAACACGTGTTGGTGTGGATTTTAAGCTGGAATGTCAAGGATGTAAACATGTTATCATGGTGGAGAGAGAAAAGGCTTTAAAAATGATAAAAAAGAAGATGTAAGGGCAGCGCAATACGCTGCCCTTAAGGCATTTATAAATATTGAAAGAATGCTTGAAATTATTGACAAATCGGGGCTAAAAGTATAAAATTATCGCATAAGGAGGGTGCTATGCGAAAAGTAAAATTTAGTGAAGTTTTCGTACCAAAATATAGGGTTTATTTGATATTAATTTTATTACTTTTAATTGCTTTTTCTATTTTTAAGCCGCTGTTTATTCCGATTGCCATTATTTTATATGCAGGGATATTGTTCTTTACGTATAAAAGAAATTTGAATAAAAAAGAGAGGCTAATCAAGCATATTAATAGCTTTTTAATCAAGTTAAATACAGACGAATCCATTTTGGAGTTCCCTATCCCGTCTACGATTGTAACACATACAGGGGATATTTTGTGGAGTAATAAGGGATTTGAGAACCTTTTCAAGGGAATTAATAAAGAAAGTTATGTGGAGAATATCATTAAAGAGTTAGACGAAGAGTATGATAGTGATTTCTCAGCGATTGATAAAGAAATTAGCGTTCACGATAAACATTATAGGCTACTTGGTAATTTAGTGAATGTGAAAAGAAGAGGCAATAAAGAGCCTGTCATTATGCTGTATTTTATCGACAGAACGGATTACTATCGTTTGTATAGGATGTATGAGGATTCTAAGGATTGTGTTGGTTTAATCGTAATTGATAATTATGACGAAGTAATGAGTGATATGACAGACACGGATAAGCCGCAGTTACTTGCTGTCGTTGAAAAACAATTAAGAGAATGGTTTGCATTTACAGGGGGGATTTTTACCAGACTTGAGAGAAATAGATTTTTGATTGTCTTTGAGAAGAAGTATATTAAGGCTTTTACAGATTCTAAATTTGAAATCTTAGATTCTATCAAAGAAATTACTTATAGCAATAAAATTCCGGTAACACTTAGCATTGGTATTATTGCGGACGATGTAACTAAAGTTGAGAGTTTTCAAAATGCAATGGCTGCCATTGATATTGCTTTGGGAAGAGGCGGGGACCAGGCCGTGATTCGAAAGAATAACAAGTATGAATTCTTTGGTGGCAAGAGCAAAGAAATTGAGAAGCGTACGAGAGTCAAAGCGAGAGTGGTTGCGCAGGCGATGCAGGAATTAATGACAGAAGCCAAGGATGTTATGATTATGGGGCATAAGAATATGGATGCCGATGCACTTGGCGCAGCGATTGGTGTATATCGTATTGCAAAGACGATGGATAAAGAAGTTCATATTATTTATAACAATTCTGGAATGGCGATAGATGGCTTAATTAAGAGACTTGGAAAGCCTTATGAAGAAGTGTTTATGCCGACAGAAACTGCTTTATCAAAAGTAACAGACAAGACTTTATTGGTTGTGGTTGACACGCATAAGAAAGATTTTGTGGAGGCACCAGAGCTATTAACAAAAACAAATAAGATTGTGTTAATTGATCACCATAGAAAGAGCACGGAAGCAATCGAAGATGCAACGCTTACATTCCACGAAGTTTATGCATCGTCTGCTAGTGAGCTAGTAACAGAAATTTTACAATACATAGAAGGCGACTTTGAACTTCCCGTTGTGGAAGCAGAGTGCTTGTATGCCGGCATTTTGACAGATACGAAAAACTTTATGTACAAGACTGGTGTCAGAACGTTTGAAGCAGCAGCTTATTTGAAGAAGATTGGCGTTGACGTTTCGGCGATTAAGAAGATGTTCCAAAACGATGTAGATACTTATGTGGCAATCGCGGACGTTATTCGTAGTTCGGACATTATTAGAAATAGTATCGCTATTGCAGTATGTCCAAGTGAAGTAGAGAATCACGCGCAAATTGCTGCACAAGCTGCGGACGAACTTTTGAATTTAAATGGTATCGAAACTTCTTTTGTTTTGGTGGATATGGGCGACTATATTAATATTAGTGGACGTTCGAATGGAAGCCTTAATGTGCAGATGGTTCTGGAGAAATTGGGCGGTGGCGGCCATATGATGATGGCTGGTGCACAAGTGCAAAATGCGACAATGGAAGAAGCAAAGAAAATATTGATTGACGCAATTGAAGACGTAATCAGTGCAGAAAACACGAAATAATCCGTAGGGGCAGCGTTATCTAAGCTGCCCGAGAAAACGGTAGGGGGTGACGTCCTCGGCACCCCGGATAAAAGATGTAATATAAAAGGAGGAAAAAACATGAAGGTCATTTTAACACAGGACATTAAATCAGTTGGAAAAAAAGGACAAATACTAGATGCAGCAGACGGGTATGCAAGAAATTATTTATTACCAAAGAAACTGGCTGTGGTGGCGGATGCTTCTAATTTGAACGAATTAAAGACAAAGCAAGAAGCGAACAAATACAAGAAAGATATGAGCATGGCAAGCGCCAAAGAATTATCAGAGAAAATGAAAGATTACGAACTTGTATTTAAAATTAAGGCCGGCGAAAACGGAAAAACGTTTGGCAGCGTGACTGCAAAAGATATTGCAGACGAATTAAACAAAAAATATTTTGTAGAGGTAGATAAGAAAAAGGTTTGTTTGTCAGAGGCGATTAAGACGTTGGGCGTTTATAATATTGAAATAAAATTATTTGAAGGCATTTCAGGAACCATTAAAGTTGTTGTTGAAGGTTAAATGTTAGGAGAATAGAAATGGAGAATGTCATTAGTCGTATTCCGCCAAACGATATTCAGGCAGAGCAAGCAGTGCTTGGATCAATGCTGGTGGATAAGGATGCCGTTTTGAATGTGGTTGAAATATTAAAACCAGAAGATTTTTACAGAAATGAAAATGCCGAAATCTATAGTGCGATTTTGGATTTGTATGAAAAAAGTAAAGTGATAGATTTGCTTACGGTAAAAGACCAGTTAAGTATCAGAGGTAAGTATGATGTAGTGAATGGCTTTGAATATTTGGCTTCGCTTGCCAATCCGATGTATGCGATTTCTAATGTTACAAGTTATGCTAAGATTGTAGAAGAAAAATCTGTTTTAAGAAAACTAATTAAGGCTTCAAGTGAAATTAGTTCTTCTAGTTATGAAGCTGCTGACGAAGTTAGCAACATTATGGAGCAGGCGGAGAAGAAAATCTTTGATGTAGCCAAGGGAAAGAGCGCGAAAACATATAGTCACATTAGTAATGTGCTAGTAGATACTTTTGATAAATTAGAAAAAATGGCAGCCGAAGGGAATAACGTTGTTGGTACGCCGAGCGGTTTTACAGATTTGGATGCCAAGACACTTGGATTTACACCTGGACAGCTTGTTGTTGTTGCTGCAAGGCCTGCTATGGGTAAATCGGCATTTGCACTAAACATTGCTGTAAATGCGGCTTTGAAAGCGGAAAAATCTGTCGTTTATTTTAGTTTGGAGATGTCAAAAGAAGAGCTTGTCAATAGAATTTTAGCGAGTGAAGCGATGGTGGATAGCTCTAAAATTAGAACGGCACAATTGGAAGATAATGACTGGATTAGCTTAACGAATGCTTCTGGAACTTTATCAGAAGCAAAAATTTATTTGGATGATTCTTCTGGATATACACCGATGGAGCTTCGTGCCAAGTGTAGAAAAATGAAGATGGAACACGATATTGGCCTAATTGTCATTGACTATTTGCAGCTTATGGATGCGAATAAATCCAATGCAAGTAGGCAGGCCGATATTTCCGAAATCAGCCGTTCACTTAAAGTCTTGGCAAGAGAAATTGAAGTGCCAATTATTGCATTGTCACAGCTAAGCCGTGCGCCTGAGCAAAGGCCAGACCATAGACCAATGCTTAGTGACCTAAGAGAATCTGGTTCTATCGAGCAGGACGCGGATATGGTTATGTTTTTATATCGTGACGATTATTATAATCCAGAGACAGAAAAGAAAAATGTGGCAGAAGTAATCCTTGCTAAAAACAGAGGCGGTTCGACTGGTACAGTGGAATTGTTATGGTTGGGGCAGTTTACGAAGTTTGTAAACTTAGATAAGTACAGGTAGATTATACGCCCTGCCCGAAATGGCAAAGCCACGGCTGGTCAGCTCAGCTGACCAACGGACGGGCTGGGCGAAATATAAGGAGTAAAATGAAAAACAAAGTACTAAACACAATCAATAAATATAATTTGATAGAGGAAGACGATAAGGTTCTTGTTGGGGTTTCTGGCGGGCCGGATTCCATGGCTTTGCTACACGTATTAAAAGAGTTAGGGTATTCACTTTGTGTGGCACATATTAATCATGGCTTACGTGAAAATGCGTTGCTAGAAGAACAATATGTCGCGGAGTACTGCGCAGAAAATCATATTCCTTTCTTCGTAAAGAGAGTAAAACTGAAAGAGATTGCTTCTGGAATGACGATAGAAGAGGCTGGCAGAAAAGTGAGATATGATTTCTTTTATGAAGTAATGCAGCAAGAAAATTGTACGAAAATTGCGACAGCGCATAATAGTAATGATAATGCGGAGACAGTTATTATGAACATGGTTCGCGGAAGTGGACTAAAGCGGTCTTACAGGGATTGAGCCAAAACGTGATAAGATAGTTAGGCCACTAATTGAGTGCACGCGAGAAGAGATTGAAGCGTATTGTGTAAATAATCATATCAAAACAATGCACGACGAATCCAATGACGAGCTATTATACACGCGAAATAAAGTGAGATTGGAATTGATTCCCTATATTGAAAAAAATATTAATACAAACGTGATTAATAATATTAATCGAATGTCAAAAATCGTATTAGAAGAGGAAAATTATTTAGAACAATTAGTGGAAGAAGCATACGAGGAATGTGAGACAGCGATAGAAGACGAAAAGTTGGTATGTAATTTGAAAAAGTTTAATAAACTAGATATTGTACTGAGACGAAGATTAATTTTGAATTTTATCATAAAAATATTGGGAAATGCAAAAGATATAGAGAAAGTCCATATTGACGATATAGTGAAATTGTGCGAAAATAATGTAGGCGGAAAATACTTGAAGCCGAATAAACATATCATGGTATCAGTATTAAGAGGCAAAATAAAATTTGAGAAAGTAATATAAGGAGGTTCTAATGAAAAAATCTTTTAGAGGAATAGCACCATTAATCATATCAGTAATATTAATATTTTTTGTTGCTGCGTTAGTAGCAGAAAAAGGCGAGAGCGGAGAACTTGCTTATTCAGATTTAATTACGAATATAGAAAATAATAATGTGGATTCGATTACTCTATCCAGTGAGGGAAATAGTGCTACAGTGAAATTAAAAGACGATAGAGCGGAAAAGAAAGTCAATATTCCGGATAGAAATGCATTTATGCTTTCTGTGCAAGAAGATATTTCTACAAAGAATATTAAGTTTAAAGAGGAATCTCCATCCGCGATATTAAAGTTGTTAGACTACATTACACCAATTAGTATTGTGATTCTTTTTATCTTGTTCTGGGTGTTTATGATGCAGACAATGAATGGTGGAAAAGGCGCGATGTCCTTTACACGAAATAGAGCTAGACTTAGCAATCCTGAAGATAAGCATAAAATTACATTTAAAGATGTAGCAGGGCTTGCTGAAGAGAGAGAAGAGTTACAAGAAATTGTAGAATTTTTAAAATATCCAAAGAAATTTACAGAGATGGGCGCCAGAATTCCAAAAGGATTGCTTTTGGTTGGTCAGCCAGGTACGGGTAAAACATTACTTGCAAAAGCTGTTGCCGGCGAAGCGGGAGTACCTTTCTATTCGATTAGTGGTTCTGATTTCGTGGAGATGTATGTTGGTGTTGGTGCTTCAAGAGTAAGAGGATTATTTGAAGAAGCAAAAGCGAAAGCACCTTGTATCGTGTTTATCGACGAGATTGATGCCGTAGGACGTCAAAGAGGCGCAGGCCTTGGCGGTGGCCATGACGAGAGAGAGCAAACATTAAACCAATTATTGGTTGAGATGGACGGATTTGGAACGAATAGTGGCGTTATCGTTTTAGCTGCCACAAACAGACCAGACATCTTAGACCCAGCGTTACTTAGACCAGGAAGATTTGACAGACAAATTGTAGTACCTGCTCCTGATGTGAAAGCAAGAGAAGAAATTTTATCACTATATGCAAAGAAGAAAAAATTATCTGGCGAAATTGATATTGGCGTATTAGCGAAGAATACAGCAGGATTTACGGGTGCTGATTTGGAAAATATGATGAATGAGGCAGCGCTTCTTGCGGCAAGACAAAACAAGCAATCAATTACAATGCAAGACTTAGAAGACGCGATGGTAAAAGTCTTGATGGGACCTGAGAAGAAGAGCAAAGTCATTTCTGATAAAGATAAAAAGTTAGTAGCTTATCATGAAGGCGGCCACGCAGTGGTAAGTAGGTTCTTGGAAAATGCAGAGCCGGTACATCAAATTTCAATTGTTCCTAGAGGAACGGCTGGCGGATTTACGATGTATAAAAATACTGAGGATAAATCCTTTATGTCGAAATCCGAAATGGAAGATAAGATTGTATCATTACTTGGTGGAAGAGTGGCGGAGCAATTAATTTTAAACGATATTAGTACCGGTGCTTCTAATGATATTGAAAGAGCAAGTAAGATTGCAAGAAGCATGGTTATGAAATATGGTATGAGTGAAAAGCTTGGCACGATTACTTTTGGCAATGATCAAGAGGAAGTGTTCCTTGGCAGAGATATCAACAACGTAAGAAATTATAGTGAAGATATTGCGGCAGTGATTGACTTGGAAATCAAGAGAATCATTGACACAGGCTATAACAGAGCAAAAACAATCTTGGAGCAAAATATTGATAAATTGCACAGAGTAGCTGCTGTGTTGCTAGAAAAAGAGAAAATTGAAGGCGAAGAATTCGAAAGAATTATGAGAGGCGAAGAATAAATGTTAGTATTTTGTGGCGGGTCGAAAAGGCGAAGCCACGGCTGGGCGCCAGAAGGGTGACCGACGGACAACCCGCCACAAGTGAATTTTGATGCAAGGAGTGAAATTAATGTTAGATATTAAATTCGTACGTGAAAATCCAGAAATTGTAAAAGAAAATATTAAGAAAAAATTCCAAGATAGGAAGTTACCGTTAGTAGACGAAGTATTGGAACTAGACAAAAGAGTAAGAGAGTTAAAGCAAGAGGGAGACAAGCTTCGTTCTGAAAGAAAGACGGCAAGTGATGCTATTGGCGCTTTAATGAGAGAGAAAAAAGTAGAAGAAGCAAATGAGAAAAAAGCAAAAGTAACTGTGATTAACGATAGAATTGCAGCTTTAGAAAAAGAAGAGGAAGAAGTGGCAGCAAAGTTAAAACAAAATATGATGACCATTCCAAACATCATAGACGACTCTGTTCCTATTGGTAAAGACGATAGCGAAAATGTAGAAGTACAAAGATTTTTAGAGCCAAAGGTTCCAGATTTCGAAATTCCATATCACGTAGATATTTTAGAAAAGTTAGGTGGCATTGATTTAGATAGTGCTAGAAAAGTTGCTGGAAACGGATTCTATTATTTGATGGGAGATGTGGCAAGACTTCATTCTGCTGTGCTAACGTATGCGAGAGACTTTATGATTAATAAAGGATTTACATACTGCATTCCACCATTTATGATTCGTAGTAATGTGGTAACAGGCGTTATGAGCTTTGACGAGATGGACCAAATGATGTATAAAATTGAAGGCGAAGACTTATACTTAATAGGCACAAGTGAGCATTCTATGATTGGTAAATTTATCGATACGATTCTTGACAAAAAAGAATTGCCATATACTTTAACAAGTTATTCTCCTTGCTTTAGAAAAGAAAAGGGTGCCCACGGTATTGAGGAAAGAGGTATTTATCGTATTCACCAATTTGAAAAGCAAGAAATGATTGTTGTTTGCGAACCAGAAGACTCTATGGATTGGTTTAACAAGATGTGGAGCTATACGGTAGAGTTATTTACTAGTATGGATATTCCAGTAAGAACTTTGGAATGCTGCAGTGGAGACTTGGCTGACTTGAAAGTAAAATCGGTTGATGTGGAAGCTTGGAGCCCAAGGCAGAAAAAATATTTTGAAGTAGGAAGCTGCTCAACACTTGGTGATGCACAGGCAAGAAGATTAGGCATCAGAGTGAAAGGCGAAAACGGAAATTATTATGCACATACGCTAAATAATACGGTTTCTGCGCCTCCTAGAATGTTAATTGCTTTGGTAGAGAATAACCTAAATGAAGATGGTAGTGTGAACATACCAAAGGTTTTACAGCCGTATATGGGTGGATTGACTAAAATAGAAGTTAAAAAATAAAACTGTAGGGGCAGCGTATCACGCTGCCCGCACGCTGTATGATATTGGGCGGCGTATTGCGCTGTATGATATCGGGCGGCGTAATACGCCGCCCCTACAAATTCGAATTAGGAGAATGCATATGGAAAACAAACAAAGGACAGTGAAAATATTAAAGCGTGTTGCCATATTTGTTGGTACGCTTGTACTTTTATATTTGCTTTATAAATTTGCTACTTACTTTATGCCGTTTTTAATTGCGGGGATTATTGCAATTCTGATTGAGCCAGTGATTAAGTTTTGCATGAATAAGCTAAAACTTAGTAGAAGAGTTAGTTCTATCTTAGTAGTGGGTATTACGATTATATTGATTGCACTTGGCGTTGTGTTTGGCTCTATTGCACTTGCAGACGAAGCAATCAAACTTACTTCAAATATTGGGCCATATGTTGCTAATGTAATTACGGATATTCAAGATTTTGTTTCAACGATTGGAGAAAGGTATCCAGATATTCCAGAAGAAGTAATTCAGGCAGCAGAAACCTCTATTATTAGCTTTGTGAATAGTATTAGAGAAGTAATTGTTAGTTGGGCTACCAACGTATTAAAGTGGGTATTTTCAGTGCCGAGGCTTATCACAACGGTAGTAATAACAATATTGGCGTTAATCTTTTTTGCAAAAGATAGAATATACGTTATTGATATGATGGAATATCATTTTCCAAAAGCGTGGATTAAGAAAATTTCAGAAGTGACAAAAGAAACTTTCACTACGATTGGAGGCTATATCCGTGTTTATGGAAAAATAATCATTATTACATTTGTAGAATTATATATTGCATTTACGATATGCAGATTGATAGGATTTAATATTAATTATCCATTCTTGCTTGCGGTTCTTATTGCAATTGTAGATATCCTTCCTATTTTGGGCGTTGGTACCGTTTTAATCCCTTGGGCAATATGGTTATTTGCGACTGGCCAAGTGGCATTTGGTTTTGCAATATTAATTACACATATTGTTATATTTGTTATTAGACAGTTCATAGAGCCGAAGCTTGTGAGCAAGCAATTTGGTATCCATCCATTAATTACTTTATTTGCGATGTATGCTGGTTTTAAAGCAGCCGGAGTATTTGGATTAATCCTTGGGCCAGTGACGCTTATGGTATTAAAATGTATCTTTGCAAAGCAATTGGATAGGGGATTGTTTAAAGATTTGTTTGACGAAAAATAGGCAATTGTATCTTGAAAAAAGTTAGGAGTGAATAATTGTTTTAATTATTCACTTTTTTATTTAATAGGAAAGTTATAGAAATTTTTGATTGTAGCTTGCGAGTAGCAAGCGTTACAAGCAAAAATTATTACTTAAATTCTTTCCTATTAAACAAGAATAATTACAATAAACAGTCGAGCGAAGCTCGACATATGAAAATCAAAAATCTTTGATTTTTAGATTTTCATTTTTCTTATTAGGAGGATAGACGAAGATGTCTTCGGGAGTTGTTATTTTTTTGATGGTTTTGATTTCTATGACGGGGATTTCCCCCTTGTAATCGCCTTTTGCAATTCTACCACGTACTTCTACCCAGACGTTGTCTTCAAATTCATTGGCACCTTCAAAGCTTGCTAAAAATCCTACGATTTGTGCTTCTGTTTGATTGATTAACATATCTCTTGCAATCACAATTTCATTTTCTTTAAAATCTTCATTTCGAAAAACGTATCCGATGGTATATATTTTTTTACCAAGATATTGATCGATATTCTGATGGCAATCTTTTAAAATTTCGGTGTAATTTTCGTTCGTCATTACTATTTCCTCATTTGTAGTAAAATCAAGAAAGCGGGAAAGTGCGTACATAATAAGAATGACAAAAATAGCAATCAGTAATGTTAATATTATCTTAGGAATACTCACTTTAAAATTGATAATTTTCATATGATTTACCACCTCAAGATAACGTATGTTATAAAAATGCAAAATATTACTACAACATTTTGTTGCAAATAAGTGATATAATTGATAAAATAGAGACGTAGAAAGTGTAAATTTCTATTGCAAAGGACGAAGACGAATGAATCTTTTAAATAATTTTCATGAGTATTATGATAAAAAGATGAAAGCATATGAAAAACTATATACACAAAAGCGTTATCACTATAAGCAAAGAGAGGAAGAGAAGGTTTTTATATCACTGCTAGTCATTGTAATAGCCTTGGCTATTATGTGTTTTTGGCGAGGCGCGATTCCTTTCATGGTTTGTGTGATTATCCTTAATATTTTGTTTTCTGTTTTCAATTGGTCAAACAATCAAAAAGATTACATTGAAGGAATAAAGAAAGAAGTTATTTTTCCGGCTATTATAGCTTGTTTTTCTGAGTATCGTTATTCGACAGCTGGTGTTTCGGAGTCGATTTATCGTGAGTCCAACATGTATTATAGCTATGATAAATTTAGCTCTTCGAATATGATTAAAGGAATGATAGATGGCAGAGAACTAATATTGTCGGAAGTAGGGCTAAAAGAGGAAGCTGAAGCGTTTGGAAGAAACATGGGATATGAAACTTCTTTTGAAGGAACGTTTTTGAAATTGGAGGCAAACTATTTTGTTGGAAATCCAATTTATATAGAACCAATTGTGAAAAGTAAAGTAATTACTTCTGCGACGGTTGTGCTAGAAAAAGCGTTTGGGCTAACTAAAAGTACCGTAAAGTTTGATACTCCAGATTTTGAAAGATTCTTTGAAGTGTTTTCGCAAGATCACGAAGAAGCACGAAGAGTATTGACACCTAACTTTTTGGAACTTCTTTTGGAGTTAAGAAATCGATATAATGCTAAAATATATTGTACTTTTAAAGAGAATAATGTATATATGTTAATCAGTAATCTCAAAATAGTGGATGTCGAAGATGTTTATGCAAAGGGCCTTTCTAAGGGAACTTTGTATGGTAATCTGAAGATAATACAAGATATTGTCGATGTTGCGGAATTGATAGCAAATAAAAAATAGCGAGGTGTGATATGATTATAGCGATTGATGGCCCTGCTGGAACGGGCAAGGGCACAATCAGTAAATTGATTGCAGATAGGCTTGGATTTGGTAATATTGATACGGGCGCGATGTATCGAGCTGTTACTTTGAAAATTTTAAGAGAAAAGATTCCACTGGACGATTTAGAAAGCATTCAAAAATTACTGGAGAATACGAGGCTTAGCTTTAATGAGGACGAAGAAATTTTGCTGGATGGAGAAAATGTTTCTCACTTAATTAGGACGCAAGAAATCAATCGTGTTGTGTCGCAGGTTTCAGCAATCAGGTTTATTAGAGAAAAGTTGGTGCTAGAGCAGCGAAATTTTGCAAAAGGCAGAGATATCGTCATGGAAGGCAGAGACATTACGACTGTTGTGTTTCCGGATGCTGATTTGAAAATATATCTTACAGCGGACGTGGAAGAAAGGGCGCAGAGAAGATATAAGGAAATGCTTGACAAAGGGGTATCCACTACGTATCAGGAAGTGTTGGAAGGAATTAAAGAACGAGACTATCAAGATATGCACAAAGAGTATGGTGCTTTAATGATTGCGCCAGACGCGATTGTGGTTGATACTACGGGAAAATCGATTGAAGAAGTTTATAATGAAGTAACCAATTATATCAAAAGAGAGGAGAATTAATATGAACCCATATGATAAAGTTCATGAATTAGTAAGAGCAATTAAGGACAGCGACGAGGTAAAACAGTATATGCAAATTAAAGAGGAGCTATATGCTGACGACAAGAACAAAGAAATGATTAAAAATTTTAGAGATATGCAGACGGAAGTACAATCTTTGTTAATGCAGGGAAAAGAAGCAGACGAAGAGAAAATGGAGAAGCTACAAAGCTTATACCAAATCCTTGTGGCTAATCCAAAAATCAAAGAATTTTTTGATAAAGAAGTACAATTTGATGTAATGCTATCGGATATTTATAAAATCATAGGCGAAGGATTGAAAGATATCTTGGAATAAACTGTAGGGGCAGCGTATCACGCTGCCCGTAATCATTAGAAAAACAAGAGAGGAAATGAGATATGGCAATATTCATTCTATTGGTTGTTGTAATGCTTGCTTTATATTTGTTAAACGCTAAATTGTTAAAAGAGACTCAAAGACTGGCATCAGACGAAGAACTAGATAAAGTGACGGAAAGTTTGCCGGATAATGAAGAGATATGCACAGAGATACAAAAAGATTTAGGAAGTAAGTGTAAGATAGAGTTAGACGACAAGGCAAAATCAAGTGCGTATATTTTCTTTTTAAACAAAATCATATTAAGCAATACGGAAAGTAGCAAGAAGAATTATAGTAGAGTGTTGTTTATTGCGCATGAATGCGTGCACTCCGTGCAGGATAGGCTAACGCATCAAATGAATTTTGGGCTCGCTAATATCAAAAATTTGTATGATATTATTTTGCTTGTACTTTTGTTACTTAGAAAAGGTTCGTTAGAACTCATTATGATTTCTTTCTTGATTTCGTTTGTTAGTTTTTATTATCGTATGATTTTAGAAGCGGATGCGGTGTATCGCAGCGTAATGGTTTCACGAAAGTATTTGAAAAAGCGCGATTTGGAATACATTGCGGATAAATATGAAGAAATCGTTCCGAAAACAATTCAAAGCATGTATTTTTCGTATATCATGCCTATCTTAGCAAGGCAGAGCGCCTTTGTCTTTCTACTTCTAGTAGGGAGAGTATTTTCGTAAACAGATGCACACTTTTGGGCGACACCGAAAACGCGCATCTTTCCAGTTTCTTCCAAGATGCGCGTTTTCGGGGTGGCGGAAAAGTGCGCATGATTTATATTATTTTTTATCTTAAAAAGACTTTTAAAAAGTCTTTTTTTGTTATAAAATATAGGCAAAATAATTAATAAAGGTGGAGGAATATGATTAAAAAATGGGAAAGTTATCAAATTGACGAAGAAAAAATGAAAGATATTGCTATTAGAAATAATCTTTCTTTGTTACTGGCTAGAATTTTGCTGAATAGAGGGATTGACACGAGCGAAAAAGTGAAAAAGTTTTTGTATCCGGAACTAAGTGATTTGTATGATCCGTTTTTGTTTCAGGATATGGGGATTGCCGTGGATAGCATTATGGAGGCAATTGAAAAGCAAGAGCACATTACGATTTATGGCGATTATGATGTGGACGGAATTACGAGTATTTCGGTACTTGTGAAGTTTTTTAAGAGTATAGGCGTGGAGGTTTCGTATTATTTGCCGAATAGACTCACAGAGGGGTATGGCCTTAATAAGGAGGCGATTGATAAGTTAAAAGAGCGCGGCACGAATCTTATGATTACGGTGGATTGTGGTATTTCTGGCTATGAGGAAGTGGAATATGCGAAGAGCTTGGGGATGAAAGTGATTGTGACAGACCATCACGAGTGTCCGGAAAAATTACCCGATACGTTTGCTGTGGTTGATCACAAGAGGAAAGATAACACGTATCCTTGCAATGTGTTGGCAGGCGTAGGTGTTGCTTTTAAGCTTGTACAGGCACTTTGTATGCGCATGAATTTACCGAAGGAAAGATATTTGCAGTATTTGGATATTGTTTGCTTGGGGACGGTTGCGGATATTGTGCCGCTGATTGACGAAAACCGTGTGATTGTGAAATATGGATTGGAGGCCGTGAAGAATACGGCGAATATTGGTTTAAAGGAATTAATCAAACTTTCCGGCTATACTACGATTAATTCTACGGCGATTTCTTTTGGCTTAGCACCAAGGATTAATGCTTGTGGTAGAATGGGAAAGGCGGAGTTAGCGCTTAGGTTATTACTAACAGATAATGAACTGGAAGCGACGGAAATTGCGGGGCAGCTTCAAGAAATGAATCGTGAAAGACAAGATATTGAAAAGAGAATTATGCAGGAAGCAATTGAGATTATTGAGAGAGACAAGTTGTATGAGGATAGTGCCATTGTGGTGGGAAATGAAAATTGGCACAGTGGCGTGATTGGAATTGTGGCTTCGAAGATTACGGAGATGTATTATAAACCGTCAATTCTTGTATGCTTTGAGGGCGACGAGGCAAAGGGTTCTGGCAGAAGTATTGATGGATTTGATTTGCACGGGGCGCTAAGCAAATGCAGTGACTCTATTTTGCGATATGGCGGACACGAAATGGCGATTGGAATCACTTTAGAGAGAAATAAGCTTGAAGAATTTAGAGAGAAATTAAACGCCATTGCAAGAGAGATTATTCCGGCGGATTCGATGCCTGTGATTAAAGTGGACGCGGAAATTAGTGCTAGAGAAATATCGCTAGAGACGATTAAGAGTTTGGAGCTTTTGGAGCCTTATGGCGAGAGCAATGCGTCACCAATTTTTGTTTATAGAAATATCAAAGTGGATAGCATTCGAACCTTGTCTGAGGGCAAGCATTTGAAGCTGAATGTGAAAGATGGAAATGCTGTTTTTGACGCGATTGCTTTTAATATGGGGGATAGAAAAGACAGTATTCATATGGGTGATAAGGTTGATGTTTTACATTATTTAGAGATTAATAAATATAATGGATTGGAGAAAGTCCAATTGAATGTGAAAGACATCAAGAAGAGCCTGTAGGGGTTGTAGGGGCAACGTATCACGTTGCCCGCAGAACGACGTTAGGAGTGATAGAAATGGTCACAATTGAAGAGATTATTGCGAATGCAAAAAAATATAATAAAAAGTCAGACAGCAAATTAATTCGAAAAGCGTATGAATTTGCTGTGAAAGCGCACGGAGACCAAAAGAGAATGTCTGGCGAGCCATATATTATTCACCCGCTAGAAGTGGCGTATATTATTACGACGCTAGAGCTTGACGACGAGTCGATTTGTGCGGCTTTGCTTCACGATGTGGTGGAAGATACGGATGTAACGCGAGAAGATATTGAGAAAGAATTTGGAAGCAATATCCTGGAACTAGTGGATGGCGTTACCAAGCTTGGCCATATCGCTTCCTATGTGGATAAAGAAGAAGTGCAAGTCGAAAATTATAGAAGATTTTTTATGGCGATGGCGAAAGATATTAGAGTATTAATGATTAAGCTTGCTGACAGACTTCATAATATGAGAACGCTAAAGCATTTGACAGACGATAGAAAAATTGCGAATGCGAAAGAGACGATGCAGATTTATGCACCGCTTGCGAACCGACTTGGTATCTATTCTATCAAATGGGAGTTAGAGGATTTGAGCCTTTTGTACTTAGACCCTAAGGCTTATTTTGATTTGGTAGAGGGCATTAATGCGAAGAGAGAAGAACGCGAGAAATTTATTAACGCGATTATCGAAGAGATTCGAAAGAAATTAAAGGAAATGAAAATAGAGGCAGAGGTCTATGGCAGGCCAAAGCATTTGTATAGCATTCACAGAAAAATGGTAAGGGATAACAAAACGCTGGACCAGATTTATGATTTGTTTGCGCTTAGAATTTTAGTGAATTCTGTGAAAGACTGTTATGCGGCGCTTGGCTTGGTGCACGAGATGTACAAGCCTATGCCTGGAAGAATTAAGGACTATATTGCGATGCCGAAGCCGAATATGTATCAGTCGCTTCATACGACTCTGATTGGCACGAATGGCACACCTTTTGAAGTGCAGATTAGAACGTGGGATATGCATCGAGTAGCTGAGTATGGTATCGCGGCGCACTGGGCTTACAAGGAAAAGGGTGCGAGCGTTACCGTTTCGGACGATAAACTTTCGTGGCTTCGTGAGACGATTGAGTGGCAAAAAGAGACGAACGACGACAAGGACTTTATGAGCAAATTAAAGTTTGATTTGTTCGAAGACGAAGTGTTTGTGTTTACGCCACGAGGTGATATTAAGTCGCTTCCTGCAGGGAGTTTGCCAATTGATTTTGCCTATGCGATTCACGAGCAAGTGGGGCACAGAATGGTTGGTGCGAAAGTCAACGGCAAGATGGTTCCGATTACGACAAAACTTAACAACGGCGATATTGTCGAGATTATTACTTCGGATAATTCGAATGGGCCAAGTAGAGATTGGCTTAAAATTGTTAAGACCACTGCGGCAAAAAATAAAATTCAAAATTATTTCAAGAAAGCGCAAAAAGAGGAAAATACAATTAAAGGCAAGGAAATGATGGAGAAAGAGCTAAAGCGTATTGGTATGACTTTTGCGGAGCTGTTTAAGCCGGAATGGGTTGAGAAAGCGCTTGCGAGATATAAGTATAATTCGCTTGACGATTGTTATGCAGCAATTGGGTTTGGTGCAATTTCGCCACTCAAAGTCATTACAAGGTTACTAGAGGAATATAAGAAAGAGAATAAAGAAGTTGAGATTGAGGAGAAAATTGCTGAGTTAAAAGAAAATCCAGTAGCGAGAAAAGACAAGATTTCTAAAACGGGTATTATTGTCAAAGGAATAGACAATTGCTTGGTAAAACTTGCGAAGTGCTGCAATCCACTGCCTGGCGACGATATTATAGGATATATTACAAAGGGCAGAGGCGTTTCGGTTCATAGAGCGGACTGCGTTAACTGCAAGGATTTGATTTCTGACGAGCAAAGATTGATTGATGTATCTTGGTATAAAGAAGCGAAGGCGTCGTATGTAACTGACTTGGAGATTTATGCCAATGACAGGTCTGGATTGATTTCGGATATTACGATTGCGCTAAATGATGCCAAGGCAAGCATTATTTCGATTAATGCGAAGACGACAAATAATCGTATTGCGATTATTAATATTGGGCTTGAAATTGAGGATACGGATAAACTGAATAAGGTGTTGAAGGCAATCCGCAAGGTGGATAGTGTGTATGAGGTGCACCGTAGTAAGTAGGGGGCGGCGTCCTCGACGCCCCGAAAAAGGAAGGGGATATAATAAATGCTACTTAAGACGTTTAAGGGTTTGGTTGGCGCGATGGATACTTATACGAATACGTATGTGGTTTATGACGAGAAGACGAATGAGGGGATACTCATTGATGTGGCGGATAATGTGGATAAGATTTATAATTTTACTGAGAATTCTCGAATTACGCTTAAGTATGTTGTTTTGACGCACTGCCACGGCGATCATACGTTAGGCATTAAAGAATTAAAAAGGCTTTATCCGAAAGTGAAAATTATTATTCATAAAGAAGACGCGAGAGGACTTACTGACGACGAAATTAATAGATGTTCTTCTATTGGGAGAGAGCCGAATTTTACGGAAGCGGATTTGGTTGTGAGGGATGGCGATGTATTGGAATTTGGCGAGACGAAGGCACAGATTATTCACACGCCTGGCCATACGAAAGGCGGAATATGTTTGCTAATTGAAGATGCTTTGTTTTCGGGAGATACGCTATTTAAGGGGACTACTGGTAGAACGGATTTGCCGACTGGCAGCAGATGGGAGATGGCGGATTCCGTTAAGAAGCTTTTACAATTGCCGGAGAATACGATTGTGTATCCTGGGCACGGGGCTACTACGATTATTGGGGAAGAGAAATAAAAATAATTGAAAAAAGGATTGTAAAGAAAAGAAGTTTGGCATAAAATAGGTTTGAAAAACTAATACTAAATTTTAGTTAAAAATATAAAAGGAGGAAATATTATGGCAGTAAAGGTAGCAATTAATGGTTTTGGCCGTATTGGTCGTTTAGCATTTAGGCAAATGTTTGGTGCAGAGGGATATGAGATTGTAGCAATCAATGATTTGACAAGTCCTGAGATGTTGGCACATTTGTTAAAGTATGATTCTGCACAAAAGGTTTATGAAAAATCAGATACAGTCAAAGCTGGTGAGAATTCTATTATTGTAGAGGGAAAAGAAATTCCTATCTATGCACAGGCAGACGCAAGAAATCTTCCTTGGGGCGAGCTTGGCGTAGATGTTGTACTAGAGTGCACAGGATTCTATACTTCCAAAGAAAAGGCACAAGCACATATTGACGCCGGTGCCAAGAAAGTAGTTATTTCAGCTCCAGCAGGAGACAATCTTCCAACAGTCGTTTATAGTGTTAACGAAGGCATTTTGACGAAAGAAGATACGATTATTTCTGCAGCTTCTTGTACGACAAACTGCTTAGCACCAATGGCAAAGGCACTAAATGATTATGCACCAATTCAATCTGGAATTATGACGACGGTTCACGCATACACAGGAGACCAGATGTTATTAGATGGCCCACATAGAAAAGGCGATTTGAGAAGAGCAAGAGCAGCAGCTGCTAATATTGTTCCAAATTCAACGGGTGCAGCAAAAGCAATTGGTCTAGTTATTCCAGAATTAAAAGGAAAATTAATTGGCTCTGCACAAAGAGTGCCAGTAGTAACAGGTTCTACGACAATTTTAGTAGCTGTTGTGAAAGGCGAAGACATTACAAAAGAATCAATCAATGCCGCTATGAAAGCAGCTGCCAATGAGAGCTATGGCTACACAGAGGAGCTTTTAGTTTCTTCTGATATCATTGGAATGAAATATGGTTCTTTGTTTGATGCGACACAAACAATGGTAACGAAAATCGAGGATGGTTTATATCAAGTGCAAGTAGTGGCTTGGTATGATAACGAGTATTCTTATACTAGCCAAATGGTTAGAACAATCAAATATTTTGCTGAATTAGGATAAGATGGTGTATGGGCGGGCAGCGTAATACGCTGCCCCTACCATTTTATGATGGCACTTAGTAGTCACAATTTCGTGAAAAGTTTAATTTTTACTTGCATAATGGAATGGTTGATGTTATAATATTCAAGTAACGTGCCTGAGTGGCGGAATGGCAGACGCACACGACTCAAAATCGTGCGGGAAACCGTGTGGGTTCAAGTCCCACCTTGGGCACCATGTCGGAGCAAGCTTGTTTGGCTTGCTCCATTTTTTTGTCAAAAATGGAGCGAACGCCAAATCGCTGCTCCTCCTTGTTTCGAAAAAAGTATCATTCGCATTCGCTAAGCCCTTGCAAGCGCGGGCTTTTTACGCTCATTTACTCATTAACAACTTTTTTCGATTTGGGTCCCGTCCCACAAATCTTACGATTTGCTATTTTGGATTTACGCATTAGGGGCTTGCAGATTATTTTAAAGTGTGGTAGAATAAACACGCATTGCGAGAAACGTTGGTTTACTTCACGTTAGTAATTACTAAAGGAGGTACGTTTATGAAACCCGTCAATCTTTTTAGTCGCCGGAAAGGGTCGGAGCCGTTTAAGGACAGAATTATTTGCGAAAATGAGGAAATCGAGGAGTTTATTTCGGACTGGCTGTACTGGTGCAACAAGGAATGGAAGCTGGCAGACTTTGCTTCTATTCTGGCTCAGATTGGTGTGCAGCTTCCCGTTATGCTTAGCAAGTATAATGTGGCGGAGCGGTCGTTTCAATGTCGTGAGACCATGAATGGCAGAGAATTTGAAATTGCGCTAATTACGCATAGCCGCGAATCGTATGATCAAATTTGGCTGACAAGTGAGGACGAGAGGTATCGCTATGATTTGCCGACTCGCTCTCGTTCCGTTGTGCAGCTTGCTGGCAAAGATATGGTTTGTGGTCAAAAGCAGCTTGTTTGCACGTATGCTAAATACGACTACTATCGCACCTTGAGGATCGACAACACGCATACCCTGGAAGTAAAAATCTCTAATCCTAATAGTCGAAATGACGATTTATATTATCGTAATTTCGAGGAAGTCGAGAACTACCTGCTGAGCCTTGACAATTCGCTTCTGGCGTATGATGTCTGTAATACGATGCTGAATCTTTTGCATTTTTCATATAAGGACATCTATGCAAGCAACAGGATTTTGGTTTCGCACTATGAGACAATCGGAGAAGAGAAAAGGGTGCTGAACAAAGTTCTGCTCATTAATGGCGAGATGCAGGAATACGCTGTTTTAGAAGAGGGAAATGCGTACCATCTCTACCGAAATGGTGACTGGAGATATTCTTCTAATCAGGCGCTCATTAGCTATGTGAAGAGGAATGATCAGTATGTATTTTCCATGAAAGGCAGTTGGAAAACTGTCTCTGGCATTGATGTCAAAAGCTTAATTGCCGACGTCGAGAAAAAGATTTTTAAACTGAATAAGTTTGTAGAGGACTAACACAAAAAAAACCTTCTGGCATTTTGCTGGAAGGTTTTTTGCTGACTTATCTAAGTAAGTTTGTTGGATTTTGTGAAATAAAATAGGAAAATTTGGAAATGCTAACTTTAGCAGAATTGCTAGAAAATCACGTTTTCTTATTGCAAAAAGTTTGCAATTGATATAAAATTTTAATGTTAATAAAGTAGAAAATAAGGAGGATATTATGCTAAATAAAAAGACGATTGAAGATATTGAAGTAAAAGGAAAGAGAGTTTTGGTAAGATGTGATTTTAATGTACCTCTTGATGTGGAGACAAAAACACAAATTACAGACGATAGAAGAATTAGAGAGGCTTTGCCGACGATTCAGTATTTAATGGAACATGGCGCTAGAGTGATTTTGTGCTCTCATATTGGGAAAACGAAAAATAAACAAACGCTTGCACCTGTTGCCAAGAGACTTTCTGAATTATTAGGAAGAGAGGTTCCATTTGCCTCAGATGTGATTGGAGAGGATGCACATGCAAAAGCAGACGCTTTGCAGGATGGCGATGTAATGCTTCTTGAAAATGTTCGTCTACATCCAGAGGAAGAAGAAAATGACCCAACATTTGCTAAAGAGCTTGCTTCTCTTGCAGAAGTTTATGTGAATGACGCTTTTGGCACAGCACATAGAGCCCACGCTTCTACGGCCGGCGTAGCAGACTATTTGCCAGCGGTTTGCGGTTATTTAATTCAAAAAGAAATTGGCATTATGGGAGAGGCACTAAATGAGCCAAAGAGACCATTTTTAGCTATTTTAGGCGGAGCAAAGGTTTCTACAAAAATTGGTGTGATTGAGAATTTATTAGATAAAGTAGATGGATTAATGATTGGTGGCGGAATGACTTATACGTTTGCGAAAGCGCAAGGCGGAAATGTAGGTAATTCTATTTGTGAATTAGACAAATTAGACTTAGCGAATGCCATTTTAGAAAAGGCCAAAGAGAAGAATGTTAAATTATATTTCCCAGTAGATACGCTTTGTGCAGCTAGCCCAGCGGAAGATGCCGAGGTTTCGGTACATCCATCTAATGACATTCCTGATGGATTAGAGGGACTAGATATTGGGCCAGAGTCGATTCAGTTATTTACAGAAGCTATCAAGGAATACAAGACGATTATTTGGAACGGACCAGTTGGCTTTTTTGAATTAGATAAATTTGCCAATGGAACCAATGCGATTGCCAAAGCACTTGCAGAAAATGAGGACGCTATCACGATTATTGGTGGCGGCGATAGTGCGGCAGCTGTAGAAAAAGGCGGCTTTGCTGATAAAATGACGCATATTTCTACGGGCGGTGGCGCCTCGCTAGAGTTTTTGGAAGGAAAGACATTGCCAGGGATTGCTTGTCTAATGAATAAATAAGATTGTAGGGGCAGCGTAATACGCTGCCCGCGGGTCTGAAACAAATAGGGGTGTCCCTAAATGTTTCAGCCAAGAAAGAGGGGAGCATTATGAGACGAAAGGTGATTGCAGGGAATTGGAAGATGTACCATAATCCTGCAGAGACAAAGGAATTTTTTGAGAAATTTACGGAATTAGTAAAAGATACACCAAACGAAGTGATTATTTGTGTGCCATATATTGATGTGGCTGCGGCTCTTGAAAGCACGGCGGGAACGAATATTAAGATTGGAACACAAAATTTGAATCACGAGGAAGCAGGGGCGCTTACCGGAGATGTTTCTTGTAAGATGCTTCAGGATATTGGGATTAAGTATTCGATTATCGGCCACTCAGAAAGAAGACAATACCACCACGAGACAGACGATTTTATTAATTTAAAAATCAAGGCGGCTTTTGCGCACGATATTGTTCCCATTCTTTGTGTAGGGGAATCCTTATTGGAAAGAGAAAAAGGAATTGCGAAATACAAAATTTGCACACAAATCGTGATGGACTTTGATGGCTTAACAGCGGAGCAAGCGAAAAAAGTAGTTATTGCGTATGAGCCAATTTGGGCGATTGGCACAGGAAAGACGGCTTCTGCAGAGGATGCGAATGAGGCTTGCAAATGGATTAGAGAAGAAATTCGCTCGCTTTATGGCGACGAAGTGGCAGATGCCATTATTATTCAATATGGTGGAAGTGTAAAACCTACGAATGCGAAAGAGTTATTTAGTATGTCAGACATCGACGGCGGATTAGTTGGTGGCGCAAGCTTGAAACCAGAAGATTTTGCCGAGATTGTAAATTTTGAAAGGAATGAAAATATATGAATAAAAGACTCGTTATGCTAGCTATTATAGACGGCTGGGGAATTAATGAAAGAGAAGAAGGAAATGCTGTAAAACTTGCCAAAACACCTAATTTAGACGCCATTATGAAGCAGTATCCTAATACAAAAATAAAAACTAGCGGTTTAGATGTAGGGCTTCCTGACGGACAGATGGGAAATTCGGAAGTTGGTCATACCAATATCGGAGCAGGAAGAATTGTTTATCAAGAATTGACAAGAATCACGAAGTCAATTGAAGATGGCGATTTCTTCGAGAAAAAAGAATTTCTAGATGCTATCAAATATTGCAAAAAGCAAAATAGCGATTTGCATTTATATGGCTTGCTTTCAGACGGCGGAGTACATAGCCATAATTCTCATTTGTATGCTTTGTTAGAATTATGCAAACGAGAGGATTTTAAAAATGTATATGTTCACTGCTTCTTAGATGGCAGGGATACGCCTCCGGCTTCTGGTGAGGGCTATATTACAGAATTGGAAGAGAAAATGAAAGAGCTTGGCGTAGGCAAAATTGCTTCGATTATGGGCAGATATTATGCAATGGATAGAGATAAGAGATGGGAGAGAGTTGAGCTTGCCTATAACGCTTTGGCAAAAGGCGAGGGCTTAACAGCCAATTCAGCAATAGACGCCATTGAGGGGGCTTACCAAAGAGAAGAATTTGACGAATTTGTGAAGCCAACGGTGATCCTTGAAAATGGAAAACCTGTGGCTACTATCAAACAAAACGATTCGATTATTTTCTTTAATTTCAGGCCTGATAGAGCAAGAGAAATTACAAGAGTATTTGTGGATAAGAATTTTGATGGTTTTGAGAAGAAGTTTTTGTATGTGAATTACGTTTGTATGACTCAATACGACGAGACGATGCCGAACGTGGAAGTTGCTTTTAAACCGGAAAAAATCGAAAATACTTTTGGTGAATATATTAGTAAATTAGGATATACGCAATTAAGAATTGCGGAGACAGAAAAATATGCGCACGTAACGTTTTTCTTCAATGGTGGAAATGAAGTAAAATACGAGGGAGAAGATAGAATTCTTGTTAATTCACCAAAGGTTGCTACTTATGATTTGCAGCCAGAAATGAGCGCGTATGAAGTGACAGATAAAGTTGTTGATGTCATTCGTAAGAGGACAGACGACGTGATTATTTTAAACTTTGCAAATTCGGATATGGTTGGCCATACGGGCGTACTAGAAGCGGCAATCAAGGCTGTAGAAACTGTCGACGAGTGCATTGGAAAAATTGTAGACGAAGTATTAAGACAAGATGGCGTGATTTTGATTACGGCAGATCACGGAAATTCAGAGCAAATGATAGACTACACGACTGGCGAGCCTCATACGGCGCATACGACATTCCCTGTACCGCTAATTATTGCAGGGCTAGAGGGAAAAGTAGAGCTAAAAGAGGGTAAGCTTGCCGACTTAGCGCCTACGATGTTAGATATCATGGGAGAAGAAAAACCGGCAGAAATGACGGGCGAATCATTAATTATAAAGAATTAATCTGTAGGGGCAGCGTATAACGCTGCCCGCAACACGTTTGATGGCATATCAATGAATCGTGTGGAGCGCCACACATTGCATGTTGACAAAATATCCTAATTTGTTGTATAATAAGTGCGTTTCTAAACATTACTATATCGACCACCTACAATTAAAGGAGGAGGTACGAAACCATGTCTCGGAGTTCGCTTTTCAAGAGCTTTAAGAGTGAGTCGAGGAATTCTTCGGCAGGGAGTGAACGGTTTGGTGATTTCCTAGAGGAAAAAGCGGTGTTGCAAGAGAAACTGCAGGATAACCTTTATGACTTCATGATGGAATCCAGTGCGGATAAGCTGGAATTTATCAAGGAAGCTGGACGGTTATCTTCTGATTTACCAGGCAGAAATCGTGAGGCGTTTGACAAGGTTCTTAATTTTTTCTGGACGGAAGTGTATGAGTGCGTTTATTCTTTTGAAGAAGTGCTTGATGCATTGTGTGATGCCTTTCCATCATATGAAAGGCTTATCTTGAAGGAAGCGTATTTAGCTTTCATTGATGGAGAAATGCGCTACGATTCCGATTTTGTGTTACTTCTCGAGAGAATGGCGGACTATGACGAACTGGACGAGGCCAATCATTTTTCGACGGATCTTGACTTGATTTTGCCGTGTAGCCTTGAGGAACCGGTAATTAACGTCTATGATAGACTTGACGAGATTTTTGCTTCGATGTATCCGTTCTCGCCGATGGCAGACATTATTTCGGTGCTGGCGGATAGGTTCGGTGTAGACAGGGAAACGCTGGAACGTCTGGCGTTTGACAAACTTTGCACCTTGTATGCTGTCAATACGATAAGCGATTTGATTTACAACGAATGCTTAAATGAGCTTTTCAAACTTCCCGAGGGCTATGATTTGTTCTTTGTATATGCACCAAACATCATGGCTGGGTATGACGGCGTGCTTCTTAATAAGCTCCTGGACGACTATCAAATTCATGCGGACGTTAGGTTTCGAGCGCTAAGGGATAACGACGGGAATATTGACACGTCGCGCTATTTTGAGTACATTAAACACAAAAAGTAATTTTACAAAAAGCTACTGATAATTCAGTAGCTTTTTGCATTAATAAATCACAATTCACTATTGACAAAATAAAACTACATAATATATAATTAATTTATCATGATAAGTTAGGGTGTGGAGAATATGCAGATTTTAAAGGACGATATTAAGCAAAAAATCATAGAAGTTAGCAAGAGACATTTCCATAAACGTGGATTTGAGCATACCTCTATGAATGATATTGCAAGTGATGTAGGAATTAGCACGGGAAATATTTACCGATATTTTAAGACGAAAAACCAAATTTTGAATGATATTTTAAAAAAGATTGAAGATAGAATGGAGAATGTTTTAAAAGCGATTACGGAGTCTTCCATTAAAGAAAATTATGAGACGATATTTCACACGCTTTCAGAGGAAATTGTAAAGCTTGCTAGTGAAGAAGGAGAGTCTTTGCAGGTGTTATTTCATTGTGGGGAAATGAAGCAATTCAATGATTTTAGAGAACGAATTGTTTCGACGATTGCTAGTGCAATAGAGAAAAATTCGAAAAACGAAAAGATTAATGCACCAGTAAGAGAGGCCCTTGCCCTGTCTTTATTTGATGGATTTGCTAACATCGTGAAGGATGCGAATAACAATATTGAAGAGTTAAGAAATAATTTGAAAACATATTCGGATGTTATGGTAAAGAATATCAATTTAGAGTAAAAATATCCCCGTCATAGCTAGTTTATGACGGGGTAATATTTAATTTAAGAAATACTGACTAGTTTCTTCTAAGTTTTCAAAGTTGTGTTGACGAAGTACCTCGTACACGACAATGGCCACAGAATTAGAGAGATTAAGAGAACGAAGAGTAGGCCTCATAGGCACTCTCACGGCTTTATCAATGTATTTTAAAAGAATATCTTCTGGAAGACCTTTTGTCTCTTTACCAAAAAGAAGGAATACTTCGTCCATTTCAGAATAATCAACATCAGAATAACATTTTTGTCCTTTGGTAGTCAAAAAGAACATATTATTTGTTTCTGGCGGATATTTTTCTAAAAAATCCTGAAAAGAATCGTGTTCTTCAATTTCTAATTTATCCCAATAGTCAAGCCCAGCTCTTTTTACTTGTTTTTCAGAAATACTAAAAGCAAGTGGGTGCACCAAGTGGAGTTTTCCACCAGTGGCTGCGCAAGTTCTGGCAATATTTCCTGTATTTTGCGGTATTTCTGGCTCAACTAATACAACGTTTAATTTCATATATAAGCCTCCTTACAAAACAAAAATATACCATAAAATTGGGGAATATTCAATAAAAATTGATTTTTTCTATTGTCAAGACGGAAATAATATGATAATATACTATTGTTCATTTATAGGGAGGAATAGAAAATGATAATTTTAGAAAGAATATTAGCAATATTACAAATAATTTCAGCAGTTATTGTTATGTTATTAGTTTTGTTACAATCAAATAACGAGGATGGCAGTATTGTTACTGGTGCTACGGAAAACAATAGTATGGGTATGAGCAGAGATAAAAAGCTTGCTAGACTTACAGCATATGTTGGGGCTGCATTTGTTATTCTTACGATTGCATCGTCTACAATAATGCTTGTGAATGTTAAATAATAATGACATATGAAGCTTGATTAGGTATTTGTAACTTAATCAAGCTTTTTGTTTTTGCGTTGTAGGGGCAGCGTATTACGCTGCCCGCAATAAATTTGATAAAAGGAGATAAAATGGCGAAACAAACGAAAAAAGAAAAAATATATAGAGATTTATTGATTGGCACTTTTGTTGCAAACGAAAGAGGCTTTGGTTTTGTGGAGCTTGAAAACGAAGAAGACGATATTTTTATTGCTGCAGAATATACGAAAAGTGCTATGAATGGCGATACGGTTTCGGTGAGAATTACAAAAGCTAAAGAGGGTGACAGACGCGCTGAGGGTAAGATTATCGATATTTTGAAGCGTAATGTGAAAGTCATTGTGGGAACGTATAAAAAGTCGAAAAATTTTGGTTTTGTACTACCAGACGATAGGAAAGTATTAGAAGATATCTATATTCCCAAAAATAATAGAAATAAGGCAAAGTCAAATGATAGAGTGGTTGTTGAGATTACGAAGTACCCGGACGAGCAGAAGAAAGCAGAGGGAAAAGTCATAGAAATTCTAGGAAAAACAGACGATACGAATGTGGACCTGCTTTCGATTCTAAGGGCATACGATTATAAGCCAAAATTCCCAAAGCCTGTACAAAAAGAGGCATCACAAATCCCACAAGTCATTCACGAACTAGAGGGAAGAGTGGACTTAAGAGAAAAAGAAATTTTTACAATTGATGGCGACGATACCAAAGATATCGATGACGCTGTGTCACTAGAAAAAATTGGAGAGAATTATTTGCTTGGCGTGCATATTGCTGACGTTAGCACATATGTCAGAGAGGGAACGCCGCTCGATAATGAAGCAATCAAGCGTGGGACAAGCGTATACCTAATTGACGCTGTCATTCCAATGCTTCCGAAAGAGCTTTCGAACGGCATTTGCAGTTTGAATCCGAGGGAGGACCGCTATGCGTTATCGATTGATATCAAATTGGATAAAGAAGGAAATGTTTTAGAGAAGAAAATATATAAGAGTGTGATTTGTTCGCAAATACAAATGACGTACAATAAAGTATATCAAGTGATCGAAAATGGCGAAGTGCCTGCTGGTTATGAGCCACACGTAGAGACACTTAAACGAATGAAAGAGCTAGCGACTATTTTAATTCGCAAAAGAGAGAGCAAGGGTGCCATTGATTTTGACATTCCAGAGACCAAAATTGTTTTGGACGAAAATGATAAAGTAGTAAGCATTGGTGAGCGCGAAGTCACAATTGCCAATAGAATCATTGAGCAATTTATGGTTCTTGCGAATGAATGCATTGCAGAGTTTTTCTTTGAGAAAGAAATTCCTTTTATCTATCGTGTGCACGAAAATCCTGACGAAGATAAAGTGCAAAAGTTAAAAGTATTTTTGAACAATATGAATTGTGAAGTAGTGCTTCCGGAAAAGGTTTCGCCTAGTGATATCCAACAAGTAATGAAGGCATATCAGGGAAAAGAAGAGGAGAAGATTGTTTCCACGATGCTTTTGAGAAGTATGAGACTCGCAAAATACAGCAATGAGAATTTAGGGCATTTTGGATTAGCACTGAAAAACTATTGTCACTTCACGTCGCCGATTAGAAGATATCCGGATTTGTTTATTCATAGAGTAATATCAGATTATTTAGCGAAAAATTTAAGTGAGAAGAAAAAGGAAAAGTACAAAAGACTTGCTGCAAGGTACGCCGAAAGTTCTTCAGATAGAGAGCGAGATGCCGAAGAAGCAGAAAGAGACTTAGAGAAGATAAAAATGTGTGAGTATATGGAAGAGCACATAGGAGAAGAATTTGAGGGTATTATTTCAAGTGTGACTGCCTTTGGATTTTTTGTAGAATTACCAAATACGATTGAAGGATTAGTGCACGTGGAAAATATGCAAGACGACTATTATTATTTTGACGAAATAAATGTAGTGCTTACAGGAAAGCACGGCAAGAAAAGCTATAAAATTGGCGATAAAGTAACGGTAAAAGCCATCAGCAGTGATCGATTTTTAAGAAGAATTGATTTTAGCATTGCATAGCCGGAGACAAAATGTAGGGGCAGCGTAAATAACGCTGCCCGCACCCTACAATATGCAATCCTGATTACTCTATCCAGAAGTTTGAAATAGCGAGGGCGACACAGAGGGCGGCAATCACGATGCAAGTGATGCCGCCTATTTTGTTGCCGTCTTTTAGTTCCCATATACCATATGGTAAGGCGTAGATGGCGGATAAAATACTCATAATAAGCGTAATGGTATGCATTTATCTTCCTCCTTATTTTGCTTCTGTTTCTTCTGTGTAAGAGACAATTTGAGAAGCATCCAGATTTACATTGACTGTGATATCAAATTCGGCATTGGGATATATTTCGTGCCAGTCTATTTTTTCTAATTCTTCGATAGTCCAGTATTGTGGTTTTAACAATTTTCCAAAGCCAGTGATATCTGTTTTGAATTCTTTTGTTTTTTCCAGATAGTCGTTAATTAATGTTTTTAATTTCTCTTCAATTTCTTTGGCGAGCTTATACCTTGTTTCGGCTTCAAAGAAGTTGGCAGGAGTGCCTGTTGTCAAAAGTTGGGCGTAAACATTGGAGACAATCTTTATTTTGGGAATATCGTTTTCTAATGTTAGTTCGATTTGTGGCCTTTTCTTTTGCGAAATGGTGACGGTGGTTGTTTTGGTTTCGTCGTTAATGTCTGGCACTTCAAAGTTGGCAGGAGATAGCGTATTCGTTAGAATCAGATGGGGAATGACTTCCTCGTCGAGGAGTTCTCCTACCATTGTCGTTCCAGAAAATGCAGCAATACCAATGAAGACAGGAGTGGAGTTCTCGGCTACTGTGCTTTCTTCAGCGTCGGCAGGGCCACCGCCGCCACCACCGCTATTCCCAGAAGAGCTATCTTGTTTTTTGCTATTTTCTTTTGGTTTGGCAAGTATGGCAATCGGCTGAGTATATTTTGATTGCACATTCCAATAAAAGTCGACTAATTCTGTGCCTACATTAAAGCCACTATACGAGTGTGAAGATAGCATTAAGTCTAGATATCTCGCCGGATTTGGCTCTAGGATGGGCGTGATGGTAGTAAGAAATTCTTTGGCAGTAGACTTACAAATTACAATCGATGTCCTTGGCCTGATTTCTTTGTTAGTTACAAAGGGATTGATATATCCTTCCAAACCTTCTTTCGCAAGTTCCTCTGAAAAAACAATCATTTTGTTTTGGGATAAATTAATTTCTTTACTGATTTCCGTATTTGCCTGAGATACAGCTCCATACACGGAATTGGAGTCAACCGTAAGGAGCGTAGATGTTTCTTGTCCCGTGGAACTGCCCTCGCCAGAAATATTGACGGGTATGGCAATTTGAAACGTTACTTTTAAATCTTTCTCGTCGCCTTTATCGATTCCGATGGCAATGACGTATGCCAAGTCGTCTAGCTCTCTTGGATCATAGCATCCAGCAAGCAAATAGATAAGGCAACAAGCAATAATTAGGGTACGAACTATTTTAGCCATCTTGTTTTTTCCTCCCTGATACTTTTAATCTTGCAAGTAGGAGCAAAATTAAAGGATATAAAAATAATGAATATGGCGAAAGTGATACATACATAAAATCTCGCGCAATGCTAGAGACTGCATTACTTGGAACGAGATTGCATGAAGTAAAAATAATGAGTGATACACAGGGAATGAGTCTTCCTGGGTACTTCAAATTAAACGCTTTTTTCAGCATAATGAAATTCACAATGAGCAAAACTCCTAAAAATACAAAGCACGTCATAATCCAGAAGAAAGTAAATACGGCATCCAGCCTTTGAAAAAATCTGCCAAAGCCAATGTATCTCGTGAGTTCGAAGATGGCAAAATTCTTTTGGTTTAATGATGGATAAGGGATAATGGTGGCTAATAAAAATAAACTTAAAATAATCACAAGCGATGTACTAAGCACAGAAAAGAGTGTTGCTTTTTTAAAGTGCTTTGCAAGTGGCGCAATGACTAACATAATGGAAAGGGAATTGTAAATTCCTACTTGTGTTAGTCCTTTTAAGAATACGGTGCTTGCGCCTGTGCCAAGCACGGGCGTTAAATTAATAAAGTCTATTTTGGAAGATAAGGAGTAGAACATTAATCCAAATCCAATGACAATGGCAGGGAATAGATAGGTGCCTAATCGAAAGACACCTCGTATTCCAAAGTAGCCCAAAAAAGCCATTCCAATGGTAAATAAAATATTGATTTCCGCGTTGGTGGAATGATTAAACATTACATCCTTGATATCTTCGCCAAATTCTTGCATGGTAAATATCATCATTGCAAATGTATATAAAATAACGGCGATACTCATGATAATTTTTAGCGGCTTTCCTCCAACGATTTCGGCGATGTCCATAATATCTTTTCCGGCAAAGGGTTCATATAATTTTAGAATGATAAGGTAAAAAATAAATACGACAATTGCTAAATATACCGAGTGCAGTACGGCCGCATTTCCAAATTCTCGAGAAGAGTATTGTGGAAATGAAATGAGCACAGGCGTTAATGTAATTAAAGATAGGGTGCAGACGACTTCCCAGGTGCTTAAGTGTTCTCTTCCCATAAATTTCCTCCTCTTTTCAAAATATTTGGGTAATTTCTGTGTTAAACTTCGCATCGCCAATCCTCAACGTACCATCGTACGCCTCCGGTTGGCTCACTCGTTTGCCTTGAAATTACCTCAACTATTTTGAAAAAATTTTTAAAATTATTTTGTATAGTGTATGGAGCACGCTGTGCTCCGCTACGACTGACGACGATTTATTACCCACTTTCTTGCAATCCTTGGCTGTCTTCTTTCTTTTTTTGGTTTTAAGAAAGTAGGGCGTTCTTCTTGTTTCCAGATTGGTACGTTTGATAAATCTGTACTAAAGAATGACGAGCTAAGTGGCATATACGGACTTAGATATGGTACGCCAAATGAAGTAGCTGTGGATAGTACACAGGCGTGAACTAGCAGCCCTATGGAGATTCCGAAGAATCCCGCGATGGCTCCCAAGAAAATATAAACAAATCGCAAAATACGAAACGTAAGGTTAAGCGAAAAGTTAGCAACAGCAAAGGAACTAATGCCTGTTAACGCCACGATAATTACGAGTATAGGGCTTACCACATTTGCACTAACAATGGCTTGGCCTAAAATCAGTGTGCCAACAATGCCAAGCGTAGGACCCATTGGCGTAGGGGTTCGAAGACTTGCTTCTCTAATAATTTCAAAAGCCATCTCCATAATTAGGAGTTCCACCAGAAGCGGGAAGGGGACTTTTTCTCTTGTTGCTGCGATAGAGAAAAGTAAATCTGTCGGCAGCATTTCTTGGTGAAATGTAACAATGGCAATATAGATTCCAGGGAGCAACACAGAAATGAGCGCCGCCGGAAATCTAAAAAATCGAAGCAATATCGAATACGGAAATCTCGTATACGCATCTTCTGCCGTATGCATAAAATCCACAAGGACGGCCGGGACAATCAAAGCATTGGGGCTTCCCGCAAGTAGAATAGCGACTCTTCCTTCGAAAAGATGTTCCGCCACTTTGTCTGGCCTTTCTGTGGAAAGAATGAGTGGAGAAGTCATATACGTTTTATCCTCAATTAGTTGTTCTAGTTGACCTACATCTAAAATATAATCCACGTCAATACTAGAAATTCTTCTTTTGACTTCGCCAACGATAGAGTCGTTTGCAATGTTAGAAATATAAGCGATACTACAAGCGGTTTGTGCATTTCTTCCGATAGGAATGTCTTCAAAAATTAAATTTTCATCCTTTACGTATTTCCTGACTAATCCAGTGTTTTGCCTAAGACTTTCTACAAAAGATTCACAAGGGCCTCTGGTAGACATTTCGTTTTCTGATTTACTGATAGAACGAACAGGAAGTTTTTTGGTATCACAAATAAAAGCAACATCCAATGTATCGATAAAAAGTACACAATTTCCAATCAAGGTTTTATCAATAGTTTTATCAAAAACTTCTTCTGTTTCTACCTGGTTTTGCGCGAGCACGTTATCTAAGATGCATTCCTTTAAGTCGCTACCGGAAGTATTTTCTGTATTCTTCATTAGTTGCCTTAAAATATAGTTATTAATAAGATCACTATCCACAAGTCCATCGTAGAAAATCAATGCAGAGGGATAGTTTTCATTATCAATTCTCGTATCGAAAGTTCTTATTTTCACATCACTATTATCAGGGTAATGCAAAAAGTATTGCATCCTTTTTAAATTATCTTCTAATGATTTTGTGATGTTTGCAGATTTGTCAAACAAATCCTCTCTTTGTAGTTTTGGCCTTTTTATCTTAAATACATTCGTAGGATTTGGTGGTGTAAATTTAAAAATGTTTTTCATATCAATTCTCCTTAGAATATATTTTGCCTTGAAAATTATGGTTTATACACTTGGGTCAAAAATTTGACTATGATCATAGAAAACGATATAATCTAGGCAAAGGAGAGGTGCGTATGAAAAATCAAGAAATAAAGTACAATGAGGTCACAAAAATAAACACCATCAAAGAAATCTTAGAGATAGCAGTGAAAGAAGATGGTGACAAGCACGCATTTGAATTTAAGAATGCCAAAAATGAAGTAGTGGGTATAACGTACAAAGAGTTTTTGAATATGACCAATCATTTGGGAACGGCACTATCAACAATCGAAATGACAGATAAGCATGTTGCAGTGATAGGAGAGAATAGTTTTGATTGGATAACAGTTTATCTAACAGTACTTCAAAGTAATGGCGTTATCGTTCCGATAGATAAAGAGCTTACGTGTGACGAGATTATTAATGTGCTAAATAGTAGTGATAGTGAAGTGCTATTTTATTCTGGTAAATATGCGGAATATATTGAAAAGATAAAAGAAAAAGCTCCTAATGTCAAATATTTTATCGGCTTTCAAAATGAAAAAGACGAGGGCAATGTTTTATCTTACAAGAATTTTTTAGAGAAAGGTAAAATCGAATACGAAAAAGGAAATAAAACTTTTTCTGATATCAAACATACTGATGCCGATACCTATCAATTAAAATTATTAGTGTACACGTCTGGTACAACGGATAGGCCAAAAGGAGTTATGCTTACAGAGCACAACTTGGTAAGCAGTGTATATTATGCTTTAAGAGTAACAACGGTATATACAAAATGTTTATCGGTTCTTCCGTACCATCATACTTATGAAGCGGTATGTGGCTTGCTAGTTGCACTTCATAAACACGTAACAATCTGTATTAATGACAGTTTGAAAAATGTACTAAAGAATTTGCAACTTTACAAGCCAGACTATATCTTTTTGGTGCCTGCGTTTGCAGAAGTGTTCTATAAAAATATTTGGAACAATGCTAAGAAGACGGGGAAAGAAAAAGGATTGAAATTCCTAATTGTTCTAAGTAACTTGTTAAGAAAAATAGGAATCGATAAAAGAAAAGTATTCTTCAAATCCATTCACGAAGCGTTTGGCGGAAACTTAAGAAAAATAGTTGTTGGCGGAGCGCCATTAAGAGCAGAGCTTGGCGACTTCTTTGATTCGATAGGCATTATGCTGACGAATGGGTATGGCATTACAGAGTGCTCGCCGCTTGTCAGTGTCAATACAGAAACTTTAAACGACCCTATGACCGTCGGCATCGTATTACCTTGCTGCGAAATCAAATTTGAAAATGTTACGCCAGACGGAGACGGAGAGATTTGTGTCAAGGGTGATGTCGTTATGTCGGGCTATTATAAGGATAAAGAGCGCACGGAGAGAGTACTAAAAGACGGATGGTTTAATACGGAGGACTATGGTAGATTTAATGAGAAGCATCAATTGATTATCAATGGTCGAAAGAAAAATATTATTGTATTAGATAACGGAAAGAATGTTTATCCAGAAGAGATAGAAAATTATATTTTGGGCATTCCGTATGTCACGGAAGTAGTAGTAAAGGGCATTAAGAATGACATTGGGCAAGAAGTAGGATTGTGCGCAGAAGTATTTCCGAATAAAGACAAAATCAAAGAGTTGGGAATTACGGATATAGAGGAAGCACTAAAATTAGACATTTCTAAAATCACCAAAGACTTGCCAACTTATAAGAAAATTTCTGAAGTGGAAGTAAGGGAGACCGAGTTTAACAAGACAACGACGAATAAGATTAAGAGATAACATTGTCCAAAGGGGAATCCAAGGGGGACGGAGGAAAATGGATAAGGTTTTATCCATTTTCCTCCGTCCCCCTTGGATAATAGAAGTAGACGAGAGGAGTGGATTCATTGAAAAAAGTTGCACTTAGTAACATTATTATCTTATTATGCGTTATTGCCGTTGCTTATATGATTTTTCATGATGGCAATCATTATGAAAAATCACAATATGACGAGCCATATGAATTTAAAGATATGATAGATTTTCCTCATAGTGATGTTGCTGAAAGTAATGCGAGGTATTACTATGAGCAATTAAATGAAACACAAAAGAAGATATATGATTTGTTGGAAAGAGAGTGTATGAAATACCAATCTTCTATTAAATTAAACAAGGCTAATCGTGAGGATGTAAGGGTTGCTTCTTATGCGCTTAGTATGGATTATCCTGAATTCTTTTGGATTGATCAATACACCTATAAAACATTAAATAATAATTATGTTGTAGAAATTAATTATGAAGTACCTTACAATGTGAAAGACGTATTAGAAAATATCAATGTTGTAACCAATCAGATTTTTGAAGAAATGAATGAGGCAAAAATTGAGAATGATTATGACGAGTTGAAATTTTTCTATGATTGGATTGTGAATCATACCGACTATGGTGATGTAAGAAATTCACAAGATATAAGAAGCGTCTTTCTTGAGCACACTTCTGTATGTGCTGGCTATTCAAGGGCTTTTCAATATCTGTGTAAGCTTAAAAACATAGAATGCACATATGTAGTGGGATATACTAAAAATAATGAAAACCATGGATGGAATTTAGTAAAATTATTTGGAAAGTATTATTGGGTTGATGTTACATGGGGAGACCCAGTATTTGCTGGTGAACAGGATAATGAAATCAATTATAATTTCTTTCTAGTTGATGATGACGAATTATTTCAAAATCATGTGATTGAAAAAGGAATTAAAATGGTATCGGAGTATCAGAACGCCAAAGAATTCTCTTATCCAAATTGCACAGATAAAAGTTTGAATTATTATCGATTGCATCATAGTTTATTTGAGGAATATGATAAAGACGCAGTATCACAATACTTTAGAGATAAATTTTATAACAATATTTATAGCGATATTGAATTGAAATTTGAGAATAAAGAAGACTATGATATGTTTTTGCATCAGTACATTACAGGAAAAAATGCACTTATCTATGAAGATATTAAGGCAGCTAACCGTTTCTTTTTTGGAACAATGCTAGTTGAGTATGTAACAATTGAAAGTGCCAATTACGTAAAAGTAAGCGTAGAACTAAGATAAGACATATCCAAGGGGGACGGAGGAAAATGGATAAGATTTTATCCATTTTCCTCCGTCCCCTTTGGATGCTAAATGTTTCATTGCTTTTTCATTTTGGGTTTGGCAATTAAGGCGGCTAGAAAGCCAAAGAGGATGGCTGCGGCTACGCCTCCGGCGGTGGCTTTGATGCCACCTGTGAATACGCCAAGTAGTCCTACTTCGTCTACTTCTTTCATTACTCCTTTTCCAAGGGAGTAGCCAAAGCCTGTTAGTGGAACGGTTGCGCCACTTCCCGCTAAGTCGACTAGTGGCTGGTATAAGCCTAAGCCTGTTAGAATGACTCCTACTGTGACAAAAAGTACCAGAATTCTGGCAGAAGTCAATTTTGTTTTATCGATTAAGATTTGTCCGACGACGCAGATGGCGCCGCCAATGACAAAACACCAAACATATTTCATAATATCCATATTGAAAATATCATTCCTTCCCCTACAAATTTGATTCAATTGATACAGCATGCGCAATCCCACAGATTGATTCTTTTTGCTGTGCTGTGGTTGGGCTCATTAGCGCACCTGTGGCAATTAATAATACGCGCTTTAATTTTTTTGCTTGCATTTGATTGAAGATATATCCGCAGAATGTGGAAGCGCAGCAACCGCAGCCACTTCCGCCGGAATGCGTATCTTGTTTTTCTTTATCGAAAATTAATACGCCGCAGTCATTGTAGTTATTTTTGATGTTATAGCCACGCGTTTCCATTAGTTCTGTAGTGATTTCTTTTCCGATATATCCTAAATCTCCCGTTAAGATTAAGTCGTAGTAGTTGGAACTCCTACCAGTATCCTTAAAGTGCATATACATTGTGTCGACTGCCGCTGGTGCCATTGCTGCGCCCATATTGTTGGCATCTTTGATGCCCATATCTACGATTTTACCAGTCGTAAGGCAAGTAATATATGGGCCATCTCCGTTTTTGGTAAGCATAGCACTTCCTGTGCCCATTACAGTCCATTGCGCTGATGGTGGCCTTTGGTTTCCTAATTCTAGCGGAAATCTAAATTGCTTTTCAGCACTGCAAAAATGGCTGGATGTGGCACATACGACGTTCGTGGCATAGCCACCATCAATTAGCATTGAGCCTAACGAAAGGCTTTCTGTAAATGTAGAGCACGCACCAAATAAGCCAAAGAATGGAATACTTGTCTCTCTACTACCAAAGCAGGAGGGAGTACACTGATTTATTAAATCACCAGCTAAAAGATAATCTATATCAGAATTGCTTAGTTGAACTTTAGCGATGCAATTGCCAATACATTCTTTTACCATTTTTGTTTCGGCCTTTTCCCAAGTGGATTCGCCCCAATATTCGTCGTCTAGAATCGCATCAAAATATTTTCCAAGCGGACCTTCGCCTTCTTTAGGGCCAACGATAGAGTAAGTCGCCGCAATGGAAGGCGGGTTGACTAGCTTGACGCTTTGTTTTCCTAATTTTTTCGTTTCCATTTTCATATCCTTTCTAAATGATAATAATTGTCAAATTATTTTTCAAACCCATTTATTTTAATAGATAGTATATAAGTCCCACTGCAATGGACGTGCTAATTCCGTATACTAGCACAGGGCCTGCTACTTGGAACAGTTTGGCGCCTACGCCAAGGACTAATCCTTCACTTTTAAATTCAATGGCAGGCGAGGCAATGGAATTGGCAAAACCTGTAATTGGCACGATGGAGCCAGCTCCTGCAAATTTACCGATACGGTTATATACATTAATTGCTGTCAAGAAAATGCCTATAAAAACAAGTGTAATACTTGTGACAGAAGATGCAGTATCTTTGTCTAGGCCGACTCCCGTGGTTAGGTAATCCATAATGAATTGGCCCATTAAACAAATGGCTCCGCCTACAATAAATGCCTTGAATAAATTCCCCCAAATAGGCGAGTTTGGCGTTTTTTCGTCAACATATTTTTGATAATCTGCTTTCGTTTCAATTGCTTTCATTCTATTGCTCCTTTCTTTCTGTATCAATTTTGAATGAAATCTTTGTATCTGCAATGTATTCGCGTATTTGATTGTCAGAAATATTGCAAGATAGCGATACTACTTCCAATTTAAAAATATGGTCGATGGTTCTGCTAGTTTCGGCGAATGCTACTCGGATAGCGTCGTCGAAAGATATATTTGATACTCCTTGAATACATAACGTTTTTGTAACAGCCATAAAAACACCTCCGTTTAAAGGTATTTTTAACGAATTTACAAAAAGTATGCAAATATGTTATAATAATTTTGGTGATTATTTTATGTTTAATATTCCAGAAGAATTGAAGAAGCTGCCAGAAAAGCCTGGCGTGTATATTATGAAAGACAAAGAGGATAATATTCTTTACGTTGGTAAAGCAGTTGTCCTTAAAAATCGTGTGCGCCAATATTTTCAAAAAACAAATAAAACAGAGCGCATTAAGAAAATGGTTTCGCAAATTGACCATTTCGAATATATTGTTGTGGATTCGGAGATGGAGGCGTTGATCTTAGAGTGCAATCTGATTAAATTGCATCGCCCGAAGTATAATGTTTTGCTAAAAGACGATAAGATGTATCCGTATATCAAAATTACGCTGAATGAGGATTATCCAACGCTTCGCATTGTGAGGAAAAAGTTCAATGATGGGGCGAAATATTACGGGCCATACACGAATGCCTATGCGGCGCGCGAGACGGTAGACTATTTGAATAAAATATATTCTTTGAAGCAATGCCGTAAAATATTCAAAGATGGCAAGAGAGAGACGCCTTGTTTGAATTATCACATCAAGAAGTGCATGGGAATTTGCACGGGGAATGTTTCGAAAGAGGAGTATCGAAAAGTGATTCAGCAAGTAATGGCGGTTTTGGATGGCAAGTCGGAGGAGCTATTAAAGCAGATTAAAAGTGAGATGGAAGAGGCTTCGCAGAATTTGAATTTTGAAAAGGCGGCCACGCTCCGCGATAAAATGAACAGCATTCAAAATTTGATGCAAAAGCAGAAAATCGATATTTATACGGAAAATGATTTGGATGTTATTGGTATTGTGAAACACTTAGACAGGGCTTCGATTGAAGTCTTTAACATTCGCAATAGTAGAATGATTGGCGGCGAGAATTTCTTGCTAAAAGAGGTGGGAGAAGAGCCTGAAGAGGAGCTGGTTGCCACGTTTATCAAGCAGTATTATACGGGCGATAATGTGCCGAGTAAGATTATGTTTAAGCAGGAATTGCCAGAGCAGGAGTTAATTAGAGAGTGGTTACTAGCAACAAGTGGCCGAAAGAGTATCGAGTTTAAGATACCGAAGAAAGGCGAAAAGCTGAAGCTGATTGAGATGGCGGAGCAGAATGCAACGATTGCCATTAAAAATAAAACGGACGCTTTGGAGAATGAGAGTATTTTGCTGGAATTGATGGAAGTGCTAAATTTAGAAAAATTGCCAAAGCGCATTGAGAGCTATGATATTTCGAATATTTCAGGCACGGATACGGTTGCGGGCATGGTTGTTTTTGAGAATGGAAAGCCAAAGCGAAGTGACTATCGAAGACTGAAAATTAAGACGGTTGAGGGACAAAACGATGTGGCTTGTATGAAAGAGGCACTTACGAGAAGATTAAAATATGTGGTGGATAAGACGCTAGAGAAAAATCCTTTTGGGCCTGCGCCAGACCTTATCTTGATGGATGGCGGTATTACGCAAATCAGGGCGGCGCAAGAGATTAATGATTTTTATGGCTTATCCATTCCGATATATGGAATGGTAAAAAACGATAAGCATAGAACGAGGGCCTTGATGGATATTGACGGAAGAGAAATTTCGATTGCAGGAAGAGCGCAATTATTCAATTTTGTGACCTTTTTGCAGGACGAAGTGCACAATACAGCGATAGAATACCATCGAAAATTAAGGGAGAAGAATATTCGTAAGTCGGCATTGGACGAAGTAGAGGGCATTGGCGAGAAGAAGAAACAGGCGTTATTAAAGCATTTTAAGAGTGTGGAAAAGATAAAAGAGGCAAGTATCGAAGAACTATGCGAGGTAGACGGGATTTCGGAGAAAATTGCTCAAAAAATCAAAGAGACTCTTTTGTCGTCATAGTGTGGCAGAAAGTTAAGGTGAGCATTAGCAAATGTGCTTACTTTTGGTGAGGTGGGAAATTATTTTAACAAATTGTGGAAAAATACTTGACTGTTAAGTAGACATAATGTAAAATGGGAATGTGAGGTTTATCACTTTTATATAAAGAATCAGACTTGAATAAGGAGGATTTGCACAATGCGGTTGAAGGAACAGATTGCAGTTATTCCGGAGGATAAGTTACTCTTATTGGATACGTCCGCTGTGTTGGCGGACGAAGATGTTCTCAGTTACCCCAACGAAAAGTTCATTACGAGTGGGGTATTTAAAGAATTGTACTCTCTCCAATTTGACGGAGAGGAACTGCGAGGTCAGCTAGCACGTGAGCGCTATAAAGCCGTCGATTCTAGAATTCGGCGGGATTTATGGTATTACAAATCTGAATGTACGCCGCCCACAATTCCCGGTTTAAGCGCCGTGGACGAGAATTTGCTCCACGTGGCATCACGGCTGCACAATGTGGTATTGTTGTCATGCGACAGCACACTGTGCCATGTTGCACGTATGCGGGGCATTGATGTTAGGAGCATTCGGACAAATGCTTCGTAATGACATGAAAAGGATAATGCGAATTTTGCATTATCCTTTTTTCGTTGTGTGGAAGAGTTGAAGGCCGATTCCGGTGAGACAGAGGGTTGTTACTACGATTAGTAGTAGATTACTGCTGCTTGCAGCGGGGTAAGGCGTGGTGAAATGGTAGCTGAATGTTTCTACGACGTCCCAATTGAAAAATGTAGTGTATTTCATAAGCAAATAGGCGGAGACACTGGCGAAAATGCCGTGCAGCAATTTGGCGAATAAGTAAGGCTTTAGAGACAAATCGGTATCGGCAATGATACTTGCTGTTTGCATATGAACAGAAAATCCGCCAAAACCAAGCACAAAAGCAACTACGGATAAGAGCTTGAGATAGCTAATGTTTTTAAGGGAAGAGAGTGCTTTTACGCCGCTGGTTACTTCTAAAATGCCTCTGGCAATACCATTTGACGCATCTAAAGGAACGTCAAAGAGCTTTAAAAATCTTTCAATCATGATTTGGAAAAAGTGCATGATTCCTGTGTTTTGGAGGATATCTCCTAATACTGCAAAGAACACAATATACCCACAAATGAGTAGCAATGTATTAATAGCACTTTTAATCGATTCGCCCATCATTGCGCCTAAATTTCTGAGGCTAAATGAGGCGTTGTTATTGTAAACTTCAGGCTTTTGTGCTACAATATCCGTATGAGAGCTATTTGCCTTATAATTACGGAAAATAACTCCGACCAGGAGGGCACTAAAAAAGTGGGTAAGTAGGAGCATCAGCCCTATTTTAGCGTCGCCAAACATACCAATCCCCACGGCACCAACGATAAAAATTGGACCAGAGGTATTGGTAAAGGAAAGCAACCTTTCGGCCTCTACTTTGGAGCACAGTTTTTCTTCGCGAAGACTAGCTACAATTTTAGATCCGACAGGATAGCCGGAGCTCATTCCCATTGCTAGCGCGAACGCACCACAGCCGGGAACATTAAACACAGGACGCATTATTTTTTCGAGTAGTTTGCCAATGATTTGCATGAAATTCGTTCTTTTCATTAGCTCGATACCAATTAAAAATGGCAAAAGTGATGGCACAACGTTATTTACCCATAGCATAAAACCTGTGTGAGCGCTTTCAAATGACGATTTAGAAAAAATTACGAGCAAAATGAGAAAGCAAAAAATGAGCATTGGCATTAGATAGCGTTTGAGTTTTACGACTTTCATTTCTACTTTGGAGCTCGGCAGCGTAATAAATATGATGCATAAAATCAAAAATAACAAAAGATAAATCAAGAGTATCACCTAATTAATGTATATGAAGAAAGGACAAAAGTATGATTATTTCTAAGGATTGGAAAGATTACGAAATACTAGATATGGCAAATGGCGAAAAACTAGAAAGATGGGGCAATATTATCTTAATCAGGCCAGACCCTCAAATCATTTGGAAGAATAAATCGAAGCCTGAGCTTTGGAAAAAGGCGAATGCGCATTATCACAGGAGTAAGACTGGCGGCGGCGAGTGGGAGTATTTGAAGAATGTGCCGCAAAGCTGGCAAGTGAAGTATAAAGATTTGACGTTTAACTTAAAACCGATGGGGTTTAAGCATACAGGATTATTTCCGGAGCAGGCCACAAACTGGGATTTTATGATAGAGAAAATCAAAAATGCGGGGCGTGAAATCAGAGTGTTAAATCTTTTTGCCTATACAGGCGGAGCGACTTGCGCTTGTAGTTATGCCGGCGCTTCGGTTTGTCACGTGGATTCTTCTAAAGGAATGACGGCTTGGGCAAAAGAAAACGTAGAGAGCTGCGGGCTTAAGGATAGGCCTGTGAGATTTATTGTGGACGATGTGATTAAATTTGTGCAGAGAGAAATTAGACGTGGCAATCAGTATGACGCGATTGTGATGGACCCGCCATCTTATGGAAGAGGCGCCAATGGCGAGGTTTGGAATATTGAGGAGAACCTTTATACATTAGTAGAGTTGTGCACGCAGGTGCTTTCAGAGAAACCGTTGTTTTTCCTAATTAATTCGTATACAACGGGGCTTTCGCCGACGATTTTGGCCAACATTTTGTCACTAACCATGAAGAAAAAAGGTAAGATCACGAGTGGGGAAATTGGGCTTCCAATGAAAGACAGCAATCTCGTATTGCCGTGTGGAATCTACGGTCGCTGGGAAGAAAAATGATGCATTTTCGGCGTCGCCGAAAATGCGCATGATGGGAAAAATTGGGAAAATGCGCATTTTGGGCGTCGCCGAAAACGCGCATTATGGCAAAAATTGGAAGTGCACTGCGTTTTGGAGGAGAGGTATTATGAACATTATTTATGAGGATAATCATATTATTGTGGTGGAAAAGCCTGTGAATGTGCCTTCTCAGGCGGATAGTACGGGCAACAAGGATATGCTTACATTAATCAAAGAATATTTGAAAGAAAAATACCAGAAGCCGGGGAATGTGTATTTAGGCTTGGTTCATAGGTTGGATAGACCGGTTGGTGGCATTATGGTGTTTGCTAAGACTTCCAAAGCCGCAAGCAGGCTTTCGGAAAGTGTACGCTCAAAAGAGTTTCAAAAGACGTATTTAGCGGTTGTGAATGGGCACCTGGAGGATGGTGTTTTGGAGGATTATTTGTATAAAGACGAGGCACTTAATACCACGAAAGTCGTCGGCAAAGAAAAGCACAATGCGAAATTTGCCAAGCTTAGCTATGAGGTTTTGGAAGAAAAGGACGATTTGTCGCTTGTAAAAATTGCGCTTGAAACGGGGAGACACCATCAAATCAGAGTGCAATTTGCAAGCAGAGGGCACGCATTATACGGGGACCAAAAGTATGGGAATGGCCCGAAAAATACGCAAATTGCGCTTTGGGCGTACAGACTTGAATTTAAGCATCCGGTAAAAGATGAGGTAATGCATTTTGAATGCAAGCCAAAACAAGTAGGTATTTGGGAACAATTTTCAATATAAAATGTAGGGGCAGCGTAATACGCTGCCCGAAATTATATTTTTATTTCTTTTCCTTTCAAATATTCCAGTGGTGCGTAGGCGCCTTCAAATACTAATTTATAGGCTTGTAGTTCTTGTTTGTTTTTTCCAAACTGTTTGTTAATTTGATTTACGCCGTATTTTCCATCGCCAATGATAGGATGGCCAATGTGCGCTAAGTGTGCCCTGATTTGATGGGTTCTTCCGGTAATGAGCTCTACTTCTAGAAGGGAAGTGCCATCGGGATTTTTCTTTAGCAATTGGTACTTCGTAATAATTTTTTGGTAGCCTTTTTTCGGTTCGTCGGAAATCAAAACGACACTTTTTTTCGCGTCTTTAAATAAATAAGCAGTAAGTGTTGCATCTTTTGCTTGAGGCACGCCGCATACCAAAGCGCGATAATATTTTTTGACCATTTTTTCTTTGATCATAGCGAGCATCGCTTTTTCTGACATTTCATTTTTGGCAAAAATCACAAGGCCGCTAGTATTTCTGTCTAAGCGGTGGCAAGGCCTTACGTAAGGTAGCTTACAGTATTCTTCGACTTGCTTGTCGATTCCCCTTTCATTTTTATCAGAAACAACAATAATCTCTTGAGGCTTATTCACAACGATAATATTTTCGTCTTCGTAAACCACATTTAGAGCATTGGCTGAAGAGCCATATAATAGCTCGTCCTTGATATATAGCGTAATTTCGTCGCCGGCATGGATGGTTACGTTTTCCTTGATTTTCACATCGTTTACACGAATGTCTTTATTGCGAAGCGCCTTATAAATCGTGCCAGACGAAAGCGTATGAAATTGGTTTTGCAAATAAGAGACAATCTTTTTGTTATCTCCACTTTTTTCAACAATTATCTTAATCATAATGCTGCAATTATATAACATAATACCCGAAAAGTCAATCTGGCCTATCCATGGGGGATATCCCAGGGGGACGGAGGAAAATGGATAAATTTTTATCCATTTTCCTCCGTCCCCCTTGGACAAAAGCTAGTATAAATTTCCTTTTCGTGGAAATAATGGTTTTAGGAGGAATGTGTATGAAAAAGTATGTGGAGATTGAGTATGTGCACGCGCGTGAGGTTTTGGATTCGAGAGGAAACCCTACTGTTGAAGTTGAAGTTCATACGGAGGAAGGCGATGTTGGTAGGGCGATTGTGCCGTCGGGGGCGTCTACGGGGAAGTACGAGGCGAAGGAGATTAGGGATGGCGATAAAAATCGCTACAATGGAAAAGGTGTTTTGAATGCCGTGAGCAACGTCAATTCCGTGATAGCACAGGAATTAGAAGGGCTAAATGTTTTAAATCAAACGGAGATTGACGAGACTTTGCTTGATTTGGATGGCACAGAAAACAAAGCAAAGCTAGGAGCAAATGCGATTTTGGGCGTTTCGATAGCTAGTGCAAAAGCGGCGGCTTGTAATTTGCAAATTCCGCTATTTCAGCATTTGGGCGGAATTTCTGGAAGAAATATTCCTTCGCCTATGGTAAATATTTTAAATGGGGGAAGGCATTCGGATAATAATGTGAATATTCAAGAATTTATGATTGTTCCGACGGGCATTGATTATTTCTCAGAGAGACTTAGGATGTGTACCGAAGTTTATTGGAAGCTTAAGAGTATTTTGAAAGAGAATCATTATGCAACAAGCGTTGGCGACGAAGGCGGGTTTGCTCCTAACTTGGAAAAAGACGAAGAGGCCTTAGCGCTTATTATGCAAGCGATAGAAGAGTGTGGCTATCAGGACCATTTTGGCCTGGCGCTTGATGTGGCGGCAAGTGAGATGTACGAGGATGGTGAATATCATTTTTGGAAAACGGGCAATACAAAGACAACGGAAGAAATGATAAATTACTACGAAGAGTTAATTGAAAAATACCCTATTATTTCGATTGAAGACGGCCTTGGCGAAGAGGATTGGGACGGCTGGCAAGATATGACGCGAAGACTTGGCGATAAAGTGCAGCTCGTTGGTGACGATTTGTTTACAACGAATGTCAATAGATTGATTAAAGGGATTGATTGCAAAGCAGCCAATAGCATTTTAATTAAACCAAATCAAATTGGAACTATTACGGAAACGATTGACGCGATTCGAATCGGCAAGTCGCATGGATACAGTGCTATCATTTCGCATCGCTCTGGCGACACAGAAGACCCATTTATCGCAGATTTAGCAGTGGGGTTAAATGCCAAGTATATCAAGGCCGGAGCTCCAACAAGAAGTGAACGTACGGCTAAGTACAATCGACTACTACGCATTGAAGAAATGATGGGTTATTGAGGGAAATTAATTATTGACAAAAAAAACTGTTAGAATATAATTAATATAGGATTATTTTATGAACATAGGAGGAAGATTTTTATGCCATTAGTAACAACAAAAGAAATGTTTGAGAAAGCGAAGAAAGGCGGCTATGCCATTGGCGCTTTTAATATTAATAATATGGAGATTATCCAAGGAATTACGGAGGCTTGCAAAGAGCTTAATGCGCCTGTTATTTTGCAGGTTTCGTCTAGTGCGATTAAGTATGCAAGGCCTGCGTATTTGATGCATATGGTAAATGCTGCAGTGGAAGAGACAGGCTTGCCAATCGTGCTTCATTTAGACCATGGCGCTGATTTTGAAATTTGCAAACAAGCAGTTGATTTGGGATTTACGTCTGTTATGATAGATGCTTCGAAATATGATTTTGAAGAGAACGTTGCGCTTACAAAACAAGTTGTGGAATATGCTCATAGCAAGGGCGTAGTAGTAGAGGCAGAGCTTGGAAAACTTGCTGGTATTGAAGACGATGTGAATGTAGACGAAAAGGATAGCGCTTATACGAATCCAGAGCAAGCTTTGGAGTTTGTAGAAAGAACGGGCTGTGACTCACTCGCAGTAGCAATTGGTACAAGCCATGGCGCTTATAAATTTAAAGGAGATGCAGAATTAAAATTCGATGTTTTGAGAAAAATTGTTGAAAAACTTCCTGAGAATTATCCACTTGTTTTGCATGGAGCTTCTAGCGTTTTGCCAGAGTATGTAGAAAGATGTAATAACGCGGGCGGAAAGATTCCTGGGGCGAAGGGCGTTCCAGAAGAGATGCTTCGCGAGGCAGCAAGAAATGGTATTTGCAAAATCAATGTGGATACAGATTTGAGACTTGCTATGACGACGGCTATTCGTGAGCAATTTAATGAAGACCCAAGCTGCATTGATCCAAGAAAATATTTGGGCGTAGCAAGGGATTCTATCAAAGAGTTGGTAAAGAATAAGATTAAGGTTGCTCTTGGATGTGAAGGACAAGCGTAACTAATAGCCAAAAGTGAAGAATACAAAATTTGCAAGACAAATTTTGAAAGGGGTAGTGGAATGAAGAACTCAAAGGGTGTTTCAGTAATATCTGTTATCGTTACAGTAATCGTCATTATTATATTAGCTTCGATTACCATCTTTACAGGAAGAAATATGCTAAATCAGGCGAAAGAGGACAGAGCGAAAGAGCGATTGGAAGTCATTTATCAGGCACTTCGTGCCAATGAATCATTGCTTGGAATTGGCGAAACAGTGGACAACAGAGAATTAGAGGATAGCGACTATTTAAAAATCGGACTAGAATATTATATGAAGGGCAATGATGTGCCTACGATTACTTTTTCTAAAAGAATTGGTAGCATTGAAGATGCGACGGACACGACTAGAAGAACATACACGTTAAGTGATGGTACATATGAAAAGCAATTTGATTATGATGTTGGCACTAGCTCTCACTCTGTTGATATTGCGTTTGATTCAGTGGCGGGAGTTAATAGACCTCAGTTGACGGAGGAAATGCAAGCAATTAATTTTGCTAATTCTGCTGCTGGTGAAGAAGTGGAAGATATATATTTAGAACGCTGGTATAGCTATGATAGTTCGGCGCCTAACTATGCAAACATGAAAATAGGAGATACCTATTATGTTTGGATTCCAAGATATGCCTATAAGATACAGACGTATTATGCCGGAAAAACACTTCCTAATATTCCAAATTCGGCGATTGATATCATATTTTTAAAAGGGACAAGTAACTTAGATGCAGGCGGCAATTCTTTACCAAGCGACTATGAGGTACATCCAGCTTTTACGTATGGTGATACAGAGCTTGCAGGCATTTGGGTAGAAAAATATCATAATAGAACTTCAAGTTCTATTTCTGATGTGTATAGTTCGACACTGAATTCCTATGGAGGAGACCTTTATTCTCACTTGCTAAAGAATGTTGAATGGTCTGCGGTTGCGTATTTAGCACAGACTTGTGGCGCCGCTACGTCCGATAGTTCTACAAAGAACAATTCGGGCGTCATGGATATGAATGACGGTGTGCTAGAATATGTTGCTGCGTATGTGAATTATGATTCTGCGACGCTTAGCGGTAATGGCGCTTCTTTGAAAAATGGGGATAGTGAAAATGTTGATGTATATTTTGCCGCAGGCGGTTCAAACACATTGAATGCAATTAATACGTATAAATATGGAGATGCTCTTGTAGAAACATCTTCCGGAGCTTCTGAGAATTCGGCTTGGTATAATAGCACTACAGTTGTACCGACGGCGGCAAAGCCATTTATCGCAAGAGGAACGGGCGATTCTTTATTTGGATATACGAGTTCGAATGGCGCAGAAAGCACAGCATATTATAGAACGGCGATATTAGGATTTGGAACAGAAGGCAGTGCGGATACCACGGAGTACTATAGTGTTAGTTTCCATTCCAATTATAGCGTATTACCTAGCGGATACACCGTATTGGAATATTTAGCAACAGATGGCCGTGCATATATTAATCTTGGTAGTGCCCATCCAATTACGACCAATACGCAAATAGAAGTGGGAGCACAGTTTGGAGAAAGCTGGATATATGGTTATACTGCTGGAGACAGTCAAAGATACGGCGGTACGTATCAGTCAGGTTATATGGGAAGTGCGTATGTGCAGTGGACGTACGATGGAAAATATCATGATTATGTTTTTAATTACTCTAGTGGAGTCACAGTGGATGGCACGGAGTACATCTATACGGGAACGCCTTCAGGAAGCTCTGGCTCGGCAAATCTATATTTGTTTAGGGCAAATGGTTCTTCTGTTTATGTGGAAGGAAAAATCTTTTATTTTAAACAGTATGAAGACGGGGAGCTTGTGTATGATTTAGTGCCATGTTATCGTGCTTCTGACAATGTTTCAGGAATGTATGATTTAGTAGAAAATACTTTCTATGGTAATACGGGAAGTGGCTCATTTAGCAAGGGTTACAACTCACAATATTTTATTTATGGTGAGGATCAGAAGTTGCTTGCTAATAGTTATAACAGGCTAGGATATACCTTCACTGGATGGAACACTCAGCCAAATGGAAGTGGAACAAGCTACACGGACGGGCAGACTATGAATATCGCGTCTGGCGCCGCTAATCAAGTAATTGATTTGTATGCACAATGGAGAGCAGCTACGTATATTGTCACGTTTAATCCTGGAAATAAAGGTTCAGTGAGCCCTACGGCGAAGAATGTTACGTATGGAGGAGTGTACGGAGATTTGCCTACTCCTTCAAAAGACGGGTATGAATTTAAAGGATGGTATACGGCGGAAGAGGGCGGAAGCAAGGTAACAGAGGAAACAAAAGTGAGCATATTAAGCGCACAGACTTTGTATGCACAGTGGGAAGAAGAAGACCGAACAGAGTAAGAATATGAGGAGTTTTTATGAATAGGACGAAGAGGAAGATTTTTGAAGCGGCTATGAAGTTGTTTGCGGAAAAAGGGTATGATGCGACAAGCGTGGAAGAGATTACGGCGACGGTTGGCGTGGCGAAGGGAACTTTGTATTATCATTTTTCTAGCAAAGAGGAGATTTATAGCTTTTTGATCGAAGAGGGTATGAAATTATTAAATAACAGCATAGAGATTAAGACAGAAAAACTGACCGACCCGATTATGAAACTAAGGGCTGTGATTATTATTCAATTAAAAGTCATTATGAAATATAACGAGTTCATTACTATTTTGCTTAGTCAAATTTGGGGCAATGAGCAGAGGCACCAGGAGTCTAGAAAGTACATTTATGAGTACATTGATGTCATTCAAAAGATTATTGACGAGGGTATTGCTGCTAGCAAGATTAAGCCTTGTGACAGTCATTTGATGGCTTGTAGCATTTTTGGCGCGATTTGTGCGATTAAGCTTCACGAATCTAGAATGGAAGAGGATTTGAAGGCAGAAGATATTGCCAATGACCTGGTAAATTATATGCTAAATGGTATGGTTGCCTAAGCGAAGGAAGCGTTATGTAACATTTCTGTAACATAAAATTAATATTATTGTAATTGTAAATTTTTTGTTAAAAATGTATAATATTTTCATAATAAGGTACTAAAGAGGAAAAGGAGGAGAATTGCGTAGAAATTTGCGCAATGCATAGTGCATATGGATAATATGGAAACAGTTGAGAAAACAGTTGAATTACAAAAAATAGTTCAAAAATTAGAGAAGCTTGAGAAAATGATTAATCCTAATAGCAAAAAATCTTTAATTTTATGGGAAGAAGACGATGGATTCAAGAAGCTTATTTCTACCATTACTGAATACGCAACGACTTGCGATGTGACGGACGAATTCCCTGTAGAACTTTTAGATAAATTAACAGCACTTAAAAAGGATGCCGCAGAACAAATTGAGGCTGGCGCTACGAAAGTGGAAGAGCTTAAGGCACAGGCAAAAGAGAATTTGAGACTTAGTGAAGTTTTATCTACGGTGTATGTTTCTGCTATGGCGGGAAACCCTATATCGGAGTACGAAGATAAAATTTCTTCAGAAGAGCTTGCTCCTATGAAAGAGTATTTGGAGACGATTTCTACTTCAGTACCTGAGACAGAAGAGTATGTAAAAGCAGAAAAAGCTGTGAAATCAAAGATTAGCAATTTGGAGAATAGTGTACATATTACAATAGATTTAGAAAGAACGGTTAGCAAAGGCGGAGCACTTACCTACATTACAGAGCAAATCACGCCAGCGGTGGAGAGATTGCAAACTGAGTATGATGCGAAGTATGGTGTTCAAGAGACTGCTACAACAGAGACGGGCGAAGAAGTCATTACTGCACTTGCTATTCGTAAGACATTCTCTGAGAAGGTTTATGATGCCATTGTGAAACCATTTGCAAGTCTTGCAAATCTATTTAAGAGAAAGTCTAAAGTAAAATAAATTTTTGTGAAAATAGAAGGTCGCATTTTATATGCGACCTTTTTGTTGGCTATCCAAGGAGGGCTGTCCAAGGGTTATCCATTTTCCTCCGTCCCCCTTGGATAACCCCCTTGGATATTTATCTTGAAAATTCGGGACAAATGTGGCATAATAGAGGCGTGAGGAGAAGTGAAATGGTTAAAGAGAAGGTTTTGAAGACACTTGAATTTGATAAAATAAAACAATATATGAAAGAGCAGGCGATTACGTTTTTTGGCAAGGAAAAAGTAGAAGAGATGCTTCCGTCGACAAGTGTGAAGGTTGTGCAGAAATGGCAAAATGAGACAGAGGAGGCGGCATCACTGCTTCTTAGAAAAGTGGAGCTACCGCTTTCGCCAATTTCTGATATTGATAGCGTGCTTAAGAAAGTGGCGATGGGCGGCGTGCTGAATCCGAAGGAGCTTTTGGAAATTTGTGATGTGCTTAGAATCGCTAGAAGATTGAAAGGATATTTGGCAAGTGACGAGATAGAGATTTCGTATTTGAATGATTATTTTGATAACTTATATACAAACAAAAATTTAGAAGACGAGATAGAAAGATGTATTAAGTCAGAAGAAGAAATTGACGACAGGGCGAGCAAGGAATTATACGATATTAGAAGAAAGATTGCAAATTTGGAGTTGCAAATAAAGGACAAACTAAATGAAATTGTTCGTTCGAATTCCAAGTATTTGCAGGATGCGGTTATAACGTTTAGAAATGATCGATATGTGATTCCGGTAAAGCAGGAGTATAAGGGCGAAGTAGAAGGCTTGATGCACGACTATTCGGCAAGTGGCAGCACTGTTTTTATTGAGCCGAGTAGTGTGTTTCAGAAGAACAATGAGATACGCGAACTCAAGAACGAAGAAAAATTAGAGATAGAAAGAATTTTGTCACTACTTACTCAAATGGTTAGTCCCCTAACTATGCAGATAGAAATGTCTTTGGAAAATATCGGCATGATTGATTTTATCTTTGCGAAAGCAAAGTATGGTCTTTCGATTGATGGCTTTATGCCGAAGTTGAATACGGATAATTACATCAATCTTAAAAAAGCAAGACATCCTTTGATTGAAAAATCAAAAGTAGTGCCGATTGATGTATGGCTTGGAAAAGAGTTTACGACTTTGGTCATTACGGGGCCGAACACAGGTGGAAAGACGGTTACGTTAAAGACAGTTGGTCTACTAACTATTATGGCAGAGTGTGGCCTTTTAATTCCTGCCTCGGAGAATTCAGAAATAGCAATTTTTGAAAACATTTATACTGACATTGGCGACGAGCAAAGCATTGAACAGTCGCTTAGTACATTTTCTTCGCATATGACGAATATTGTGAGTATTTTATCTGAAGTGAGCAAAGATAGTCTCGTGCTTTTGGACGAGCTTGGCTCTGGCACAGACCCTGTAGAGGGCGCAGCATTGGCGATGGCGACGCTAGACCATTTGCATAGCATTGGTAGTCCTACGATTGCGACGACGCACTATAGCGAGTTAAAGACGTATGCGATTCAAACAGAGGGTGTTGAAAATGCTTCTTGCGAATTTAATGTGGAGACATTAAAACCGACATATAAACTATTAATTGGGTTTCCTGGAAAGAGTAATGCGTTTGCGATTTCCAAGAGATTAGGGCTTTCGGAAGAAATTTTAGAAAAGGCAAGTTCATATTTGTCGGCGGAAGACGTTCGTTTTGAAGATGTCATTAGTGATATGGAAGAAGACATTCGAAATGCGCGCGAAGAGAGGGAGCTTTCTAAGAAAATGCTATTAGAGGCGAGCGATACGAAGAAGCGCATTGAGGACGAGCAAAAGAAATTGGAAGATAAGAAAGACGCGATACTTCTGAAAGCGAAAGAGCAGGCGCGTGATATTTTGCTGGAGGCAGAAGAAGAAGCAAATGAGATTATAAAAGAATTAACACTACTTAAGAGCCAGAAACAAAAGGACGACAGAAATAAGAGGGCGGAAGAAAATCGAAAGAAACTAAAAAAGTCGATTTCTGAAATTCAAAAAGATTTGACGATACCGAAGAAAGAAGTAAAGAATAGTTTGGACCCTAACGATGTCACTCCGGGAGAGAAGTTCTATATTCCGTCATTGGATCAAGAAGTTACTGCGATATCAAGGCCAGACAAAAAAGGAAATGTGATGGTACAGTCTGGCATTATCAAGCTTACGACCCACATTTCACAATTGGAGAAAATAAACATGCCTCAGAAAGAAGCGAAAGTCGCAGTGAATTCGTATGTGAAGAGCAAGGCACAGACAATCTCTTCTGAAATTAATTTGCTAGGTAATACCGTGGACGAAGCAATTGAGACGTTGGATAAGTATTTGGACGATGCGTATTTATCTGGTGTAGGACAAGTGAGAATTGTACACGGAAAAGGCAGTGGAGCATTAAGAAATGGGATACATCAATATTTAAAAAAACATCCGCACGTGAAGTCATATAGACTTGGTGTATATGGCGAAGGCGACTCGGGTGTTACTATTGTAGAGTTAAACTAAAACGAAGGAGGAATAAAGATGGATAAGAAATCTAGAATTATTACTTATGTTGCGATTGGCGTTATTCTGATTATATTAATTGGAATTGCAATTGTGACTCGAATTTCAAGCGAGGCACCAGGCCTAACGGCATATAGCGAGAGCGGAGTTACTGCACAAGCAATTCGTGGAGGATATACTTGGAATTCTTTACTTAAGAGTACTACCACAGATGCACCTAGCCCTTTGGATTTTGATTATGATAACGAAAATACTTTACTTGTAAAACCTGGAGAAAAAGTTACTTTTAGAAATTCTGGAAAGGATTTTGATAGTTACAAATTTTATCAAGACGAAATAAAATATTATGATAAAGATAATGTGGAGACTATTTTAACTGAAGAAGACGCACCGATTAATACGGAGTCAAAGTCGATTGTGATAACGGCGCCGGAAAAGGATGGAACCTATATCTATAGTTTGAGTTTGAATTATCATAAAAATGGTAATGCGCAGTATGGACTTAAAGTAGTAGTTTCAAGCATTCCGTCATACCAAGTGGAAAGTTTGCTAAAGTATAAAAATACGTATATTGGAAGCGCGCCTACGGTGGGCCAGCTGTTAAATGCGCTACCTTATAGTCAATATAGAGACGGTATGATTTTAAGAACGTCTAATAAGCCTTATGAATTAATCGTATATTATAAAGGCTTGGATGTGGATAAGGATTCGCTTTTCAATAATACTGTGGCAATTTTTGCACTTGTAGATAATGTGGATGTTGTGACGTATGAATTAAATGATAAATCTTATGTATA
>JAFUGE010000013.1 GCA_017469545.1 Clostridia bacterium
GGATTGCCAAGCTTTGACAATTCTTACTTTATGCTCTGGAGAAACTCTTGCATAAACAGCATAATCTTGAACGGTTTTCTCTAAGTCTTCTTGACTCATTTTTTCAAGCTCTGCGCCCGTGATTGCTTTGTCATTTTCTCCTAAAATGCCAATTTCTTTGGCAATAGCAACAGCCGTTACTTTGTGGTCGCCCGTAATCATCACTGGCTTAATTCCAGCAGTTTTACACTTTTCTACAGCTTCTTTTGCTTCTGGCCTTGCTGGGTCAATCATTCCTACCATTCCAATAAAGATTAAATTGCTTTCTAATGCAGATTTTTCGTTAGGAGTAGGTAGGATGTCAATCGATTTATATGCCATGGCAAGGACTCTTAAAGCGCTTGAACCCATCTCATAGTTAATGTTAGAAATGGCTTCTACGTGTTCATTCGTTAGTGGAATTTCCTGATTATTGATGTAGATTCTCGTACATCTAGCGAGTAATTCGTCTACCGCGCCTTTCGTGTAAACCACATATTTACCATCTCTTTCATGGACAGTAGTCATAAGCTTTCTTTCAGAGTCAAAAGGAATTTCGTCCACTCTTTTGTAGATATTTTCGATATCTGTTTTTACAATATGATATTTGATTCCCAAGTCTACTAGTGCCGTTTCAGTAGGGTCTCCGACGGTATTTAATTTACCATTTTCCTCTTTAATTTTCGTGTCATTACATAAAATCATAGCATTGACAAGTAAATTTAAGTGATCATCGATTTGGCCTTGCTTTTCCGATGCGTTATAAATTTCGTCATTGTAGAATAGCTTTTCTACGGTCATTCTGTTTTGTGTTAATGTTCCTGTCTTGTCAGAGCAGATAACGGTAGCACTACCAAGTGTTTCAACAGATGGCAAGGTACGAATGATAGCATTTCTTTTTACCATTCTTTGCACACCAATCGAAAGCACGATGGTAGAAATTGCTGGCAAGCCCTCTGGAATGGCAGCTACGGCTAAGCTTACCGCCGTCATAAACATCGTTAGCATTTCTTTTTTATAGATAAAAGCGCCTACCAAGAAAATCACGATGCAGATAGCTAAAGCAGCTATTCCTAGCGTTTTTCCTAAAGCCTCTAAACGTTTCTTTAAAGGAGTTTCACTATCGTCTACTTCTTGTATCATAGAAGCAATTTTGCCGACTTCTGTGTTCATGCCAGTCGCAACGACAATTCCCTTGCCGCGCCCGTAAGTAACTAGGCTAGAAGAGAAGGCAGAATTGGTTCTATCGCCGATACCAATATGAGTGGCTTCTAGTTTTTCAGAAGTTTTTTCTACTGGGACAGATTCGCCTGTTAATGCGGATTCTTGGACTTTCAAATTCACAGCTTCGATTAACCTAAGGTCTGCCGGGATGTAGTCGCCTGTGTCTAGTACAACAATATCTCCAGGCACTAAATATTTCGATTCGATCGTTTGTACTTCGCCATTCCTAATCACTTTACAATGCGGCGCACTCAAACTCTTTAATGCATCCAATGACTTTTGCGCCTTTAATTCTTGGGCGACACCAATGATGGCGTTTAAAATGACAATGATTAGAATAATGATAGAATCCGTGAAGCCCTCACCATTTTGCACTCCCAGCCATCCAGAAACGAACGCGGCAATGAGCAAAATGATAATCATAAAGTCTTTAAATTGCTCTACTAGCATTTGAAAGATAGATTTATTGCCTTTTGTTGTTATCTCGTTAAAACCTGCAGTTTCTCTTACTTTTTCTGCTTTTTCTTCGGACAAGCCTTTTACTAAGTCTGTGTCTAGTATTTTTGCTGTTTCTTCTTCTGATAAAGAATACCACTCTTTTTCCACAGTAAAAACCTCCTTATAAAATCAAATTTTCTCCAGAATAATATACTAAAATTACGGCCAAATGTCAATCAGAAATGATGTTTGCGGGCGGTGTAATGATGTTCTCGGGCGGCGTGCTACGCCGCCCCTACGGGGATAAAACAGATATACAATCTGTAGGGGCAGCGTATCACGCTGCCCGTTGTAGCACGCTGCCCGTTGTAGCACGCTGCCCGTTGTAGTACGCTGCCCATTGTAGACAATGGTGTTGCAGATAATATATTTTTGTGCTAAGATAGGTACGAGGAGGCCACAAAATGAAGAGAACATTAATCATATTATTAGCTAAAATACTATATTTTATTGGAAAATTGATGGGAAAGGGCAGCAGCATGCCTGGGCAAATTGCGCTGAAATTAGATAAAAATATATTGAAGAAAATAAAATTACCGGAAGATATTATTGTTGTGACGGGCAGCAACGGAAAGACTTCCACGACGGAATTGATTTGTAGCATTTTAGAAAAGAATGGATACACGGTTGGCTGCAATAGAGAGGGCTCTAATCAGACAGAGGGCGTTACGACTATGATTTTGAATAGCTGCAATTTGAAGGGCGTTGTGCAAAAAGACGTTATGGTCATTGAAAGTGACGAGAGATATACAAGGCACACCTTGAAAAATTTTAATGCAAAGTATTTAGTTGTGACAAATTTATACAGAGACCAAATGACGCGAAATGGCCATCCGGAGCTTATTTACGATATTGTGAAAGAAGCAATTGACGATAACGTGCATTTGATTTTAAACACTGACGACCCACTTTCGTCTTTGTATGGATACAAGAGAGAAAATGTGACCTACTTTGGAATGAATGAGAATGGCTTATCCACCAAAGAAAATGATGGTGTGTACAATGACGGAAAGTATTGTCCAAATTGTAAGCATCCAATGACATATGACTACTATCATTATGCACACATTGGTAGTTATCATTGTGAGCATTGTGAACACGAGAGAAAAAATCCTGACTTTGCACTAACGAATGTAGATTTGGATACAGGCGAAATTGAAATTAATAATAAGTATAAAATTCAAATGAATCTAAGAAGTATTTATAACGCCTATAATATGCTTGCTGCGTTTGCTGTGACAAGTTTAGTGGGGGTAAAAGAAGAGGAAATAGTTAGGGTGCTAACTGACTATGTCATTAAAAATGATAGAGTGCAAAACTTTGAGATTAATGGACGTGAAGCAATGCTACTTACCTCAAAACACGAAAACTCTATTTCTTATGATCAATCGCTGATGTATGTAGCGAGAGAGAAAGAAGACTGTACGGTTGTCATTATTGTGGACGCAGTAAGTAGAAAATATTTTACGAGTGAAACTTCTTGGTTATGGGATATTGATTTTGAATTATTAAATACTCCCGCTGTGAAGAAAATTGTTTTGGCAGGAAAGTATGTGCACGACTTGGTAACGAGGTTTGACTACACGGGAATTGACAAAAATAAAATTGTGGCAACAGAAGATTTAGACGACATGATGCGAGAAGTAAAAGAAAAATCTGTAGGAAAGGTATACATCGTTACTTGTTTTTCGGATAGAATGAAATTTATAGACAGACTGTAGGGGGCGCATATTATGCGAACCGCAAAAAGGAGATAAAAATATGCAAATAAAAATATTACATTTATACTACGATATTATGAATTTGTATGGGGAATACGGAAATGTAAAAATTTTAGAGACTGCGATCAAAGAGCAAGGCTTCCAAGTAATCGTGGAGAAAAAATCGTTAGGGGACGAACTATCAATTAATGACTATGATTTTATTTATCTTGGTTGTGGCACGGAGAGAAATCAAAGTGTGGTGCTTGAAGATTTGAAAAGATATCAGCCGGATTTAAAAAAGTATATTGAGGAGAGTAAAGTAATGCTTGCGACAGGAAATAGCTATGAGATGTTTGGCAAGAGTATTGAGGGGAAAGAAGCCCTTGGTATTTTTGATTTTGAAGTGTCAAGAACAAAAGATAGAGTCACGTCAGATGTGATATACAAAAGCAAGTATTTGGAAAAAGAAGTTGTGGGATTTGTGAATAAAATGAGTAACATTGTACACAATTTGAATCCTTTGTTTGAAGTAGAATTTGGCATCGGAGAAAATGAGAAAAACAATCAAGAGGGCGTGAAGTATAAGAGTTTTTACGGCACGTACGTATCGGGACCAATTTTAGTTCGCAATCCAGAATTTTTAAGACATTTGGTAAAAGAAATTTGCTGCACAAAAGACACAGCATTTCAAATGAAAGAGATTTATCACGAGAATGAAGAAAAGGGATATGAATTAGTATTAAAGGAATTGAAAGGTAGGGGCAGCGTATAACGCTGCCCGTAATGTATTTTCGTATACAATTGTGGGTGCCTGTTGCATGTTATGCGGGTTGCGTGATACGCAACCCCTACAGATATTTCTTTAATGTCTCTACACTATCTTCCTGCATCGTGACGAATTCGTGCAAGATTGATTTCACATTGTCTGCGGCGTGAGGGTTTTGATTGATCAATCTTCTGCCCTCAATAATTCCCATATTGGTGCCTTGCATTAATAACTCAGAAAGCTTGGATGTGGTAGAGTCCATCATTGTTTTCATTTGGATGCCATACCACGTCATCATTTTATTCATTGGGCTTGTTTCGTGTGGCTCTTTAGCGCTGTAGTTATTGTAGAGCCTATTCACTCTTCGGGAGATATCCTCATACTTGTTGTATTCCGTATTAAGCACATCTCTAAAATTATCGTCTTCTGCTTTGTCGGTAACAAAGCTAATGGCGTTCATTCCCATAGTAGCCCCTTTGTTAATTTCGTCTAAAATATTTAAATCTTGATTTTCCATTCATATTCTCCTTTTTCTACTGATTTATTGTTATGATTCCCATAAAAATGAAAAATATGTACAAAAATGCTTTACAAATGTCGAATGATGGTATAAAATAATTGGCAGTTCTTTTGAAATTTGATACATCTTATGTTTAGAAAATTTTAAGGAGGTGTTTTTGTTGATACATCTAGAGAATATTTCTAAAACATTCAAAGTGGCCAAGCGAAAGTCGTCTGCAAAAGATGTGCTCCATTCGTTCTTTCATAGGGAGTACGAGGAAGTGCAGGCGCTGAGCAATGTTTCGTTCGATATTAAGGAGGGCGAAATTGTCGGCTACATACGGGCCTAATGGTGCAGGAAAGTCCACGACGACGAAGATTATGTGCGGTATCTTGAATCCGACGAGTGGAGAATGTATCATTAATGGCAAAGTTCCGTACAAACAGCGAAAAGACTACGTGAAAGACATCGGCGTTGTGTTCGGTCAACGCTCTCAGTTATGGTGGGATGTCCCGCCAGACGATTCCTTTTATCTTTTAAGAGATATCTACAAAATCCCAAAGAGTAATTTTGAAGAAACAAGAGAAATGCTAATTGAAAAATTGAATATCGGCGAAATAGTGAATGTTCCTACGAGGCAGTTAAGTTTGGGGCAAAGGATGCGATGTGAAATTGCGGCGTCACTGATTCATATGCCTAAAATATTGTTCTTGGACGAGCCAACAATTGGACTGGATGCGGTTTCGAAAATTACCGTGAGAAAATTTATCAAAGAATTAAATGAGCAATATGGTACGACAGTGCTTTTGACAACGCACGATATGCAAGATATTGAAGCACTTACCAATAGAATTATCTTGATAGGAAAAGGAAAACTATTGTATGATGGAGCGCTTACAGATGTGAGGAAAAAGTATTCGTCAAAGTCCAATGAAACTTCTTCTATAGACGAGGTAATTGCAAAAATGTACACCGATATGAAGATAGAATAGGGGGGATAAAAATGAAAGCATATTTATCTTTTCTAAAACTAAGACTTAATGTAGGATTGCAATATAGATTTGCAGCTATTGCAGGAATTTTAACACAGTTTTTCTTTGGTGTAATGTATCTGTTTATTTATGAAGCATATTATCGTGCTAATATCTCTATTGGAATGGAGTGGCAAGCATTAGTATCCTATTTGTGGCTGAATCAAATCTTTTTCTATTTAACTTATTTTAATTTGATTGATGGCGATATCTATGATTCGATTGTTACAGGGCAAGTATCTTATGAATTAGTTAGGCCACTAAGTGTGTATTGGCTTTGGTATGTGAAACTTTTGGCGAAGAAAATAGCGGGGGCGGCTTTAAGATTTTTGCCAGTTTTAGTAGTCGCGATGTTATTGCCAAGCAAATATGCGCTTCAGGCGCCAGTATCTGTTGCTGCATTCTTATTGTTTTTGGTAACACTATTTTTAGGAGTCATTTTATCAATTTGTATTGGTATGATTATTTATGGTTTTATGTTTTATACCACTTCTTCAAGAGGATTATTTTCTATCTATACCGCGATTGCAGATTTTTTGGCAGGAGGCACAATTCCTATTGTGTTTATGCCACCATTACTTCAAAAAATTTGTTATGCCCTGCCATTTCGATTGACTATTGATTTACCATTTCGACTTTATGTGGGAAATATTTCTGTGGAGGAAGGAGTAGTCAGTGTTGTAAAACAAGTCGTTTGGATTGCGATAACGATGGTTTTAGGATTAGTATTAATGAAGCATTCTCAAAAGAAACTTGTTGTACAAGGCGGATAGGAGGGACGTATGGGACTATATTTAAAATCAATATGGATGGATATGAAATGCGAGCTCGAGTACAAATTGTCTTTTGTCTTTACGATGGTTGCTTCTGCGTTAAGCACGCTATTTACACTACTGGGGACCATCATTCTTCTTCGAAAGTTTGGAAGTGTAGATGGTTGGACCATAAGCGAAGTGATGCTTGTAACAGGAATTGCAGTATTTGGGCACGTTGTGACGGAGATGTTTGGAAGAGGATTAGATCATTTTTATAAGCAAGTAAAAAGTGGTTTGCTAGATAGAATTCTGGTGAGACCGCGAAGCATTACACTCCAAGTACTTTGTTCAGATTTTCAGGCCTCTAAGATTGGAAGATTGTTAGAAGCAATTGTGATATTAATTTATGGGATTGCGACGGTTAATGTGGAGTGGAGTTTTTATAAAATATTAGTGTTGATTATGATGGTAGGCGGTTCGGCAATATTGTTTTTTTCGATTTTGTTATTGAAAGCTTCGTTTTCGTTTTGGACGATTGAGGGAATGGAATTTATGAATATCTTGTCGGATGGCGGAAGAGATTTGGCATCTTATCCGATTAGCATTTATCAAAAATGGTTTGCAAATATTTTCACATATGTGATACCGTTTGGATGTGTGAATTACTTTCCGCTTTTATATTTGCTAGGAAAGGGAAACGCGCCATTTTGGTATGGACTAACGCCACTAGTAACACTACTGTTTTTGGTAATTTCCTTTGGCGTATGGAAAGTAGGACTTGCGTCGTATCAGTCGACAGGGTCGTAAGAAATACTTTCAAAAAATGCTTTGAGATATCATTTCTCAAAGCATTTTTGGTTTTAAATCGTTCCTTTATACATATCTACTCTAGCAGGTAATTTTTTTGCCTTTTTCGCTGTTTCCTCACTAAATAGAAGGGCTGGCTTTATGTTGAAAGATTTAGCAATAAAGTCTATGTTTTTGCAGGTTAAATTTGCATTTCCAGTTTCTATGACACTAATATAGGCCATCTTAAATTTTGTTTTATTCGCGTATTGTTCTTGCGTTAATCTATTTTGATATCGATACCATTTTGTGTTAAGTCCAACTAATTCCATCGAAGTCATAATAGCCTCCATTTCTATATCAATTCATAATATAAAAATTATTTATATATAAATTATAAAGTTAAAATGTAGGTAACTTAATACCATTAAAAATTATTAAGTGATATCTAAATAAGTTATTAACATTTTTTCACAAATTATGCTAAACTTAAAGTAATTAACATAGCTGGATGGAAAGTGTGGTATGAACGAGAGGGGGATAGGTATGGATAATGAGATTAAAAATGTATTAGAAAATGGTTTGCCAGAAGAGGAGAAAAGAAAAAAATTTAAATCAAATGTGCATAAAAATGATGGAAAATCTCTCGACGAAATATTTCAAGAGTTGGAAGAGATACTGGGGCTAAAACGGAACAAACATCAACCAAGCAAACAGTAGAGAGTGCCAGCCAAAAGGTAGAGGACAAAGCGCCTCGACAGATTGGTTTGTTTGAAGATATATCAGAAGAGATAGTAGCTATGGAAGAAATCCCTCAAAACGAAAAGAGCGAAATACATAGATACACATTGAAAGACGGAACAATTTATGAGGTTCCATTTAATAAGCAACTCGCTTTGCAGTCTATGGCAACAGAATTGATACAAGACCCAAGCTTTACGATGCCACAGTCGGCGGATGGGATTGGAAAAATGTGTAGAGATATGATTAAAAAAATGAGATTATATCTAGAATTAAAGGAACTACATAGATATACAAGCAGCCTAGCCAAAATGGAGGGGAAAACTTTTCCTTATTCAGAGTCTCTCAAGGGAGTATTGGATTATTCTAAAGAAAGCATTGAGGGCAGTGCTGAGCTTGCGGCCAAGCTTGCGCCAGCGTGGTATGGACATGATGTTCCTGGGGTTCCGCATTATTATGGAGGAAATCCAAATAATATTTTTGGGGTTGATCATAAGTATGATTATTTATTAAAGCCAGAGCAAAGGTATATTGCCAGAGAAAGAGATTTGATTTATGGAATAGCAGCGTCTAGAAAGCCATATATACCATCAGAAGCAACAATTTATAATTCTTCAGAAATGAGCAATATTGCCAAGGCTACTATAATTGAAAAAAGAGAGAATGACCCTGTGCTTGCAAGCACTATTGAGGCTACTGAGCAGACTACGATGGCATATGAAAATGATAATGCCGTTAGGAATATGAGAAATGCATTGAAAGAAAATGATAGACAGTTATCTCAAGATCACGGAAGAGAAGGTGGTGATGGAAATGATTTCGACTAGTACGAGGAAGGCCTTTAGTGAAGTAGACACGCTGCTTGGCTTAATCCGTGAGGGAAATAGAAATAAAGTTCCACAAAACATAAGGGATTTGTTTCAGAAGGAAAAGGACAATCAGTATATCAAAAGAATTGAGCCGAATGTTCCAATCAAGAATCAAAACTTAAAAAGAGAAACACTAGCTATTATGGCTTTTTTAAATTTGAAATATATATGTGACGACGACAAAGAAAAACAAAGGTTGCTGCGAGTGTATAAAGACAATGAGAAAAGATATCAAGACGAAATGAGTGCCAAGTTAAATCATTTGAATGAGCGTAGGAATGAGGAGGTTGCCTCTAGTGCTAAAGAGGCGGAAGCAGAAAATATCAAGCAGCCAAATGAGTTAATCAAGGTAGGTTTCTTTCAAAAGATAATCAATAAAATAAAGAGTATATTTCGATAAGATAAAATAATCTATAAAACAAAATTCATAACTACTGTCCCCTTTGAATACTATTAACTAAGTAGTTTTCAAAGGGGGTTTTTTCGTGGGAAAAGTCTACATAGAAGAGCGTGCAGTGGAGCTTGCACATTATATTATAGACAGTAAAGATACTGTGAGAGGAGCCGCCAAGAAGTTTGGAATTTCGAAAAGTACAGTGCATAAGGATGTAACGGAGAGACTTAGAAAGATAAACCCTTCGCTTGCGGAAGAGACGAGAAAAATTTTGGACGAAAATAAGGCTGAGAGGCACATAAGAGGCGGTGAGGCGACAAGGCTAAAATATACGGGGAGATAAATATTTCGGGCAGCATATAATGCTGCCCCAATTCAATTGCAATGTCGCGAATTTCGATTGATTTTTACATTTGGCTGGTATATAATTTTTTTGGTGATTGGAATGGATTATGAGACATGTGAGGTTGTCTTTGATAGCTCGAATCGATTGAATCAGGTTCACGGGAGAATATTAATTCCTGAGGATAGAGAGCATTTGAAAGGGAGTGTACAGTTTTCGCACGGAATGTGTGAGTATTTTGATAAGTATCAGGAGTTTTATGAGTTTATGCTTTCGAATGGGTATGTGGTTTGTGGGCACGACCATATTGGGCACGGCGATTCGGTTATTTCTGAGGAGGAACGTGGCTTTTTTGCGAGCAAAGATGGCTACAAGTATTTGGTTGAGGATGTTTATCAAATGACGAAAATAGTGAAGAAAAAATTTCCATATTTGCAGTGCTTTTTGCTTGGCCATTCGATGGGGTCGTTTATTGCTAGATGCTATGCGGCTAAGTATGGGGATAGAATTGATGGACTATTGCTTTGTGGAACGATGGGGCCTCAGTGGGCTGCGGATGGTGGCATTCAGATGGCAGATAGGATTATACGCAAGAAGGGGCCACTTTATCGTAGTAAAAAGTTGGACAGGCTTTCGTTTGAGTTTGCCAATGCCAATTTTGAGCCTATTAAAACGAGATATGACTGGACTTGCAGCAATGAGGAGGCAATTCTTCGTCATATGAAGGATAAGAAGTCGGACTTTATTTTTACGGCTTCTGGTTTTAAGGATTTGTTTTATTTGGTGAAGCTTTGCAATGACGAAAAGTTTATCAAGAATACTCCTAAGAATTTGCCAATCCTTTTGTTTTCTGGCGATATGGACCCTGTGGGAGAAAATGGTATTGGCGTGAAGAGGGTTGCTGAGCTTTACAAGAAGATTGGTGTGAAAGAAGTGGAAGTAAAGTTGTACCAGGATAAGAGGCACGAGATGTTAAACGAAGTCAATCGAGAAGAAGTGTATCGTGATATCTTGAATTGGCTTGAAGTTATTAGATTTGGAGAAGAGTAGTATGTGGATTGTTTTAGTGGGAGTCGTATTGGCGATTGTTTTTTATTTTGTTTATTTAAAGGATTATGCGGAAGTGAATCGAGTTTTTTCTTCTCTTGAGAAGACGCTAGATGCGAGGGATTTGCTTGTTATGAAGTTGGTGCCGGAGATAAAGGATAAGAAGATGCAGGCAAAAGTTGTGAAGTTGATTGAGGAGAGAATGAACCACAAGAATATTCCGTATAATGATAAAATTGCGCTAGATATTGCGTTAAACAAGGAATTAAAGGAATTTTATGCGGCAGTCAATGAGAAAGCGGATAATCCTGTGATTAAGGCTACATTTGCCAAAGCCGTAGAATTTGAGAAAGTGCTTAAGAAAATTCGAAATGAGTATAATTTAGCGGTTACGAAGTATAACACTAATCTGGTGATGCATAAGTTTGTATGTATGAGAATCATTCGCATGAAGCCACTGGATACGTACGCCGTGAACACTTGAAACATTTAGGGACATCCTTTTTCGTTTCATTCGCGTAACATAATTCGGAGAAACTCTTGGTTATGTTGATTGCGTGAAACGAAAAGGGGCGTCCCTAAATGCTTCTTGACAAGAACGGATGTTTATGATAGATTTGTAGTAGATTGGAGGAGAATTATGGGAGATAATGAGGAGAGAATTATTTGTCCTGGATTAGAGAAAGAGGACGTTGATATAGAGACGAGTTTGAGGCCGAGGACGCTAGACGAGTATACGGGGCAGGAGAAGGTAAAGGAAAACTTGAAAGTGTTTATTGAGGCAGCAAAGCAAAGAAATGAGCCGCTGGATCACACGCTTTTGTATGGCCCTCCAGGCCTTGGTAAAACGACGCTTTCCAATATTATTGCCAATGAAATGAATGCCAATATCCGTATTACTTCTGGCCCAGCGATTGAAAAGCCAGGGGACTTAGCGGCGCTTCTTACGAATTTGGCTCCTGGCGATGTGTTGTTTATTGACGAGATTCATAGATTGAATAGAAGCGTGGAGGAGATTTTATATCCGGCACTTGAAGATTTTGCTTTGGATATTATTATTGGTAAAGGGCCTAGTGCAAGGTCTATTAGGCTTGATTTACCTAAGTTTACGCTAATTGGGGCCACGACAAAGGCAGGAAGTTTGTCTTCGCCACTAAGAGATAGATTTGGCATTATTCATAGATTAGAGCTATATACGAATGAGCAGCTAGAGCAGATTATTAAGCGTTCTGCAGGAATTTTGAAAATCGATATTACGGAGAGGGGCGCGCACGAGATTGCTTCGCGTTCTAGAGGAACGCCAAGAATTGCCAATAGACTGTTAAGGCGTGTGCGTGATTTTGCGCAGATACAAAATAACGGTGTTGTGACGGACGAGATTGCAGACAAGGCGCTTCAGAGTTTGGAAATCGATAAGATTGGTCTAGATAATATTGACAGAAGAATGTTAGAGGCAATTATTAAGAAATTTGCTGGTGGGCCTGTGGGAATCGAGACTTTGGCAGCCGCGATTGGAGAAGATATTGATACGATAGAAGATGTTTATGAGCCATATTTGATGCAGATTGGATTTTTAAATAGAACGCCAAGAGGGAGAACGGCTACGATTGACGCTTATAGGCATATGGGGGTTGAGTATGATGCGAGATAGGATTTTAATGCATACGTGTTGTGGGCCGTGTTCTACATATGTGATAAAGAGACTTCGCGAGGAAGGGTATGAGGATATTACAAGTTATTGGTACAACTTGAATATCCATCCTTATACGGAATATAAACTAAGATTGGAGAGTTTGCAGAAGTATACCGAGATGGTAAATGTTCCATTGATTGTGGAGGACTATTATGGCGTTAGAGAATTTACGCAAAATGTAGTTGAAAATATCGATGGAAGATGTTCTTATTGCTATCGAAAGAGGCTAGAGACGGCAGTTAAGTATGCGAAAGAGAATGGCTTTGATTGCTTTACTACCACACTTTTGGTTAGCATTTATCAAAAGCATGACGAAATTATCAAGGTTTGCACAGAGCTTTCCAAAGAGTATGATATTCCGTTTGTTTATTTTGATTTTAGAGAGGGATTCTACGAAGGGCAAAAAATGGCGCGTGAAGCAGGACTATATATGCAGAAGTATTGTGGCTGCATTTATTCGGAGGAAGAGAGTAGCAGATACAGAGAAAAGCGCCAGAAAGAAAAGGAAGCAAAGAGGACAAATTAATATCAAAATGAACTTAAAGAAGAACTTACTATGAGAAAATTCGGAAATACCGAATTTTCTACGAATCAAAAAATAGAGTAATTGTATAGAAGTATAGTAAATTGTGATACAAGGAAGTGAGAATATGGAAACGTTTATTATTAATCCCGATAATTTAGTTGATAGTGATATTGACGAAGTGGTGGTTAGGGTTAAAAATTTTATTATCAATAATAACCGTGAGGTGCTTGTTGCCTTTTCTAACAATGGAGTTCAACTTCCTGGTGGACACGTGGAGGTAGGAGAGAACTTTGAAAGTGCGATTAGGAGAGAAATTTTAGAGGAAGCCGGAATTGCTTTGGACAATAAAGATACCATTAGTGAATGCTTTTTTGTGACAAAGTATTATAAAAAGAATTATCACGGCTTAGGCCATAATAGATTAACACAGATAAATTATTATGTCATTCATTCTGATAAACAGCCGGATATTAGAAAAGTAAGTCTCACGGATACAGAAAAACAGCATCATTTAAACGTTAAGTTTCTAACTTTCGGTGAGTTTGAGAATACTACTAAAAATGTTTTTGAAAATGCTGAGGACGAGGGAAATAGAGTCATTGCAGGTGAGATGTTACGAGCTTGGAATGAACTAAAATGTGGAAATGTAGAATAGGAGAAATTGTGTGATGCAAAATAATAATAAGAGTAGGATTTGGGTTATTTTGATTATTGTTGTAATCGCCTTGTGGGAATGGTTTTCGGGCCGCGATACTACCACGACGAAGACGGCTAGCAATGCAGGGACAGACAGTTATACGCTGATGCTGTATATGTGTGGCTCGGATTTGGAGTCGGATGGTGGTTATGCTTCGGACGATATTGACGAGATTTTAAGTAGCAGCTTGGCCGACGAAGTGAATTTGCTGATTTACACGGGCGGAACGACGAAGTGGTACAATTCGAAAATTTCTAGTAGAAAAAATCAAATTTTTAAAGTAGAAAATAGTAAGCTTGTTTTGGTGGACGATACGATTGGACAAAAGTATATGTCTGACCCTATGACGCTGTTGTACTTTTTAAATTTTGCAAGGGCTAATTATGCGGCAGACAAATATGGTCTCATTTTCTGGGATCACGGCGGTGGCGCTGTGAGTGGCTTTGGATATGACGAGAATAATCCGGATAGTAATGATACACTTACGATTGACGAAATCAAATATGCGTTAGATACTTTTGGGACAAAGCTTGATTTTGTGGGCTTTGACGCTTGCCTGATGGGAACTGTGGAGACGGCCTATGCGCTAAAGGATAATGCGGATTATTTGATTGCCTCAGAAGAAACAGAGCCTGGTACTGGCTGGGATTACAAGACTTTACTTAGTCAATTATCTAGCAATACTTCGCAATCGACAGTGGAATTCGGCAAAGTGATTGTGGATTCGTTTATTAAGTCGAATAGCGGCCTTTTAGACCCAGATGCGACTTTGAGTGTCGTGGATTTGAGCAAAATGGATGACGTCTATGATAATTTGGAAAAGTTCATGCAAGATATCAAGTCGCAGGAGTTTAGTGCTAATCGTTATGCCAATGTTTCTAAGGCAATTAGCAGGACGAAAGCTTTTGCGGATGGAGATATTGATACGATTGACTTGGTGGATTTTGCTAATCAGTTGAAAGTTGGCTCTTCGAGCAGCTTGGTAAGCGCGATTAATAGCGCGGTTGTGTATAACAAAGTGACGAGAAATGTGAAGAATTCGAATGGTTTGTCGCTTTATTTTCCGAATGAGGATTTGTCTTATTACGACGCAATGCTTGAAATTTATGAGAATATTGGCTTTGGCCAAGCGTATATGGATGTCATTACGGAGTATGTGAATTTGATGGCTGGTGGAAGCAAGCCGACGTATACGATTAATAATCACACTTACCAAAATGAGAATTATTATCAAAATTATAGCTGGTATGATTATGATTTGGTCAATAGTTATTCCGACTATTATTCTGAGACGAAAGTCGACGAGACAGAGCTGGAAGTGGAAGATAAGGGCGATTATTATGCGCTTCATTTGACAGACGAAGAGTGGAACAATATTGTAAGCGTGGAGTCTTCTGTTTGGTATGACGATGGCGAGGGATACTTGGATTTGGGTATCGATAGCTACTTTGAGCAGGACGAAGATGGCGATTTGATGGTAACCTTTGACGGCAACTGGATTGCGATTAATGAAAATATTGTAAGGTATGAAGTGACGGAGAGAACGGACGACTACGAGGAAGGCAAGGTTCCGGCGCTTTTGAACGACAGAGAAGTGAACATTATTCTTTATTGGGATAAAGAAAATCCAGATGGTGTCGTGCTCGGGGCTGAGCCAGTAAATGCGTATGGAAATACGACGATGTATGGAAAAGGCTTAATCGAGATTAAGAAAGGCGATAGGATTGATTTCTTAGTAGATTATTATGATTATGATGGCAATTTTGACGACGAGTACTATTTGGGGGATACGTTAGTTGTAGGTAGAAAAGGGCTTACGGTAAGCTATGAGTGGATTGGCGACGGAGAATGCCTCATTTACTATATTTTGAAAGATATTTATAACAACGTTTACTATACAGAGCCAGTGATTGTATATTAATGAGAAAAAAAGAGCGCTCCAGTTGGAGCGCCTTTTGCAGCATTATTTACATTTGCCATTTCCAGAACTACTGGAAGTAGTATAACCACCAGAAATTTTGACCACTTTTTCATAGATGTAGATGCTGTAGCAATATGAGCCGTTTTCGTCTTTACCCTCGGTAATCCAGCAGCCCTTGCCATCGTCCCAGTGACATTCGCTGCTTTCCTTGGTTGTATACTTGATAAAGCCAGGGGCGAAGCCAAGTTCCAGTTCACAGTCGCAATCCCAGTCGCCGGCAAAGAGTGTAACGGACTGGCCATTTTTGAAAGTGACTGTGCCAACCGGAATTCTGCCCATTGTGGAGGGGATAAACCTGTGTCCGGCAAGCGAATTGACGTCACAAAGTCCTCTGTAGTAGATGGTTGCGTTGATAATGTTTTGCACGGAAAGCTCGCCTGCGGCCATTTCTACCAGCTCTACTTTGTCGGGGTCGATGCTAACAGTGACGCAGAGCTTCGTGCCTCCGAGCACGATTTCTTCGTCTTGCAGCGAAACTTTTGCAAGAGCCTTGCGCCGAATGATGCCATTGGCTTCGATTCCTTTGGGATACTTAACCTTGGAAGACTGATAGCCGAGCTGTTCCACGCTTTCGCTGACAGATTTGATGCCGATGGGTTTGCCGCTGTTGTCAAGAATGAAGGTCGCTTCTCCAGAAAAAACATAAGAGCCACAATTTCCAGCGAACGCAGAGGTCGAAACGAGAGCGACAACGAGCATCAAAAGGGCAGCCAGGGTAAGTCTCCGAGTAGTCATGGTGTGTTTCTCCTTTCTGCTATTAAAGCAACAAGAAATAGTAGTAATTGAGTTGCCTGAGTAGTTTACTACGAGATAGGGAAAAAAGCAAGCAATTTTTGTAAATTTTTTCGGGTGGTTACAGGTTTTCAAAAAAATTTACCTAAATGGTTGCAAAGAGTTGAATTTTGTGTTATATTAATTAATGCTTATTGAGTTAAGAAATAATATTATATATAGGAAAAAGGCAAGAGAGAGGTGAAAATCATGAAAGAAGGAATACATCCAGAATACAAGAAAGCTACGATTAAATGTGGCTGTGGTAATGTAATAGAGGTTGGTTCTACAAAAGAAAGCATGTCAGTTGAAACTTGTTCAAAGTGTCATCCTTTCTACACAGGAACTCAAAAATTCCAAGCTACAGGTAGCAGAGTTGATAAATTCAAACAAAAGTATGGAATTAAAGACTAATTGTGAATTGAAAAAAGCAGGTTTAAGACCTGCTTTTTCGCTATGTTCGTAGCGGGTTGCGTGCTACGCAACCCCTACAGATGGGGCAGAGCAACCCCTACAAACATGTCTGTAGGGGCAGCGTAGCACGCTGCCCGCAATAGAAGAATAAGGAGAATGGAAATGAGCGAAAAGAAAATGACTTCCATTGGCGGCCAGGCGATTATTGAGGGCGTTATGATGCGCGGGCCTCATAAGATTGCGATGGCAGTAAGAAAGCCAGATGGGGAGATTGTGATAGAGGAAAAACCAAATAAAATTAATAAAGTGATATCGAAAATACCGCTTGTGAGAGGCGTTGTCTCCTTTTTTGAGTCTATGATTATTGGCGTGCAAGCGCTGATGTTTTCGGCGAACTTTTATGATGTGGACGATGGTACAGCTAAGACAGAGGATGAAAAAGATATGAAATCAGAGAATAATGTAGGGGTCGGCGTCTCGACGACCCACCAAGAAGAAATACCTGCGTATATGATGTATTTGTCTGTGTTTGTTTCTTTGCTATTAAGTATTGGTATGTTCATTTTGCTTCCGAATTTTATTTCGGGGTTGATCGTGCCAAACAAAGAGGGCAATGTTATTTTATATAACGCGGTTGAAAGCGTTTTGCGTATCTCTATTTTTATTATTTACCTGCTTCTTGTTTCGCGAATGAAAGATATCCAGCGTGTTTTTGAGTATCATGGAGCAGAGCATAAGACGATTTTCTGTTACGAGAGTGGAGAAGAATTAACGCCTGAAAATGTAAAGAAATACAAGAGATTTCACCCTAGATGTGGGACGAGCTTTTTGCTATTTGTTATGATTATTAGTATTATTGTGTTCTCATTTGTGGGAAGGCATCCGAATTTGCTGATTAATATGCTTATTCGTTTGGCATTACTTCCATTGGTGGCAGGAATTTCCTATGAGATTATTAAATTTGCCGGGAGAAATTCAGATAAGAAGTGTATTAGCTGGCTAAATCAGCCGGGAATGTGGCTACAGAGGCTTACGACGAGAGAGCCGGACGAGAGCCAGATTGAGGTGGCGATTGCGTCATTAAAGGCGGTTATTCCGGAGGATAGGAATGAGGATATATGGTAAATGTAGGGGCAGCGTATTACGCTGCCCGCGGGCGGTGTAATACACCGCCCCTACAGTAAAGAGGTTTATATAATGAATGAGATTAATCTAATTATGAAGCAAGCAAAGGAAACTTTGAGAAGCAATGGAATTGACGAGAGAGAGGCCAGATTACTTCTGGCTTTTGCTTTGGGCGTTAATGCGAATGATTTGATAAAATATACAGAATGCTCTGAGGAAGCGGCAGAAAAGTTTAGAGAGGTTTTGCAGAAAAGAGTTTCTGGCATGCCTTATGCGTATATTACGGGTACAAAAGAGTTTATGAAGTTAAACTTTAAAGTGAATGAAAATGTTTTGATTCCGAGGCCGGAGACGGAGCTATTGGTAGAAGAGGCTTTGAAGTGTGATGCGAAAGATGTTTTGGATATGTGCACGGGGAGTGGCTGTATCGCGATTTCGATGGCGTATTATCAAAAAGGCGCGAATGTTACGGCTGTGGATATTAGTGAGAAAGCATTGGAAGTAGCGAAAGAGAATGCGGATATGAATGGGGTTTGCGTTAATTTTGTGCAGTCGGATTTGTTTGAAAAAGTAAGTGGAAAATTTGATTTGATTCTCTCTAATCCGCCGTACATCAAAACAGCGGTCATTAGCGAGTTATCTAAAGAAGTGAAAAACGAGCCGCAATTAGCATTGGATGGAGGAGAAAGCGGACTTGCATTTTATGAAAAAATTGCGACCGAAGCACGTGACTTTTTAAAAGAAAATGGTAAAATATTGTTAGAGATTGGCTTTGACCAAGGCCAAGGAGTAAAAGAAATACTAGAGAAAAATGATTACAAAAACATAGAAATAATCAAGGATTTATCAGGAAACGACAGAATAATTGTATGCGAAATGTAGGGGCAGCGTAATACGCTGCCCGGGAAATAGAAATATAATCAGTATTTGAGTAATAAAGAGAATGCGGGCAGCGTGTTACGCTGCCCCTACAGTAAATGGGAGAATGTTAAAGCATTTGAAAAAATCGCTGATTTTCACGCAAATTTAGAATGGGAGGAGAAATAAGATGTCTTTTTCGTCAGATATCAAAGAAGAATTATCTAGAGTTGTTACACACGAAGAATGCTGCAAAATGGCAGAACTTACGGGTTTTTTAATTACGAATTGCAGTATTACGAAAGAAGAGGGCGACTTTGTGCTTCGTATGTCTACAGAAAGTGCAGCTGCCATTCGAAGAGTCTATAATGCCTTTAAGTCGATTTATGGCATTATTCCCATCACGAATATCGAAAAAGAAAAGACATTTAAAGACAATCTATATCAATTAAAAATTGTAGACAAAGACGATTTAGAGAAATTTTTTAAGCATTGTCTAGTGAATATTGATGTGAATTTGCAAATTGTCATTGACGAAAAAGGCGAGATTACAGGAAGAGAATGCTGCAAGAAGTCTTTTTTGCGTGGCGTTTTTATGGGTGGTGGCTCTATTGCAGACCCAAATCATATGTATCACCTAGAAGTCGTGGCAAGCAATATGGAAAATGCCACATTTATCAATTCCATTATGAATGAAATGGATTTGAACGCTAAGACCGTGAAGCGTAAGAAAGACTATGTCGTATATATCAAAGGCGCTGAAAGAATTTCGGACTTTTTGGCGGCGATTGGCTCAAACAAGGGCATTTTGGAATTTGAACAGATTAGAGTCATTAAAGATGTGAAAAATAGGGTTAACCGACTAAATAATTTCGAGAATGCTAACTTAGAAAAGACGATTGATACCGCACTAATGCAGATTGAAGATATTATGGTGATACGAAAAAATCGTAAGTTTCAGAAATTGCCTGAGCCACTTAAAGAAATTGCGCTCTTGCGATTAGAGTATCGTGACGATACTTATACGGAGCTTGGTGAAAGATTGAATCCCAAACTTAGTAGGGCGGGCGTGAGTCACCGTTTTAAGAAGATTAGGGAGATTGCTGACGAATTGAGGAGAAAAGAATGAAATCGTTATACATACACATTCCATTTTGTGCGCAAAAGTGCTGGTATTGCGACTTTAACTCATACAGTGGAAAGGAAAAATTAATCGACGATTATATGATAGCTTTGAAGAAAGAAATTCAAAGCTATTCTTTGCATTCTTTGAAAACGATTTATTTTGGTGGCGGTACTCCGTCGTTTGTTGACGCGAAATATATTGAAGAGATGCTGCAATTATGCGATTTTGCAGAGACTGAAGTGACACTGGAGGTTAATCCGGGGACTGCGACGAAAGAAAAGTTAGAGGCTTATTTGAAAGCGGGGGTCAATCGTCTTAGCATAGGGCTTCAAGCGACGCAAAACCGTATTTTGAAAGAGATTGGCAGAATCCATACGCTGGAAGAGTTTGAGAGGACATATAAGCTTGCGCGAGAAGTGGGATTTCAGAATGTAAATGTGGATTTGATGTTTGGGCTTCCGGATCAGACGCTTAAAGATGTCAAAGAGAGCGTGGCATATTTGTTAACCTTAAAGCCAGAGCACGTTTCTTGCTATTCGCTTATTTTGCATGGGGAGACGGACAAAAAAATGCCGAGCGAAGAAGCGGAAAGGGAAATGTATCATTATATTGTAAATAGGTTAAAAGAAGCGGGATACATTCACTATGAAATTTCTAACTTTGCCAAGCCAGGCTATGAGTCGAGGCACAATTTGGCTTACTGGAATCAAGAGGAATATGTTGGCGTCGGGGCAGGAGCGAGCTCGTATGTAAACGGCACTAGGTATACCAATGTGAGAAATTTAGAAGCCTATATTGGTGGGGCAAAACCAGAAATAGAAGAAGTGCAAAATGCAGAAGATCGATTACGAGAATATATGATTTTGAGGCTTCGATTGCTAGAGGGCGTGGATATTGCGACTGCAAATGAAAAGTTTGGAATCAATGTGGAAGAAAAGTTTGATAAAGCGATTGAGAAAATGAAGCATTACGGGCTACTTGAGGTAACGGACGGGCATATGAGGCTCACCGAAAAAGGCCTAGACTTAGCCAACGTCGTGTGGGAAGAATTCGTGTAAGATTTGCTTGACAAGTGATTGTTGCAGTATTTTTGATACTGATAAACGGGTTGTTTACTTAAAACGGCCCGTTTTACGTTAAGTTGAAAAAAATGAAGCAAAAGCCTTTGCTTTATTTTTTTGTTGTGATAATATTTTGTTGGGTAAGAAATTACAAATGAGTTGGGGGCAAAAGATGGAAAACGAGATTGTTTGGAATGAAGTTGTGGATTTTTTCTCGAAGAAATATGTCCTTACGAGAGCTGCGTTTAGTGGCAGTAAGGCTTCTATAAATGGCGATACTTTGGATGTGAACTTGAAGACGAAGAGTAAGTTTATGCTTGAGCAGAAGAATTTAGATAAGACGATTAGCGATTTTATTGCGAATACGAGGGGCGTTCGCTATCAGGTTCATTTTATTGAGCCTAGCAGTTCGGAAATGGAAAGTAGTAGCAAGGAAAGCGATATTGTGAAGCAGATGCTGGAGCAGAATGCAAGGCTGGCAGCGGAGCAGCAGGCAATGCAAAGTCAGATGGAACGTCAGGCGGGAGCGGAAAATGCACCGCGTAGTCAGGCTCCATCACAGGGGCAGGGAATGCCGAGAGTGAATGGTATGGGATTTGCGCCTAGTCAGGGGGCAAATAATGGCGGCGAAGCGCCTAGAAGAAGAGCACCTAGCAAGAGGCAGCTAAATTTTGTGGCAAATCAAGAGAAGCTTATTTTTAAAAGTTGGAAAGATGTGAGGGAGCCGAAAGAGATTAAGATTATTAATATGACTCCGGATTGTGCGGAGGTAATTATTCAGGGAAAAATGAGTAATTATGATAATCGTGAGACGAAGAATGGAGGCTTTCTGGTTTCGTTTGATATATATGATGGTACGAGTTCAATGACAGTCAAGGCGTTTATGAAAGCGAATGAGTTTGGTGAGGCACATCCTAAGCTAAAGGGAGCGAAGGGCCTTAGAGTGGTTGGTACGTATGAATTTAATACGTATGGCAAAGAGTATAATGTGATTGCCGATTCGATTGAAGAGACGGAGATTGTAGAGCATGTGAGAGAGGACAACGCGGCGGAGAAGAGAGTGGAGCTTCATTTGCATACGCAAATGAGTCAGATGGATGCGGTTACTTCTGCGACGGATTTGATTAAGAGGGCGATTAAGTGGGGGCATAAGGCAATTGCAATTACAGACCACGGCGTTGTGCAGGCTTTTCCAGAGGCGAAAAAGGCAGCAAAAGACGCTGATATTAAGATTTTGTATGGTGTGGAGGCGTATTTGGTGCCGGATAGACTTACTTCGATTAACAATGCGCATGACCAGCTGTTGCAGGATACGACATATTGCGTTTTGGATATTGAGACGACTGGACTTTCGAAGCAGACGGATAAGATTACAGAGTTTGGTATTATGAAAGTGAAAAACGGAGAAGTGCTTGATACGTTTGAGTGCTTTGTGAATCCGGAAGTGCCAATTCCACCAAGGGTTGTGGAAGTGACCCATATTACGGACGAGATGGTTAAGGATGCCGAGACGATTGATCAGGTTTTGCCGAAAGTGCTAGAATTCACGAAAAATACTGTGATTGTGGCGCATAATGCGGATTTTGATGTAGGATTTATCAAATATAATGCAGAGCTTTTGGGATTGGAGTTTCCTAATACGTATATTGATACGTTGGCTATGGCGAAGGAACTTTTCCCTGATTTTAAGAGGTATAAGTTGGGCCTTATTGCAGAAAAGTTAGACATTAAGGTTGAGGTGGCGCACAGGGCTTTGGCGGATGTGGAGACGCTCGTTGCCGTTTTTGACGTGATGCTGAAAATGCTAGACGAAAAGGGCATTACGAAAATGAGCGAAGTGGACGAGAAGCTAGCAGGAGAGATTAATTTTAGAAATTTGCCGACGCACCACGCGGTGATTTTGACGAAGAATAAAGTAGGACTTAAAAATTTATATAAATTGATTTCGTATTCGCACCTAAATTATTACTATAAAAAGCCTAAGATTTTGAAGAGCTTATATCAGAAGTATTCAGAGGGCTTAATCATTGGAAGTGCCTGCGAACAGGGCGAGTTATACCAAGCAATTTTGAATAAAAAGCCGGAGGACGAGATTGAGGCAATTGCGAACTTTTATGATTATTTAGAGATACAGCCACTTGGCAATAATCAGTTTATGGTAAGAAATGGTACAGTTGCGAGTGAAGAGGACTTAAAGGAGATTAATAGGACGATTGTAGAGCTTGGCGAAAAGCTTGGTAAGCCGGTTGTTGCGACGTGTGATGTGCATTTTATGGACCCGGAAGACGAGGTTTATCGTAGGATTTTGCAGGCGGGGCAAGGATATGAAGACGCTGATCAGCAGCCACCACTTTACTTTCGAACGACTGAGGAAATGCTGGCAGAATTTCAGTATCTTGGCGAAGAAAAGGCGTATGAAATTGTTGTTACGAATACGAATAAGATTGCCGATATGTGTGAGAAAATTAGCCCGATTGCGGATTATAAGGCGACGCCACACATTGATGGCTGTGAGCAGACGATTAGAGATATTACAATGAGGAGGGCTGTAGAACTTTATGGTGACCCACTTCCAGAGGTGGTTTCGCAAAGAATTGAGAAAGAGCTAGATTCTATTATTAAGAATGGCTTCTCCGTAATGTACATTATTGCGCAGAAGCTGGTTACGAAGTCGAATGAAGACGGTTATTTGGTTGGTTCGAGAGGAAGTGTTGGTTCGTCTTTTGTGGCGAATATGACGGGAATTACGGAGGTAAATTCTTTGCCACCGCATTATCGCTGCCCGAATTGTAAGTTTTCGGATTTTAGTGATTTTGGCGTGAAGAATGGGTTTGACCTTCCTGATAGAGATTGCCCAAATTGTGGGCATAAATTGGAGAAAGACGGAATGGATATTCCGTTTGAGACTTTCCTTGGATTTGATGGCGATAAAGAGCCAGATATTGACTTAAACTTCTCTGGAGAGTACCAGGCGAAGGCCCACCGCTATACGGAAGTTATTTTTGGCAAAGGGACGACGTTTAAGGCTGGCACGATTGGCACGATTGCGGATAAGACAGCGTATGGCTATGTGAAGAAGTATTATGAGGAAAGAAATAAAATGGTAGGAAACGCGGAGGCAATCAGGCTTGCGACGGGCTGCACAGGTGTTAAGAGGACGACGGGCCAGCACCCGGGAGGTATTATCGTTGTGCCGATGGGAAATGAAATTTATGAGTTTTGCCCAGTACAACATCCGGCCGACGACCCAAATTCGGATATTATTACGACGCACTTTGATTACCACTCGATTGACCAAAACCTATTGAAGCTGGATATTCTAGGGCATGATGACCCGACAATGATTAGGATGCTTCAAGATTTGACGGGAATAGACCCAAAGCAAATTCCGCTAGACGATAAGGATACGATGTCGATTTTTAGTTCGACGGAAAAACTGGGAGTAACGCCACAGCAAATTAATTCAGATGTTGGTACGTTTGGCGTTCCAGAGTTTGGAACGAAGTTTGTTCGTGGAATGCTTGTAGATACAAAGCCTACGAAATTCGAGGAGTTGCTTCGTATTTCTGGGTTATCACATGGTACAGACGTATGGCTAAATAACGCGCAGACATTAATTCAAGAAGGCACGATAAAATTGGAAGAAGCGATTTGTACGAGAGACGATATTATGCTATACTTAATTAAGCAGGGATTGCCGCCGAAGCCTTCTTTCAAAATTATGGAGAGCGTGCGTAAAGGAAAGGGCCTAAGCGAAGAGCAGGAGGCAATGATGCGAGAGTATCATGTGCCGGACTGGTATATTGATTCTTGTAAGAAGATTAAGTATATGTTCCCAAAAGCGCACGCGGCAGCGTATGTGACGATGGCGTTTCGTATTGCGTGGTTTAAAGTGCATATTCCAGAGGCATATTACACGGCGTTTTTCTCGATTAGAGCAGACGAGTTTGACAGTGATATTATGATTCACGGCAAGCAGAAAGTCATTGATAAAATGCGTGAAATCGATATGCAGGGGAATGACGCTACGGCGAAAGATAAGAATATGTACTCGGTTTTGGAAATTGTTTTGGAAATGTATGAGAGAGGCATTAAGTTTCTACCGATTGACCTTTATGAGTCGGATGCGACGAAATTTAAGATTGAGGATGGCGCTATTAGGCCGCCCCTTAACAGTATTCCTGGCCTTGGTAATGTCGCTGCAATTGGTATTCAGGCGGCAAGAGAAAAAGAGGGACAATTTATGTCGATAGAAGAAATGAAAATCAGGGCAGGCGTAGGCAAGTCTGTGGTAGAGATGCTTCGTAATGCCGGATGTTTAAAAGGCATGCAAGAAAGTAATCAAATGACATTGTTTGCAATGTAAAAAAAGTATGGTATAATATTGTAAAACACGAAAGGGTGTGGTTCCAATGAGTGAGTTTATTAGTAATGCACTAGATACGGTTATTACGCCTATCATTAATGCTGTTGCAAAAGTAATCACATTAATCATTTCGACGAGATGGTCGGCGATAATAGTTGGATTTATTGCGGTTAATGTAATTGGATTTATATTAATGAAGCGAGATAAAGAGTATGCTCAGAAGGAAAAGTGGAGAGTAAGAGAAAGTACACTCCTTGCTACAGCTGCCGTTGGAGGTTCACTAGGAATTTATGCGGGAATGTATAAGTTTAATCACAAGACTCTCCACAAGAAATTTACGATATTGGTGCCAATGATTATGCTAATTCAAATGGCATTTGTTTCCTATGAAATATTTTCACGTATATTTAAAATTTAAGGAGGAATTATTATGAATATCAAAATTACAGGAAAAGGTTTAGAAGTAACTGACGCAATGAAAGACTATATTGAAAAAAGATTAGAAAGATTGGAAAAATTCGAAGGTAGAAATACGGATGTCAATGTTGTATGTAGTGTAGAAAGAGAAGATCAAATCGTTGAGATGCAAGTAAATCACGAGGGAGAGTTTATTAGAATACAGGAAAAAAATGTTGATTTCTATGCTTCTGTGGATTTGGCTATTGATAAAGTAGAAAGACAAATGAGAAAAGGAAAAGAGAAAAGAAATGACAGAAATAAAAGAGATTCTTTAAAGGCAAAAATTATGGGAATGTTTGCTGCAGAAGAATCTAGCGAAGCGGGCGCTATTACAAAAACAAAGCATTACGAAATTAAACCAATTACAGTAGAAGATGCTAAATTAAAATTGGACGAAAAGGATGATATGTTCCTAGCTTTCTTAAATGTTGATACTAATCAAGTTAATGTGATTTATCAAAGAGGCGACGGTACATATGGAATTGTCGTTCCAGAATAAAATGATAAAAAATCGCCAAAATTTGTTATGATTAAAAAATGAATTTTCGTACATCATATGTATTGAAAAGAGCAATTCTTTTCAAGTATATATGATGTCTTTTTTGTTTTTCAATGAAAAAGACACCATACTTCAACTAATATCACGCGGAGGTGAAAAAATATGGCAAGCTCAAACAAGCATACAGTTCCAGAAGCTAAAGAGGCTATGAACAGATTTAAAATGGAAGTAGCTAATGAAGTTGGTGTTAACCTAAAGCAAGGTTACAATGGTGACTTAACTTCAAGACAAGCTGGTTCAGTTGGTGGTAACATGGTTAAGAAAATGATCCAACAATATGAATCTAACATTGCTAACAAATAAGTTGTTATGAAGAGAAACGGGCTGCAAATTGCGGCTCGTTTTTTATGCATAAAATGATACTTTCATGGCATTTTGTAAATAAAATGTAAAAAGTTAACATAATTTTTAAAAAAGTGTTGCATTTTTTTACCATATGTGCTAAAATGTGATTGTAGTGTTGAGAAAAATGTAAAAACACAACAGAAAAAAATTTAGGAGGTTTTTTTATTATGAGTAATTTAAAAGGAAAAGTATCATTATTATTAGCATTAGTTATGATGATGATGACAGTATTACCTATAGTTACTGTTAATGCAGCAGAGGATGTAGGCACAAGAAGAATGATGACTGCTACAGCTTCTTATAAAGGAAGCACTTTAGCAGATGGCACAACTTTAACAGTAGAAAAAACAGAAACAAACAGAACAATATCAGTTAAGATTTCTGATATCAAAGCTACATCTAGTAATGCAGCTTCTAACCCAAATTTATCTAAATTAGTAATTTACTATTCTTGGGACGGAAACGGATTAAATACTGCAGCTAGTGGAAAAGACAATGCAACTATTACAATACCAAGCTTTAATGCTGGAACAAACCATGTATTACAAATTGAAGGCGTTATTAATGATAACGATGGCGGTTATGTTGGACAATCTTCAGTAGTAACATTATATTTCAAAGTACCAGCAGATAAAGCTGCTACAACTGTTACAACAGTATTGAAAAATGGTAGTGCTACAGTATCTAGCAAAGTAACAGTTCCAACAGGAACAAAATTAGACTTATCAGCTTCAACAAACAATGGAACGGGCGTAATCAATGTTGCTTATGTTTGGGACGATGGCGAAGCAAAAGAAATTTCAGGAAACAAAACAACAATCACAGTTCCAGCTACATTTGAGCCAGGTACAACACACACATTAAAAGTAAGTGCTGAAGCAGCAGACGGAACAATTGCACCAGTAGCTACATACACAATTACGATTCCAAAGGCTGAAGAGCCAGTAACTCCAGTAACTCCAAACGTTGACGACGAATTAATCGTTGAGCCTTGGATGAAAGAGAACAAAGATTTAGACGGATTAGCAGTTTCTCTAAGAAATGATTCAGACGAAAATGAAAAATCAAACAAAAACATTTATGCTTTAAATGAAAAAGTTACATACTATGTTGATTACAAAAACGGAAGCGACAAAACAAAGAAAGACGTTAAATTAGTATTGGAATTACCTCTTGATGTTACAGTAGTAGACGCTTGTGGTGGAAAAGTTAATGGTAAGACAATTACTTGGGAATTAGGCGAACTAGAAGCAGAAGATGCTGGAACAAAAACAGTAGTAGTAAAATATACAAGCTTAGGTAAAGCAAGCGTTAAATCAAAGATTGTTTACCCAGTAGCTGATATTTATGAAGGCAAAAAAGTAGTTGATAGCTCTTCAGTTATTAACTTAATCTTCAAAGACGAAGATACAGAAATCGTAAGCGACGAACATTATCCATACATGCATGGTGATGCTGAAGCTGATACATTCAGACCAGACGACGGCATTACAAGAGCTGAAGGTGCACTTGTACTTACAAGAATTTTCGGAATGAACACTTCTGGTGTAGCTATTACAAACGTATATCCAGATTTAAATGAAACATACGAAGAGGCTCAAAAAGCTATCGTAGCAGCTACAAAAGCTGGTTTAATCAATGGTTATACAGATGGAACATATAGACCAAACGAAAAAATGACAAGAGCTGAATTCATGAAGATTATCGCAGCTAACATCGAATTAATGGCTGACGAAGACGACATCAGAGGACTTGAAGTAAAAGGTACTGACGAATTAATTAAGATTTACAAGAACCCTACAAAATCATATGTTGTAAACAACACGACAGTAGATCAACATTGGGCTTCTCCATATGTAACATTACTTGCAAGACTTAATATGACAGATTTAACAGAAAAGAATAAAGATTTAAGATTAGACGAAGAAATTACAAGAGCTGAAGTAGCACAATTAGTAAACTTCTACCTATTCAGAGCTCCAGCTGAAGTAACTTCTAAGACAAAGAGTGGTTTCTCAGATGTTAACAGCAAACATAAGTTATTTGCAGACATTATCGAAGCTACAAGAGCTGCACATACATATACATTAACAGTTGAAGGAACA
>JAFUGE010000014.1 GCA_017469545.1 Clostridia bacterium
CACACACACACATCTGGTTTATTAAACAACAAAATAAAATATATCATGCATACAAGGAGAATTTGATGGGGTAAATCTATCAAGTTCTCCTTTTGTGCGTAAAAATAAAATTTAGGAGAAAAAGATATGAAAAGAACAAAGTTGGTATTTGTTTTAATGACGATTAGTTTTGTTATATTTTTGATAAACAATCATGCAGTTTATGCGGATACAAATGTAACAATTTTATTTGGCCAAGAACAGCTATTTGATGCAGTGGTTGAACAATTAGAGGTTGACTTTGAAATTGTAGGCACTAGACGTATTGGAATTGCGGAAGAGGAATTAGCAAAGGTAAAAAAATTGGATGTAAGTAATCTTACTATCTTAAATATCTCCGGAATAGAGAAATTTACGTCCTTGACAGAATTGAATTTAAGCAATAACAGAATAGTAGATATTAGTTTGCTTTCTAATCTTAAAAATCTAACCAAGTTAGAGATTTATGGTAATTCTATCACTGATTTATCAGCAATTAGCAAGCTAACGAACCTAACGTATTTGGATGTATCCAGTAACACTTTAGTTGATTCGGATACCTTTACTCCTCAAACAGCAATTACATATGCGATAAAGGATTTGACGTCATTAAAGTATTTGAATATGGCGCATAATTATATCCAATATACAAATGGACTAACAGCGTTGGTAAACCTGGAGACACTGAATTTGTACGATAATGGATTGAAGGGCATAGCTGGTTTGAGTGAGCTTACTCATTTAAAATGGCTTAATTTAGGAGAAAATAATGAAAAGAGTAATAAGACGATTACTAGCCTAAATGCTTTAAAAAATCTTACTAAGCTAGAGTACTTCAATTTTTCGGAGAATAACACACCGGAAATATTGGATTATCTTGGTGATTTAAAGGAGCTTGTCGAGATTAATTTAGAGAGCAATAAAATTAGTGATTTAAGCAAACTTACCCAAAACACAAAGCTAGAAAAAATTAATTTATATAATAATAATATTAAAGATATCAGTAGTTTATATGAGTTAGCTAATATCAAGGAATTAGTACTACAGAAAAACAACATTACTTCTTTAAATGGTATGTTAGACGACGATAATCAATTAATATGGAAAAATATGAAAAAACTAGATATCTCTTCGAATGGCGCATTAAGATCTGGAGCCACTAATATTAATACGATTAATATTTTGGCGCAATTATTTAGTAGTAAGGGTTACGAGCTTAATTTCTATATCGTCGATTCTGCCTCAGTACCTCATTTTGATAGCGCAGGAATACCGTATGTCACTTACGAAGATTTTGGAGCAAGATGCGATGGAATATATGACGATTTTATTGCTATTAGAAATGCACATGTTTATGCAAATAGTTATTCAGACGCAGAAGGTAATAAATGCGAAGTGAGGGCTACTGCCGGGAAAACGTACCATATTTTTAAATACAATGGTAGCGGGGTAGCGGTCAATACCAATGTTAACTGGAATAATGCGACTTTCATTATTCACGACGAGAACATTGACGAAGTATCAGGAAGATATGAGGATATTTTTATCATTACAAATATCTTAGAAGCTTCGAAAATATTGGACAATCCTGATTGGACGATAAATAAGGATACGACGAATATCTATGACTATTTATCCGAAGAACTGAGTGTGCTTAATCAAAAAGGATATCAAAAGTATTATTGTAGAGCAACAAATTCTGATAAGAAACAATATGTGCGTTATGGAATGAATGCAAGCTCAGGCTATGATCAATGTGATAATTTTTTGATTGATTCAGACCGGAAATATATTAAGTGATATTACTTGGAATTTTGAGAAGATTACCAGATTTGTGATTTATCCTATTCCAAATGAAAAGACAACAATCAGGGCTGGGAAATTTATCACAAATAGCTTAAATACACATAGTGAGGTAACCTATACAAGAGGAAATTCTGGCAAGCCTATTTATTTTAATAGAGAAATACTGATTTCTCGTTCTGGAAATATTGATATTTCTGGGATTACACATACATTAAGTGATATGGCAAATGAAAAGCTTAGTGGTTCCTATTATGGTTTTATTAGAATAAGTGGTTCTGCAGACATCCTTCTAGAAAAATGTAATCTTTACACTAGAAAATACAACAAATCAGGTAGGAGTACCTACGATTTGGCAATATCAAATGTGGTTGATGGAACTTTTAAAAATATTTCGTCAAATGACATATATGATAGTTGGCGTTGGGGAATTGTGATAACCGATTACTCAAAAAATCTTGTTTTTGAAGGTTGCACATTAAATAGAATTGATGCACATACAGGAATTACTAATTTGACTGTAAAAGATTGTGAGATTGGTTCTAAAGGACTGACAATGACAGGAAGTGGTCTCCTTAATGTAATTAATACAGAAATTACCGCAAATACATTTATTACATTAAGAGCGGATTATGGATCTACCTGGAGTGGAAAAATGAATATTGTTGATTGTACGTATAAACCACTTGCCGGTTCTGAGCCAAAGTTATTTATGTGTGAATTTTTTTATGATAACGATATCATTCATGATTTTGGATATGATTGTAAGTTTCCAGAAGCATACATTGAAAATTTAACAATAGATAATAGTAGCAACACCAAATACGAATTAGTGTACATTATTTATGATAATAATAAGACTTTGCAAGATCCTGTTCCTCTGGAATATTGGCCGAGCGAAATTACGATCAATGGATATCAGTTTATGAATAGTGAAAATTTATCTAACCCACATTTCGAACTGATTTATTCAGGCGCTAATGTGAGTGTAAGTGGTTTTGATGGGGAAAAAGATGGGGAATATACTGCAAATCTCCAATATGACGAGAAAGCCACAGATATTGTGGTAAATATTAATGCAGAAACGATTCAGCAAGAAAAATTGCTTGGAGATTTAGATAACGATAATAAAATAACAATATTAGATGTGAGACTTTTATTAGATGTTATTATTAATCATTCTGAAATAGACCTAGAAGTTATGGATATGAATAATGACAACAAAGTAGATATTTTGGATTTAAGGCTTCTATTAGATGTTGTTATCAATCAGTAATATAGAGATAAATTTTATTTTGTAAAGGGGAGAGAAATATGAGAAAAAAATTAATGTTGATTGGTACGTTGATATTTGTTGTAACGCTTACAATTATATCAGCTATTGTTTTTGCGGCAGACCAAACAACCATTAGTTTAGAAATTGAAGAGGAAAAGACAACTTTTGAAGTTGGCGATACAGTTACTGTTGATGTAATTCTAGAAACACCGGATAGTAATTTAGGGGTTGTCTATGGGGCTATGACGTTTGACGAAGAAAAACTAGAATTAACGGATTGCGGTGGACTTGAGGTTTTTAAGGACGGCCGAAAATCAGTTACACCAAAGGTATTTGACCAGAGTGCTACATACTCGAATCAAATTTCGTTTTGGCTTGAATACAGTGATAAGCCTTTGCAAGCGGGGATAATTGGCTACGTTGAATTTAAAGTGAAAGATGGTGCAACCGGGACAGCTGATTTTGGATTTGTTGGTGTTACAGCGACAAGTTATGATACTACAACAAATGTATATACAGCAAATTTGAATACTGCATCAATAACAATCGGACATACACATACATTGGTAAAGACAGACGAAGTTGCAGCAACGTGTACAGAAGATGGCACGAAAGCATATTGGACATGCTCTGTATGCCAGAAGATGTTTAGTGACGAAAATGGCACAAATGAAATTACAGAAGTAGAGGTAATTACAAAACTAGGCCATACGCTAGTAAAAACAGACGAGATTGCAGCAACATGCACAGAAGATGGCACAAAGGCTTACTGGACATGCTCAGTATGCCAGAAGATGTTTAGTGACGAGAATGGCACAAACGAAATTACTGAACCAGAAACAATTGCAAAACTAGGCCATACATTAGTAAAGACAGACGAAGTTGCAGCAACGTGCACAGAAGATGGCACGAAAGCTTACTGGACCTGCTCAGTATGCCAGAAGATGTTTAGTGACGAGGATGGCACAAACGAAATTACTGAAGTAGAAACAATTAACAAGTTAGGTCATACATTAGTGAAGACAGACGAGATTGCAGCAACATGTACAGAGGATGGCACAAAGGCCAACTGGACATGCTCTGTATGTCAGAAGATGTTTAGTGACGAAGCAGGAGAAAACGAAATAACAGAGCCTGAGACAATTACGAAACTAGGACATACATTAGTAAAAACAGACGAAGTTGCGGCAACGTGTACGGAAGATGGTGCGAAAGCATATTGGACATGCTCTGTATGCCAGAAGAAGTTTAGCGACGAAGCTGGAGCAAACGAGATTACAGAAGTAGAAGTGATTACAAAACTAGGCCATACGCTAGTAAAGACAGGCGAAGTTGCAGCAACATGTACCGAGGATGGCACGAAAGCATATTGGACATGTAGCACTTGCGGAAAGAAATTTAGTGACGAAGCTGGAGAAAACGAAATTACTGAAGTAGAGACAATTACAAAACTAGGTCATACATTAGTCAAGACTGAAGAAGTCGCAGCAACATGCACCGAAGATGGCACGAAAGCATATTGGACATGTTCTGTATGCCAGAAGATGTTTAGTGACGAAAATGGCACAAACGAAATAACCGAGCCTGAAACAATTACAAAACTAGGACATGCACTAGTGAAGACAGACGAAGTTGCGGCAACATGTACTGAGGATGGCACAAAAGCATATTGGACATGTTCCGTATGCCAGAAGAAGTTTAGTGACGAAAATGGCACAAACGAAATTACTGAACCAGAAACAATTGCAAAACTAGGACACACATTAGTGAAGACAGACGAGATTGCAGCAACGTGTACAGAAGATGGCACAAAAGCTTACTGGACATGCAGCACTTGCGGAAAGAAATTTAGTGACGAAGCAGGAGAAAACGAAATAACAGAGCCTGAGACAATTGCAAAACTAGGCCATACATTAGTAAAGACAGACGAAGTTGCAGCAACGTGTACCGAAGATGGCACAAAGGCTTACTGGACATGTAGCACATGTGGAAAGAAATTTAGTGACGAGAATGGCACTACTGAAATTGCAGAAGTAGAAGTAATTACAAAGTTAGGCCATACATTAGTAAAGACAGACGAAGTTGCAGCAACGTGTACCGAGGATGGCACAAAGGCCTACTGGACATGCTCTGTATGTCAGAAGATGTTTAGTGACGAGAATGGCACAAACGAAATAACCGAGCCTGAGACAATTACAAAGTTAGGCCATACACTAGTAAAGACAGACGAAGTCGCAGCAACGTGCACAGAAGATGGCACGAAAGCTTATTGGACATGTTCCGTATGCCAGAAGATGTTTAGTGACGAAGCAGGAACAAACGAAATTACAGAAGTAGAAGTAATTGCAAAACTAGGACACACATTAGTAAAGACTGAGGAAGTTGCAGCAACATGTACCGAGGATGGAACAAAGGCTTATTGGACATGTAGCACTTGTGGTAAGAACTTTAGTGACGAAAATGGCACAAACGAAATTACTGAAGTAGAAGTAATTACAAAATTAGGACACACATTAGTAAAAACAGACGAAGTGCCAGCGACTACGACATCAGAAGGAACCAAAGCTTATTGGACATGTTCTGTATGTAATAAGATGTTTAGCGATAAGGCTGGTAAAAATGAAATAACTGAACCTATTAAAATCCCTAAGAAAACTATTTTAGCAGGTGGCGGAGGAGGTAGCTCTACTGTATCGTACAAGATAACAACGAAGGCAGGCGAAGGCGGAACAATTACTCCAAGCAACCCAAGTGTAGACAAAAATGATAGCCAGAAATTTACGATTAAAGTAAATGAGGGATATGAAATCGAAGACGTCCTTGTGGATGGCGAATCGGTTGGTAAAGTGAAAACCTATACACTAGAAAAAGTAACTGAAAAACATACTATTGAAGTGAAATTTGCTAAGAAGGCGGAGGATACTGTGCCTAGCGAAAGCGGAAAGCCAGCAGATAAGTTTATTGATGTCAATGAGAATAATTGGTTTTATGATAATGTAAATTATGTGGTAGAAAAAGGCTTATTTAATGGAATGACTGATACGGAATTTGCACCAGATAACCAATTGACAAGAGGCATGTTAGTAACAGTACTATATAGGCTTTCTGGTGAAGTGGAAACAGATAAAGCTACGTTTAATGACGTACCTAAGCAAGCATATTATTCAGAAGCGGTTGCATGGGCAAGTAAGAATGGAATTGTCAATGGTGTAGGAAATAGTAATTTTGCACCAGACAATAATATTACAAGACAGGATTTAGCAACGATGGTTTATCGTTACGTTCAAAAGCAAGGAAAAGGCTTCACGGGCAATTGGATGTTTTTACTACAATACGAGGATAGAGACTCAATTTCAGAGTATGCTTATGAGGCAATTTGTTGGTGTACTATGAATGGAATACTTAATGGTCGAGGAGGAAATGATGTTGATCCAATTGGTTTAGCAACACGTGCGGAAACAGCAGCCATTATGCAAAGATTAGACAATGCTTTAAATCAATAAATGAGAAAAAGAGCTATGGTAATATAGCTCTTTTTTTATGTTGAAAGTTTGATCTCACCAAATTCCTCCGTCCCCAGTGGGGAGTTATTTTGTTAACATTTCTATCATTTCTGGGTATAGCTCGTTGGCGTGCTTTTTCCAATTGTCGGCAATCACGCGGGCCTGGTCTTGGGAGGCACAGTAGATGTTTAGCTCGAATAGGGTTTTGTGCGCTTCGGAAATTTTGCATTTTGTGATGTATTCGTTGTCGTTTTCCGGAATGTATTCTGCCGTGATGGCGACTTCATTTTGAACGGTTTGGAGCAGATTTTTAGTAACCATATCTAGTTTGTGCTTGACAATTCCTGGTAGCATATTTTCTGTTAGCGCTAGGATTTCTTTGCCTTCTGGCGTGATTTCGTAAAGCCATTCTTCTTCTTGCTGATAGTGAATCACATATTTTTTCTCAACCAAATCGGATAGAATATGCTGGAAATAGTAGTAGTTGAAGCCATCAAAGTCGTATAAAAGTTTTTGTATTTGCAAATTGGTAAGCGTGCAATTGGCAATATTTAGCAAATACAGAATAATCAACTTGTTTTCTGCTTTTGTTTCGTTATTTCCTACTATTTCTTTCATAAAACCACCTCAATCATTAGCCTCATTATATCATGATAAAAATATTTTTCAATATAAATGATTGATATTGTTGGGAAATATGGTATAATATGTCTGAAAATGAGAAAGAAAGGTGGTGTAGAAATGATTGACGAAAAAGAGCTAGTAAGACGTGCCAAAGATGGTGATTTAAAGGCATACGAAGAGATTATTAGCCTTTATGAAAAGAAAGTTTTTAGTACGATTTATTATATGGTTAAAAACGACAATGAGATTGAAGATATTGCACAAGAAGTGTTTATTAAAATATATAAAAATCTAGGCAATTTTAAGGAAGAGTCAACTTTGTACACCTGGATATACCGCATTACGATTAATGTTTGTATTGACGAGATTAAAAAGCGCAAGAAAGTGGTCTATTTGGACGAAACGATAGATACTGAGGACGGCGAAATGGAATTGCAGCTTCCGGACGAGTCAAAGTCGCCTAGCGAAATTGTAGAAGAAAATGATTTAAAAGAAAGACTAGAAAGATGTATTAGAAAACTGCCGGAAAACCAGAGAATTATGATTGTTCTAAGAGATATTAAGGGTTTTACGTATATGGAAATTGCGGAAATGCTGAAAATGAATTTGGGCACAGTAAAATCAAAGATAAATAGGGCAAGGGCGTCACTAAAAGAATTGCTGGACGAGGATGGAACTTTTTTAGAATATGACGAGTCTATATAAGTGTAAAATGAGTAGAAAGGTGGGTGATAATATATGAAGAAGATGTTAGAAGAATTAAGAGAATTGAATAACGAAGAGGAGTACGAAGTTCCTGCTGGTTTTAGAGATAAAGTTATCAGCAGCATTACAGAAGAACGTAAATCGAGCAAGATAAAATATATTATCCCTGCGTGCTTTGTGGCGGCAGTGGCCCTTGTGACTGTTGTTGTTGCTGGTAATCCAAATGTGAGGACGAAGTATCACAATACTGATATGAAGGAAAATCAATTATATGCAACAAATGACGCCAATGGTTTGGAGGAATATGCACTAGAAAGTGACTTAGAAAGAATGCTAACGGCAGATATGTCGTCGGCGACGAATACGGCAATGGCTGGGGATTCGTATAAGTATAATGAGTTTGAAGCAATGAAAGCAGTATCTCCTACAGAGTATTATAATGAGATTTTAGATATGCTAAAAATTAACAATGTTGAGGCAGAAAAGATAGATGATGGCGTGAGAGCGAAGGGCAAAAAAGAAGAGATAGAAATGATTTTATATTATTTCGAAGGCGAAGTAGAAATTACGCAAGAGGGCGGGTATGTCGTGATCAAAGAAAAATAATTCACATTAATCATATTTCATATGGTAAATGTATGGATGTAGGGGCAGCGTACCACGCTGCCCGCCTGAATTAGGAGGAATTTTATGCTTGGACAATTGCATATCAAAAATATAGGAATTATTGACGATGTTACAGTGAACTTTGAAGATGGAGTAAATATATTAACAGGCGAAACTGGTGCCGGAAAGTCGCTTATCATTGATTCTATTAGTGCGATTACGGGAAGTAGAATTTCCAAAGAATTAATTAAGAGCGGCAGCGATATGGCACTGATTGAAGCCTGTTTTTTTACGGACAGTGATAACATTATTTTGTCTCGTGAGATTTATCAAAATGGGAGAAACATTTGCAAAATCAATGGAAAAATGACGACGCTAAATGAATTAAAAACACTAGGAGAAGAGCTAATTGATATCCACGGCCAGCACGATAATCAGTCTCTTTTAGATGTGAAGACGCATATCAATTTGCTTGATAATTTTGCGGGCGAAGAATTGCAGAAATTAAAGCAACAGTATATAGAGCTTTTCACAAAGCACAAAGAGATGGAAGCGCAAATCAAGAAAAAATATGGCGACGAGCAAGAGAGAGCAAGAAGAATTGATTTATTAAAATATCAAAAGGACGAAATCGAAGCGGCAAATTTGAAATTGGGCGAAGAAGAGAGTTTAATAGAGCGTAGAAAATTACTCATGAATGCGGAAAGAATAGCAAAGTCGCTCGATAGCACCTACAACATTTTAAACGAAGTGGTTTTGGAGGCCTTGGGAGAAGCGACGAAAGAGATGTCTGGTATATCTGAGTTAGACGAGAAATATCAAAGTATATTAACAACACTAAATGACGCATACTATGCTTTGCAGGATTCTTCAAGTGATGCGATGGGAGAAATCCAGAAGATTAATTTTGATCAAACAGAGCAGACTGAAATCGAGGAAAGATTGGATTTGATTTTTAGTCTGAAGAGGAAATATGGCAATACAATAGAGGATGTTTTAAAGTACTACGACGATATGGCAAAAGAACTTGATTTCTTGGAAAATTCGGAAGAAATCACCAATCAAATGAAAGAAGAGCTTTCGCTATTGGATAAGGATTTAGTGAAACTTGCAAAGAAAATTAGAAAGATTAGAATGGATACGGCAAAAACGATTGAAGAAAAAATTAATTCTCAGCTTCAAGATTTGGAAATGAAAAAAGCATATATCAAATTTCATTTTGAAGAGCTAGATACGTACCGTGACGATGGAATGGACAATGTAGAATTACTGATTTGCACGAATGCGGGCGAGGAGCTAAAGCCGCTGGCCAAAATCGCGTCAGGAGGCGAAATTTCAAGAGTGATGTTGGCAATAAAGACAGTTCTTTGTGAGTATGATAATGTGGCGACTATGATATTCGACGAGATAGATACGGGAATTAGTGGCCAGGCAGGAAAAGCCGTCGCAGAGAAAATGAAGATTATTGGCAAGACACATCAAATTATTTGCGTAACGCATTTGCCGGCAATAGCTGCTATTGGAAATACGAATTATTTCATTCAAAAATTGCCGGAGGGCGAAAAAGTCGTGACGAAAATAAAACGACTAAAGGAAGACGAAACCATTCGAGAGATTGCAAGAATATTAGCCGGCGACGACATTACAGAAGCGGCATTGATGCACGCAAGAGAACTAAGAAAATAAAGGAGGAAATGTTTATGAAAAAATGGATATTAGGAGTGGTAGCATTGGCTACTGTGCTTTCTTTGGCAGCTTGTGCCAACAAGCCAGAGGAGAATTACAACGAAAAATTAGAAGAAAACAATCCGTCTTTTGAGACGAAAGTAGAGTTATCAGAAAATGACAATAGCTTAATAGAAAGTGTTTATGCTGACGCGATTGACATTGCGCTTTCAAGTTCTGAGAAAAGAGAAATTGTGAATAATCTTTTGGTAGATATTGACCATGATGGCGAAAATGAATTGATAAAGCCAACTTATGAATATATGGAAAACCATCTTCACGTTTATCAATTAGTGGATGGAAATGCTGTAGAACTAGAAAATTCTGACTATGTTGCATACATTCTTTCACTATATGTGACAGAGGATGGCGTTTATGCAGCAACCATTGATGCTGACGGATTGTGTTATCAAAATTGTAGTCTTGTGAAACTTACCATAGAAAATGGCAAAGTAGTGGTACAAGAAATTTTGAACGCTACTTGCAATCAAGAAGTGGAAGAGCAGAAGAGAACGGAAATTAATGCGAGATTTGAAAATGGTGAAATCACAGAAGATGAAGCATTTATAGAATCTGTGGATGCGCATACTTTAGAATATAAAGTAAATGGAGCCATTGCATCTAGAGAAGAATTTAATCAGGCAATTGCAGAATTAAATAGCAAGAAAGTAATTAGAAGAATTGCCTATACTAACGACTTATTTGAAAATCTTTGGACAAAATAATTTATGTTAGAGAGCGTCTATTATCAAGATGCTCTTAATTTTTGTGTTGAAAATGGATAATAATGGAAGCAAAAATGCTATTGACAAAATCAAAAAGATATGATAGTAATAGTATAACATTTAAGTTTTGTTTACCTTATTTCTATGAGAGTGACAATCGTTACTTTTATTTTCCAAACATAAACAGAGAAAGGACGTATGAAATGAATTTAGATGGCCCAAGAAATTTAATCAATGAAGGCTATAATAGGCAGGAAATAAATAATATTAGTTTTGGCATTAATGTTTTGAATTTAAGTAATTCTATACTTAGCGGCAATTATCATAGTCATGGTGAAATGCTAGTTGATCAGATTGGTAATTCATTTATTTTATCAGAAAGAGAACTTGAAAGAAAATGGAATTTAGATAAATATACTTTTAACCTTGAAGATTCAGAAAATTCGAAGGCTGTTTTTTCAAAACTGTATGATAATATTGGCGATAGGTTTGACGCCGCGGTTAGTATGGACTTCTTAAAAGATCAAGAAATGTTGCAGGAAAATAAGAATTATATTATAGAAGCGTTTCATGAAGAGATTGAGCAATTAAGAGAGAAAAATGTGTTCTCAGATAAAGAACTTTTACAAATGAAAAATGATGCTAAAGATTTTGTTAACAAAAATTTTGATAAAACAATAGAAAGAGTACTTAAAAATGATGCTGGAGAAAAGATATTAGAATTATGTGACGAATGGAACGATGCCTATAATGCCGGTAATTTTCAAGAAATGGACCATCTATATGACGAATTATACAGACATTATACAAAAAAGTATATTTACAGGGGAGAGGATATAGCAAAAGAGGCAGAGAAAACACTGCTAATGCATAAATACATAGAGGGAAAGGTGGATAGAGACGAAGGAGACAGATTGACAGATATTGAACAAGAAGTCTTTAATGCTATGTTTAGATAGAAAAAAATTAAATTAACGGCAATGATTGAATTTTAACAGCAATATGATATACTTAATGTATGAAAAAGAAGGGCGGAGGTAAAATTATGTCAAACGCAAAAGTTAAAAAATTGTTCATAGAACAATTTAAAGGTTTTAGAAATTTTAATATATCATTTGAGGACGATGTGAATGTTTTAGTTGGAGAGAATGGAACGGGAAAGACAACTTTGTTTGAAATTATATATAATGGGCTTTCTGGAAATAAAGATTACTTTAAGGACGAAAGTTTAACAAAAATAGAAATTATAGTCCATCTTGATGGAAACGACAGAACGATTTCTATTATTAATGATAATGAAAAAATTAGATTATTAATAGATAATACAGAAACAGATAGCGGTAACGACTTCTTTGAAAAACAAAAGGTTTTATACTTTCCGGCTGATTTAGCTTTTAGACCTTATATTGTTAATGGCCCTACTAGGATGGAAGAAGAGGAAAAAGATATAAAACTGAATTCGGACAAAATAAGTAAGGACTTAAAGCAATATATAGTAAATAGTAGATTCCTTGATTTAAATGATAAAGACGAAAACAAGGAAGGAAATAGAATTGGGCACTTAAAAACAATATTTAATAGCTTTTTTGACGATAAAGAGTTTGTAAACATTGATGCAATGACATTTGAGCCGACATTTAGATTAAAAGAGACAAATGAAATAATAACGCTTGACGAATTAAGCTTAGGAGAAAAGCAGATATTCTATAAAGGATGTTCACTGGTTCAATATACAGAAAATAAAGGAATCATTATTCTTGTAGATGAGCCAGAAGCAAGTCTTCACCCAGAGTGGCAGCAAAAAATTTTGGATTTGTACAAAAACATTAATCATAATAATCAATATTTATTTGCAACACATTCACCTCATATTGTTTCTTGCTGCGGCAAAGAGAAAATAAGACTCATTGAGAAAGAGGAGAATATTTTAAGACTAAGAGAGGACATAGGCGAAACATATGGAGCAACGAATGAGGATTTGTTATATGATGTGTTTAATTTAAACTCTGTTAGAAATATTGAAGTGCAAGAAAACATCGATAGATATAGGGATTTGTACTACAGGAGAGATTTTATTTCAGCAGAAGAGAGAGAAGAGTTAGAACAATTAAGAGAAAAATTGCTTGCAATGAAAAGTCTCCCTAAAGATTTTATACCATTGTTAGAATTAGAAGTAAGCACGCAAAAGTTAAGTGAAATTTAAAACGTTGAAAAGAGGTTAGAATGCATAAAGTAGAAAGGAATCAAGCACCAGAAAGCTTAATACGTAAGAATGAAAAATATTTATCAAATTTAGATAACGGTAAAAATATGAATAAGCCATGGGATAGTTTATCTGATAAAAACAGAAAAGAAGTATTGCAAAGTCTTGAAGAAATGTATCATGGTTGTTGTGCATATTGCGAAAGTGATGTTGAGGCTGTTAGCAATCCTCATATAGATCATTTTAGACCAAAATCATTATTTCCTAGGTTAGTTTTTGAATATAGTAATTTGAATTATGCTTGTCAAAAGTGCAATCAATATAAATTGGACAAATGGGACGAGTCATTCTTTAGTCCAACAGACGAAGACCCAGAAGAACATATTAGATTTGTGAGAGAGGCTGCTATTCCCTTGGATGAACGAGGAAATAAAATGATCGAAGTTTTAAAATTGAATCGTGAAAAAGTGATTGCAAGAAGAAGAGAAAAGTACAACACTATGGCTGAAAGTATAAGAGTAGCAAATGAACAATTTAATGAAATAGATTATACAAATCAAGTAACATTAAAATTTTTCATAAAATTATTTGATATTGCATATAATAAATTTCTTGAGTGTAGTAGTGTGGAGATGCCATATAGTACAATGGTAAAACATAATTTCTCGCAAGAAATTGAGAAGTTATTGCTGAAGAGAGACAAAGTTTGTTCATATTTGAATCAATAAATTTTAAGAGTGTTTCATTATTGAAATGCTCTTATTTTTACGGTAGAGAAAAAAGATGTAGTCTCTTTTCTTTACTTTTTATATGAAATAAGAAAAATTTACTATTACCTTAATTTTAGCATTAAGGTAATTTTTTTTTGCCTCATAAGTTTTTCCGATTTTGGACAAGTTAAGTTTGAAGTTGAGAGGAAGGGGCAAAACAAAATGAGACAAAAAAAGATTTTTTTTCTAATTGTATTATTTGCATTTTTTGCAATTTATATAACAAGTATTTATACAAATTATGATGTATATGTCAGCGCGGTTCCGAATATTTTAGTGATTCCAGCTGGCAATGCAGTGGGAGTGAAGATTTATTCGGAGGGAGTGCTTGTGATTGGTTCGTCCGTTGTGGAGGGTGTTGATGGCGGAAGTTATGAGCCGTGCAAGAACACGAAGATTAGGGCAGGCGATGTTCTTCTGAAAATCAATAACCGCTCTGTCGAGGATATCACAGAGCTAGTAGAAGCGGTTAATAGCGCTGCCGGGCAAGAAGTAGAAGTCACTTATAAACGAGAGGAAAAGATTTACACAGACACTGTGAGGCCTGTAAAGTCCTTGGACGATGGGAATTATAAGCTGGGACTTTGGGTGAGAGACGGAACGACGGGAATTGGTACTCTTACCTTTTATGCGCCAGAGTTAAAGAGTTATGGAGCATTAGGGCACGGCATTTCTGATATTGATGTCAAAACGTTGTTGCCCTTAGAAGAGGGCACTTTGAATGAGGCCTCTGTACTTTCTATTACCAAAGGCGCCAAGTCTGCGCCGGGAGAGATAAGGGGTATTATTAATTCGAGTTATACACTTGGAAATGTGCTAAAAAATAATGAGTTTGGGATTTATGGAAGATTGTTAAACGAGAGTTATTTCTCGCCTGATAAGGAGGCAATTCCGGTGGCTAGCAGAATGGAGGTAAGGCCAGGAAAAGCGACCATTCTTTGCACGGTGGAGGGAAGTATTCCAAAAGAGTATGAAATTGAAATTCAGAAAATCTATAATCTTAGCGGAAAGAGCACGAAAAGCATGATTGTGAAAATCACGGACGCAGAGCTGCTTAGCAAAACAGGAGGAATTGTGCAGGGAATGAGTGGCAGCCCTATCATACAAAATGGAAAGTTTGTAGGGGCAATCACACACGTCTTTGTCAACGACCCAACCAGAGGCTATGCCGTCTTTGCAGACACCATGATAGAGCAAATCATGTGAACCATCCAGGGGCCCCCCTTTTTATCCATTGGATAAAACAAGAATTTTTTTGACTTTTTTGAATATACATTAACTGCAAAGGAGTGGGTGATGGTGAAGAGATTTGTGGTTGTTTTGGTGCTTCTTTTGGGGCTTTGTGCTTGCAATAGGGAAGCGGAAAATTTAATGAATTTGAAATTGGAGGAGAGCGCTAATAGTAGAAAGGCGGAAGTGGTAGAAGTAAGTAGTACGCCGCTTTCTAATCAAACTTTTGCCTGGGGCTTTCGAAGAATGAAAGATGGCGTTCAGCCTGAGTTTACGGCGTCGTATGTGAAAGTGTTGGACGATTATGACGGGATTTATGTGGGGAATAAAGAGGAAAAGATTGTGTATCTAACCTTTGACGAGGGCTATGAAAATGGCTATACGGACGATATTTTAGATACTTTGGCTAAAAAAGGCGTGGAGGCTACCTTTTTTGTGACGATGCCGTATGTGAAACAAAATAAAGAGTTGGTGCAAAGAATGATTGACGAGGGACATATTGTGGGAAATCATACCGTGAATCACCCGAGTATGCCTTCGATTACAGACGATAACAAATTAAAGAAAGAAGTAATGGATTTGCACGATTACGTCGAGAAGAATTTTGATTATGAAATGACTTTTTTCCGCCCGCCAAAGGGAGAGTATAGCGAGAGGACTGTGAAATTATGCAAGGATTTAGGCTATACGACAGTGCTTTGGAGCTTCGCGTATGACGATTGGGATGTGAAGAAACAAGATCGATTAGATTACGCAAGGAATATTATTTATAACAATTTGCATAATGGCGCTGTGATTTTGCTTCACGCCGTGTCAAAGGATAACGCGGCTTTGTTAGGGGAAATCATTGACGAAATCCAAAATAGAGGATATGAAATTTTGCCGTTGACGGAATTTGAGAGGTGATATGAAATGGGAGATAAATCTAAAAATATAAAAGAAAAATTTTCGGATATGATGGAACTTCCGAAAGAGCTTTTGCTAGATATTCCGAGACTGACAATGCTGGGCAATGAAGATATCTTGATTGAAAATTATAAAGGAATTGTGGAGTACGAAGAGAATGTGATTAGACTTAGCAACAAGATTAACATTTTCGGAGAAAGACTGAATGTAGAGGAAATTACAGATACGGAGATTATGATTACGGGAAAGATTAATAATGTGGAGTTTGAAAATTAGGAGGGAGTAGACTTGGCTTTCGATTGGTACAAGAAAATGAATGGCTTTGTGGAAATTCAGATAGAGGGCTATTTTTCAGAGCGACTCATTAATCTTGCTTTGAAAAGAGGAATTACGATATGGGATATTAGGCGCAAGCCTGACGGAAGAGTTATCGCAAAAGTTGTACCAAAAGAGTTTAAAAAGCTAAGGCCCATTGCTAGGCAAACGAGATGCAGAATCAAAATTTTGCGTAAGAGGGGAATTCCGTTTTTAGTATGGAGATACCAGAAGAGAAAAATCTTTTTATTGCTTATTTTGGTGATGGGCATCTTTATATACATATATAACTCCTATGTTTGGAGAGTGGATATTACAGGAGATTTTGATATTCCAATTGAAGAACTAAGGGCACAATTGGAAGAGGAAAATGTGAAAGTATTGGCGAGAAAGAAAGAGATTAGCATCGACCAGGCAAAGATTAATATGGCGCTGAAAAGAAATGATTTGGCCTGGATTGGCATTAGCCTTAAGGGAACGAAAGCCATCGTGGAAATTGTAGAAAAGGTAATGCCGGAAGTGGAGGAATTATCTGGCATTCCATGTAATATTGTGGCGAAAAAAGAGGGGGTTATTACAAGAATATATGCCAAAGACGGCCTTGCTGTAGTGGAAAAGGACGATTGGGTGCAGGCGGGGCAAGTGCTAATTAGTGGCATTATGACGAGTAAACAAGGCGAGGAAAGATTGGTGCATGCGGACGGAGAAGTGTATGCGAAAACGTGGTATGCCAGTAAGGCGAAAGTGCCGTATCAGCGTGACGTTGTAGGGAAAACGGGGAATGTCGAAAAACGTTATCAAATAAATTTAGGAAAATATGAAATAAATTTTCTAAATTCCGATACAAATTTTGAAAAGTATGATACAATAACCTCGAGCAATCAATTAAAAATTTTAGATAGGTTTGTTTTGCCGATAGAAGTGACGGAAGTCATATACGAAGAGCTAGAGGTAGATACGATTGAGCTATCTAGGCAACAAGCGGAAAATATTGCGAAAAATGAAGCTATGAATGGGGCCATGCAGATGGTTCCACAGGATGCCGAGAATGTGAATAATGCGATTGTTATCAGGGAGTATGACGAGGGCGTGGAAGCAGAAGTTACAATTGAATGCATTGAGAAAATCGGAACAAAAGAAAAACTGGGGGGATAATTGATGGAGGAATTACAATTAAAATTAGCTAAAAATACCAATGATGGAGTGTTTGGCAAGGCTATTTCTAATTTGAATAAAGTTTTATATTCTTCTGGTGGGGGATTTTATAGTCTTATTATTAGAGCTAAGAGAAATAGCTTAGTCAAGTTGTTTGAAAGCTATAAAAATGCATCACTAATTGCAGACGAAGCGAAGAGAACGCAAGTGGTTTCCAAGTATGAAAAGGCCTATGACAATTACATCAATCTATTAGAAAAATATATTGTGGAAGTAGTTTATAATAGAGTGCAAAAGAGAATTGCTTCTTTGGAAGAAAACAGAGTGATGTCACTTTACTATGAGGTAAACGGCCTAAAAGGAACAGACCACGACGATTATAAAAATAGAAAGCAGATTTTACTTTTAGATATGGATTGGGAAAATGTGCTTTCTACGAAAAATGAAAATTTTACAAAGAAGTATAAAGCCTTTTATCTTTATAACATGGAGCAGCTATATAAGACTAGTATGAGGCATTATGCAGTTTTGTTAACGGATATTACTAGCAGTAATATTGACGAGAGATACAATAAGATTTATCAATTAGTTGAGAATTATATCAAGCTTGTACTTCCTTACAGAGACGATTTGGAGTGCAAGGATAGAGTTTTAGAAATATATAAAAATTTTGTGTTATCTATTGATAATTATTCCAAGAAAAAGAGTGACGAGATAAAGAGAAAGAAAGTCTTACTTGAAATTAGCAGAGAATTATTTGCCTATAGTTTGCCAATGATTGCGGCCGAGCAATGCTTTAAGGAGTTGATTGAGGAGACGAGAATCGCTCTTGGAAATTCGTTTATCGACGCAGAGCAATATGAGCTTTATAGCTTATTACTTGATTTGATTGAAAGCTATCATATCAATATTCTTTCTCAAAAAGTATATTGGGATACACAAACGGAAAAAGAAGAGCACAAGAAATTGTGGGACGAGTTCAAGAGTTTTGAGCCGCTAGAGAGAATCGATTTTGACGAGTACAAACGCAAGAGAGAGATTTTGTTTGTGAATTATGAGTTGAAAGAACTTAAAAAGTCAAAGAAGAATTATGAAGATGTGAGAAAATATTATATCGATAGAATGAAGCAGCTTCACGCATTGCGCGAGTTTAAGAATGCTCCAAAACATTGGACAGGCAGATGGAAAACGAGAAGAAGAGTCAAGGCAGACGAATAATTTGTACGGGCAACGTCTCTGACGCCCACGCAAACGGTAGGGGCAGCGTATCACGCTGCCCGCAATAAATAAGGAGATATTATGATTGAAATTAATTATAATAACATTACAAAAATGCCAAAAGAAGAAAAACTAATCAAACAAGTAGTGAAAAAAGTGCTAGAGGCAGAAGAGATTAAACATGACGTAGATGTCTATATTACATTGACCAATAACGAAGAAATTCATAAAATTAACAAAGAGTATCGAGATGTGGACAGGCCTACCGACGTTTTGTCGTTTCCGATGTACGAAAGAGAAGAAATTCCTGGTTTAAAAGAGGACAAGCAAAGTGACGAAGAAGAAATTCTAGGCGATATTATTGTTTCTGTGGAAAAGGTGAAAGAGCAAGCGGAAGAGTATGGCCATTCTTTTGAGAGAGAACTTGCTTATTTAGTGACGCACGGAATGCTTCACATTTTGGGATATGACCACATGATTGAAGAAGAAAAGAAAGTGATGCGTGCGAGAGAAGAAGCAATTCTCAGTGATATGGGAATTTTGAGAGATTAAAATTTTTTAAGGAGGAAATCCGAATGGAAAAGAAGGATGTTATCATAATCATATCTGCGTTTCTGGTAATTACGCTTATTTGTGCCGGAGTGGTGTGTGGAGCGTTGTATGTAAAGAATAAGCAAAGTAATGAGAAACCAAATTATGAGGAAGATGTTTTAAGCGTGACGGACGATAATCATGGCGAGCCAGAAGAAGAAGAGCCACCTGTAGAGGTTGTTGAAGAAGAGCCTTATACGGGGCCAAAGATATTCTCGGGAAATAGCAGAGAAATTGCAGTTATGATTGATAATGAGACGGCGGTAAAAAGCCATGCAGGACTTAATGATGCATATATGTTGTATGAATTTATCATTGAGGGCGGAGAGTCGAGAATTATGGCGTTCTTTAAAGGCACAAACCCAGAAAAGATTGGGCCTGTAAGAAGTGCAAGACATTATTTCCTAGATTATGCGCTAGAGCATGATGCAATTTTTGTGCATTTTGGCTGGAGCCCAAAAGCACAAAGTGATATTAGTACTTTGAAAATTAATAATATTAATGGAATCTATGACGATTTCTATTGGAGAGAAGCACCAAAGAGTTCTTACCACAATGCTTTTACAAGTATGGCAAATTTATTAAAGTATGCGGGATATAAGAAATACAGAACGACGTCAGAGCAAGGCCCGCTTGTAGAATATTACCAAAAGGATACAGAGCTTAATGGTGGCAATAAGGCAAATGAAGTCAAGATTAAATATTCTAATTTGCAAAGCACAAGATATGTTTACGACGAGGAGTCGAAAACATATTTGAGATACAAACGTGATTATGAGCATCGAGACAGATTTACAAATGAGCAATTCTATGCGAAAAATATTATTGCTATTTTCGTGAGAGACGAGTTACTAGCAGACCCGGAAGATAAGGGCAGAAGAGAGCTTTATAATATTGGCTCAGGCAATGGCTATTACATCACCAATGGAAAGTACATAGAGATTAAGTGGACAAAAACGACGAGAGCTGGCAAGACGATTTATACGGACTTAGAGGGCAATGAGATTAAGCTGAATGATGGGATTACGTGGATTCAAATTGTGCCGATTACAGGTAGTATCACCATAAATTAAAATGTTGTAGGGGCAGCGTATTACGCTGCCCGCAAAATCAGCGAATTTCAGAAATAAATTTTGTAGAGAAGAGAGAATGGGTTATGAATAACGACGAATTAATAAAACAGGCCATTGAAGCACGCGAGAGAGCGTATGTGCCATATTCGCATTTTAAGGTTGGCGCTGCATTGCTTAGTGAAAGCGGCAAAGTGTATCAAGGGGCAAATATGGAATGCTCAAGCTTTGGTATGACAGTTTGTGCGGAAAGAGTGGCACTTTTGAAGGCGCTATATGAGGGCGAAAGAAAGTTTAGCAAAATTGCGATTGTAGGCGGAAAAGAAGAGCTAGAGTATACGTCGCCTTGTGGCGCTTGTAGACAGTTTTTAGCGGACTTTGGAACAGAGTTAGAAGTTATTTTAGCATATAGAGAAAATGGCGAATTGAAGGAAAAGACATTTCGATTAAAAGAATTGTTACCAGAAACATTCAATTTATAATGTAGGGGCAGCGTAATACGCTGCCCGCAGACAAAAGACGAGGAGGATAATTATGAAATCAGGATTTGTTACTATTATAGGAAGGCCAAATGTAGGAAAATCAACGTTATTAAATCATTTGACGGGTCAAAAAATTGCGATTGTATCAAACAAGCCGCAAACAACAAGAACAGCAATTAAAGGTATAATTAATCGTGAAGATGCACAAATTATCTTTACAGACACACCTGGAATTCACAAACCGAAAAATAAATTGGGAGAGAAAATGTCTGAGACAATAGACGAAGCCTCTCAGGGTGTTGATCTTGTATTATACTTAATTGAAGCGACTGACAAGGGCATCGGCACAGCAAACGAATTTATCTTAAAGAAAGTAAAAGAATTAAATCAAAAAACAATTTTAGTAATCAATAAAGTCGACAAAGTGCAGAAGGAACATATTTTAGAGCTAATCAAAATGTATAGTGAAGAATATGATTTCAAGGCGATTATTCCAATATCTGCAAGAGAAGACGATGGAATAGAAATTTTGGTAGACGAGATTGTGAAGTTATTACCAGAGGGACCTCTATACTATGATAAAGAGGCATTCACGGACCAAACAGAGCGTCAAATTATCGAAGAGACAATCCGTGAAAAAGCATTAAAATTGCTAAGTGACGAAGTTCCACATGGAATTGCTGTAGAAGTAGAAAGCATGAAGCAGCGCGGAAACAGGGATTTGTACGATATAGAAGCTACCATTTATTGCGAGAAAAAATCGCATAAGGGAATTGTCATTGGAAAAGATGGCGCAACACTAAAGAGAATCGGCGAAATGGCGCGCGAAGATATGGAGGAAATGCTTGATTGCAAAGTGAACTTGCAGCTTTGGGTAAAAGTAAAAGAAGGCTGGAGAGATAGCGAGGCGAAATTGAAACAATTAGGTATAAGCTAAAACTTAGGAGGTGTTTTCATGACATTAAAAAGAATTGCTTGGAATCTTTTTGAGAATACTGGAAATGTAGAAGCGTATCTAACAATGAAAGAGCTTGAAGCACAAGAAAAAGACAAATTAAAGAAGTTTAAATTAGATGGTGAAATCGATGGGACTAATCAAAACTAAAGGTATTGTGATCGCGGCAGCGAATTCTGCTGACAATGATAAAGTGCTAACAATACTGACGGAAGATTTAGGAAAAATAAGTGTATTCTGCAGGGGCGCTAAGAAAAATAAAAGCGCCCTTTTAAACGTTGCCGAATATCTTTCGTTTAGCGAGTTTATTTTGTTTAAAAGTCCGAATGATAAGTATTCTTTGAATTCGGCAGAAGTGATACAGCTGTTTTATAACTTGCGCATGGATATCGAAAAATTAAATTATGCGACGGTTATGACGAAAATTATTTATGATACCGTACAGGAGAATCAGTACAGCGAAGAGATATTGCAGCTTCTTTTAAATTCGCTTTATGTTTTATCGGAAACGGACAAGGACTGTGATTTAGTGCTTTCTATTTTTGAAATCAGAATGTTAGCGCTTTTAGGTTTCACGCCAAGAGTCAATGCTTGCGTCTCTTGTGGGGCGCCAATGCAGGAGTCAATGGAGGAATTCTACTTTAGTATCAAGGACGATGGCGTGAAATGCGAGGTATGCGATAGATTAGATAAGGGCGCCATCAAGCTAAACAAAACATCTTTTATGGCATTAATATACATTTTAACGTCAGAGCCGAAAAAACTATTTTCCTTCGAAATACCCGAAGAGTCGATTAACGAGCTAAAACTATTAGCACAGATTTATTTGAGTGAGAAGTTGGAGAAAGAGTATAAGGTGATAAAGTACTGAGGAGAAGAGAAATGGCGCGTTTTGCGCTGTTATGATAGAAAAAATATTTCATAGAGAGGTAAGATTATGAAAAAATTGTGTTACTTTTTAATTGTATTTGTTTTAGCTACGATGTTTGTGAGCGTTGAGGCTAAAACTACCAAAGAGAAATTAAATGTATTAATTATTGAAATTAATCCTAAGTTAAAAACACAAGATAATATTCGTGCCGCAACCTATGCTCGGCTTTGAGGAAGATGCAAGTTTATGTATTGAAGAAATGATTGAGGATATAGAGTATAGTTCTCATAATACTGTTAGTGTGAATGTTGTTGGACATGAATATTTAGAGGAATTTCCTACTTATCAAAATGCGGATGCTATGCTTTTGGATGGTACATATTCCAATAGATTTGACGAGGAGACTTGGCTAGATATCTATCAGGATGGTTGGTTTGAAATATGGGATGACGAAAGAGTGCAAAACATTGAAGATTATTCTTTTGATTATGAATATTTAATCGATAAATTCGACTTAGTTGATAGAAAAAATGACGACGAATTTGATATGGTCTGGCTTGTCAATATTGATCCAATTAATGATTATGAGTCTGTTATGGTTGGAAAAAATGCATATTGGATAAATGGAGAGCCTCAATATGCTAATTGCGATAATTTTGCCATTATTAATGTTAGCATTAGTAGAAGAGATTCTAATTTTCATTGTATGGGACATTTGGTTGAGAATTTATTAAATAATGTGTTTGAGTCTGACGAGGATTCTTTTTACCCAATTAACGGTAGAGGCAGAAGCGGAACGGTCAATTATGAGGATTTAAGCTTATGGGAAAAGTTTACTTTAAATAGAGCGGCATATGCAGAAGAGCAAGAGTTTTACGGAGTTGGCAATGAACATTTTCCAGCAAATGCAGAAAGCGATTATGATTATTCCAATAAAGACTATGTACTTTCTACGTGGAAGGATTGGGTAAATAATTACCCTAACTTAACAAATGAGACTACTAGAATTAATTCAACGGCATGGACTTCTGGGAATAGTATGGCAGCTGACAGAGCGTATACAAGATGGTTTTTCTATGCAATGCCTCATGTGGAGGGCTTAAATGAAGAAGGATATAGCAATAATTGGTGGAAATATATTGTTTCATTGGACTATGTTGAAAAAGTGGAGACAGTTGGTAATAGCAAAATTTCTTTAGATTTAATTGACGGAAGTCAAAAGTTAAAATTCAAATTGAAGTACGCCTCTGGTGCACAAAAAGAAATTTCGTTGAATTCAGATTTGGCTATATTTGAAATTGAAAACGAAAAAATAGCTTCTATTAATTCTAAAGGGTATTTGGATTTAAATGACGTTGGTAAAACAACACTTTGGTGCTATGTGGACGGAAGAAAGGCAAGCTATCAAATAACCGTTAGAGATGTTGAAGAGGTTGAGGAAGAAGATAAGAAAAACGAAAGCAAGAAGGACGACGAGAAGGAAGAGAAAAATACAAATGGTGTAAAAGACGATAAAGAGAAAGAAGAGAACACCAAAACAGAGGATGTAGTGCAACATGAAAATTGGGTTAATACATTTGTTGATGTTGAAAAAAATAGTTGGTATTATGAGTATGTGAAATTTGTTAATCAAAATGCTTTGTTTCAGGGAGTAACCCCTACAGAATTTGCACCAGATAATAATCTTACACGCGGAATGATTGTCATGGTTCTCTATAGACTAGATAAGGCAAGAGAGACTGAAAAGGCTACTTTTACTGACGTACCAAGAGATGCCTATTATTCAGAAGCAATTGCGTGGGCATCTAAAAACAATTTGGTTACTGGCGTAGGAGACGGATTATTTGAACCAGATAGAAATATTACAAGAGAAGAACTTGCAACGATTATCTATCGCTATGCGTCTGCGAAAGGAAAGGGCTTTGTTGGATACTGGATGCTTCAGATTAATTATTGGGACACAGAAGATATTAGCGACTATGCTTTCGAACCTATTTGCTGGTGCTCTGCAAACGGAATATTAAATGGTAAAGATAATAATGCAATAGATCCGAGTGGACTAGCAACAAGAGCTGAGGCGGCAGCAATTGTACAAAGACTATTTAATTTGTTAAATCAATAATATCGTGAAATGAGAGGCAAATCGTGATTGAATTGCCTCTATCTTTTTTGCAAAATTTGTTGACAAAGTGTGCTTTACATAATATAATTTAATCGGTTAAATAAATCAAAAATAACCTCAAATCATAATTGAAAGGGGAGATTTTAATGAAACGGGCCGTATCTTTTCTCGTGACGCTATGTTTACTGTTCTCGATGTATCCTGTGTCGCTTGCAGAAAGTCCTACAACTAGCGAAAGTTCTGTTATCGACACGAATCCTGTGCTCGAAGAAGACATTTTCGGTTGGGACGAGCCGGAAAAAGAAGCAACTCCAAGACCGACGCCAGCTCCGCAGTTAGAAGAAGCTCCAACAGAAGAACCAACGACTGCTCCTACTGCGGAGCCTACACCAGTACCGACACCTGCACCTACTGAGGAACCAACGCCGGTGCCGACACCTGCACCTACTGCGGAACCTACTCAGGCACCGACTGCTGCACCTACACAAGAACCAATTGTAGAGGTAACTCCAAAGCCAACGCCGAACCCTACGCTAGAGGAAATTCCAGTTGCTACTGCCGAACCAACTTCGGCACCAACACAAGAGCCGGTTGTAGAAGTAATAGCACAGCCTACAACGGAACCTACAGCGCGGCCAACGCCTGCGCCACAGTTAAGTGATGCAGTGGAGTCACCTACGTCTACGCCTGGAACGGCGCCACGGCTTGACGACTCTGACGATGGTAAGTTAGATTTCGAGGATATTCCGACTCCTAAAATTACTCTAACCCCAACTAAAAAGCCGACACGGAAGCCCACGCGTACTCCAAAGGCAACAGAAAAAACGCAAGTAGAGACTTGTGAGCACAAGCATAAGAAAGAGCTTTATAATCCGGAGTATGAATATACGTATGTTGACGAAACGTATCATACTGTAAAAGTAAAGCTTTATTATGTTTGCGAAGACTGTGGCAAGGAGATAACGGAAGTCCAGGATACAGGAATGCAGAAGCATTCCAGAGCGAAGGGACCATGTAACTGTGGCTATGATAGGTCTGCGCCTCCGCCTGCAACAACTAAGCCATCCAATCCAGCGGTTGAGCCGGAAGAAGAGCCAATTGAGGATCCTACCGAACCAATCGAAGAGCCCGAAAATCAAGAAGAGAAAGAACATAAGCACGTTCTTGAAGAAAGGCTACAGCACTGGTATGGCGTGTATGAGTACTATAGCGAAACTCAGCACACTAGACACGATGTTGCATTCAAGGTTTGCATTGAATGTGGTGAGATAGTAAGGCTGTCAAACACTATTCAGTATGTAGACCACGAGTTTGTCAATGGCGTGTGCAAGCAGTGCAAGTATGTATGTCCTCATACTAATACTTATCGAGTTACTGGAGAAGACATCGTTGGCTACCTTCCTATGGGGCATAAGGGACATTTTAACCGTTATAATGTCCAGTATGTCTGTGAAGTGTGTGGGCAAACTGCATCAGAAGACATAATTAGCGGAGAGGAAGTAGTTCCTCATGTATACGTCAATGGCTTTTGCATACTTTGTCAAGAGAGAGAGCCTCTGTTTTCTTCTGAAGAGTTGCCCACTGGAAATGTCTATAACTGGGAGCTGAATGGACGTCTTGATTACTTTACGGAAAATATCTCTGGTAGAGGGGCACAAGCAATACTAGAGCAGCTCGTAAAAGAAATCGAGATAATGGAGCGAAGGCACCATAGCAGCCAGGACTACATCACGGCCAAGCAAAATGCCTTATCTTTGATGAACCAATTAAAGATGTCATATGAATATCAGTGTGACGTGAAGATAAGTGATGCATATAAACCTTATCAAAGTTTCATGAAATTCATTGACACTTTTGGATTATTGAAGTATATTGGCATATATAGTGACGTAGAGGATGATCCCGGATTTAGAAAAGTGGTGGACATCGCCATTAATTCCTACGAGATTGACTCTGATACGTTTATTACTTCACTTGAATATGCAAAAGTATTCAATAAGCAAATGACGTATGACTTGCTTGGTGTTGTTGACATTGGCGTGATGGCTGGGACTGCAACAGAAGTAATGGTGTCTGGGGTAACAACTTCTTCTATGAAGACGGTTGCTGACATAGAAAAGGTTGCTGCCAAAACGGGGCATTATACTGATAATGCTGTAGAACATATTTTTAGTGGTAATGCGTCAGGTGGGTACCATTATGAAGGGCTACGTAATACTGCTGGGAAGGTAACCCAAATAACTAAAGCACCTAATGCTTATGGTGTTTATGAGGCCAAAGTGTCAATTAATGGTGCTTCAAAGGTTACAAGATCAACTTTTTTTCCAAAAAGTTGGACGCCTAAGCAAGTGTTGAGTGCTATTGAAGAAGCGTATCAAGCAACTGTGAGCACATCTGTTCCTTGGGGAGCTGGAGAAGTGACTACTAGTACAGGTGTGAAAGTACGCGTTATCTATGATGGTCTTATGAACATACGTAATGCGTATCCACTAATGTAAAAACATCCCCACAGGATTGTTTAAATCCTGTGGGGAAAAGGAGAAAATTATGGAAAATGAAGCTTTAAAATATCATTTTGAGCCAGGAAGGCTTGTAGATGTCAACAATAATGTTGTGTGGACTGATATAACAAGATATGACACAATGACGATTGATTCGAGCAATAGTATTGAGGGGGATCCACATAGTATTGAACTATGGCTTATAGCGGATGTGGATATGGATGCGTACACACCATATCGATACTTACAGTATGCAATAGAAAATGGTAAAAAGTTTGAGTACGTCAATGAACTTGTTATTGCGAGATTTGAAAAGAATCGAGCAGAATTTGAGCTTGAAAGTACAAAGACGTATATGCCAGTGAATGATCTTATGACACTATTATCGGCCTGGATAGAACACCATAGACAATGTATGGAGAACAGAGTTTTCTTAAATTTTGAAGACGATGTTAATGGACTATCAGAAACACTTAAGCTTTTATCATATTTATTGGGTTCTCCGGACGAATTTGACGGCACACTTGTTGGACTTCAGAATTCTGTAGATAAATGTGAGCTTGACTGTATCGTACTGCCAACTAAATCTGTCTTAAGAGAACATGTGGGAAAAGAATGGAAAAAAGTTTTGAAGGTGCTTAAGACAGCTTCAAAAAGGGGAATAAAAGTCATTTAGTATTTAATGAATTTAGACAAGAGCTTGGTAAATTTACCAGGCTCTTGTTTTTTGTGCCTTACAATGCGACGTAGATGTTACATACAATGCCTTGACAGTTTTGGGGGAAGTACATATAATGAGTGTAGTTGGAGCAATTGGTTATGAAGCTGTAACAAGTGGTGGTATTGTTATTTTCAAGACTTCTTTAGGAGGATAGAGTTTATGAAGTTTTATTTTAAGGAACCTGATACAATTACGAAGGATTCTGTAATAAAGGGAGCTGTGATAACGAGTATAGATACCTCAAAAATCGACGGCGATCCTAGACTTATTAATCTGTGGCTTAATGCTGATATATATTTGAATGAATATGATACGTATAGAAATTTGAAATATGCGGTATGTGAAAATAGGCCTTTTTGTTATTCAGGAGAGGCTGTGGAGGCCGTGAAAGTTGGCGATAAAATAAAATTTTCATTAAGTGGACAAGAGGCATACATATTATCAAGTGACTTTTTATCTGTCTTTACGGAATGGATGGATTACTTTAATTTTGAGAAGAGAGTTGCAATATGTGCCGAAGAATTGGAGGACGAAGAAAATTGCATCAGATATCTTCAATATATGTTAGGCCTTCCAACAGAGCATAACTATACCTTAGAAGAGATAAAACACGAAATGAAAAATGCAGATGTAACAGAAATTGGCATATATTGTTTGTCTGCAATGCGAGAAAAACTTGGAGAACTGGCAGATAGAATATTTGATGCCTTGATAGAAGGAGAGAAATATGGTATCGAAATAAAAAACATGGAACCACCTACAAAGAAAAAGTTTTCTTTTTGGAAGAGAAAGTGAAATTTGACAAATAATGATTTCAGGAGCTTGGTAGATTTACCAGGCTCTTGTTTTTTGAGTTTTACCATATTGAATACATATGAAATACATGTTGTGTGTAGCACCTTGACAGTTTTTGGCAGAGTACATATAATGGGTGTAGTTGGAGTCCTTGGTTATGAGGGTGTAACAATCGGTATTTTTTGATTTCTATAGAAGGAGAAATATATGGAATATTATTTTAGAGATTATAGAACAGAGAACGGTACATACGTAACTAGCATTGACACTGATAAAGTGGAAGGAATGCCAGAACTAATTGAAATATGGCTTGGCGCTGACATATATCTGAATGAATACACAGTATACAGACAATATAAGTATGCTGTAAGTGAAGACAAACCATTCTGCCATTTGGCTGAGGCTGTTGAGGCCACCAAAGTGGGAGATAAAGTGAGATTTGAATTAGATGGTGACGAAACGTACATCTTAGCGAGTGATTTTTTGCGTATCTTTACGGAATGGATGGATTACTTTAATTTTGAGAAGAGAGTTGCAATATGTGTCAGCGAGCTGGGAAACGAAGAAAGTTGCATAAGATATCTTCAATATATGTTAGGACTTCCAACAGAGCATAACTATACCTTAGAAGAGATAAAACAAGGAATGAAAGATGCAGATGTAACAGAAATTGACATATATTGTTTGTCTGCAATGAGAGAAACATTGGGAGCTCTTGCAGATAACATATTTGATGCATTAAAAGAAGGCGAGAAATATGGTACCGAAATAAAAAATATGGAACCACCTACAAAGAAAAAGTTTTCTTTTTGGAAGAGAAAGTGAAATTTGACAAATAATGATTTCAGGAGCTTGGTAGAATTTGAAATTACTTCAAACTGTGTGGAAATGTAATTGGAGGTAGAAATGGAAAGTACAATACCAGAATATATTGAACAAGCAACGATATATGGGGAAGAACTTAATGAGGGAAATTCTCAAAAAGCAAATCGCGCAGCTAAAAAGATTGGACAAATTAATCATGGAATAATAGAAGATGGAAGTTACAAGCAAGTGGTAGATGCACTAATTACAAGTGAAATTCCTAGTGTATTATACTTAATAAGTTCTGTTTGTTTGCAGACTGGTTACAGATTAGAAGAAGCCATAGGAATATTGAAAAAAATGAGCGAAGACGAGTCCATTGGAATTATTTCTATGAATGCATATATTGCTGTAACTGAATGCGAAAGATGAGGATTGATAAAGTAAAACCTTTAAAAGGTAGGGTGTGTAAAAAATGGAAGAATTAGTCGTTTCATACATAAGATGTGCTTGTGCAAATGTACAAGCAATAGAGGAAGGACACTCAAGAAAAGCAAATTCTGAATATAATCATGCCAAGAAAATTGAGAAAAAAGTACGAGAAAATGGAAGTGTTGCGGAATTCGTGGAAGCGGTTTTGAGTAGCTCGAAAGAACTTGGTGCACAATATTGGATTGCGTCATATTCTTTTGAAAATGGATACGAAGTTGATAGAGCGAAGGCTATCATGAAAGAAATTGCTGCGCAAAGGGAATTTCCCCTTTTAGCTTTTAGTGCATCAACTTGGCTACAGGTTCATAACTATTTTCCTCCGAGGAGTTGAAGAAGGAGATTTTAAATTGGGTACATAAGAAATTATTTTAAAACAGAATAAAATTCGTATGTATTCTTCTTGACCTTTTAATTATTTAGTGATATATTTGATTCAAGCAATGAAGAAGAAGAGTAGTTGGTGTTTGCGTTTGTAGAGAGCCTATGATGGTGGAAATTAGGTAATGGCGGCTAATGAATGGAACTTTGGAGCGTTTTTAATCAAGGTGAGTGGCTTTGAAGCTACTAACTAGGGTGGAACCGCGGAATAGATTTTTCGTCCCTAGGTGTTATATTGGTAACACCTAGGGATTTTTTATAAGAGAGGAGATTTTTTTATGACAGAGAAAACGATGGATAAGATTGTTAGTTTATGTAAGAGTAGGGGCTTTATTTATCCTGGGTCTGAGATATATGGTGGGCTTGCGAATTCTTGGGATTATGGTCCTTTAGGTGCAGAGCTTAAGAAAAATATTAAAGATGCTTGGTGGCAAAAATTTATTAGAGAGAATAAGCATAATGTTGGTATTGACGCTGCCATTATTATGAATCCTCAAGTTTGGGTAACAACGGGACACGTTGGTGGTTTTAGCGATCCACTAATTGATTGTAGAGCTTGCAAAACAAGACATAGAGCGGATAAGCTAATCGAAGAATGGGCTTTTCAAAATGGAATTGAAGTTTCTGGCCTTGATGGTTGGTCAAATGAAGAATTGGTGAACTATATTAAAGAGCATCACATTCCTTGCCCAGATTGTGGCAAAACGGATTTTACGGATATTAGAAAGTTTAATTTGATGTTTAAAACGTTTATGGGCGTAACAGAAGACGCGAAGTCAGAAGTGTATTTAAGGCCTGAAACAGCACAAGGTATGTTTGTTAATTTTAAAAATGTTTTGAGAACAACGAGAAGAAAAATGCCGATGGGTATTGGTCAAATGGGCCGTTCGTTTAGAAATGAAATTACACCTGGTAACTTTATTTTTAGAACAAGAGAGTTTGAACAAATGGAATTGGAGTTTTTTTGCAAGCCTGGTACTGATTTGGAATGGTATGAGTATTGGAAAGATACTTGTAAAAAGTTTTTGATTAGTTTGGGCGCTAGTGAGGAAAACTTAAGAATGAGAGAGCACTCAAAAGAGGAATTGAGCTTCTATAGCAAGGGCACAACAGATATTGAGTATTTATTCCCATTTGGATGGGGCGAGCTTTGGGGCATTGCAGATAGAACGGATTATGATTTGTCTAGACATATGGAAGCTTCTGGCGAGGATTTGACGTATCTAGATCCAGAGACAAATGAGAAATATGTTCCATATTGTGTTGAGCCAGCAGTTGGCGTGGATAGATTGTTCTTGATGTTTTTGTGTGACGCATACAATGAAGAAGAAGTTGGCGAGGGAGATACGAGAGTTGTTTTAAAATTGCATCCAGCACTTGCGCCTGTGAAAGTGGCAGTTTTGCCATTGTCTAAGAAGTTATCTGAACCAGCTACGAAGCTTTACGAAGAGCTATCGAGAAAGTTTATGTGTGATTATGACGAGGCAGGAAGCATTGGTAAGCGTTATAGAAGAGAAGACGAGATTGGTACGCCTTTCTGCGTGACGGTTGATTTTGATACGTTGGAAGATAATTGTGTTACGATTAGAAATAGAGATACCATGGAGCAGGAAAGAATTGCGATTGACAAGGTTGAGGAGTACATTGCAGAAAAAATTCAATTTTAATCTGTAGGGGTCGGCGTCCTCGACGACCCGCAAAATAGACACCAATTAATAATGTAGGGGCAGCGTATCACGTTGCCCGCAAAAATAATATTTGAAAGGATTAACAAATGGCAAATCCCGTTTATATTGTAAAACGACTTTTTAATATGAACTACAAAGGCTTCTTCGGGCGAATTGATTCTGTTTCGAGAAAGGCGAATAAAAGTAAGATAGGTACTTTTTGCGATATGGTATGGTGTGGCATACGTTATGGCGCGGGTTACATGGATTATGATGTGATTGGTTTTTACAAGCTAAGCACGGAGCAGCGCAAAACGATGCTAACAAGAGGCCTTAACAATAAGTTTGTCAAAGAGCTAAACAAGAAAGAGTATTGGCATATTTTTAATAATAAAAATGAGTTTAACGAGACTTTTGCGAAGTTTATTACGAGGGACTGGATTTATCCAATCAGTGCACGCAAAGAGGAGACGCTGTCTTGGATTGAGAAGCATCCTATATTTTTCGCAAAGCCGAATGATGGCCAGTGTGGAAAAGGCATTGAAAAGATAGTGACGTCGGAATGGAAGAAGGACGAGCTATATAATCATTTGGTTTCTTCTCAGCTAGAACTTTTGGAAGAGCCGATTCAGCAGCACGAGGATATGAATAGACTTAATTCTAGTAGCGTGAATACGGTGAGAATGGTTACAGTTATGAATGAGAATAGTGACGTCACTATTTTGGCTACGTTTTCTAGGATTGGAAATGGAAAAGTAGTAGATAACTTTAATAGTGGCGGAATGACGGCGAAAGTCAATCGCGATACGGGAGTGATTGAGGAGGAAGCGGTCAATAAGCTTGGTGAAGTGTTTGAGAAGCATCCGATTACAGGAACGACGATTAAAGGATTTCAAATTCCTTGTTGGGAGGAAGCGAGAAAATTAGTGGTAGAGGCCGCGAAGTTAAGTCCTAATGTGAGATATGTGGGATGGGATGTGGCAATGACAGTCAATGGCCCAACGCTTGTGGAAGGAAATCATTATCCGGGGCACGACATTTATCAAGTGGCAGAAAAAATGGACGAGAATTCGATTGGCGTGCTTCCAGAATTTGAAGCAGCTATGAACACAAAACCTGTAGGGGCAGCGTATCACGCTGCCCGCAAGAAAAAACGAAGAATATAACTGTAGAGGTCGCATACCATGCGACCCACAAGAAAAAACAAAGAACTTAAATGAAAATAGGAGGAACCCCTCCTCAAGTAGCTCTGGTTGCCACTTGGGGAGGGGTTCGTTTGTGACTGGCAGTGTTCTGACAAAAAGTCCGTCTGCGGGAATGACCAAAATATACAGCTGAGGGCTAAAAATTTTCAGACTGGTTAAGATGGATGATCGCCAAAGGGATGGTTTTTGTTCGCATACTAGCAATGTTGGTTCTGCGTACTCGGTGCCTTCCATGTCAATGATGCGCACTAAGTTTTCTTGAATCAAAGATGTGGTTTTGTTACAAGAATAGTCATACCAAATGTCATTTCCATTTGGCTTGAATGACATTCCTACGTACTTGTCAACTGCGACAGGAGTGAGCGAGTGTTTTTCCACAATTTCCACGTCGGAAAGGCCCAAATTCCAGGGAAATGCCAGCGGTAGGGAAGAAACAGTACAAACGAGCGCAACGACAAAAATACTACCAGCAATTGTTTTGGCTAATTGTTTCGTGATGGCGCCATAAACTATGGCAATGGCGGCACAGATAACAGACACTACCATTAGGATGTCAAAAAACATTGACAAATCCTCCTTACAAATTATTTTGCCTTAATATTATATGACGGCTTTTAGGTGATGTCAATTGTGATTTGTAGGGGCAGCGTACCACGCTGCCCGTAAAAATAAAATTGGCAAAAAATTCCCCGGGCGGCTATTAAGCCACTCGGGGGTTGGTTTACCAGGTCAGTTTGACCACGCTGTCCTGAGGCAAAATCAGGACGAACGTGCACTTCTTCCAAAGACTTAGAAGGAGCTGAGAACGCAGAAGCGTTGCTGGCGTGCAACACTTGAGCAGTGCCGGCGCCTTGTAAGGCGTCGCTTCCATGCTCAGTAGTCTCACATCCCGCGATGCTCTTACCAGGGAATCGGCATCGTCGAAACTCAGCCGATACCAGACATCACCCTCGGGCCACACGTTTACTTCCGCATAGCTTCCGGGGTTGAGTTCCTCCAGGTAGGACACCTTGCTAGGGTGTACTAACAGTTCTTCTGTCCGAGGAACAGAGTTGTACACAACTACAAAACTCCCCAGAAGAGTCAACAGCATAAGAGCAGCTATGACTTTCAGCGAGCCTTTCTTGGAATGCTTCCCTCTGAACAGGCAAAGTAAAAAGAGTACAAACAGGGCAACAATAGCAGCGTCAAACAACATGGGGAATACCTCCTACAAAATTAATTTACATAATTATTATACAGCACATTTCAAATTATGTCAATTACAATCCGCAAAATTTACCATTTAGGTGTTGATTTTTTCCCGAAATGGTATATAATAACAATGTTATGGACATAAAAAATATGACAACAAAAAAAGAAATTAAGGAGGAAACAAAATGAGCAAAAAGTATGTTTATCTTTTTAGCGAAGGAAACGCTAACATGAGAGAACTTCTTGGTGGTAAAGGTGCTAACCTTGCAGAAATGACAAATATTGGATTGCCAGTTCCACAAGGATTCACAATCACTACAGAGGCTTGTACTCAATACTATGAAGATGGTAGAGAAATCAATGACGATATCAAAGCCGAGGTAACAGAGTACATCGCAAAATTGGAAGAAATTACTGGTAAGAAATTCGGTGATAAGGAGAATCCACTTCTAGTTTCTGTACGTTCAGGTGCTAGAGCTTCAATGCCTGGTATGATGGACACAATTTTGAACTTAGGATTAAACGAAGATGTTGTTGATACTTTAGCAACGAAGTCAGGTAACCCAAGATGGGCTTGGGACTGCTACAGAAGATTCATTCAAATGTATTCTGATGTAGTTATGGAAGTTGGCAAAAAGTATTTTGAACAATTGATTGATAAAATGAAAGAGGAAAAAGGCGTTACGCAAGACGTTGAGCTAACGGCCGAAGATTTAAAAGAACTTGCTAGTCAGTTTAAAGCTGAGTACAAGGAAAAGATTGGACAAGATTTCCCATCTGACCCAATCGAGCAATTATGGGGCGCTATCAAAGCGGTATTCAGAAGCTGGGATAACCCAAGAGCTAATGTATACAGAAGAGATAATGATATCCCATATTCTTGGGGTACTGCTGTAAACGTTCAATCAATGGCATTTGGTAACATGGGCGACGACTGTGGTACTGGTGTTGCTTTCACAAGAGACCCAGCTACTGGCGCTAAAGGATTATTTGGTGAATTCTTAACAAATGCACAAGGTGAAGACGTTGTTGCTGGTGTTCGTACACCAATGCACATCACAGAGATGGAGCAAAAATTCCCAGAAGCTTTCGCACAATTCAAACAAGTTTGCGAAACTCTTGAAAAACACTATAGAGATATGCAAGATATGGAATTTACTGTTGAACACGGTAAATTGTATATGCTTCAAACAAGAAATGGTAAGAGAACAGCACAAGCTTCTATCAAGATTGCTTGCGACTTAGTTGACGAAGGAATGAGAACGGAAAAAGAGGCAGTTGCTATGATTGATCCTCGTAACTTAGATACATTACTTCACCCAACATTTGATCCAAAAGCTTTGAAAGAAGCTACTCCAATTGGTAAAGCATTAGGTGCTTCTCCAGGAGCTGCTTGTGGTAAAGTCGTATTCACAGCTGAAGATGCTGAAGAATGGGCTGCTAGAAAAGAGAAAGTTGTTCTTGTTAGACTTGAAACTTCTCCAGAAGATATCGTTGGTATGAAAGCATCTCAAGGTATCTTAACAGTTCGTGGTGGTAGAACATCTCACGCTGCCGTTGTTGCTCGTGGTATGGGTAAATGCTGCGTATCTGGATGCACAGAGATTAATATGGACGAAGAGAACAAGAAATTCACACTTGGCGGAAAAGAATTCCACGAGGGCGATGTAATTTCTATTGACGGTACAACAGGTAACATCTATGAGGGCGCTATTCCAACAGTTGAAGCTACTGTTTCTGGCGATTTCGGCAGAATTATGGCTTGGGCTGACAAATATAGAAGATTAAAGGTTAGAACAAACGCTGATACGCCTACAGATGCAGCTAAAGCAAAAGAGCTTGGCGCTGAAGGTATTGGCCTATGCCGTACAGAGCATATGTTCTTTGAGCCAGACAGAATTGCTGCTATCAGAGAAATGATTTGTTCTGATACAGTAGAAGAAAGAGAAGCTGCACTTGCTAAATTAGAGCCAATGCAACAAGGCGACTTCGAGAAATTATATGAAGCTATGGATGGCTATGGCGTAACAATTCGTTACCTAGACCCACCTCTTCACGAGTTCGTTCCTACAGAGGAAAAGGACATCGAGGAATTAGCCAGAACACAAGGTAAGACAGTTGAGCAAATCAAAGCAATTATCGCTTCTCTACACGAGTTCAACCCAATGATGGGTCACAGAGGATGCAGACTTGCTGTTACTTACCCAGAAATCGCTAAGATGCAAACAAGAGCCGTTATCAAAGCTGCTATTGCTGTATCTAAGAGAACAGGACACGCAATTGAGCCAGAGATAATGATTCCATTGGTTGGCGAAGTAAAAGAGTTAAAATATGTAAAAGACGTAGTTTGCGAGACAGCTGACGAAGTAATTAAGGAAGCTGGCGTAGAAATGAAGTACCACGTTGGTACAATGATCGAAATTCCAAGAGCTGCCTTAACAGCTGACGAAATCGCTAAAGAAGCTGAATTCTTCTCATTTGGTACAAACGACTTAACACAAATGACATTCGGATTCTCTAGAGACGACGCTGGTAAGTTCTTAGGCGCTTACTACGACAAGAAGATATATGAAAACGATCCATTCCAAAAACTAGACCAAGTTGGTGTTGGTAAATTAGTAAAGATGGCAGTAGAGCTTGGAAAACAAACTCGTCCTGACATCCACTTAGGAATCTGTGGAGAGCACGGTGGAGATCCTTCTACAATCGAGTTCTGCCATAAAGTAGGATTAACATATGTATCTTGCTCACCATACAGAGTTCCAGTAGCTAGACTTGCTGCTGCACAGGCCGCAATCGCAGACGAGAAATAATTGAAACATTCAGGGACATCCCTTCTTGTTTCAATATGGTGACATAAATTAAATAGGGGGCAAAATTATTCTGAAATAAGGGTAATTTTGCCCTCTTTTTGCGTTTTGAAACATTCAGGGACACCCTTTCGTGTTTCACCAAGATAACATAAAACTTGAAACATTCAGGGACAACCCTTCGTGTTTCACCAAGATAACATAAAATTGAAAATGAAACATTTAAGGATGTCCCTAAATGTTTCAAGAAAGGATGGAATATGAGAAAACCACGCTTTTATTATGAATCTAATTTTTATCACATTATGGTTCAAGGCGACGAAAAGAAGTATATTTTTAATGAGTATAAGCATAAGAAAAAATATTTATACTTAATGAGGAGAAATGCATTTAAAAATGATATTGAAATAATATCGTATTGTATCATGGATAATCATGTACATATTTTAGTTTTTTGCCCAATATTAGAGAGATTATCAAAATTCATGCTAGAGATAAATACAGCATATGCACTTTACTTCAATAAGAAGAGAGAGAAGGTTGGGCACGTTTTTAGAGAAAGGTATCGCTCAGAAAGCATATATACCAAGGACCACTTGATAAATTGTATTAAGTATATCCATTATAATCCTGTGAAAGCAAAAATATGTGCAAAATGCAGTCAATATATCTTCTCTAGTTATAATGAATTTCAAAAAGATAGCTATAAAATGAAAGATATTTGTGGTATTTCAGAAGTAGATGTTAAAAATATTTTAAACGAAACATGTACAAACACGAATTTTATTGAAGACGAATACTCCAAAGAAGATGTGAAAGACGCATTAAATGAGATTATCAAGGAAACACCGGCGATAAAAGGCGATACTCATATGATAGGATTAATATATCTACAATTACATAAAAGATGTAAAACGAATGATATAGAAATAGCGGATGCCCTTGGTATTAGCAGAACAAGCTTATATAGAGCACTCAAAAAGGAGAAAATTAAGTAAACTAGCTGCAACAAAAAAGGATGTCCCTGAATGTTTCATTAATGTGCAAAGTATGGTATACTAAATTTGTTTCAAAGAGAAAGGAGCAAATAAATGAAAGATAAAATAGCGATTGTTGCGGATATACATGCCAATATACATGCATTAAACACATTTTTAGAATACATTAAGGAAAATAATATTAATAAAGTTTTAAATTTAGGAGATTTTGTGCAAATTGGTCCAAATCCCAAAGAAGTTACGGAAATTATATTAGGGGATAGCCGTTTTATTAATATTTTAGGGAATAATGAAATATCATTATTTGATATCGACGAAAACGATACAAGCTCTGAAATTGCTCATAGAGTTTGGACCAAAAAACAAATTAACGAATATATGGATGATATAAAAAAGCTTCCAGAAACGAATATTGTTGAAATGAATGGATTAAAACTTTTAATGATTCATTCTAGGAAAGGTAATGCGAGTGGAAAGCCATTAATATACAAAGAAAGTATGCAAAGTTTTGAAGAGGATTATCAAGAATTTGAAACAAATTTTATCTTATTTGGACATACCCATGAGAAAATGTTAATAGAACATCACAATAAAATATATATTAATCCTGGAAGTTTAGGATGTTCTTATAATAAAAATGCAGATTTTGTAATTTTAGAATTACAAGATGGACAAATTGAAAAATGTACTTTTGAATCTTTAAAATACGACAAGAATTTGGTTATAAAAGATTATTTAAAAAATGAAGTGCCTGATAGAGAATTTATTTTAAAGAATTTTTATGGTTATTCCATTTGAAACATTCAGGGACATCCCTTCGTGTTTCACCAAGATAACATAAGATTGAAACTGAAACATTTAAGGACGTCCCTAAATGTTTCATAAAATAAATTCATACGTTTCGTCGTCTATTTTTACAAAGCCAATTGCCTCAAATGTTTTAATGCTTTGCGTGTTAAAAGGATAGATTTCTGCAAATACTTTTTCAAGACCTTTTTCCTTGGCGATTTCAATCATTTTTACAATACATTTTCTACCGATGTGTCTGTTTTGGTACTCCTTGCATATCACAATGCAAATTTCACCGTTATCTTTTAGTGTAATATCTCCAACGAGTACACCTTGATATTCTATATAATAAAGTTCGCCGTGTGTATTAAGATAGTGATACATTTTGTTTAATTTCTCTATGGAATATGGGTAATCTACATTGTCGACTTGCTTACAAACATCTAAGTCTTGGTACCATTCCAAAGTAATTTTCTCATTTGGATAGTATGGTATTAATTTTATTTCATTATCTACGATTATCTCTTTCATAATTTCACCTCTTATTTTGATATTATACCACTCAAAAACGCAAATGCAATATTGCTACATACATAATACTTGTGTTATGATTAATTTAGCGGGAGGATATACTAAATTTGAAACATTTAAGGGTGTCCCTGAATGTTTCAGGGGGAGGATGGTATGAAAAAGGTTGCAATTTTTTTGATTTGTTTTGCTGTGGTGGCGCTGGCTGCGACAATAGGGCTGGCAAAGTATCAAAGGCAGACAGTAGAAAATGGAGGACAAGGCCTCACTGATAATGGGAAAGAAAATACTGATAATGTGCAAGTTAATCCATTTGCAGTAAGGCATTTAGGGAATGAGACATATTATTTGAATAATCTTGAAATCGAACCAGTTAATTTCCACGAAGGTGATCAAAAAAGTAGCTTAGGCGGCTGGGACGACGACGGAAATGCGTTTTATAATTACTATTATCCATATAGATGTGAGTATTTTAAAATAAAAGGGTTAAAGGATAAAGAACTCGAAAATGCCATCAATGATAAAATTGAAAAATATGTATTTGATGCCTATGATAAATCAAAAGCAGAAAGAGTGGACGGAGCATATGTAGAAGCTAGGCTAGCGGCCAATTTTTCAAACGTGTTATCCATTTGTATAGGAGAGAATACCTATTATGATCCGGATTATATTATTAATATCGATCTTACCACGGGGAAAGAAATAGAGCTAAAAGATTATTTTACAGATAATGCGCCAATCAAAAATATTTTGGCAAGTCAAATGTACCAGTTGGTTCAGAGCGACCATACGACAGTCGTTTTTGAAGAATCTACTTTTAATGACGAAAGTCGTAAGAATTTTGAGGAGTTCACGTTTCAGTTTATTAATGAAATTATTAAAGGAAGATACAGATTTTACTTTTCGGAAACAGGGATATATATACTATTTCATAATGATTTTGCCCAGGGAGTTTATGCAACATATATGTGGGACAACAGCGAGAGATTATATATCAATATCAATGATACCTATCAATATGTGGCAATCTTTAAGCGTTTTGCTGCGCAGGATTCTATTTTCGAAAAAGAAAATACGGAGGATAATGTAAGGTATATTGGGTTTAATGGTGATAGCATAGTAAAGAAGTATTCTAACAAATACATTACGATTGATTCGCCATATAATTATGGCCCAGAAGACTTAATTGAGCCAAGAAAGGATCTTACCCAAAAGTTTGAGTATCAAATGAATTACGATAGGAAAGTGTACCAAGACAAATCGGAAATTACGTATGTATCTTACGACCCATTAAATCACTGGTATGATTTATATTTAATCAGAATACCAGACCGTTTATTTACAAATGATAATGTTGATAGAATTATGAATATTATTGCTAGCGCCGAGTTAACTTATGATATGATGGAGGGAATGACGGTTAGCATCAAAGACGAAGTACAAGCAATTTTCCCTAATGAAAGTGAGCTTGAAGTCTTTGTTAATAGTTCGCGTATGGCTTCGAGTGACGAAGAGGTAAAGAACAGCAGTAATCAGATTATTACGGAAAATGAGCAAGTGTGGTATAGAACATATGCGGATATGACGCAATTAAATCGAAACTATAATGAAATTTTTGCGCGTCACGGACACGACTTTGCTACCAAAGAATTAAGAGATTATTTTACTCCGTTTGTTTGGTACTTGCCAGAGTATGGAAAGAAAGTGTCTTTAGAGGAATTAAATGACATAGAAAGAGAAAACGTAAGAATATTAAAAGAAATCATAGACTCCAAAAAATAGACACTTGAAAGAATTAATGAATTATGGTAGTATGATTCCATAGGGGCAGCGTACTACGCCGCCCGAATAATAAGGGGGAAAAATTATGAAGAGATTTTTAGTAGCACTACTTGGCATGATTTTAATTGTTGGGGTTTGTTATGGTGTGTACACGTTTTTAACAAAAGATGCAGGAGAGACACCAACGCCAAATCCTAACATTAGTGAGCAAGAAAATAATAATCCAAATGGGAATGAGAATCAGGCGTTTGTCATTGGACAGGCCGAAGCAATATTTACAGAGGAGAATTATCCTAGAATTGATGGCTCTACGGCTACGATTCCGCTTTCAGAAGCGTTTAAGGCAGAGTTTTTGGGAAAAGGCCTAAATGATGTAAGCGTTGTTCATAACACGACGCATAATGCGTATGTAAATTTAGTGGATGGCAATGCGGATTTGATTTTGGTGACATATCCATCGGAAGAAGAATTACAATACGCGAAAGATCAAGGCGTTGATCTTGAAATTGTTCCTGTGGTAAACGAAGCATTTGTATTCTATACGAATGAGAAAAATCCTGTGAAAAGTTTAACTCTAGAACAAATTCAAAAGATTTATACAGGCGAAATCACAAACTGGAGCGAAGTTGGCGGAAATGACGTTGAGATTAAAGCTTATCAAAGAGAGCCAAATTCAGGAAGTCAGACGGGTATGCTAAAACTTGTTATGAATGGGCTAGAATTGATGGAGCCACCAAAGGAAGATATTATTGAGACGATGGCTGCGATTATTGGATTGGTTTCTGATTATGAAAATGGCGAGAATGCAATTGGTTATTCTTACTACTACTATGCTACGACAATGTATGATACTATCGACAAAGAAGTAGCAGATAGAATTCATTTGCTTGGCGTGAACGGAGTGGAGCCAAACAACACAACAATTAAGGACGGTAGCTATCCAATTAGAACGAATTACTATTTAGTATATAACAAGGCAGAAGCGGAAGACAGCCCTGTGAGAAAGCTTGCGGACGCAATGCTATCTGAAAATGGCCAGAAAGCTGCTGAAGCGGTAGGATATGTAGGAGTAAAATAAAGATTCAGAGAAAAAATGACTGCGTTTGGTCATTTTTTCTTTTATAGAAAATCATTACATATTCATTTGAGAAATGGTAATACTATCCTTAAATAAGGAGGGATAGTCATGCAAGTAAAAGATATTATGACGAAAGATGTTGTGACGGCGGACGTGAATGACACTGTGTTAAAAGTGGCGAAGCTTATGACGTATCACAATATTGGTTGCATACCGGTTGTGGAAAATGGGCAAAAAGTAATGGGAATGATTACCGATAGAGATATTGTGATTGCGATGGCAAAGTATAATCGTGACCCAGAAAATACGCTTGCTGTGAATGTAATGACCAGCGGCGTATACAGTGTAAAGCCGGATGCAGAGCTTTCGCAAGCGTTAGCGCTCATGAAAAAGCAGCAAATTAGAAGATTGCCAGTCATGGAAAATGAATTATTATTGGGAATGGTAAGCCTTGGAGATGTGGCGGTATATGCTAATCATGCCGATACTGAGATAGGCGAAGCGCTAACAGAAATCTCTAGGCCTGCTAAGGCAGAAAATTTATAAAAACTATGAAATTCGCGTGAAAATCAGCGATTTGCGTTGTTGCTTAAATTTTCCAAATCCTCAACGTACCCACGTACGCCTCCGGTTTGAAAAATTTAAGCGCCTAGCAACTCACTAATTTTGACGCGAATTTGCTCTATACAATTTTTTTACTATTGATATTATCAGAGGATAATTATATAATAATGTGTAATGACAAAAGGAGTTTTATAGGAGAAAAAAATGAGTACGAAACAAAAGAATATTACGCCTACGCAAATTATTATCTTAGGCTTTTTAATACCAATTGCTATTGGAACGCTTTTATTAATGCTTCCGGCAGCGAATCAGAGGCCCATTTCTTTTATGGATGCCGCATTTACTTCTGTGACGGCAACGACAACGACAGGCCTTACGACAGTGACGTTATCGGAACAATTTTCCCTATTTGGCCAGATTATCATTTTGCTTTTGATGCAAATTGGTGGATTAGGATTTATGGTTTATGTTTCTATTATCTTAATGGCGCTGGGAAAAAAGATTTCACTGAAAGAAAGAATTTTAATTAACCAATCTCTGAATCAAAAATCTTTAAAGGGAATGGTGAAACTAACTCAGAAAGTTTTTGTACATACGTTGATTTTTGAATTAGTGGGAGCACTTTTGATGTCAATAGAATTTATTCCGGCCTATGGTTTTGGCAAGGGAATATTTTATTCACTGTTCCACGCGGTCTCTGCGTTTTGCAATGCCGGACTAAATATTATGCCGGCCGATATGGGACGAATACAATTTATGAATATTACCTTTATTAGCTTTGCTATCTTTGCATTGTCACTGATTGGGGCGACTGGATTTTTCGTTTGGGACGATATCGAGACTTGCTTTGCAGAGGGAAGAAAGAAACATTATTCACTTTCTAAAATTATATCGAAATTTTCTGTACAAACCAAAATTGTTTTGACATTTCAAATTATATTTATGATTTTTGGAACGCTGTTCTTCTTTGGATTAGAGTATGATAATACTTTAGCGAGACTTCCAGTGGGAACTAAAATTTCAGGCTCTTTCTTGCACGCCATGCAAGCGAGCACATCAGGTATGACAACGATTGATATGCATCAGCTTCGTGCGCCAACAAAGTTATTAGTCATGATTATGATGGCAATCGGTGGGGCTCCTGGCAGTACGGCGGGCGGCATTAAGACAGTGACTGTCTTTGTGATTTTTGCGTCTGTTTTCTATTCGCTAATTGGGAAGAAACACGTCAGAATTTATGGACGTGAAATCCCGAAAGATACAGTGGAAAGGTCGTTTGTGATTTTGACGGTGACACTAGTGACAATTTTGATTTCGGCAGGGATTATGCTGTCTGTTGAGCCACATTCACCTACGATTGATTTAATGTTTGATTGTGTTTCTGCGTGGGGGACGGTTGGCCTTTCGACTGGTATTCCGGTGGTTGCAACGGTGCTTACGCAGTGGATATTGATGCTGCTAATGTTCATTGGAAGAGTTGGGACGATAACGATGGCAGTACTATTTGTAGTAGATAAACCTAAGAATGAAGACCCGATTAGGTATTCGGAGGAAAATGTAATGATAGGATAAATTCAAGAAATAATTGATAATGGGGAGATATAAGCTCCCTGCCTGAAAGGGCGAAGCGACGGCTGGTCATCTTTGATGACCAACGGACAGGCGGGGAGAAAAATAATTAAACCTGAGATACGGACAAAGGAAGGGACGAATTATAAAATGAAAAAAGAGAAAAATGAGATTATTATTATTGGGCTTGGAAAGTTTGGTATGGCTGCGGCTAAGGCTTTGTCAAAGTACGATTGTGATGTGATGGCGATTGATAAATCTACGAATTTAGTGGACGAGGTTTCGCCATTTGTGACGCACGCGGCGATTGTTAATGCTATTGATAAAGAGGCTTTGACGGAGTTAGGAATTGGTAATTTTGATACGGCGATTATTGGTATCGGAGACGATTTGGAATCTAGTATTATGATTGCTTTAACATTAAAAGAACTAAATGTTCCTAACATCATTGCCAAAGCGAGAGACGATATGCATACAAGACTTCTTACAATGATTGGCGTAGACAAGGTGATACAACCGGAAAGGGATATGGCAGTCAGAATGGTTGACTCCTTAATGCATAAGCATTTGGTTGAAAAAATGGAATTTAGTAAAGACTATAGCATTGTGGAAATGAAGGCGCATAAAAATTGGGTTGGCAAACGATTAAATGAATTAGCCTTAAGGGCGAAGTATCAAATGAATGTGATTTGTGTGAAGAAGGAATTAACGGATACGACAGTCTTTCCTAATGCGGATTATGTGATTGAAGAGACAGATAATTTGATGGTCATTGCGCCGAATAAGGAGTTGGATAGGATGTCTAGATGGGAGTAGAAAATTATGAAAATGTATAGAAAAAGATTTATTCCAGAGGAAATAGTGGACATATCAAGTGACGAAGTCATTCATATGGATGCTGATACGATTATTACGAAGTGGGTTCCCATCAAACCACGATGGGATATTAGTGGTGGAGTTTCGCTTACGCTTCTAAAGCAGGGAATTAAGGTTAGTAAGTTTCTTGATAAAGATGGGAATTTTGCATATTGGTATTGCGACATTATTGAATATTCTTATGATTCTTCAAAAGACGAATATCTTTTTACGGATTTGCTGGTGGATGTAACAGCAGATAAGAATTGGAATTATGAGGTGCTTGACTTAGACGAATTGGCTAACGCCCATAAATTAGGGCTAATAACAGCAGAGCAACTATATGATGCTTTGGGAAAATTAAATCGATTATTGGAAATGATCAAGAGTGGAGAGATACAAAATATACTAAAGAAATATAATATGTAACATATAATATGTAGGGGCAGCGTAATACGCTGCCCGTGCCGCTGCCCTTGGCATTAATTTTTCATTGCTTGTTGCATTCTTCTTTCGGCGTCTTTTTTAGCGATGTCTTGACGCTTATCATATAGCTTTTTGCCTCTGGCAATGGCTAGTTCTACTTTCACGTGATTTCTATCAAAGTAAAGAGAAAGAGGAACTAAGGTAATTCCTTTTTGCTGTATCATTCCTACTATTTTTTGAATTTCTTTTTTGTGTGCTAACAGTTTTCTCGTACGCATTGGGTCTTTGTTAAAGATATTTCCTTGCTCGTAGGGACTAATGTGCATATTATGTATGAATAATTCGCCATTTTTAATCATTGCGAAACTGTCTTTCAAATTTACTTTTCCAGCGCGGATGGATTTGACTTCCGTTCCACTAAGTGCAATTCCACATTCTAGCGTATCGTCAATAAAATAGTCGTGTCTGGCCTTGGGATTATTGGCTATTACTTTTTTCTCTGACATAGTAACCTCCTAAAATAAGATAGATACATTATAGCACGAAAAGGAACCCTTGGCAATAATTTGTAGGGGCAGCGTAGCACGCTGCCCGCAAACAGACATTAAAACGGGCAGCGTATTACGCTGCCCCTACAAATAACAAAATGGTATTAATATCTGTCTCTTCTTCTATTTGTGTCATTGTTGCTTGCAAAATAGTACCAAATAAGACCAATAATAGCAACGGCAGCAATCATAACAACAATCCAAGTGAAAGTATTGTCTGTTGTACCTGTAGCTGCTGTTCTAGTAGCAGTATAGTCTGCTGTACCAGCTGTTCCAGTTCCTGTTGTATTAGTTGTTCTATTAGCAGTATCCGTTGTAGTGGTTCTATTGTTTGTCATATCATTGACACCGTTGTTCACAGCGTTTCCTACGTCACTGCCAACGTTACTTGTTGCATTTCCAACGCTTTTTACAGCATCTCCAGCGCTATTGATTACGCCACCAACGCCATTTCCGATGTCAGTAACAACATTACCAGTGGCACCATTATTTGTATTGGTATTTGTCGTTGTGGCTGCAAAAGCTACTGTAAATAATGAAAGACAAAGAGTAAACACTAATGTGAAAACTAAGCTTTTATTCATATCCAAAACCTCCTAATAATTTTCAAATTCTATTACGAACTCAAGATTAGTATAAATAAAAAGAGAAAAAATATGCGAAAATGCAGAAAGAAAAAAATTCCAATTTGCCCAGATGGTCGATTGGTTGAAAATATTCTTTCAATATGATATGATGGTCAAAAAAGAATGGGAGGACTCAACATGAAGTTAAAGAAGCGGATTTTTTATTTTGCTAGCTGCCATTGTAATCTTTCAATTTAGTTTTTTTGGTCTTCGCTATTTTAATGTAGTGGACGACAATAATCAGTTAGGGATTTTTCATTTGTTAAATGATAATATTTCAGAAAATGTCATACATAGATATCAGTCTTATAACGTAAGGCCACTTGCATTTATCTCAGACGCTTATATATTCCAGTTGTTTTGGAATCATATGTATTTGTTATTAGCAATTATACTAGTGTTGCATGTTTGCAATTTGTTTTTTATTGATAAAATTGGAGAAAAAATTGGGATTCATTTAAATGCGTTTTGTCTTGCATTATTTGGCCTTGCGCCAATCCTTGTGGAATCACTGTATTGGATTTCAGCATCAACAAGAATCGTATTTAGTATGTTTTTATGCCTTGCTTCCATCTATTTGTTATTGCAATATTTTGACGAAGAAAATAAGACGAAAAGAATAGCATTTTTGGCAGGCGCAATTTTATTAAATCTTCTTTGTGTTGGATATTATGAGCAAACAGTAGCACTTAATTTGTTTTTATTTGTGTTTGTTTTAATACTACTAAAAAAATACAAATATTTATGGATTCCAGTGGTATCAACTACTTGGATTGGCATTTGGTATATTTATTTTATGGCAAATGGCCAAATGCAATCAAGAGGAGCTTTGAATTTAAAAGGCATCTTTGGAAATGGAATCCAATTAATTAAGAATGTTCATATTATTTATAAAAATGGGTGGAGTAATTTTATTTATTCCTTGGGATTTGGGGGTGATAGCATTTTAAGTACGCCACTTTCTATCCTATTATTTGCATTAATTGCAGGATTTATTTACTACATTTATAAAAACAAATTTGCTATGGATCAAAATAGTTCTGTATGGAAGAAACTTGCTTTAGGTGCTATCATTTTCGTTGTTCCACTTTTACCATTTTTAATATTAGAAACAGGAGCAATTTATGTTAGAAATATGTATTTTTCAACATTGGGCTTAGCGATAATTATTGGCACACTTTTGGATTTGATTTTAAAACTGGTGAAAAATGAAACAGTTTGTAACATTATCAAGACGGCATTGATTCTTATTTTTACCGTTCCGTTTGTGATTTCTAATTTGGATGGGGCGAATAACTATCGAAAGGTAAATGCACTAGATAATAAAGTGGCAAGTCAAATCATTGAAAATGTAGATTCAAACATCTTTGAAGAGAAAAAATCGATTGCGATTTATTATGACGTAGATAGTTTGCCAAAGTATAAAAATCTTTCTAATTACGTGGAAAGCACGATTGAGAGTGATTGGGCGACAGCCGGGAAATTGCAAGTAATGCGTCAAAATCCAGGCATTGGTAGCATATATATCAATTCGAATGAGGAAATTGCGGACGTTACTGTTTACTTTGACGAAAATATGGATTTGATAAGTGTAATTTATCATAACTAGAAAGGGGGAAATTAAAATGAACAACAAAGAATACTCGGACATCAGAGAAATTATTTTTGATTGTGCAGCCACATATCCAGAACATAATGCCTTTATTATTAAAAATCCTGATATGAAAACATATACGAATATTACTTTTAAAAGATTGAAAGACGATATCCAAAAGCTGGGCACAGCTTTTTTAAAACTAGGTTTAAAAGATAAAAGAATTGCGATTATCGGGAAAAATAGGTATGAATGGGCTGTTTGTTATTATGCATCTGTTTGTGGTGTTGGCCTTGTAGTTCCACTAGACAAAGGTTTGCCAGAAGACGAAATAGAGAATTCCCTTAGACTTAGCAGGGCGGATGTAATCATATTTGAGAAGAAGTATTATGAGACGATAAGAGGAATATTAGAGAGAAAAAATACCAGTCTTTCTACACTGATTTGTATGGATAAAATAGATAGTGAGTGCCCTAACTATGGGGATTTAATAAGACAGGGGGAGGAAGAATTAGCAAAGGGAAATGACAGCTTTGAAAAGATAGAAATTGATAACAAGAAAACAAGTGTTATTTTATTTACTTCTGGAACGACAAGTATTGCAAAGGCGGTTGAGCTTTCGCACTATAATATTGCTTCGAATGTAAATGGATTAAACAGAACAGAAAAAATATATGACACTGATACGAATATGGCATTTTTGCCATTCCATCATACATTTGGGGCAACAGGTTTATTGCTATTTTTAAGTAATGGGGCGACAACTGTTTTCTGTGATGGATTAAGGTATGTGCAGAAAAATTTGAAAGAATATCATGTAAATGTATTTTTCTGTGTTCCACTTATTTTGGAAGCAATGCATAAAAAAATCATACAAACAATTAAGAAACAGAATAAGACAATTGCAGTTAAATTGGCTAAAATGGTTAGCAAATTTTTGCTATTATTTAAAATTGATATTAGGAGAAAATTATTTCAGAGCATTATTGACGAACTTGGGGGATTAAGATTTGCTATTAGTGGAGCAGCTGCGATTGATAAAAAAGTACAAATGGATTTTAATGATTTTGGTATTTTGACGGTTAGTGGATATGGCCTTACAGAGACGGCACCGGTTTTAACATGTGAAAATGAAGATTTTTTAAGACCCGGTTCTATCGGAAAAGCGCTTTATGGTGTTGATGTCAAGATTGATTCGCCAGACGAAGAAGGCATCGGAGAAATTATCGCAAAAGGGCCTAATGTAATGAACGGTTATTATGAAAATGAAGAAGCAACGAAAGAAGTGCTAAAAGATGGCTGGTTCCATACAGGCGATTTGGGATATATGGATAAAGACGGTTTTTTCTATATTGCTGGTAGAAAGAAAAATGTGGTTGTTTTAAAGAATGGAAAAAATATTTATCCCGAGGAAATTGAAATTTTAGTTGGCAGATTAGAATATGTTGCAGAAAATATTGTGTTTGGCATTCCAAAAGACGACGATTATACTTTGTCTGCCAAAATTGTATATAATAAAGACTATATGTCGGAAAAATATCCTACATTATCTGCTGAAGAGATAAGAAACAAAATTTGGGAGGATATTAAGGCGATTAATGAGAAGTTGCCTAATTACAAGCATATCAAAAATATCATTGTAACGGCTGAACCTATGATAAAAACTTCGACAGGCAAAGTGAAGAGGAATGAGGAGATTAAGCAATACGTATAAATATTTGTTTTGGAGGTAAGAATGAAGATTTCAACAAAAGGGCGATATGCCTTGAGAATAATGGTAGATTTAGCTTTAAATGAAGAAGATAGATTTATTTCACTAAAGGAAATTGCCGAAAAAGAGGGAATTTCGCAAAAGTATTTAGAGCAAATCATTGCTTTATTAAATAAAGCGGGCTTCTTAGAGACGTATAGAGGAAATAACGGTGGGTACAAACTTGCAAAAGCGCCAGGGAAATACATAGTTGGTGATATTTTAAGGGCTACAGAAGGCGATTTAACGCCGATATTTTGCATTTCGGAGGAAGGCCGGCTGTGATAGAAAAAATGCTTGCCAGACATATGATTTTTGGAAAGGATTAGACGACGTAGTAACAGAATACATTGATAGTAAAACGTTAGCGGATTTGATAGGGTAGATTGCCGGGGTTGACAAGGGAAGGACAATAGTGTATAATTTGATATGTAAGGTATTTTGTTAACTATTCAACCCCAATTGAGGAGGAAGTTATGAGAATTACAAGCGTTACTGGTTTATCGAGAAAAGAGATTTATTCTGTTGCCGCGGAATATGCTGGAACTGACGAGATGTTGGCAGAACGGTATTTTATGAGAAGATACGATATGACCAGCTGGGTATATCGGAATATTCTCAGAAAGGCCGTCGTGGAGTCTGTTGTGCCAGACGATATCGTGGAACGCATGGCGCAAAAGGCACAGAGCAATTCTGCAGTAAATGGCGGTTCCGGTGGAGCTGTGCGCTCAAAGATTTACTATGGAAATCTGAAGTTGAAGCGTGAGACGTTTGAGTTTCCGAAGGGAGAACGGCTGAGTTATGTACGTATCTATCTTAATTCTGACGATACATTGGAAGAAGTAGGGCGGCGTTACTATATTCAGTCGAACTTGTTACAGCGGACGTTTCAGAGTGCTATCACTGATAGTTTGATTAGTGACGAAGAGCTTAAGCGTCTCGAAGTAAGATTTATCGAAGACCCAAGCCCGTTAGCCAAAGTCTTTCAGGAGCATTTTGATTCCATGGTAAACGTAAGGAAAATGAATGCTAAAGCGAAGGCGCGGAAGGAAAAGAAGGCTGAGTTGCCGAAGCCGGAAATGCCGAAAAAGGCAAAGCCTGTAAAAAACAGTACGCCTGCTAGTGTCGGTGAACAGCTGTCGCTTTTTGCGGAGCATGGTTGGAATGGGGAAATCAAGAAAGAATTCCTGAATGACGGCCAGTAAAACTAAGAAAATGAAAGCATCTGAAGTAATTTCAGATGCTTTTTTCGTTGGAATAAGCTCCAAGGCCTTAGGGAGGCTTTTACATCGATACTATGAATATGAAAAATAGCTAGCAATATTTTTTATGTTGTTGTATAATAAATATATTGTTGATTTAGGAGGAGAAAAAATGTTATTTTTCAGAAATTTAGTAAAAAATGTCATGAGTATCTATATGCATATTGTGTATCGAATGAAAATAGATGGTCTTGAGAATATTCCTAAAGAGGGCGGCGCCATATTATGCTCAAATCATATTCACGCGCTAGATTCGATTGCGTATGGGGTTCATATTAAAAGAATGGTTTATGCAATGGCGAAAGAAGCGCTTTTCAGGACAAAGTTTAAGAATTGGTTTATGCGTCACATTGGCTGTTTTCCAGTGAAAGCTGGCGCTGCGAGCGAAGAGGCGATTAATACAGCGATTGACTTATTAAAGCGAGGGGAACTTGTCATGATTTTCCCTGAAGGGACAAGAAATGGAATTGCAAAAGGCGTAAAACCTAAGAAAGGTGCAGCACTCATTGCAGTAAAGGCGGGTGTACCTATTATTCCAATGGGAATCATGGGTACGTTTAAGCCATTTAGCAAAATAGTAATGCATATTGGCAAGCCAATTGACACTTCTACATACAGCAGCGAAGAAATAAACCCAAGAGAAGTAGTCAAACTTTCGAGTGAAGTCTGGGACGAAGTGGTAAGACTAACCGAACTCCCACAAATCAACAAAAAAACAGTTGACAAATAAGGCTTTTTGTTGGATAATATATAAGGTTATTTCAAAAATAACTAATTAGCAGAAATTGGAAAGGATTGATTTTAATTATGGCAAAAAATGAAGAACAAAATTTTGCAGAGTTGTATGAAAACTCACTTAAAAAACTAGAGGAAGGAACTGTTGTATCAGGTACAATCGTTGACATTGTAGGAGACGAGATATTTGTTGACTTAGGTTACAAGGCAGACGGAATTGTCCCAAGAGAAGAATTCTCTTATGCGGACGAGAAGCCTGCTGATAAATATAAAGTAGGCGATACAATCGAAGCATACATTCTAAGAATGAATGATGGCAGAGGAAATGTATTGCTTTCCACAAAGAGATTGCAAACAAAGCAGCTTAGAGAAGAGTTTGAAAACAGCGTGAAAAACGACGAGCCAGTAAAAGCAAAGGTTACTAACGTTGTTAATGGCGGCGTGATTGCTGAGACTGTTGGTATTAAGATATTTGTACCACAAACACAATTGGCAAAAAAAGTGACTGATTTGACAGAATATAGAGGAAAGACTTTGGATTTGAAAGTGATTGAATATAATCCAGAAAAGAGAAAAATTGTTGGTTCTGAGAGAAAATTAGTCAATGAAGCTAGAGAAAAGGCTTCAAATGAAATTTGGAACAATATTGAAGTTGGTAAAGAGTATGATGGAACAGTAAAACAATTGAGCGATTATGGCGCATTTGTTGATATTGGTGGTGTAGACGGATTACTTCATATTTCTGAGATTTCTTGGAAGCAAATCAAACATCCAAGCGAAGTAATAAGGGTTGGCCAAAATATTAAGGTTCATGTACTTTCTTTTGATAAAGAAAATAAGAAGATTTCTTTAGGATATAGAAAAGCTGAGGATAATCCTTGGTTAAATGTAAAGTATCAAGTTGGTGACATTGTAGAAGCAAAAGTCATTAGCATGAAGCCATTTGGTGCTTTTGTAGAGCTTGACGATGGACTAGAGGGATTAGTGCATATTTCTAATATTACACATACAAGAATTGCAAAACCTCAAGATGCACTAGAGCTTGGACAAGTAGTAAGAGCAAAAGTAGTAGAAGTTGACTTAGACAAGAAGAGAATTGAGCTTTCTATTAGAGAGCTAGAGGAGAAGCTTCCGGAGGAAGAAGCAAAGACAGAAGAGACAGCAAACGAAGAATAATAAATCTGTAGGGGCAGCGTATTACGCTGCCCGTAAAATTGATTTCAAATTATGAAAAGAGGAAACTATATGGAAATTAGAAATGTTGCAATCATTGCACACGTTGACCACGGCAAGACGACTTTGGTGGATGCGCTTTTAAAACAATCGGGTACGTTTAGAGCCAACGAGCACGTTGAGGAGAGAGTGATGGACTCTAATGACCTTGAAAAAGAGAGAGGCATTACGATATTATCGAAAAATACGGCTGTTACGTATGGCGACGTAAAAATTAATATTATTGATACGCCTGGCCACGCTGACTTCGGAGGCGAAGTGGAGCGTGTTTTGAAGATGGTTGACGGTGTTATTTTGCTTGTTGACGCGTTCGAGGGCGTTATGCCACAAACAAGATTTGTACTTAGAAAAGCGCTTGCGCTTAACTTAAAACCAATCGTGGTATTAAACAAAATTGATAGACCTGGGGCAAGGCCAGACGCCGTTGTAGACGAAGTAATTGACTTATTCTTTGACTTAGCTGCAACAGACGAGCAATTGGGCTTCCCTGTTATATATGCTTCTGGTAAGCAAGGAGTGGCTTCCTTAAAGGCAGACGAGCCAGGAACAGATATGAAGCCTTTATTCGATACAATTATTCGCTATGTTAATGCTCCTAACGTAAAGCCAGACGAGCCAATGCAAATGCTAGTTTCAAGTATCGATTATGATAATTATGTAGGCAGAATTGCGATTGGAAGACTTGAACGTGGCTCTATTAAACAAGGGCAAAACGTGGCTGTATGCCGCAAAGATGGCAGAGTGCAGAATTTGAAAATAAGCAAAGTGTATACGTATAGTGGACTTAAGAGAGTAGAAATTGAAGAGGCCTTTGCCGGCGATATTATTGCGGTTGTAGGTATTCCTGATATTAATATTGGTGAAACAATTGCAGACCCAGAGCATCCAGAGGCAATTCCTTTTGTAGATATTGACGAGCCAACACTTACAATGACATTTAGCGTAAATAACAGTCCATTCGCAGGAAAAGAGGGCGAATACGTTACTTCTAGGCATTTAAGAGATAGATTAATGAAAGAGCTAGAGTCAAATGTAAGTTTGCGTGTAGAAGAGACAGAGTCTCCAGATAGCTTTAAAGTTTCTGGTAGAGGCGAGCTTCACTTGTCCGTTTTGATTGAAACAATGAGAAGAGAGGGCTTCGAGCTTATGGTTTCTAGGCCATCCGTTATCTTTAAAGAGATTGACGGTGTGAAGTGTGAGCCAATGGAAGAGCTAGTGATTGACGTGCCTGACGAATATACGGGTGCAGTCATTGAAAAACTTGGCGTTAGAAAAGCCGAAATGACGAATATGATTGTTGGCGAGCAAGGCTATACAAGATTGGAGTTTAAGATACCGGCAAGAGGCCTAATTGGTTACAGAAACGAGTTTATGACAGACACGAAGGGTAATGGTATTATGAACCATATCTTCAGTGGCTATGAGCCATACAAGGGCGAAATGTCTACGAGAACCAAAGGCGTTTTGATTGCTTTTGAAAACGGAAAGTCTTTGACTTATGGTTTGTATAACGCCCAAGAGAGAGGCACGCTATTTATCGGCCCTGGTACAGAAGTATACCAAGGAATGATTGTAGGAGAAAACGCAAGGCCAGAGGATATGGAAGTCAATGTTTGTAAGGCAAAGCACTTAACAAACACAAGAGCTTCTGGAAGTGACGATGCCTTAAGACTTACTCCACCAACCGTATTCTCGCTAGAACAAGCGATTGAATACATTGGCGAAGACGAGCTTGTAGAAGTAACGCCAAAGAACATCAGATTAAGAAAGAAAATCCTAGATCCAACAGCAAGAATTCGTTGGATGAGAGCAAACGGATTGCTATAATACAAAGACTCATGAAGAGGTTGCGCAAAATGCAGCCTCTTTTTTCGTGCAAAAGGGGCTAAAAATGCCATTAATATGAAAAAATTTTAAAAAAATTTTTTGCCCTTCTATGCCGTACTTCGGTAGTAAGTTACATAAATTATGCTACTTTAAAATCCACCAAACGCCTAAAAATAGCTTGACATAACATTTTATGGTAAACAAAAGAATAAAAGGAGGGATTTGTATGAAGAACAAAATATTTAGTGTGGAAAGGGTGTTTTTTATGAAAAAGAATTATTTTTGGGTAGTAATGATTGTTGGTTGTATGTTATTCTCATTAATTGGATGTTCTGAAACACCTCAGAATGTAGTGGATAATGAGAAAGTAGAAAATGCGATTCATGATATGCAAGAAGAAGAAAAACAACCAGTTGCTGAGACGAAAGTTGAAGAAGTAATAGAACAAGACCAGAATATGTATACTAATAAGACATCTGGCTTAAAATTTAAAATACCAGAGAATATGACTGTGGCTTCGCAATCAGATTTAGATGCTCTTACATCTAGTGATGGAATAATGACGTATGAATTTCAAGGCTCTATTATAAACAATACGCAGTTTGCTTTCATTCAAATAAGTACAGCTAGAGATGTACGATTTGCATTAAGTACTGAACAAGATTATCTAGAAGGGATTGTGGAAGGAATATTAGAGGCCGACCAAGAAGGAAAACTCCTAGGTCAAGGTAAATTAAAAATAGGAAATAGAGACTACTTTTATGCCGATGCAGCCATTAGTTTGGAGGGAATGCCAGTAAGGGCGAAAGCAATAGTGGGAAGAGACGGTAATGACATTATAATGATTATGTTATTTTATCTTGACGATAGTTCGCTAAATTTATTATTGGATAATTTACAATAAAGTTGACTGAATTCACGGGCAATGTATGGCGGGCGGCGTGCTACGCCGCCCCTACAAATATACATCAATGAATAGCAAACCTGTAGGAATTGTAGGGGCAGCGTATTACGCTGCCCGATACGTTGTCCGATTTTTATGCATTTTTTGTGTTTACAGTTTCCATAAATTATGATAAAATAGAGGCGAAATTTAGGTAAAAGAGGGACTTTGAATGAAATTATCAGATTTTTATTATGATTTGCCGCCAGAGCTTATTGCGCAGCATCCATCGGAAAAGCGCGACGAATCAAGACTATTGGTTTTGGATAGAAAAACGGGCAAAGTAGAACATAGAGTTTTTAAAGAAATTATCGAGTATTTAGCACCAGGTGACTGCCTCGTGATTAATGAAACAAGAGTCATTCCTGCTAGGCTTTATGGCAAAAGAGAGACAGGAGAGGGCGTTATTGAGATTTTGCTATTAAAAGATTTGGGCGATAAAAGATGGGAAGTGCTTGTTAAGCCTGGTAAAAAGTGCAAAATTGGTACGAGAATTGTGTTTGGCGAAGGCAAGTTAGTGGCAGAAGTGCAGGAGATTTTAGAAGACGGCAATCGCATTGTGAAATTAGAATATGACGGAATTTTAAACGAAATTCTAGACGAAATTGGCGTGATGCCACTTCCACCATATATTCACGAAAAACTGAAAGAAAAAGAGAGATACCAGACGGTTTATAGCAAAATCGAGGGTTCTAGTGCGGCGCCTACGGCCGGACTTCATTTTACGCCTGAGCTTTTAAAGCAAATTGAAGATAAAGGTGTGAAGATTGCTAGAGTTTTATTGCATGTAGGACTTGGGACTTTTAGGCCTGTCAAAGAGGAAAACATTGAGGATCACAAAATGCATTCTGAGTATTACGAGATTAGTCAGGAAGCTTGTGATATAATCAATAGTACCAAGCAAAACGGCGGAAAAGTTTTCTGCGTGGGTACGACATCTTGCAGAACCGTAGAGAGTGCGGCGGACGAAAATGGCCATTTGGAGCCACAAAGTGGCAACACAGAAATCTTTATTTATCCAGGATATAAATTTAAATTGTTAGATAACTTGATTACGAATTTTCACTTGCCGGAGAGCACACTACTAATGCTAATTTCGGCGTTGGCAGGGCGCGAATTGATTATGGATACGTATAAAATTGCTGTAGAAGAAAGGTATCGTTTCTTTAGCTTTGGTGACGCAATGTTAATTAAATAATGTAGGGGCAGCGTATTACGCTGCCCGTGGATGGTATAATGCGTTGCCAGCGGATGGCGTAATACGCCACCCCTACAATGGAAAAAGGAGAAATTATGACACAACCTATTACTTATGAGTTAATTAAAAAAGATGCGAAGACAGGGGCGAGAAGAGGCAGAATCCATACGCCTCACGGCGATATTGAAACGCCTGTGTTTATGCCTGTTGGTACGCAAGCGACTGTCAAGGCAATGACGCCTGAAGAATTAAAAGAAATGGTAGATGCTAGAATTATTTTATCAAATACGTACCATTTGTTTTTAAGGCCAGGGGACGATTTGATTGCAGAGGCTGGCGGTTTGCACAAGTTTATGAATTGGGATAGGCCTATCCTTACAGATAGTGGTGGTTTCCAAGTATTTAGTCTGGCGGATTTGAGAAACATTACAGAAGAGGGTGTCAAGTTTAAGTCGCATTTGGATGGAAGCGAGTTATTTATTTCGCCTGAGAAGTCGATGTCGATTCAAAACAATCTTGGCAGTGATATTATGATGGCGTTTGACGAATGCTGCCCATACCCAAGTACTTACGAATATACGAAGAAATCGATGGAGAGGACGACAAGATGGGCTGCGCGCTGCAAGGAAGCACATAAACGCCCAGACGAACAAGGATTATTCGGAATTGTACAAGGCGGAATGTATAAAGACTTAAGAGAAGAAAGCGCCAAACAATTAGTAGGGCTAGATTTTCCTGGGTATGCTGTGGGAGGTTTAAGCGTTGGCGAGCCGGCAGAGCTTATGTATGATGTGCTTAGCTTTACGACTCCATTCTTGCCAGAAAATAAACCAAGATACTTGATGGGCGTTGGTACGCCAGATTACTTGATAGAAGCTGTTATGCGTGGAATTGATATGTGTGACTGCGTGCTTCCGACAAGAATCGCGAGAAACGGAACAGCAATGACGTCTGAGGGGAAAGTAGTCGTAAGAAATGCGACATATGAAAGAGATTGGACGCCGCTTGATCATAACTGTGATTGTTATACGTGTACCCATTATACCAGAGCCTACATTAGACATTTGATTAAGGCGGGAGAAATTTTGGGTGCAAGATTGCTTACGATTCATAATTTAAGATTTTTAGTTCGCTTAATGGAAAATGTAAGAAAGGCAATTGAAGAAGATAGACTCACAGAATTTAGAGAAGAATTTTATAAGAATTATTATCATAATTAGGGAGTATACGGGCGGCGTAATACGCCGCACCCTACAAAAATGCAACGATATGTAGGGGCAGCGTATTACGCTGCCCGAAAAATAATTAGGAGGCTAATTAACTTGAACAATCAAGACAAAATTAGAAACTTTTGCATTATTGCACATATTGACCACGGCAAGTCAACGCTTGCCGATAGACTGATTGAACTTACAGGTGTGCTTACCAAAAGAGAAATGCAAGACCAGGTTTTAGATAATATGGATTTGGAACGCGAGAGAGGCATTACGATTAAGCTTCAGTCTGTCAGAACAGTGTATAAATCAAAAGATGGAGAAGAATATATTTTAAACTTAATAGATACGCCGGGGCACGTTGACTTTAATTACGAAGTGTCAAGAAGCCTTGCCGCCTGCGAGGGAGCAGTGCTTGTAGTGGATGCTTCGCAAGGCGTGGAGGCGCAAACCTTGGCCAATGTGTATTTGGCATTGGATAACAACTTAGAGATTTTGCCTGTAATTAATAAAATTGATTTGCCAAATGCGATGCCGGAAATGGTGATCGACGAAATAGAAAATGTGATTGGCGTGGAGGCGCATGATGCCCCAAGGATTTCGGCCAAGACGGGACTGAACGTGGAAGATGTTTTGGAAATGATTGTGAAAGAAGTTCCACCTCCAAGTGGCGACGAGAATGCGCCAACGAAAGCGCTTATTTTTGATTCTTATTACGATAATTATAAAGGCGCTGTGGCTTATGTAAGAGTGAAAGACGGCTCGATTAAAGTAGGCGACGAGATTGTGTTTATGGCGACGAATAAATCGTATATCGTAACGGAATTAGGTTATTTTGGGGCTGGTACATACATTCCGTCGCAAGAGTTAAAAACGGGCGAAGTTGGTTATGTGGCAGCTAGCATTAAGAATGTTTCCGACATTCACGTGGGTGATACGATTACAATAAAAAATAACCAAGCATTAGAGGCACTTCCAGGATATCGAAAAGTGACACCAATGGTGTATTGTGGAATTTATCCTGCGGATGGCAGTGAGTATGAGGAACTAAAAGCGGCACTGGAAAAATTATCATTAAATGATGCCTCGTTATTCTACGAGCCAGAAACTTCTATTGCGCTGGGCTTTGGATTTCGTTGTGGATTCTTGGGCCTACTTCATATGGAAATCATTCAAGAGAGAATTGATAGAGAATATGACTTAAACGTGATTACTACTGCGCCAAGCGTTATTTATAAAGTTAATAAAACAGATGGCACTTCGTTTGATTTGTACAATCCAGTAGATTTGCCACCAGTGCAAGAAATTTCGAGTATGGAAGAGCCGATAGTTAGTGCACAAATTATGCTTCCGAAAGAATATGTGGGAAACATTATGACGCTATGCCAAGATAGACGTGGCATATACAAAGATATGAAATATATGGACGAAAACAGAGTCATTTTAAGTTACGAAATGCCACTGAATGAAATTATTTATGATTTCTTTGATGCATTAAAATCACGTTCTAAAGGGTATGCATCTTTTGACTATGAAATCATTGGATATCGCGAGTCGGATTTGGTAAAATTAGATATCTTGCTAAATGGCGATATTATCGATGCTTTCTCGCTAATCGTGCATAAAGATAAAGCGTATGCAAGAGGCAGAAAAATGGCGGAGAAATTGAAGACGACGATTCCAAGGCAGATGTTTGAAATTCCAATTCAAGCAGCAATTGGCGGCAAAATTATTGCAAGAGAAACAATCTCTGCTATGCGTAAAGATGTGCTTGCGAAATGTTATGGCGGCGATATTACGAGAAAGAAGAAGCTGTTAGAAAAGCAAAAAGAGGGCAAGAAAAAGATGCGACAATTGGGAACGGTGGATGTGCCGCAAGAGGCGTTTATGGCGATTTTGAAATTAGACGAAGAATAATATGGAAATATATTGTAGGGGCAGCGTATCACGCTGCCTGCAAGAGAAAGGAAACAAATCAATGAACGAATTTAAAATTGAAGGTAGAAATGCGGTAATAGCATTGCTAAAATCGGACAAGCCAATTAATAAAATCATGATTGCGAAAGGCGATAGACAAGGATCGATATTTGAAATTATAAAGCTTGCGAAAGAAAGAAGAGTGATTATTTCAGAAGTGGATAAAAACAAATTAGATTCTCTTTCTGAAACAGGTCACCATCAAGGCGTTATCGCCTTTGTATCACCAATTGAATATAAAGAAGTGGACGATTTATTGGAAATCGCAAAAGAAAAAGGCGAGGCTCCATTCTTGCTTATCGCGGACGAAATCGAAGACCCACACAATTTAGGGGCATTAATTAGAAGTGCGGAAATTGCTGGCTGTCACGGTATCATTATTCCAAAAAGAAGAGCAGCATTAGTGACAGAAGTAGTAGTGAAAGTTTCTTGCGGAGCGACAGAGTATTTGCCGATTGCAAGAGTTAATAATATCAATGAAACAATCAGAGAACTAAAAGAAAAGGGTGTATGGATTGTAGGGACAGACGGCAATGCGGAGACGTTATACTACGACCAAGACTTTACTGGCCCGATTGCCATTATTATTGGCAGTGAGGGAAGAGGTATGAACAAACTAACAATGCAGAATTGCGACTTTCTAGTAAAAATCCCAATGTACGGCCATATTACGTCGCTTAATGCGAGTGTGAGCGGGGGAATTGTACTATTTGAGGCTGTTAAACAAAGGCATTCAGTTGGAAAATAATTTGGCAATTTAAAATTGTAGGGGACGCGTAGTACGCGGCCCGCGGGTTGCGTGATACGCAACCCCTACACATATTTTTATGTGGAGGAAGAATATTATGACGAAGTTATTTAAGATGCTGTTTAGCCGTATGGTAATTAGCTTTTTGCTGGTGGTGCTGCAGTTAGCAGTTTTCGTGTCGGCGGCTAGTTGGCTGAGAGATTATTCGATTTACATACAAATATTTTTTATGATTTTAAGTGCGATTGTGATTATTCAAATTATTGCAAGTAAGTCAGAAACGCTGCAAATCAAATTGCCGTGGATTGTGCTGATTGCGATGTTTCCTGTTTTCGGTATTCTTTGGTATTATTTTTATAGCGAAAACAGAATGAGAAAGAAATACATGAAAAACTTAAGCAAGCAAACCTATACCATTAAAGAGGCAACAGGAAATGTAAGTGATATTGATGGGCTAGAGGATAATCAAAAAGCTTATCGACAATCAGAATACATTTTAAAATCTTGTGATATGCCAGTGTATCAGCACACCGGGACAACGTATTTTGAGATTGGCGAAAAATATTATGAAGCGCTACTTCAGGATTTGCGAGATGCCAAAAAGTTTATTTTTATTGAATCCTTTATTGTGTCGCAGGGCGTGATGTGGGATACGATTTTAGAAATCCTAAAACAAAAAGTGCAGGAGAAAGTGGAAGTCAGAGTGATGTTTGACGATTGGGGAACGATTGAAACATTGCCGTATCGATACAATAAAAAGCTTGAGTCATACGGCATTCAATGTGTTGTTTTTAATCCTATTGTACCGATTTTATCTTTCAGACACAATAACAGAGACCATAAAAAAATTATTGTGATTGATGGCAATATTGCCTATACGGGCGGTATTAATTTAGCTGACGAATACATCAATCAAAAATTAAGATTTGGCCATTGGAAAGATAGTGGGCTAAAAATTCAAGGAAATGCAGTGAAGAATTTTACTTTTATGTTCTTAGAGTCTTGGCATTATTATAGGAATAGAGAAGAAGATTACAGGCGCTATATGCCTACGATGGAGGCAGAGACAGATGGCTATGTGCAACCATATATTGATAATCCGATGGACGAAGAACTTGTCGCAAGAAATGTGTATGTGAATATTTTAAATGATGCAACAAACTACGTATATATTACAACGCCATATTTAATTATGGATATTGAGCTTACGAATGCCATTCTTTCGGCGGCGAAGAGAGGTGTCGATGTAGAAATAATCACACCACACATTCCGGATAAGTGGTATGTACACGCGGTCACGAGATCGTTTTATGGACAACTAATCAAAGCAGGAGTGAAAATTTTTGAGTATACGCCAGGATTTATTCACGCGAAAAATGTGATATGTGACGATACCATTGCGACTGTGGGTACAGTTAATTTTGACTACCGAAGCTTGTATCACAATTATGAATGTGGGGCATGGATGTATGAGACGCACGTGATACGAAATATGAAAAAAGATTTTGTAAGTACGAGGGAAATTTCATTAGAGATTACACAGGCGCTTGTGGATAAGACACCATTTTTAGAAAGAGTGATGCAAGAGACTTTGAAATTCTTTTCACCAATGCTATGATAAATAAACGAATGACGATACAAATTATGTAGGGGCAGCGTACCACGCTGCCCGCAATAGAGGGAGGAAAATATGCTAAATTATAAACAAGAATTAGCGAAAAAAATCAGTGAGATAACTAATATTGATACCAGCGAATTAATTTCATACATAGAAATCCCGCCAAATCCAAGCTTGGGAGATTATTCTTTTCCGTGTTTTCGATTGGCCAAGGAAATGAAGAAAGCGCCTCCAGTCATTGCAAATGAGATAAAAGAACAAATGCTGGACGAAGACTGGATAGAAAAGATTGACGTTGTAGGAGGCTATTTAAATATCTTCACGAATAAAAAAATATTGGTAGAAAATGTTTTAGGTGAAGTAATCAGTAAGCAAGAAGATTACGGCAAGTCAGATGTAGGAAATGGAAAGACAGTCGTGATTGATTATTCCGCGCCTAACATTGCAAAACCTTTTCATATTGGGCATTTGCGTTCTACTGTGATTGGTGGAGCACTATATAAGATGTATCAGTTCTTAGGATACAAAGTGATTGGCATTAACCATCTTGGCGATTGGGGAATGGGCATTTGCAGAACGATGGCCGGTTATCGAATGTGGAAAGACGAATATGATTTTACAGAAAATCCTATCAATTCTGTTTTGGCTATTTATGTTAGATATAACAAAATTGAAAAAGAGGACCCTGATTTCAAAAAATATGCGGTGGAGGAATTGAAAAAGCTAGAAGCGGGAGACGAAGAGACTGTTGCACTTTGGAAGTGGATTATCAAAATTAGTTTAGAAGATTATCAAAAAATTTATGATTTGATTGGATGCAAATTTGATTCTTACAATGGTGAAGCATTCTACAATGATAAGATGGACCGCGTCGTAAAAGAGTTAGAGGAGAAGCATTTGTTAGTCGAGAGCGAGGGCGCCAAAGTGGTTATGATGGACGAAAACATTCCTCCTTGCATTATCTTAACTTCTGCTGGAACTACGATTTATGCGACTCGTGATTTAGCAGCACTATTATATCGAATTGATACATATGATTTTGATAAGTGCTTATACTTAGTCGCAAGTGAGCAATCTTTGCACTTTAAGCAAGTATTTGAAGTGCTTAGCAAAATGGGTTACAAGAAGTATGCCGATAGATGTGAGCATATTCCATTCGGCCTTGTGTTAGACGAAGACGGTGAGAAAATGGGCTCAAGGAAAGGAAATGCGGTCACGCTTTCCGAAATCTTTAATGAAGCAATTGAGAAATCGCTTAAAATTATTGAAGAGAAAAATCCGGATTTAGAAGAGAAAGAAGAAGTAGCAAAGATGGTTGGTGTTGGCGCCATTATCTTTAATGATTTGGCAAACAACAGAATTAAAGACGAAATTTTTGATTGGAATCAAGTACTTAATTTTGCTGGCGAAACAGGCCCATATATGCAGTATACGTATGTAAGGACGCAAAGCATTTTAAGAAATGCGGGCTACGTGCCAGAAAATGCCGACTATTCAAAACTATTAGACAGTGAAGCAATTGATGTGGTAAAGCAATTGGCTAATTTTACAGATACGGTAAAGAGCGGTGTTGAGAAAAATGAACCATCGATTTTATCGAGGTATTTGATTGACTTAGCGCAAAGCTTTAGCAGGTTTTATAATGAGCATCACATTTTGTGCGACGATAAAGATACTCAGGATGCAAGACTTGCACTTACAGAAGCAGTAGGTATAGTTATTAAATCCGGTTTAGAGCTTCTTGGAATTAGGTGCCCAGTTAAGATGTAAATTACATTGTAGGGGTCGTCCGGAGGCCGACCCCTACATAAAAAATGCCTTTCCAAAATAATCGAGAATTTTAGGAGGTAAAAATGAATATTAACGAAACATTATTCAAATATGGTCAGGAGCATTTACTTGCGTTTTATGATGAGCTTTCTGATAGTGAGAAGGAAGCTTTAATAAATGATATTTCTTCTATTGATTTTGAAAGAATGCAAAATATTTATGATCATAGAGAGAATCACATGGCAGAAGATAGTGAAGTATCTTGTGCACCTTATATTGACAAAGAAAAATTAATCGGAGAATTGCAAAAAAAGTATGAACAGTTAGGCAACGAACTAATCAGCGAGGGAAAACTTGCTGTGTGTTCGATGGCTGGTGGGCAAGGCACAAGGCTTGGCCATACAGGGCCTAAGGGTACGTTTGTGGTAGCGTTAGATACGCCGAAATCTATTTTTGAAATTTTGATGGATAAATTAAAAGAGGCTTATCAAAAATATGGTGTGTATCTTCATTGGTACATTATGACGAGCGAGGCGAATGATTGCGACACACAAAATTTCTTTGTCAAGAATAATTATTTTGATTATCCGAAAGAATATATTCACTTTTTCAAACAAGGAGAGCTTCCTCTTATGAATTTTGAGGGAAAAATGCTATTAGAAAATAAAGGGAAAGTTTTTAAGGCAGCAGATGGTAATGGCGGCATTTTTGAAGCCCTAGAGAAAAATAACATTTTAGAAGATATGAAGGAAAAAAATATCCAGTATCTTTCTATCGGAAATGTCGATAATATTTTAATCAGACAAATTGATGCGCTATTACTTGGGATGATGGCAGAAGGAAAATACGAGCTTGCTTCTAAGTCGATTGTGAAAAAATCTCCGGAAGAGCCTGTTGGTGTATTTTGCAAAATCAATGATAGACCATCCGTGATTGAGTATATTGATTTAGACCCAGAAAAAGCGAAAATGAGAGACGACAATGAAGAGCTTTTTTTTGGTGAAGCATTTTTTGGAAATACGTTTATGAAGAGAACATTATTGGAAAAAATTGCGACTGCAAAATTACCGATTCACACTGCAAAAAAGAAAAATAGCTATTTGGGAGAAAATGGAGAAATGGTTGTGGCAAGTGAGCCAAACACGTATAAGTTTGAAGCATTTATCTTTGATGCATTTAAAATGGCAGACGATATGCTAATTTTAAGAACAAAGAGAGAGGAAGAATTTGCCCCAATCAAAAACAAAGAGGGCGCAGATAGTCCAGAGACAGCGAGAAAATTATACATGGATTATTATGCAAAGCATTAAATGTATATTATAGAGACAAACAGAACAAAATATACACGGGGAAAATCCCAAAACATTGAAGGAGGAATTCCAATGCAAAAAATTAGATGTTCTGTTTGTAGTTGTATGTATAATGCACCTGAAGAAAATCTTTGCACATTAAAGGACATACAGGTAAGTCCATGCCCTTCCGCAAAGACAGGTACACCGGAAGACGAGACATGCTGTGCAAGCTACAAAGATGTAAACCATCACTAAACGTAATACAATACACGAAAAATTCACCTCAAAACGGTGAATTTTTTCTTGCAATAATATCATAATTTGTATATAATAATGATACACTAAATTTGGAGGTGATAATATGCCAATGATTAGACCATGTGCTGATTTGAGGAACAATTACAATGATATTTCAAGAATATGTCATGAAACAAAAGAACCAGTGTTTATAACTAAAAATGGATCAAGTGATGTGGTAATTTTGTCAAATGAAACATATGAAAAATTAAAGGAACAGTATAATAAGACAGAGGAAGAAAGAATTGATAAATTATTGTCGGAAAGATTTGACAAGTATTATTCTGACTTTGAAGACTTTCAAAAAGAAGTTTTTGCAAAAATTGATAAGGCGCTTGAAGATGTCGAGAATGGACACTTCCAATCATTAAATTCCTTCTGTGCAGAAACGGAGGAAAAATATGACTTTAAGTAACAAATATAATATTCAAATTACAGATAATTTTAAAGACGAAATTGCAAATGTTATTGATTATATTGTAGATAAGCTAAAAGAGCCGGTGATAGCCTATAGAATATATGATAAAGTTATTAAGCAAATTTCAAAGCTTGATTTTATGCCTTATAGATATCCTAAAATTCAAAATTATTCTAATAGACAAAAAGATTTAAGAAAATTGTCTGTCTATAGCTTTAGAATTATATATGAAATTGATAATAATTCAAAGCAAGTCTTTATTCTACATATATTCCATAGTACGCAAGATTATTTTAATCTTTTATAAATTTCCGAAACAAAAATACTTATTTACTTGACTTTATTTATAAAAAATGCTAATATGAATATATGAACAATTATTCATATATTCATAGGAGGCGAAGTGAAATGAAAGAGGAGTTAGAGTGTGAACAGACGATTATTCACGAGGATGTGATTAAAAAGGTTTCTAAGAAGATAAAAGACGAGGACGAGTTAGTAGACTTAGCAGAATTTTTCAAGATTTTTGCGGATAGTACGCGAATTAGAATTATTAATGCGCTTATCCATTCTGATATGTGCGTTTGCGATATTGCGTATTTACTGAATATGACGCATTCGGCGATTTCGCACCAGTTAAAAATTTTAAAGCAGGCCAAGATTGTTAAGTACGAAAAGATTGGAAAAGTCGTGTATTATTCTTTGGACGACGACCACATCGAGAGGATTTTCCATATGGGCGTTAATCATATAGAAGAAAGGAAGTGAGCCTATGCATTCTGAACATCATGAAAATGAAGAAATTTCGAAATGGAATATTGTGTGTTTGGTTGTGGGCGTAATACTCTTTTTGATAACATTGATTATTCCTCTTCCGGAGATGGCAAAAATGACACTCTCTATCGTTGCTTACGTTTTGGTACTTGCAAGAGTAGGAAAGCTAGCGTTTATCAAAACTTTTAAACAGAGAGAGCTTGACGAAAATACTTTGATTGTTATTTCTGCGATTGGTGCTTTTTTAGTGGGGCAAGTAAGTGAGGGATTGATGGTAGTCGTCCTTTATGAAATTGGCGAAATTTTAGAAGATAAAGCAGTGGACGGGAGCAGAAAGTCGATACAAGATTTAATGGATATTAGACCAGATTATGCTAATTTAAAGCTTGACGATGGACTAAAAAAGGTGGAACCTACAGCAGTGCATATTGGGGATACCATTGTGATTAAGGCTGGCGAAAAGATACCGCTAGATGGCACTATCAAAAGCGGCAGTGCGAAAATTGACAATAGTTCTCTTACGGGAGAAAGCAAGTACGTTTCTGTCGCTACTGGCGAGGAAGTTCTTGCAGGAAGTGTCAATGTGGATGGCTTTATCGAAGTGGAAGTGACCAAGGAATACAAAGATAGTACGGTATCGAGGATTTTGGATTTAGTGGAAAATGCTACTGATAGAAAAGCAAAAACAGAAACTACCGTCTCAAGGATTGCAAAAATTTATACTCCGATTGTTTTAATACTAGCTTGTTTGGTTGCGATACTGCTACCGATAGTTAGTAGCCTAACTTATCGCGAAAGTATTTATCGTGCCCTTATCTTTTTAGTTATCTCTTGTCCATGTGCCATTGCTATTTCCGTGCCCCTCACATATTTTTCTGGAATTGGCAGAGCATCTAAAAGTGGAATTTTGGTAAAGGGGAGCGACTATTTAGACGGTTTAAAAGATGTGAAACATATTGTTTTTGATAAAACAGGAACACTTACTACTGGCTCATTTCAAGTGGTGAATGTGGAAAGCTTTTTTGAGCAATATAGCGAAAAAGAGATTTTGAAAATCGCGGCAATTGGAGAAAAAAATTCGAATCACCCTATTGCCAAATCAATTGTAAGTAAGTGCCAAGAAAAAATAGAGGCTTGTGAAGCGAAAGACTATAGAGAAATCATAGGAAAAGGGATTGCTTTTGAGTGGAACAATGACAATATTTTTGTTGGTAGCGGAGACGAGAAAGTTGACGATGGTGTGACGACGATTAATGTTATGATTAATGAAACGTTGGTCGGAAAAATACGATTAGAAGACGCTTTAAAAGAAGACGTCATAGAGACCATACATCATTTGAAAAGAAAAAATATAGAAGTATCTATGTTTACGGGTGACCAAAGAGATGTGGCAGAAAGAGTGGGAAAAGAGATAGGTATTGAGGATGTCAATTATGAAATGCTGCCAGACGCGAAGTATCAAAAACTAGAAGAATATTTGAATCTGGGGAAAAAAGTGGCATTTGTGGGAGATGGCATTAATGATTCACCAGTACTAATGCGTAGTGATATCGGAATTGCGATGGGAGGCATTGGAGCTAGTAGTAGTATTGAAGCTGCGGATGTGGTAATTATGACAGACGAACTTTCCAAAATTCCAGAAGCGATTCAAATTTCAAAGGATACCAATAAAATTATATGCGAAAATTTGGTATTTGCACTGGGAGTGAAAATATTATTTTTGCTTTTAAGTGTCCTAGGCGTAGCCACAATGTGGATGGCCGTATTTGCCGATGTGGGCGTAACGCTCATTACCATTTTAAATAGTATCAGAAATTTAAAACATGGCGCTAGATAAGGCGCCATGTTTTTATGCTTTCATATTGCGAAATATGCATAAAAATGGTATAATAAACTAATTGTAGGGGCAGCGTACCACGCTGCCCGGAAAGGTAAAATAAAATGAATAAAGAAATCTATTTAGATTATGCTGCCAATACGCCTGTAGATAGAGAAGTTTTGCGTGCCTTTGACGAGGCGACAATGCAGTATTTTGGCAATCCCAATTCAACACACAAGCTAGGATTGGAGGCGAAAAACAGGATTGACGAGGCGAGCAGCAACATTATGAATTGCATACAATCAGAGCTTCATTTGAATGGCAATTTCGAAATGATCTATACTTCTGGCTCTTCGGAATCTAATAATTTGGCCATTAAAGGTGTTTGTAGGACTTATCGAGAAAATGGTAGACACATTATTACTTCTTTCTTGGAGCATTCGTCAGTCAGTGGCCCACTATCTAGTCTTAAGGACCAAGGATATGAAGTAGATGTGGTAAATATTCTTCCGAACGGGAAAGTGGATGTGCAGGCAATTAGAGAGCTAATGAGAAAAGATACAGTGCTTGTTTCGATTTGCAGTGTGGACGGAGAATTGGGAACAATTCAGCCAATTGAAGAAATTGCACAAATAGTAAAAGAGTATCCAAATTGCATGTTTCATGTGGATGCAACACAAAGTATTGGCAAAATAAAAATGAATTTTGAAAATGTGGATTTGATTACTTTTGCGCCGCATAAGTTTTATGGATTAAATGGATTTGGAGCGTTATTAAAGAGAAAAGAAATCGTGCTAGAGCCTTTGATTCATGGGGGAACGAGCACCTCGCTTTATCGAAGTGGTACTCCTGTGACGGGGCAAATTGTAGCAATGGAGAAAGCGCTGGAATTAGCGATACAGGAAGAAGATAATAGGTTTGCTTATGTGTCTTCGTTAAATCGATATTTGAGAGAGAACTTAGCAAAATACGATAAAGTTCAGATTAATTCGCTAGACGAGAGAAATCCGTATATTTTGAATCTTGGCGTGAAAGAAGTGAAGGCGACTGACTTTAAGAAAGAGCTGGAAAAGTATGGCGTTTGCGTTTCGATAAAGTCGGCTTGCTCGGTGACTGCGACGCCGTCTCGTAGTGTGATGGCGATGACCAAAGATAGAAAGAGGGCTTTTTCGTCTTGGAGAATTAGTTTGAGCCACTTAACTACAAAAGAAGAATTAGAAAAATTTATGGAGATATTTGATGTGTGTTATCAAAGTATGACAACATAATTGTAGGGGCGGCGTAGTACGCCGCCCGCCAAAATAAAGGAGATTGTAAAAATGGAAGAAGAACAAAAACCAAAAAGAAAATTGGAGAGATACCAGGAGATTGAGAAGAGCATCATTACGACTTACCGCAAAACGATTTGGAGTCGATTTATTGATGCCATTAATGAGTACCAATTAATTGAAGATGGAGATAAGATAGCCGTTTGCATTTCGGGCGGTAAGGATTCTATGCTGATGGCGAAATGCTTTCAGGAATTAGAAAGACATGGCAAGAAGAATTTTGAGTGTGTTTATTTGTGTATGAATCCCGGCTATAATGAAATCAATAAACAGCGAATTATTTCGAATGCCAAGCTTATGAATATTCCACTTACTTTTTTTGAAAGTAATATTTTTGATGTGGTAGAGAGAATTGATAGCAATCCTTGTTATATTTGTGCCAGAATGAGGAGAGGATATTTGTATACGAAAGCGAAAGAGCTTGGTTGTAACAAGATTGCCTTAGGCCATCATTTTGACGATGTGATTGAGACGATTTTGATGGGAATGCTTTATGGCTCTCAAGTGCAGACAATGATGCCAAAGCTTCATAGTTCGTTCCATAAGGGAATGCAACTGATTAGACCAATGTACTATGTGAATGAAGCGGATATTTTGGCTTGGAAAAATAAGAATGATTTGCAATTTATTCAGTGTGCTTGCAGGTTTACAGAGAATTGTACAATGTGCGATAATGGCGGTGGCGGTTCTAAGAGAGAAGAAGTAAAAAATTTAATTAAAAAATTAAGGCAAACGAATCCGAAAGTAGATATTAATATTTTTAGAAGCGTGCAAAATGTAAATTTGGATACGATTATTTCTTATAAGAAAGGCGACGAAGTACATCATTTCTTGGATAACTACGCGGAAAGGTGCAAAGAGATTGATGCCAAAATTGACGAAGAAATGATTGCGAATAAAGAGAAAAAATTTAAGCTAGAGCTTAATAAAAATGAGTATAAAGAAGTAGACAACACAACCATGCAAATCATAATGTAATATTGATTTTTAAGTAATATTTGTATAAAATAAATAACAGAGGAGGAATGTTTTTATGGAAAAAGCAAAGGTTTATTTTACGAGAAAGATTACGCCGGAGAAGGTTGTTGAGCTATATCAGTTATTAGGTAAGGAACTTCCTGGGAATGTGGCTGTTAAAGTGCATTCTGGTGAAGAGGGAAATCAAAATTATTTGCGCCCTGCATTTATGAAACCAATGGTAGAGCATGTCAATGGTACCATTGTGGAATGTAATACAGCGTATGGCGGTGAGAGAAATACTTCTGAGAAGCATTTGAAGACTCTTGCAAAGCATGGTTGGAATGAGCTTTTCCGTGTGGATTTGATGGACGAGGAGGGTCCAGATATTGCTGTTCCGGTTCCTAACGGAAAGATTTTAAAAGAAGATTTTCTAGGAAAAAATATAGAAAAATATGATTCTATGCTTGTGTTGTCACATTTTAAGGGGCATCCAATGGGCGGCTATGGCGGAGCGTTAAAGCAATTGTCAATAGGCTGTGCTTCTTCGGAAGGAAAAGCATGGATACACTCTGCCGGGACCAATAAAGACCAATATACATTATGGGATAATTTGCCAGAGCAGGATGCATTTTTGGAGTCAATGGCGGATGCGGCTTGTGCTGTTGTGAACTATTTTAAGGGGAATATGGCGTTTGTCAATGTTATGGCAAATATGTCTGTCGACTGCGATTGCTGCGCTGTTGCGGAAGACCCATGTATGAAAGATATTGGTATACTTGCTTCGTTAGACCCTGTTGCTATTGATAGGGCTTGTATTGATTTAGTAGAAAAATCTGACGACCCTGGAAAAGAGCATTTCTTAGAGAGAGTTAATTCAAGACACGGTAAACATACGATTGAGGCTGCAGCAGAATTAGGCTTTGGAACAATGGAGTATGAATTAATTGAAATATAATTTTGGGGCAGCGTAACACGCTGACCATTTATCGATATTACATTTTAGGGGGGAACCTTATGTTAAAAATAAAAGAAAGATTTCAAAGACTATTACAGCTGGCAAAAAATTTATTCCGTGAGTTTCCAGCAACGATGCTGATAGTAGTGCTTGCCACGTTGACGCTAACCATATACGTAGATACGATTGGAAGCGAAAAAATTTTACGCGTGATTTTATTGTTTTTACTTTCCTATTTTGCAGGGACATTTTTTACAGAGAGTTTTTGGAAAGAGAGAAAGTGGAAGTTAGCTTCCTATGTTGTCACAGGAGGAATTGCACTTTTCTTTGCCGTGTTAATTGGTGATGTAGGGACAAACTTGGAATTTTGGAGTGTATTTTATATTGGTTACATTGTGGTTTTAATGCTGATGGCAATTTACTTTATTTTGAAAAATAGTAAGCTTTCTTTCCAAGAGTATTTGACGAGAGTGTTTTCCAATTTGTTTTTCCTTTCGATTGTTTATGCAGTATTAGCGATTGGCGTTACACTTCTTTGTATGATTATTGGAGAATTGTTATTAGATGGAATTTATGGTGATTTTACTTTAAGAGTACACATCCTTTTATTAGGGTTATATTATGCTACTGGCTGTGTTTACGCTGTTTCGAATGTTAAGGAAAAGAGCATCAATGACTTTGTTAAAATCTTGATTAAATATGTCTTGTTACCGCTTGTTTCGATTGCAACAGTTGTGATCTACTTGTACATATTAAAAATTATTATCAACCAAGAAATGCCATCTAATGTGATATTTAGAATTTGTGCGGGATTATTTGTTGTGGCATTCCCAACTTGGAATATGCTAGAAATTGCGACGACGAATGAAGGCACCAAAAAGATTTCTACGATATTCTCTTATGCTTATTTACCGCTTTTGCTATTGGAAATCTATTCGCTATCTGTTAGAATTGGGACGCTAGGAATGACGCCAACTAGGTACGTGGGCATTGTCTTTATCGCCTTCCAACTATTGGCGCTTATCCTTAATTTCTTCTGGAAGAAAGAAAAACTTCCTAAGCTATTTGTTTGTGCTGCTATTTTGGTAGCGATTGTAACAATGACACCGCTTACCCCGTCAAAAGTGAGCGCTATGAACCAAATGAGTCGATTGGTAAAGAATTTACCAGAGGGAATCGAATTTAAGGACTTAAGCATAGAGGCAAAGGAGAAGGTGAGAAGTGCTTATCGCTATTTGAATTACAGTGACGAAGAGAAGCAAATTCCAGAGTATATTGTTTCGCAGAAAGACGAGATTTTGGCATATACGGTTGTGACGAATAGGAATGGGGGGAAGGAATACTACTCTTTTTATTCAGACGATACTGTCATTGTAACAGACTATCGTACGATTACGAAAGTAGAGTATCGTAATCCAGATAGATTTTCTGGCAGAGATTTGCCTGGCGTGATATCATATGAGGGGGAAAGCAGTAATAATTTCTTCAGCAATCATAATGAGTACTACATTGAGGAAGATTTATTAGAAGAGTACTTACTAAGCCTAGTGGCGAAAGTAGATATCGAGAAAAGTTATTACACAGAAAATACAGATCCATATCTGAACATTGGCGAAGGAAGATTAATGTATTTTACAGAGATTCACTTTTTCTATGGTGATGGAAGCTTTAGCGAGTTGGAGATGGAAGGATACGTTTTAGAGTAAAATACAATCGGGCAGCGTGATACGCTGCCCCTACATTTTTCATATATAAATCAAACGTTAAAACGGAACAACACCACATCTCCGTCCTTCATAACATAATCCTTTCCTTCAAATCGAATTAAGCCTTTTTCTCTTGCTTTGACAAGAGAACCACATTCGATTAACTCGTCGTAAGAAATGACTTCGGCTTTGATAAAGCCTCGCTCGATGTCTGAGTGTATTTTACCCGCCGCCCCTGGCGCTTTGGTGCCATTGACGATTGTCCAAGCTCTTACTTCTGGTTCGCCTGCGGTTAGGAAAGAAATAAGGCCAAGTAGTTGATAGCTTGCTTTAATTAATTTATCTAATCCTGATTCGTCAATACCAAGAAGCGCAAGCATCTCGTCTTTTTCTGCGTCGTCCAATGCTGCCAATTCTTCTTCTACTTTCACGCAAAGTGGAATTGCTTCGCTATTATGAGAAGTGGCATATTCTTTTAGTTTTTGATAATGTTCGTCATGAGCGATGTCTTTTAATTGCTCCTCAGAAACATTTGCCACGTACATCATAGGCTTTGAAGTAAGCAAGAATAAGTCATTGACGCTTTCTTGCTCTTCGTCTGTTAGCTTGGCATTGATGGCCAATTGCTCTGATTCTAGTGTGGCTTTGATTTTATTTAAAGCATCTACTTCGACTTGGTGTTTTTTATCCGCTCTAGCCATTTTTACGGCTTTTTCTAATCGTTTATCAACGGCCTCAATATCAGCAAAGATTAATTCCAAGTTAATTGTTTCAATATCACGAATCGGATTAATACTTCCATCAACGTGAACAATATTAGAATCTTCAAAACATCTAACTACTTGAACGATAGCGTCAACTTCACGAATGTGCGATAAGAATTTATTCCCTAATCCTTCGCCTTTAGAAGCGCCTTTGACAAGCCCTGCAATATCAACGAATTTTACTACAGCGTGAGTTACTTTTTCAGGGTGGTAAATCTCCGCTAATTTATCTAGTCTTTCGTCTGGCACTGGCACGATTCCTACGTTTGGTTCTATCGTACAGAATGGGTAGTTGGCACATTCTGCACCAGCCTTTGTAATGGCGTTAAATAAAGTGCTTTTGCCCACATTTGGTAATCCTACAATTCCTATTTCCATGTTAACATCTCCTAATTCAAAAGTTTGACATTAATTTATCACAAATTTGTACAAAAATCAATTATATGATACAATAGTTTTACTATTAAATTAAAACATAAATAAAAAGGAGAAGAGAAATTATGGAAACAGCCAATATTGAGAAATACATGCCGACGGTTTATCAGGCAGAAATACTTGTCAAAAACAATATAGAAATGTATCGTCAAAAGAAAGTAAAAGCGTTTAAAATCATTCATGGATATGGCTCCACAGGCAAGGGGGGAGCTTTAAGGACTGGCATTAGAGCTTGGTTAGACCAAGTCAAAAAAGCCAAAATTATTGCGGATTATATTCCGGGAGAAAACTGGTCTGCCTTTGACGAAACAACAAGAAAAGTATTGGACTTGGACGACTCATTTCGAAAAGATAGTGATTTGGGGCAAATGAATTCGGGAATTACGATCATTGTAGTCTCTTGGTAGTTTTTTCGTGACAGGGTGAAAAGGCGAAGCCACGGCTGGGCGCCCAAGGTGCCCAACGGACAGCCTGCCACAAAAAAACGGATGTTGAGCATCATGAATTAATTGTGAATTTACTCTTTTAGGTGTTGCACTATAGAATTTTATGATATAATGTTTTTGGAAAATTGAAGTACAAATGATGGAGGGTTTTAATTTTATGAAAAAGTTTTTCGTATTTCTTTTAGTGATTTTCAGTGTGCTGGGATTGTCTGCTATGTCCATGGCGAAAGTGAGTGTCCCTGACGAGATTAGAATTGGAATTTATTATGGTTCGAAAGGAGCTTCTAGCGTGACGCTTTCTTCTGATGGTGGATTGAAAATCGGAACACTAGATGCTGACGGGGAATTTGAATTAATAGAAAAAGTAGGGAAAGGCGAAAGTATTACTGTTACCAAAGGAAGCAGTGCAAATTCGGTCAATGTTTCTGGCATTGGAGAAATTGGCGATAAAAATAATGTGCCATATTTTATGAGCGGAAAAAATAGCAGTGGCCTTTATTTGATTTCGATAAATGGAACAAAATATCGTGGAGATGTTGAAATAAAAAGATATTCTGATAGTGACATGACAGTGATTAACGTGCTTTCGATGCAGGAATATTTATATGGTGTTGTTCCTCGTGAGATTGGCGGAAATAGCCCGATAGAGGCTGTGAAGGCGCAGGCAATTATTGCGAGAACCTATGCTGCAAAAAATTATAACAAGAGAAGTAGGTGGGGATTTAATTTATATCCTACGGTAGACGATCAAGCTTATGGCGGATACACATGGGAAAATAGCAACTCTAATAATGCCGTAGACGAGACGGATGGCATGGTTGCTACTTATGATGGAGAACTAATTGGCGGATATTATTTTTCTACAAGTGGTGGTTACACAGAAAATTCAGAAAATGTTTGGGGAGGAACGCTTGACTATTTAAAGGCAGTTCCTGATACATACGAGCCGGAAAATTTAACAAAGAAGACTTGGAAAGTCACATTGACTGCTAGCGAGGTAAAATCACTTTTGGCAAGCCGTGGCATTAATGTGGGAGATATCGTGGACTTGGTGCCAACGGAATTTTCGGATGTTGGTAGAGTTACTGAGCTAAAAATAGTGGGGACGAATGGCACAGAATATTTGACAAAGGAAAAAACGAGAACGTATTTAGGGTTAGATAGTCAGTGGTATACGATTAATAGTGATGCGCCACAAGCAGTAGAATATATTGCTGAGGAAAACACGAATAGTACGAAGCGCAATGATACAAAAAATGATAGAACAGATATTTATAAAAATGGAGACGACGAGGAAGAGGAAGAAGAGAAAGAAAAAGTAGTAAAACCATTGCTTCAGAAGTTACTTGCTATCTTTACTCCAGCGAAAGAAGATACGACTGAAGTGCAAACTGCATATGCAGCAAAGACGGCAAAGACAGAATTTGTAATTCAAGGCAGAGGTTGGGGGCATGCGGTTGGCATGAGCCAGAATGGTGCTATTGGAATGGCTAGAAATGATTTTGATTGTGAAGAAATTATTAAGTGGTATTATAGCGGTGTTAAGATACAAAAATAATCTTAAGGAGGGATTCTTATTCATATAGGAATTGATTTGGGCGGCAGACATATTGGAATGGGACTTGTGGACAATGATGGCCGAATTTCTTACAAGAAAATTGTGAAACTAGACGAAACGAATCGATCAGAAGAAGGCATTTTTAATTGTATCAGAGAATATGTTGACGAACATGCGGAAAAGGCCGATAGCGTGGGGATTGGTGTTCCAGGTATTATTAGAAATAACCAAATTATCTATACTGCTAATTTGCCTCTTCAGAATGTAGATGTGGCTAGCTATGTTGGAAGTCGACTTCCGCTTTATGTGGGAAATGATGCGTCATGTGCCACAATTGCAGAATATCATTTTATCGATAAGAAAATGTATTCTAATTATGCATTGGTTACGATTGGCACGGGAATAGGTGCAGGCATAATATTGAATGGAAATCTATATAATGGTAGTACTGGGGCGGCAGGCGAGGTTGGCCATATGGTAATAGATAAAGATGGCATTCAATGCAACTGTGGTAGAAGAGGATGTTATGAAAAGTATGGCTCTATTTCTAGCTTGCTGAAAAAAACGAATACAGAGAGTTTAAAAGAATTCTTTTATTTGCTAGATCGAAACGAAAATATTGGAAAGGTGTTTGACGAGTATTTGGAAAATGTGGCAGAGGGCTTAGCCAATATTATCAATTTATATGATTTGGAAATGTTAGTGATTGGTGGCGGAATTGCTTGGTTTTCCGATAAATTTATTCATACATTAAAGTCTAAAGTGGCCAGCAAAATTTTAAATCGATATACGTATGATTTAAATATGAGATGTGCAGAACTGGGAAATGACGCTGGCATTATTGGTGCTTCATTACTTTCGCAGTATGAAGAATAGGAGGTAATTGTGAATTTATTAGAAGAATTAAAGACAATTACGAGAGAAGAAAACATTTTGGTAAATGAGCCAATGAAAAACCATACTACTTTTAGAACCGGCGGAGTGGCTGATTTTTTGGCCATGCCGGAAAGTAAGGAAGAGATTCAGAAATTGCTTGCACTTGATTGCAAGAAAACAATCATTGGAAACGGAAGCAACTTATTAGTGAAGGATGGCGGCATTAGAGGCTTAGTCATTCAATTAACAAAGTATAATCAGTATACGATTAGTGACGATGTGATTGAGGCATCTGCGGGATGTTATTTAGCAAAGCTTTCACACGTTGCGGAAGAGAACGGCCTTACGGGATTGGAGTTTGCGTGTGGCATTCCAGGAACACTTGGTGGCGCGATTGTTATGAATGCCGGAGCTTATGGCGGCGAAATTAGTTCTGTTGTTTTAGAAACGGAATTTATTTCTGAGAATGGCAATATCATGACGATTACGGACGGTGAGTTTGGTTATCGAAAGAGTGTGTTTCAAGGATTAAAGGGAATTGTATTGTCCTCCAAACTAAAATTAGAGCATGGTAATAGAGAAGAAATCAAGGCGAAAATGTTGGAGTACATGACGTCTAGAAATGCAAAACAGCCAGTGAATTTTCCGAGTGCTGGTAGTACTTTTAAAAGACCTGAGGGATATTTTGCGGGAAAACTAATTGAGGACGCAGGCCTTAAAGGATATCAAATTGGCGGTGCAGAAGTATCTACCTTGCACGCTGGTTTTATCGTGAATCGTGGAAATGCTAGTTCCAAAGATATCTTGGAGTTAATTCAATATGTGCAAGAGACGATTCATAAGAAATATCATGTACAATTGGAACCGGAAGTAAAAATAATCGGAGAGGATGAATAAACGTGAGTAATAATTTTTTAGAATGGTTTGGCTCGGGATTAAGAATCAAAAGATGGATTTTTCTTGTGGTGTTAGGAACAGTGCTTTTGGCTTATGGCTTTGCTAGTATCTTGACGCTTGAAACGATGGAAGTATCTAGGCTAATCGTCATTGGATTTGCTTTTGTGCTAGGAATTGCAGCCATTGTAACAGGATTTATCATGGCGCAAAGAAGGATTTTGCAAGCCGTGGCAGAGGCAAATGTAGGAATGAACCCTAGAAATTTGAACATCAAAAAACTTGTTTATGATAAACGAATGCTTGATAAGAGTGTTAAAATCGTTGTGATAGGCGGTGGAACGGGGCTTTCTACAATTCTTAGAGGCCTAAAATCTTTTTCTAATAATATTACGGCAATTGTTACGACGGCAACTTCTAGTATTAAGCAGGATTTGGTTGCGAAAGAGTTTGGTATATTAGCGCCAAATGATTTGAGACAGTCTTTAGTGGCACTTTCGAACAAAGAAAATGTAATGGAAGAATTGATGCAATATCAATTTAAGAATGGAAATTTGAAAGGATATAGTTTTGGTAATTTGCTTTTAGTTGCTATGAATGATATTTGTGAAGGCAATTTTGCGAAGGCAATCCAAGATACTTCTAAGGTTTTATCGATTACAGGAAGAGTATTACCAGCCACATTAGATGCTACTAATATTGGTGCCGTACTTACAGATGGGACAAGGGTTCTAGGAGAAGAGAATATTTCGCAAATCAAGAAATCTCCTATTGAAAAAATATTTTTGTCGCCGGAGAGATGTACTCCTGCACCAGGTGTCATTAGCAGCATTAAAGAGGCCGATGTCATTATTATTGGCCCTGGAAGCCTTTATACAGGGATTATTCCTAATTTGCTAATCCGTGAAATTGCAGACGAAGTAAAGAAAAGTAATGCTACTAAAATTATGATTTCTAATATTATGACAGAGCCGGGAGAGACAGATAATTTTAAGGTTTCAGATTGTATTACAGCAATTTATGATCACGTGGGAAAAGGTGTGATTGATTATTGCATTGCCAATGACAGTGATATCATGCCAGAATATGTGCGCCGATATAACTCGGAAGGCGCTGATATTATGGAGATTGACAAGAATAATATTAAGGCCAAAGGCGTTAATCTTGTTGTGGACGACTTTGCCGTGATTGACGAAAAAGGAAACATTAGGCATGACCCAGACAAGCTTGCCAATGCAGTTATGAAAATTGTTTGCGACAATATGGACTTAACCAATAGCAAGCAAGCCCTTGAATATCATACGATTAAAGCCAAGATTAAGAAAATGAGAAGAAGAAAGAAGAAAAAGAGCATTTTGTTTAATGACGTAAAAATTGTTGCGAATGGCAAGAAATCGAAGGGCAGTAGGCCGGAACAAACAGAAATTCCAATTGTAGGTCAAAAGAAATAAGTGAAACACGTAGGGGCAGTGTAACACGCTGCTCGTATACGCAATTATTGTGAGGAGAGATTATGTACAAATTTACAAAAGAAGAATTGCTACAAAATGAATTTTCCAAAACGCACGAATGGCTTCTTACCAATGGAATTGGCGGCTTTGCCATGTCTACTTTGTGCGGCCTAAATACGCGAAAATATCATGGACTTTTAGTTGCTGCTTGTGGAAAAACACGTGAGAGAAGATTGATTCTTTCCAAGCTAAATGAAGCATTGGAGATTGACGGAAAGAGCTACTCTCTCGCTACGAATGAGTGCCCAGGTTATTTGGAAGACGGTTATGTGAGGCAGGATGGCTTTTCCAAGATATTTTTGCCGTCGTTTACGTATAGCGTGAAAGATGTTTTGGTGAAGAAGAAAGTGGCCTTGGTACATGGGGAAAATACCGTTTGTGTTTCTTATGAAATCAAGACGGATAGAGATGGAGCTAAATTTGTCATTACGCCGCTTTTTAATCATAGGGATTTTCATGCTACGAATAGCAATGTGAGTTTTTCGCAGGCGTATTCGGAAGAGGCAGTGAGACTTGACTTGGGCGAGGGCTTAAAGGCATATATGGATTGCGATGGAGATTATATCGAGTATGAAAATACCATTTATGAAAAAATGTACTATCGAATGGAAGACGAACGAGGACTTGAATGCCTAGAAAATCATTATATTCCTGGAAGTTACGAAATTGAAATAGAACCGAATACGAGTAAAGAAATTTGCTTTATTGTGTCGTTAGATAAAATGGAGAAGAAAGAAAATGTCCTTGGACTGATGCGACGCGAAGAGATTCGCTTAGAAAAGGTTTGCAAAATAGCTTCTGCTAGGAATGAGATAGAAATGCAACTTGCTGTTGCGGCAGATAACTTTATTGTGCAAGGAAATGAGGGCAAAACTATCATTGCTGGATACCCTTGGTTTGGCAGCTGGGGAAGAGATACGTTTATTGCATTAGAGGGCCTTACATTAAAGACAAATCGATTTTCAGATGCTAAAAGTATTTTACTTCAGTTTTCGAAGTATATTCAAAATGGGCTTGTCCCGAATTTGATTACGGAAAATGGTGGAGCGGCCTATAACAGTGTGGATGGCTCGCTTTGGTATATCGAGGCATTTTATGAGTACATCATGTATACAAAAGATTTTAATTTTTTGAGAGAAATATATCCTAAATTATTAGAGATTATCAATGCGTATCAGCAGGGAACAGAAAACCATATTTATATGGACACAGATTATTTGATTGTGGCAGGAAATGAGAATACCCAGCTTACGTGGATGGACGCCAAAGTGGGAGATGTCATTCCTACGCCAAGATATGGCAAGGCAGTGGAAATCAATGCGCTGTGGTATAATGCACTTAGAATTATGAATTATTTTTCGGATATATTAGAAACAGATTTTGATAGAGAAATTTGCAAGAAGGTAAAGGCTTCATTTACAAAATTCTTCTGTGAAAAGGGATTATTTGACACCATTGAGCCGGAAAACAGCCAAATCAGGCCAAATCAAATTATGGCAATGGGACTTTCTTTTCCAGTGATTTCAGGCGATAAAGCGGTGGAAGTTTTGGAGTTAGTGACGAAGGAGCTACTAACGGACAAGGGCTTAAAGACACTAGACAGTCATGATAGCGAATATCGAGGTACTTATGCTGGTGGCGTTTATGAAAGAGATATGAGTTACCATCAAGGGACGGTCTGGCCTTGGCTTTGGAAAGTGTATGGCAATGCTTACCGAGAAATTAAAAGAGAAAGATTTGCGGTAGCAAATGTAGAAGAATTGCTGATGGATGGCTGTATTGGAAATGTGGCAGAAATCTATGATGGAGACGAGCCTAGATATGCCAAGGGCGCGCCGGCACAGGCGTGGAGTACGGCAGCAATTCTAGAAAATATATAGGTAGTAGCCTAAATCCTTTTGCAAATTGATGTTATGGATGCGCAAATTGATGTAGGGGCAGCGTACTACGCTGCCCGTGAGAAAGGAAATGTTTATGGTTATTTTAGGTGTAGACCCCGGGTATGCCATCACAGGTTATGCTGTGCTTGATTATCAGGGCAATCATTTTAAATTAATTACTTCTGGGGCGATTGAAACAAAGGCTGGCGTGCCGATGCCGGAGCGCTTAGCGAAAATTTATGACGATATGACGATGTTAGTAAATACCTATAAACCGGATGCAATGGCTGTTGAGGAGTTGTTCTATCATAGCAATGCCAAGACGGTTATTGGTGTAGCGCAAGGCAGAGGAAATGTCCTTACCGTGGCTTCAAAGACGAATACGGATATTTATGAGTATACGCCATTACAAGTGAAGCAAGCAGTAGTAGGCTATGGCAGGGCAGATAAAAAGCAAGTACAAATGATGGTAAAGGCGCTTTTGAATTTAGAAAAAGTGCCAAAGCTAGACGATACGACGGACGCCATGGCAATTGCGATTTGCCATGCGCATTCGAATAAATTCGCGAAGAAGATTGAATAATATTGAGGTGTAGTAAATGGAATTGTATTTGCTTTCGGGCGACGACCAATACGAGAAAGAAAAATATTTGGAGAAAATCAAAGAAAATTTTGGCGACTTGAAGAAAGGCATCAATTATATTTTGCTGGATAAGGATAATCTTTATTTGCTAGAGCAAGAACTTTCTACGTATTCTTTTTTCAGTCCCGAGAAGTTTATTTTGGTGAAGATGCCGAAGAAGACGAAAGAAGATACGGGATATAAGGAGTGGCTGACAGACGATTTGCTAAAACTTTTAGAAGAGGATTTAGGCAATCTTTTTGTGGTATTTTTAGAAGAGGGTTCTAGCAAGAGCAAGCTTGCTTCGGTTGTCCAGAAAAATGGAAAATGGCTGAATTTTGAGAAGAATAAGAGAGAAAATTTAACTACTTGGGTCATGCAAATTTGCAAGGAAAATAATATCGTGATGCAAGGAAAAGATGTGCAATATTTCCTTGAAGTTTGCGGAACGGATAAGCAAGTTTTGTACCAAGAGTTAAAGAAATTAATGGATTATTCTGGAGAGAAAAGTATCATTGATAAAGAAGTGATCGATAAGCTTTGTATCAAGGCTTCTGAGACAATTATCTTTGATTTGACGGATGCTTTAGGAAAGAGAAATATCAAATATGCACTAAAATGTCTAGACGATTTATTAGAGAATAAAGAGCCTTTGCAAAAAATCATGATTATGATAACGAAGCACTTTAAAATGCTGTTGTTGGCAAGAATCGCGCTAAATGAAAATAAGAGCATTGTAAAAGAATTAGGCACAAATGCCTATGCCGCAAAGAAATATACAGAACAATCGCGAAACTTTTCCGAAGCGGAATTATTTCAGATTTTTGACGATTTAGCGGTTTTAGATGCGGATTCGAAAGTGGGAAAAATAGATTTGAAAATTGGAATGGAAAAAATATTTATGGGTTTATAATTGTATATTTTTTGACGCCTTGCAAACACTATTTGCGGAGGTGTATTTTTTTGGAATATCAAATTAGAACGGACTTAGCGATTGAAAATAGAGAGATGTACAAGACAGCCCAAAAGATTGACGACGAAGTGCCTGGCGTCAAGACGGTTGTGGACGATAGTGACGCGGATATGCTAGTAACGAAAGTGGAAATTATGTCTAAAGAAGCATCAGAGGCCTTGGGGAAGCCACAGGGCGTCTATGTGACGATTGAGTCGCAAAAACTAAAGGAAGACGACGAGGAGGTTCACGAGAAAATTTCGAAAAGAGTTTCGGATACGATAAAGGAAATGGGAAAGTTGAAAGAAGGCGATACGGTTTGCGTTGTGGGGCTGGGAAACAGAAATGTGACGGCAGACGCATTAGGGCCTAAAGTGATTTCTGATGTGGATATTACGAGACATTTACTTAGTTATATGCCGGAATATGTTTTGCCAGGTACACGTTCTGTTTGTGCGATTGCGCCTGGAGTGCTTGGCACAACGGGAATTGAAACGGGAGAAATTATTAAGGGTGTTACGGAAAAAGTGAGGCCGAATTTGATTATTGCACTGGATGCCCTAGCTTCTCGAAAAATGGAGAGAGTAAGCACGACAATCCAGATTTCCAATACGGGGATTACGCCGGGAGCAGGGATTGGAAATAATCGCAATGCCATTAATGAAGAAATATTGGGAATTCCAGTCATTGCGATAGGCGTGCCTACGGTTGTGGATGCCGCCACGATTGCTAGCGATACGCTTGACTTAATGATAGCCAAATTGAAGGGCGACGATAGTAAATCAAGCGAACTTGTCTCTAGAATTGAAGAGCAAGATAAGTACAGCTATATCAAGGAGGTTCTAAGCCCAGGAGAGCTGAATTATGTGGTGACACCGTCCGAAATAGACGAAATTATTACTAACACCGCCAGAGTTCTGGCAGAAGGAATTAACATGGCCTTGCAGCCAGCTCCTTAATGAGAGAGGGACTTATCCAAGTATCCAAGGGTGACGGAGGAAAATGGATAATTTTTTTATCCATTTTCCTCCGTCACCCTTGGATACTTGGATACCCCATTGGGGAGATTTTCCTCGACATTTTTTGCAAAAGATATTGTGAAATGTTGTGAATTATTGTAAAATAAAAGTAACTATATTTAATTCAGGAGGGTGTATGAGGGAAAAAAAGGTGAAATCGAAAAAGAAGGCAGTTAAAATATTGTTTTTCTTTGCATTGTTTATGCTAATTGCGATTATTGTGCTTAATAAATACATATTAGAAGAAGTGCCTATTTCTGAGCGAATTGGGACATATATGCCAATGAGTGTGTCGCTGAATGACGCGACGTTTGTCAAAGCCTACTCTACATCAAAGTATTTCGAGCTACTAAAAGAAGGCGAGTATGAAAAGGCGTACAAAATGCTAACGCCAGAGTATCAAAGATATATGTCTTACGAAAATTATTTGAAGACGATTCAGGGCTATCATTTTGATATGCCTGTAAAGCAAGTAAAGCAGCTGGCAGACCATACGTATATTGTGACGCTAGAGGATACCGAAAAGCAGGAGGAGCATATTTATTTTGCTTATGCAAATAAATTTCGTAATGAGACTTTTACTATTTCACCGGATAAGTTTATCTATTATGATGCCCCAAATATCAAGCATAAATCCAATGGCTTGGAGGCTACTGTTGAAAACTATTTGGTAATGCAAGATAGCATTACGGTAAAAATGAAGTTTAAAAATAATACTTCCAAGGAAATGAAGATAGAAGATGTGATGGTTGAAATTACGCTATCCGGAAGACTAGCGGATGCGATGGAACCAATCACGTTAGCGCCAAAAGAAGAAAGAGAAATAACACTTACGTTTGACGGAACGAGTTATTACATTCCAAAGAGCGTGATTGTAGAAGCGGAAAAGACAACGGTAGTGATTGAATTATAATCCGGGAGGAGATTTGAATGGATAAAAGAACGATTTTTAGATTAGTAGCACTCCTTATTGGAATCTTCATTTTAATTACTTTCATTGAATTGGGAATCAAGGCTTTGAAAAATAGAAAAGAGAATTCCAATGATGTTCCTCTTGTGCCTGTGATTAATGAAACGCAGCAGAGAGTGGAAGAAAATTTTGTGAAAGAGACAAATGAGGTTGTAGAATTACTAAATAAAAGGGACTACGAAGCAATCTATAGCAAATTTACGGACATCTACAAGGCAGCCAAATATCCTACTTTTAATGATTTTACGGAGAAAATGAATGAGCTCATTGACGAGAATAGCAAAATAGAAATTTCGGAAATGATTTTGCATTCCAGAGGATATTATGCCACGATTTTAATTGATGGGGAGAAGGAACTACCGCTTACGGTGGACAATCTAGATTCTGGCGACATGACGATTATGTTTGACAGAGTGTATATGATTTTTGAGGCTGGAAAGGCGGTTGGTTCTGGAAATGTGACTATGACTTTGGAATACTGCTTAAAGCATCTTGACAAAGTGACTTATACTGTAAGGATTGACAATGATGGCAGTAGAGAGGCAAGTTTTAGTACGCTAAATATGTATGAATACAGTACTAGCAAGTTAAACAAGAATACATATGATGTTGTGAAAAATATTGAGGTAACGGTTCCGGCCAATAGTAGTGTGAGAACAGAGATTGAATTTCCTGTTCCTTCTGGGGAAATGTTTCAACCAGATAGGCTTCATTTGAATTATGTTTTAAATGGACAGATATATGAAGCGACGATGGATGTTTCTTTCTCGGAACAGTATTTTAGTATGTAGTAAGGAGGCGAGCAAATGGATGGTTTGATAAATGGATTAAAGAACTTCGGACGCGGAGTCAAAAATGCAGCATTGAAAGTGAGAAATATTTTTAAGTTTTTTGGAACAGTTTTAGGACATATTGTTTTTGTACTTGCACTTGGAATTATTTGCATTATTTTGATTTATATTTTAGGTATGACAATTACCAGAAGTCTTCAAAGAATATTTGGCATTGAGAGTGCCGGTATCAAGAATACGAATGATTATGCTGTTCTTCAACAATTAACTAATAGTGGATACAATACGCTAATGGACAGTGAGAAGCTGGCGGAATATCTTAATTTTGAGTATGCGGTAACGATGGATGCGGCTAGGTTCTTTAGCGAGACTGGCGTTTATGAGAAAGAGCCAGAAAAAGATGTGGATGTTGATATCTGGGACCCATCTTTTACGGACGACGACTGGGCAAGGCTTGCTACATACTTGATTAATAGAGATGTAGATTCACAAGGATATAAAGATTTAGTGAAGGAACTTGCTGCTAAGAAAGAAGCACGTGCGGAACAAACAAGAAAAGAAGAGTTGGTAGCCAAGATTAATAAAGACATACAAGCGACGAGTAAAGAGATTGATGTACTAAACGAAGCCCAAAACACAGCGGCAAGCGCTTTGGATACATATGAAAGAGCTTATGGCGCCTATGACGAGAAGAACACATTAAAAAATACCCAAGCTGACTATGACAAGGCAAAAAAAGCCTATGAAGCTAACAGTAGTGACCCTGCCTTAAAAGCAGAATACGAGAGAACTGGACGTATTTATAAAGCAGCGCAGGAAGTAGAAAAAACGAAGAATACATATGACGATAAGTTGAAAAGTATGTATAATAAGTATTATAAGGAGAACACAAGCGTAGACCAATTAGTATCTGATATGAGAAGTTCAGGTAATAGTGAGGCAAGTCAAGATATTACTTCTGTGCAAAATAGTTGGAATGCTTATCAGACGGAATACGCAAAGAATCCTAACTCAGCTAAAACAAAGGAATTGAAGCGAGCTTATGAAAAAGACCTTGCTACTTATAGTGCGAAATACAGAACTGCGGCTAGTGTTATGGGCGGAGCCAGAAGAGCAATATCCGCAAAACAAGAAGATGTAAAACTTTTGAACAACTCATTTGGAATACTACAAGTAAAACTAGATGAGGCGCGCACTGATACTGAGAGGGCAGAAGCTTGGAAGGTGTATAGCAAAATTTATAATGAATTAAATTACAAGTACATAGAGTCTAGTTTAACGAATACACATTCAAGTATTGATTTATTTTATAAAGTTAGTGAAAATGGGACAATGGATAATCAACAATCATTGGTTCCATACTTGAGAATTTTTAGAGACGCAAGAACCAATATTTATTATTTGCAAACACCTAGTATGTGGGAGAAAGATACTAACGGGAAACCTATATACAGAGATGCTGATGGAAAACCAGCGAAAGCAAAAAGTGATGTTGTAGAAATGGGGCAAAGAGTTAAAAACGAAGGTGAAGAGATATCTAACCCTTTTATACGCGAAGCTCTGGGACTTGATAATATTCCATATAGTGGCGGTTATTATATTAATACCGACCTAAATGGTAGAAATAAGGATTTATGGCTTCATTCAAGTGAACCTGGCTTATCGGATTACTTAACAGTTATTCGTGATTATCCTCATGACGATTTGTTTTTTGAAGTGAGAGATGCGGGTTCTGCTACTTATGAAATACCATTTAGAGTTTTGATTGAGCGTTTCTTGCCAAAAGCTCAATTGTTGAGTTCTTGGTATATGCTTAAAGATAGCACGGATGGTGGAAAAGTTGATCAATTATTAGAGGAAATAAAGGGAATATACAATCGAGCTTGCATGAGTGGAGAAGAGCTTATCACAGAAGATAAATCGATTAGTTTAGTGAATCGTTTTGCTTCTATGATGGGAATTGAGATTTCGGATAAAAAATATTATATTCCAAAGGCAGTATTTAAGAATTTGGAGAGAGAGGCAAGCAAGGAGGCTAATGGCACTTCCGGAACTGATCCAGCTACAAGCACAACGGCCGAATACTATGTGGATTTGGAAAAATTAGAGAAGGAAGATATCTATACGAATTTAATGTCGTTTGTTATTTTCCAGAGAATTTATTTTGAATTTTATTCTGGTGGTAACTGGGATATTGCTCCAACAGAGATATTTACAGCTGTTACAGATTTAGTGGATGCAGCACAAATTAGCGGCGAATTTTCTGTAGGAATAGGTGGTAGTTTGTATCTTACAAGAGTTGACGACGATGGCAATATAGTTTACGAATACATTAATGTAGACAAAGTCGCAGAAGAAATTTTAGAAGAAATCTTGGAAGGAAAATTATCTCTTGAAATGGAGGACATCGAAGAAGCGGTTATTGTAAAAGGGCTATCTGGCTCAGGCGTTATTACCGATAGAGAAAGTGCAGAACAAACGGAAATACCGGCTCTTGAGCACCCACAGGAAATGCAAGAGAGTGTTGCTGGCTGGTATCATATTGTGAAAGAAGGCGTGAGTGAAGGAGGAAAACTAGCGATAGATAGTGCTAGCCTTCAGGCAGCAATAGAAGATAGAATTGCAGAAGCAATTAAAGTTAGATATTCAAGTCAAAATTATGTTGTAAAGGTTAATAACGACGATGTTGGAACACCAATGCGTAATAAAGGCGTGAAGGTGGAATTCAAAAAAGGTGGAGTGGGAGAGCCACATCCAGTATTTACTACTGAAGAAGTCAGATTTGGTGTTACGATTCAAGTCAGCATTAAGAAAATGCCAGCATACTTCCCTGCAAAGGCAACGACTTGGTCGAGAGAAATATTGTTTACGAACGATGTTACAGTGGGAAATGATTTTAAAGAAACTAATCTTAAATCATTACTTCCAATGGCTGTATTCTCTTTCGGTTTTAAGACTCTAGATATTAGCACAGAATCGGCTTGGCGTACAGAATTGTATGCACCACACTTTACAGCTACAAGAGAAAAAGACGTCATTGCTATGATTGCAGAATGGGAGAAAGCGGCCGATAATGGAACTTATGCGGCAGATACTTATATTAGGGATTTGTATCAATTAATTCAATATTCAAAGCCGGAATATGCTGCAGCAGCAGGATTTGAATCAACAGTAGACGAAAATAACTATATTTATATTAATGTGCCTGACGAAATTCTTTATTACGACGAGACCACCACGGATTATGCATTCTGGTTAGAGCATTTATTGGCATCAACGGCAGACCCGATAGAGCCGGAAGAGAATTTAAAGATGCGCTCACGTATGGAGATTATGAAGTGGCAGCAAGTAGATTATTCGCTATATCCAGAGTGTGAATATGAATATACAGACAGCAATGGCAATAAAGCTAAGAAGTATAAGGTATATGCATTATGGCCGGAAGGCGGCTACATTTCGAAATCATATTATGCTATTTCTGCCAATGCGAGTGAAGCGACAAATCTTATGATTGAAAGTTGGGGCGGCTGGAAATGGAATGGCAGGCACGCTGGTGTAGACTTGTATGGTAGACATACCACAGATACGATATTGAGGGCGATGGCGTCCACACTACAAGTAAACGATAATGGAGTTTTATCAGTAGCGGGGGAGGTTCAATTACCGAATGGATATGCTGCAATACCGGACGACAACAATTTAGATCCATCTGTTCCACCAACAGGAGCTAATGGCAATGAGCCATCGGGATATGGCGCTGGTGGTGGTGTTGCTTCAGCTGCGGCAACGAACGTGACTGGTGCAGAGTTGAATTTTTATGCTAAGACAACAGGCGGCAGCAAAGTATTTTCTGGGCTATCCACTTTGAGCTTATATAGACATTCGGCTGTGACACTAGAATTGGGAGGAACAAAGTATACCTTCCCAGGTACGGCAAGTGCTATTTATGGATATGAATTATACAGGCTTGCTAAGGCTACTGGTAATGGAGAAGAGGCTTCCAATACTTTAGTTCGAACGTTACTTGACCAGACGAAAGATATGCCAGTTGTTTCTGTGGCACCGGGTATTGTATCAAAAGTGATAGCAGGACCAATTTGCGGATTTAAAGTAGAAGTGACGCATACTAGAACGAGTGGCGAAGTTTATACCAATTATGTGCATTTAAAACGTTATCCATTAGTGCAAGAGGGAGAATATATTGGCGCTGGAACAATTCTTGGCTATGAAGGTACGACTGGCGGAAGTGGCGGTGTTCACCTTCACTTCGAGATAGCAGCACCAAGCACAGAAGGCGGAAAGACGGTAAAAGGTACTTATCCAATTCCATACTTATATCCATTCTTTACACCGTTCTACAAGGCGCCGGACGAGGGTCAAAAATATCCAGACGGAGACGAGCATCTATCGCTTGTTAGAACCGTATATCCTGTAGGCCAGATTGTTCCTATTGGTGCTATGACGTTAAGTGTTGGAGAAGATGGACAATTATCAAGCAGAGGCACTCATTACAGACCGGAAAGAGCGGGAACTATTTTTAAACAAGTGAAAGTAGAAAATATAAAAGGCAGTGGAAATAACAGATATGGAACGTTAAAAGTGGACAACTATGTTCCTTCAAAAGCGTTACTAGACGACTATAATGATTTGCCTACGCAGTATGACGAGAAACTTTCAGAAAACTTCTTAATAAAGCCAGAAGACCTTATGATTACTGGCGGGGTTGGAACCGGATATACACCTGTTACTGCATATGAAATATACTTTGACCCAGTATTTTTGGAAATTGTCAAAGCCTATGGCGGTTACCTATATACTGGTGACGTAAAGACGGGCCAATACGTATTTGATAACGACAAGCCAAAGATGGGTGACGATGGATTTAACTATGGTGTTGGTCAGTGGAAGCAATTGGAGATGGAATTAGACGAAAGAGTTATCAAGGCTGGTTATGGTTCAAGAGCAGGTGTGGCTGCAGCTGCAAGATTCCTTGCTGGTATGGAACGCTCAATTCCATATTTAGGACAGAAAGCGGGTAATATCGTCAGTGACGTTGGTATTTATGCAAGAAGAGGCTTAAATACGACTTGGGGCCAGAGAGTTATCTGTGCTGGTAGCGTATATGAGCATAACGGATTTGACTGTACGGGATTCGCTAACTGGTGCTTGATTAATGGTGGCGTAAAACCAGAGGGATACAATGGTGGCGATAAATATGGTAAGAAATATGCTACTATGGACGCCATCAATAAGGGCCTTATCCAAGAAGGAGACATTATTTGTACGCTTGGTGCTGGCGGTGAATTCCACCATATTGGTATTGTCATTGGACAAGATGCTAATTATGTATATGTTGCTGAGGAAGCTGGAAGGTTGAGAATCAATACTATTGATAAGAAGACCGGAATCTGTTCAGCAGGATCCAATAAACGTGGATTAAATTACGTATATATTGACGAAAATCACACACTATATCCATCAGATGGAAATATGGATATTCCAGAGGTTAGAGGTGCAAGATGGGTAGACCAAAATGGAAACTACGTAGCAACATTCTAATAACAGTTATAATGGCGTCCTTCAGGACGCCATTATGGCTTTCTTGCAAATTGCGATAAAATGTTGAAAAAAACTTGCACTTGGGAAATATTTGTAGTATAATGACAGAGAACTTTGACTTGGATTAAGGATATGACTCCTCTTTTTCTAAGTCATCGCGATTTAATATTAAGGGAGGTAAAATTCATGGAAGCAGCTAAAAAGAAAGAAATCATTGCGAAATATCAAACGCATGAAGGAGACACAGGTTCTCCAGAGGTTCAAGTTGCTCTTTTAACAGAAAGAATTAATCATTTAACAGAGCACTTAAAAGAACACAAAAAAGACAACCATTCTAGAAGAGGATTATTTAAGATGGTTGGTCAAAGAAGAGGTCTTTTAAAATATCTTGAAAAGACAGATATTGAAAGATATCGTAGCTTAATTGAAGAATTAGGTTTAAGAAAATAGGACACAATAGGAAGAGTGGCAATATTGCCACTCTTCTTGAAATTGAAATTGTAGGGGCAGCGTAACACGCTGCCCGTAAAGAAGGACTATTTTTGTATCTGTTGGGGCAATATATCATGATTGCCTTCGGGTTGCGTAATACGCAACCCCTACAAAGATATGTAGGTGTAATCTGTGCCAAGTGATACGTACGCTACCGAATATCAATTGGTAGAGATTACAACTACTTAAGAATAGTTCCTTCAGAAAAATATATGTAAAAATAGGAGGAGAAAAAATGGTAAAAAGTTATTCAATGGATTTGGCTGGCCGTACGCTAACAATTGAGACGGGCAAGATGTCAGCCCAAGCAAATGGCAGTGTTTTGGTAAGATATGGAGATACGACGGTACTTGTAAACGTAACAGCATCTAAGGCTCCAAGGGATGGAATTGATTTCTTCCCACTTTCTGTAGATTATGAAGAGAGATTGTATTCTGTAGGAAGAGTTCCTGGAAGCTTTACAAAGAGAGAGGGAAAGCCTAGCGATAAGGCAATTCTAGTAGCAAGAGCAATTGATAGACCTATCAGACCTCTATTTCCAAAGGATTTGAGAAATGATGTATGTGTTAATATTTTAGTATTATCTGTAGACCCAGATTGTTCGCAAGAAGTGGCTGCACAGATTGGTACTTCTGCTGCACTTAGCATTTCTGATATTCCATTTAATGGCCCAACGGCTGCGGTTAGCGTTGGTTATGTGGATGGACAAATTGTGATTAATCCTACATTAGAGCAAAGAGGACACAATCGTTTGAACTTAACAGTTGCTGGAACAAAGGACAAGGTTTCTATGATTGAGGCTGGTGCCGACGAGATTCCAGACGACGTAATGCTAGAAGCCATTGCTAAAGGACATGAAGAAATTAAGAAAGTTGCTAGCTTTATTGAGAATATTCAAAATGAAATTGGAAAAGCTAAATTTGCTTATGATTCTTGCGAAGTTCCAGAAGAGTTCTTTGAGGAGATTAAGGAATTTGCGAAAGACAAGATGTATGAGGCTGTACAAGCTGTAGATAAAGCAGTTCGCGATGCAAATCTAGAAAAATTAACAGAAGAAGTAAAGGCATATTTACAAGAGAAGTATGGCGAAGCGTATGAAGAGAAAGCCGCTATGCTTGGCGATGCTTTGTATAAATTAGAGAAAAAGACTGTTAGACATATGATTTTGGAAGAGCATAAGAGAGTAGACGGAAGAGCTATTGACGAAATTAGACCTCTTTCTGCTGAGGTAGATATTCTTCCAAGAGTTCACGGAAGTGCTTTGTTCTCAAGAGGTTTAACACAAGTACTATCTGTTGTTACGCTAGGAACGGTTGCTGACGAGCAAGAATTAGATGGATTAGACGAGGAAAAATCAAAGAGATATATCCACCACTACAACTTCCCACCATACAGTGTTGGTGAGGCAAGACCTTCTAGAGGCCCTGGCAGAAGAGAGATTGGACATGGTGCGTTGGCCGAAAGAGCTTTGGCTCCAGTAATTCCTTCTCAAGAGGAGTTTCCATACACGATTAGAGTGGTTTCAGAAGTATTATCGTCAAATGGTTCTACTTCTCAAGGAAGCATTTGCGGAAGCACGTTGTCTCTAATGGCAGCTGGCGTTCCAATTAAAGAGCCTGTTGCAGGTATTTCAACAGGTTTGGTTACAGACGAGAATGACAGAAATCGTTATGTTATGATTACAGATATTCAAGGAATCGAAGATTTCTTTGGCGATATGGACTTTAAGGTGGCTGGTACAAAGAATGGTATTACAGCAATCCAGGTGGATATTAAGATTGATGGCTTAACACTTCAAATCATTAAAGAGGCTTTTGAGAGAACGAGAAATGCTAGAATGTACATTTTGAATGAAGTAATGTTAAAGGCAATCTCAGAGCCAAGAAAAGAGATTTCTAAGTATGCTCCAAAGATTATTACGCTAATGATTGACCCAGATAAAATTAAAGATGTAATTGGTTCTGGTGGCAAGACGATTAATAAGATTATTGCAGATACTGGCGTTAAAATTGATATTGAGGACGACGGACAAGTTTTCATTGCTTCGAATGATGCAGATGGTGCACAAAGAGCTTTGCAAATGATCAAAGATATTACAATGGAATTCGAAGTTGGCCAAATCTATGAAGGAAAAGTAACTAGAATTATGAACTTTGGTGCTTTTGTAGAAGTGGCTCCAGGTAAGGAAGGCTTAGTGCACATTTCAAAGCTTGCCAAAGAAAGAGTAGAAAAAGTGGAAGACGTTGTCAAAGTGGGCGACGCGATTAAAGTAAAAGTAATCGAAATAGACGAGCAAGGCAGAGTTAATATGAGAAGAGAAATCGAGGATTAAATCTATGAAATTATATGCTTTTGTTGGCCCGAGTGGCACAGGAAAAAGTCATAGAGCTCAGATGGTTGCGAGACAAAAAGGGACAGAATACATTATAGACGATGCTTTATTTATCAAAGGTAACAAGATTATTGCCGGCACTTCGGCCAAAAGGGCGGCTACGAAAATAGAGTCTGTTAAGCGTGACTTATATTCGAATCCTAGTCAAGTCGAGGAGATACAGGCGGCCATTGAAAAAGAAAAGCCGGAAAGCATCTTGATTCTAGGCACTTCAGACGAAATGGTTGCTAAAATTGCGAAAAACATTGCTGACCAAGAAATTGAAGAAACGGTATATATTGAGGATGTTTCGACGCCTGAGGAAATTGCGGCGGCCAGAAGCGCGAGAAGAGCAGAAGGTAAGCACGTGATTCCAGTCCCAACATTTGAAATAAAAAAAGAGTTCTCAGGATATTTGGTAGACCCATTACAAATTTTCAAGTGGAAAGGAAGAGGAACAGCCCCATATATGGCTGAAAAATCGCTTATCAGGCCTACTTTTAGCTATCTTGGAAACTATACCATTTCGGATAATGTTATTCGCACGATTATTGAATATATGAGCCGCGATATTGAAGGAATTTACAAGATACAGCGAATTAAGATAGATACGTATTCCAATGGTATTTTTATATACATTGATGTAATCTTGGAATATGGCCATAATTTAAGGGATATTTTGGCGGAATTGAAGAGAAGAAGCATTAAGGAAATTGACAGACTTACGGCAATAAATGTAATAGACATTCAGCTATTGGCAAAAGGATTACACATAGAAGAAAAATAAGGTTGTAGGGGCAGCGTATCACGCTGCCCGTTTTACGATTTTACATTTAATTTACATATATATTAAAGTTTGTTTACTTCTACTATATATGATAGTAGAAGGTAAATAATAACAAATTGTGAGGATATGTTTCATTCGTGGAGAGTGCAGTTGGAAGAAACGGTTGCCGCTGCTCTGGCAATCATTTCTGTCGAACTTTGCTTGAGACGAAGCGAAAGATATTTAAGTAGACCCTCGCAATTTCGTATTTGCTCTGCAAAGTTCTTTTTTGAATGGGAGAACTTAGCAGAAAATGCAAATGGGGCGAAAGCCTTTAAAAGGCAATTGCCCCCCAAATGCATTTAACAAAGATTGGTAGGTGGAGAAAGCATTGAATAAGAAAATATTGGTAGTTGACGACGATAAGAATATATGCGAGTTATTGAGCCTTTATTTGAAAAAAGAAGGCTATCAAGTGGTATTTGCTTATGACGGAAGCGAGGCGATTACGAAGGCGAAAGAAGAAAAGCCTAACTTAATCATTTTGGATGTCATGATGCCTGTCATTAATGGCTGGGAAGCTTGCAAATTAATTAGGCAATTTACAGATGTGCCAATCATTATGCTTACTGCTTTGGACACACTAGAAAATAAAGTACAGGGCTTAAATATTGGCGCCGACGATTATGTGGTAAAGCCTTTTGAGCCTGTGGAAGTGGTTGCCAGAATTAATGCACATATGAGAAGACAGGAAGCTGGCACTGACAAAAATACAGATGTGGCAAACGATTCAGAAATTGAGATTGATAATTTAAGCGTGAATATGGATAAGTACGAAGTAAAACTAAATGGAAAATTAGTGACGGACTTGAAGCCAAAAGAAATCCAGCTTCTTCATTTCTTTATGCTTAATAAAAATCAAGTCTTTACAAGAGAGCAGCTTTTGGATAAGGTTTGGGGATACGAGTATTTTGGCGGTACGAGAACGGTTGACGTTCATATTAAGAGTGTCAGAGAGAAATTGAGTAGTAGTAAAAATAAATGGGAAATTAAAACAATTTGGAATGTAGGATATAAATTTGAAGTGAAGTAGTAGATAGGGGATTATATGTTTAAAGGGATTTATTTTAAGCTGGTTAGCACGTATTTAACTTTGTTTTTAGTGATTATATTGTTAATATCGTTTTTTACGCTTAGCATTTTTTATAGGGAATTTACCAACCAGGCGCAGCAAGATTTGATTAGCGCTGGCGAGAAGACAAATGCCCTTATGACTAGGTATTACGATAATGAAATTTCTAAAACAGAGCTTACCGCTTGGATTAATGCCATGAGCTATATTTCCAACATTAAAATATACATATTAAATCCCGATACTTCTATCCTTCACCAAGTCTCTAGCGAAGACAATATGTCTTTCAATAATCAAATTAGAGAAGACATTAAGGCCGTGATGGAGGGCCAAACGGTAAGAAGAATGAATCCGTTTAAACTTAGTAAAGATACAGAAGTTGTTTATGTAGGAATGCCTTTAACTTATAACGATACTATTTCTGGCGTGATTATGCTATTTTCGCCGATTACGGAGTTGAATTCGATTTTGCATCAAGCATTAATTACGATTGCGACGGTAATTCTAATTTCTGTTTTGATTTGTACACTTGCCATCCTTCGAATTTCGATTAAGATTTCAGAGCCAATTCATACGATTAGCGATTATGCTAGAAAAATTGGTAAAGGCGAAGAAGTGCCGGATGTGGAAATTAATTCGAATGACGAACTTGGTATGCTTGCGCAATCTTTCAATGAAATGAAGAAAGAGATTTCAGTTGCAGAACAAATGAGACGCGAGATTGTAGCCAATGTTTCGCACGAGCTTAGAACGCCGCTTACTTCGATTATTGGATTTATCAAGGGTATTTTGGATGGTGTCATTACAGACGACGACGAAAAGAAATACTTGTCGATTGCTTATGAAGAGGCTAACAGACTAAAGGAATTGACGAAAGATATTGTGGATGTAGCAAAATTAGAATCCGGAAGTACGAAATTGTATAGAGAAGAATTTATGCTAAACGACTTGGCAAAAGACGTATATGTGGAGCTAGAAGAATTAGTCAAAGAGAAAAATTTGGAATTTATTTTTGAAGAAAAAGATCAAGAGATTATGCTTTATGCTGATAAGGCCAGAATTAGGCAAGTTTTGATTAATATTATTAATAACTCAATTAAATTTACCAATGAAGGCTATATCGAAATGACGATTGAGAAATACGAAGATAAGGCTAAAATTGAAATTAAAGATACAGGAATTGGAATTCAACAAGACAAAATCGCTTATTTATTTAATAAGTTCTATACAGCAAATGAATACGGCAACGCTACTTCTGGCGCTGGTTTAGGACTTAATATCGTAAAAAATATTATTGATATGCACGAAGGAAAAATTACAATCGACAGTGTTGTAAACGAGGGTACAACCATATCGATTATTCTATAATTTTGAAATCAACAAGAAAGGTGGAAAGATAAGTGAGTAACCTATTTAAGGCTGTAAGCACAATACTTATGATTATTTTAATACTTCTCTTAATATGGGTTCTTGTAAGCTATTACAAGGAAGACCCTTTTACTGCTACGCCTTCAAATCCTGTTACTGTGCCACCAATCGAAGAACCAATAGATAATAATGTGATTATTGACGAAAAAGAAAACAGGAATGACGAAGAAGACCCAAATTCTTCTGTGGAAAACAATGGGGAGAATGAGGTTCAAGAGCCTTTGGATGGAAATAACGAGTCCACAGAGCCTGCACTTGAGACGAACGACAAGCCTGGTCGTGATTGGCCGCCAACGTCAAAAGATCCTGTTGTAATGGAGTCAGCAGATCAGACTTCTAATCGTGAAAAACAAGAAGTACTAACAGAGATTGATAAAACTTTAATGGAGCTACTTCAGGTTGTTGATAAAGTGCAGCCGATTGACGAGACACGATTAGGAATTGACGAAAGCGAGGTGCAATAATGAAAAAATTTGTACTTTGCTTAGCATTTATCACGTTTACTTTGATTGGCAGTAGTGTACTTGCTACAGAAACAGAAAATGAGCCTGGCGATATTCCGTCAATGACAATAGAACAGTTTATCTTAATGAATAAGTCAAAGCAGTCAAAAGTAGATATTATTAAAAAGAATAATGTGGAAATGGAAACATTGAAAAATGAGTTGAAAAATAAAATTGTTCTTGCGGCAGACAAAATCAATACTTTACGAATTGAGATTTCGCAGGACAATGTTGTCATAACCGACGAGACATTGCAGGAATTAAAGGAGTTATTGCAGTTCTTGCAGGATTCGAAAAACACGCTTGAGACAGATGTAGAAAGAACATCTGCCGAGATTGAAAACATCTTAGATTTAATTATGGCAAAAGGAATGCAATTGGAACAGTACGACAAATTGATTGAAAAGCAAAATGAAGTTATTGTAAAAATGAAGAATATTATGGCGACAGTAGAAAGAATATAGGAGAGTAACATGGGATTTTTTGAGAAATTAAAACAAGGATTGACGAAAACAAAAGAAGCAATTAATAGCCAGATTAATAATGTATTTAGCAACTTTAGAAAAGTCGACGAAGAGTTATTAGAAGAACTAGAGGAAGCACTGATTATGTCGGACGTGGGAGCAAATACTTCTGTAAAAATTATTGCTAACTTAAGAAATAGAATTAAACTAGAGAAAATAGAAGATGCAGAACAGGTAAAGGAAGCATTAAAGGACGAGATTGCGAAAGTTTTAACGGAGAAGGATACAGGCTTAAATTTACATACAAAGCCAGCCGTATTATTAGTAGTAGGCGTGAACGGGGCAGGAAAAACGACATCGATTGGAAAGATGGCGGCAAGTATGAAAGCCGAGGGCAAGAAGGTATTGGTTGCTGCTGCAGATACCTTTAGAGCGGCGGCTATTGAGCAATTAGAAGTTTGGACCGAAAGAGCAAATGTGGATATCTTAAAGAGACCAGAGGGCTCTGACCCGGCTTCTGTTGTTTTTGACGCGGCGAGAAGAACGAAAGAGGAAAGCTATGATATTTTAATTATTGATACCGCAGGAAGACTACACACTAAGAAGAATTTGATGGAAGAGCTTAACAAAATAGAAAGAGTGCTAGAAAAGGAATTGCCGGAGGCGGACAAAGAAGTTTTGATTGTATTGGACGGAACAACAGGCCAAAATGCCTTAATACAAGCCAAAGAATTCTCGGAAGTGACAAAAATAACGGGAATTGTTCTAACAAAATTAGACGGCACGGCAAAGGGTGGCGCAGTCATTGGCATTTGTAGCGAACTAAATGTCCCAGTCAAATTTATCGGCGTAGGCGAACAAATCCAAGATCTACAACCATTTAACGCCAAAGACTTCGCCAATGCATTGTTTGAATAAAAACGTAGGGGTCGGCGTCTCGACGACCCATGGATGCATATAAATAACACAATTGGTAAAAAATACTCATTAGGTGAAGCTAATGAGTATTTTTAAGTCCAAAGTTGAGAAAAAGATAGACAAAATATCGCAAAGACTAGATGGAATTATGATAAATGAATATGTTGTGTTAATGAGTGACCCCAAGAAATTATTATGGCGAAATTTTTTATCAGGTATCTCCAAAGGCCTTGGCAGTGCAATTGGTTTTACAGTATTGGGTGCCATTGTCGTTATTATTTTGAGAAAATTAGTAGTGTTGAACATTCCTGTGATTGGAAGATTAATCAAAGATATTGTGGATATTGTGTCAGAGAAATGATTTTGTGTTGAAAAAAACATCTGTCTGTTATATAATTGTCCTATGAAACAGGAGGAGTAATCATGAAAATAGGATTTGTATCATTGGGCTGTAGCAAGAATTTAGTAGATACAGAAATGATGATTGGATATTATAAAAAGAATGATTATGAAATTGTCAGTGACCCGAGTGAAGCGGATATCATTGTGATTAATACGTGCGGGTTTATTGAAAGCGCAAAGAAAGAGGCCATTGACACGATTTTGGAGATGGCGGATTATAAAGAAAACGGGAACTGCAAAAAGCTGATTGTGACAGGCTGTTTAGTAGAGCGCTATGCTGAGGAATTGCAAAAGGAATTTCCGGAAGTGGATTTGTTTATTCCTATTCGTGATTATGCGAAAATTTTTGACGATTTAAAATATCTGGAGAGGGAAATTTCGACGGGAGAGAATTTTGCATACTTAAAAATTGCGGAGGGCTGTAGCAACAATTGTACATACTGCGCTATTCCTTTGATTAGAGGCCCATATGTTAGCAGGCCAATGGACGAAATCTTGAAAGAAGCAAAGCAATTGTCAGATAAAGGCATACAAGAATTAATTGTGATTGCACAAGATACGACAAAGTATGGCGTTGATTTATATGGCGAAGGAAAGCTTCCTGAACTATTAGAAAAGCTTTGTGAATACAATTTCAAATGGATTAGATTTTTATATGCTTATCCTGAAACCATTACAGACGAATTGATTGCAGTAGTCAAAAGCCAGCCTAAAATATGCCATTATTTTGATATTCCAATACAGCACATTTCAGATACTGTTCTAAAAAGAATGGGCAGAAAGACGACTGGAGAAAGAATCAGAAATATCATTGCTAAAATTAGAAAGGAAATTCCTGATGTTGTACTTAGAACCTCTTTAATTGTTGGTTTTCCAGGGGAGACAGAGGAAGATTTCGAAGAACTTTGTACTTTCGTGGAAGAGACGAAGTTTAACCGTCTAGGTGTATTTACCTATTCGCCGGAAGACGGCACTCCTGCGGTGAAACTAAAAGAACAAATTGACGAGAATGTAAAGCAAGAACGTTATCGTATCTTAATGGAGAGACAGCAAAAAGTTTCCAAGGAAAATAATGAACGCATCGTGGGAAGAGAGCTAGAATGCATCGTTGAGGGAATAACAGACGATAGCGACTATTACATAGCAAGATCATATATGGATGTCCCGAATGAAGACGGTTTAGTGTTTATCAAAAACGAAAAAGAGCATCAAGAGGGAGAATTTGTAAAAGTAAGTGTTACAGGCGCACTTGAATATGACTTAATTGCCGGGGAAGCGTAGGGGTTGCATATCATGCAACCCGCGATAAAGGAGGATTTTTAATGAATTTACCAAATAAAATTACAGTGGCAAGAATACTTTTAATACCGATTATGATTATTATTCCATATCTTAACATACAAGGCACAATTCCTATTGGCGGAATTACATATTCCAATTTAATCATTCTTGCCATTTTCTTAGTGGCATCTCTTACTGATTTTTTGGATGGATATTTGGCACGAAAAAATAATCAAGTAACGACATTTGGCAAATTCTTGGACCCTATCGCAGATAAGTTATTGGTACTATCTGCTTTGATTATGCTAGTAGAAATGGGAAAAATTCCAGCTTGGATTCCGATTATCATTGCAGCAAGAGAATTTATTGTCTCTGGCATTAGAATGCTTGCTGCGGGCGAGGGCAACGTCATTGCTGCCTCTTGGTATGGTAAAGTAAAAACAGTTTCTCAAATGGTAGCAATATCACTAGCGTTTATTGACACAAGTGCATTTATGGAATTTACAAAAGGAGAATTAGCTAATTCTGCATTACCTTTAAATATATTAATGTCAGTTGCAATGTTAGTATCTGTTGTAATGACAATATTCTCTGGAGTAGATTACTTTATTAAATCAAAAGACATCATTTTAAAATCAAAATAAATGTAGGGGCAGCGTAGTACGCTGCCCGCAAATATCGTTGGGAGGACCAAATGAATAACGTTGAAAAAAGACTAAAAGAATTAAAGCAAACCATTGCATATCACGCCAATAAATACTATAACGAAGACGCCCCAGAAATCTCTGACTTTGAATATGATATGTTAATGATGGAATTAAAAGATATAGAGAAAAACCATCCGGAGTTAATTACGCCGGATTCACCAACACAAGTAATTGTAGCATCAGGAAAGGTGGACAACCATTTTGCAGAAGTGGTGCACGAAGTGCCACTACAAAGCTTACAAGATGTGTTTGATTTGAACGATGTCAGAGAATTTATTCACCGTATTGAGTCGACAGTACCAAATCCAGAGTATGTCGTGGAAACAAAAATAGACGGGCTTTCTGTGGCATTAGAATATGAAAACGGCATTTTCAAAAGAGGTGCAACACGTGGCGATGGCTTGGTTGGAGAAGACGTTACCTTAAACTTAAAGCAAATCAAGAGCATTCCCGCAAAGCTAACAGAGCCTGTTACAATCACTGTTAGAGGCGAAGTGTTTATGCCAAGAGAAAACTTTGAAAAGCTAAACGAAGAAAGGGAAATACTAGGAGAAAAGCTATTTGCCAATCCGAGAAACGCAGCAGCCGGCTCGCTTAGACAGTTAGACCCAAAAATAACAGCAGAAAGGCACTTAGATATTTTTGTATTTAACCTTCAAAAAATAGAAGGTGTAGAAATTAAAACACATTATGAATCGCTAGAATATATGGAAAAACTAGGCTTTCACATCATTCCATATAAAATGAAGTGCACAACGATTGACGAAGTAGTAAAAGCAATCGAAGACATTTCGAACAAGCGAGATGGGCTAAGCTTTGACATTGATGGGGCCGTGATAAAAGTAAACAATCTAAAGCAAAGGGAAGAAATAGGCACAACGACAAAGACGCCGAGATGGGCAGTTGCCTACAAATATCCGCCAGAGAAGAAAGAAACGATTGTCAAAGATATCAAAGTGCAAGTTGGTAGAACGGGTGCCATTACGCCGATGGCTATTTTGGAACCTGTTAGAGTTGCAGGATCCGTGATTTCTAAAACGACGCTGCATAACGAAGATTTCATTAAAGAAAAAGATATTAGAATTGGAGACGCTGTATATATCCAAAAAGCGGGTGACGTGATACCAGAAGTAGTAGAAGTTTTGAAAGAAAAAAGAACGGGAAGCGAAGTAGAATTCGAAATGCCGAAAAAATGTCCCGTTTGTGGAGCGGATGCCGTAAGAGAAGATGGCGAAGCTGTGACAAGATGTACAGGTATCGAATGCCCTGCACAGTTATTTAGAGGATTAATACATTTTGCCTCACGTGACGCTATGAATATAGATGGAATGGGTCCAGCATTAATTGAGCAATTATTAGACCATAATTTGATTAGTAACATTGCAGATATTTATTCGCTAAAAAAAGAAGACTTATTAAAATTAGAAAGAATGGGCGAAAAATCTGCTGATAATTTAATGACTGCCATTGAAAACAGTAAGCAAAACAGCTTAGATAGATTGATTAATTCTTTTGGCATAAGACACGTAGGCAGTAAAACCGCCAAGATAATCGCACAGAGTTTTAACGATATGGACGAAATTCAAGCAGCAACCTATATGGAGTTTGCTTCTATTAATGAAGTTGGCGATATTATGGCAGATAGCCTAGTTGGTTTCTTTGAAAGTAAACAGACGAAAGACTTGATCAAAAGATTAAAGCAAGCTGGAGTGAATATGAGAGGGAATAAAAGAGAAATCGAAGACAACCGTTTCGAGGGAAAAGTATTTGTGCTTACCGGAACACTTCCAACGTATTCTAGACAAGAGGCATCGGAAATCATAGAGAGTTTTGGAGGAAAAACTTCTTCGTCAGTATCTAAGAAAACAGACTATGTGTTGGCAGGCGAGGAAGCGGGAAGTAAGCTAACAAAAGCAGAGTCATTGGGAGTTAAAATTATAACAGAAAATGAATTCAAGGAAATGATTCACTAGTATTGAGAGGACAGGAAAAAATTTCTTCACAAAAAATTAAAAAAAGTGTTGACTTTAAAAAATATACGTGTTATGATAAACAAGCACTCGGGAGAGCGACAAAAAACGATATAAAATTCGTTCAATAAATCAGTTGAAAATTGCCAAAAATTTCTTAATAAAAAAGTTTAAAAAATTGTTGACAAGGTGTTATAAAAATGCTATACTGATTAAGGCTTTTACGAGAGCCACAAAGTACATTGAAAAGTAAACAATGAGTATAAAAAGAGAAACCAAGCGAGTAGTACTAGAAGAAGATGTAGGGGGCGCGTATAACGCGACCCGCATATAAATTTTCTAGACACAAAATAAAAAGATAACCATGAGTTAGAAAACTCGAACTAAACTATCTCTTGAGGGAGATAGAAAAATAATTAATATGAGAGTTTGATCCTGGCTCAGGAGAAACGCTGGCGGCGCACATAAGACATGCAAGTCGAACGGAACTTAGTCGAATGTTTACATGAGACGAAAGTTTAGTGGCGGACGGG
>JAFUGE010000015.1 GCA_017469545.1 Clostridia bacterium
GAAACACAACGGCATGTCGTGGTCAAGAAATGGAAGTGGAGCACTCGCTATTATTACCGCAACAATAATCAACGCAGAAATGGATGGGTGGATGGCTGAGCATCGAATTGACTATCGGATGGCAAGCTGACTGGGCATTTCAACCGTACAGGTCGAAAAATTTCCTAATCGAAATGAATTTGGAAAGCATTCTTATGGTGCATATACCCAAGCAAGAATACAAGGTTGGCTGGATGAATTCTATCCAATACCGCTGCGTAGAGTTTTAGACTATGAAACTTGTAAAGAACTTGCTTCAAAGTACCCAACTGTAAGTGACTTATTGGCTAGTGACAAAAGTTTATATGGTACATTACGTAAAAAAGGCTGGATAGACGATTTTTTCAAAAAACAATGACAGGAATGAATAATGTTACATTTATTATAGGCAATGGCTTTGATCTTGACCTCAAACTCAGGTCTAGTTTTAATGATTTTGCAGATAGTGATGAATGGAAAACTCTAGCCAATTTTGCAAATGAAACATATGTTGGCAAATATGAAAAATTTCGTCAATATTCTCTTCTTTTACATTTGAGCAATGCTAAAGAAACATCAAACTGGTTCAATATTGAAGAAGAAATAAGTACCTATATAAAAGAGAACTGCTATTGCCCCAATATTTATGTTGAGCTTGTTCATTCTGAATTCACTTTGTTGAAGGACAAGTTAAAAGAATATATAAAAAGAATTTCAAGCACTTACGCCACGAATGATAAATGCATAGCATATACACTTCTTAATTGTTTGCAGACGATTGAATGTCCCGTTGATATTTTTTCCTTCAATTATACGGATTGCTTCCAACTTTGTAATATCCTTCAAAATGTGCAAAAAACATCCTATACGCATATGCATAAGACAATAAAAGACGAAGATATTGTACTAGGCTGTAGAATAATGCCATTTATGCCGTCAAAGAAAGAATTCTCTTTCTTTTACAAATTTAATATGATTGATTCTGCAAACCATTTGTATAAAAAACTAATAGAGTCACAGGAAATTATTATTTTTGGTCATTCGTTGAACATGATTGATTATTGCTATTTTGAGGATTACTTTAAATGGATAAGTTCACCCAATGGGATGCCAGTGCATCTTACATTCATCACATTGAACAAAAAAACAGAACGTGAGATTAGGGACAACATTGGTGAGGAAACTATCATAAAGATGCACTATTATCTTCAATCTGTCGATTTTATACATACAAAGTCTATATATGAAGGACAAATGGATGATTGTACAAAATGGGAAAATCTTTTAAAGAGGCTATCACAATAATCAAAATGAGACACGATGAAAGAAATTACAGCAGAAGACAAAGACAGAATATTAGGTTGGTTTTACGAGGCTGATGTAAATGGCAACGTAGTTCCTACGGAAGATGAGAACAGAGATATTTGTGCTATCCTTACAAATGACGGATACATACAAAATGGAGAATACCGAAGTTTCTTAACACTAAAAGGGCAATCCTTCTATCTTAATGGCGGCTATGTCAAAGAGAGGGAAGAAAAAGAAAGACCAATAAGAATAGCAGAAGAAGCCAACAAAAAAGCCCGAAATGCGATTAAATCTGTTATACAAAAATAAACTAAAAGGGTTTAAATATGCACTATACTTAGTGCGAAAATTTAGCATAAACGCACTAAATCTGGTGCAAAATGGTCGCAAATTCGCACAAGGTAGGATGCAAAGCTCAAATATTTCAGTGAGAATCCGTAAAAGTGGTAGATTTATCAGTAAAACGTTTAAGCGTTGAATGCGAAATTTGCCATACCTTTGCAGTCGAAAATAAATATCAAACATGAATTATCACGAATTAACCATGTAATCGGCTTGCCGCTTCGCCCGAAGAATGAGTCATGAATAAGAATTAATGAAAATTTATGTTCAATTCATGGGAATTCGTGTTCAAAAAGGAAAAAGATTATGAATAAGATTGCATTAGGAACCTGGGCCTGGGGCGCAGGAGCATTTGGAGGTGACACGGTGTTCGGCTCGAAGACCGACGTGGAAACATTGAAGCCCGTATTCGAAGCGGCAATGAAGGCGGGGCTCTCGCTGTGGGACACGGCAACGGCCTACGGCATGGGCGAGTCGGAGCGCATCCTGGGTACGCTGGCTAAAGAGTCGGGGATTGCAAATCCCTTCCAACGCCGTGAGGACGTGGAGATTTCCACGAAGTTCACGCCGCAGATTGCGGAGATTTACGAAAATTCGGTGGAGAAGATGGCGCTGGCCTCGATGGAGCGCATGGGGCTGGACTACATCGACATCTACTGGATTCACCGCTCGACTTTAGTCGCTTGCAAGGCAAGAACCCGATGGACGTGGAGCGTTGGACGCCGGGGCTGATACCGCTGCTCAGGTCGGGCAAGGCGAAGCGCGTGGGCGTGTCGCGCTCGGCTTTGCCGCTTGCCTAAGCAAGAACCACAACATCAAGGAGATTCGCCGTGCCAACGAGATTCTGGGCGAGGCCGGCTTCAAGGTCTCTGCCGTGCAGAACCATTTTTCCTTGCTCTACCGTTCGAGCGAGAAAGGTGGCGTGCTGGACTACTGCCGCGAGCAGGGCAT
>JAFUGE010000016.1 GCA_017469545.1 Clostridia bacterium
ACGACAGAAAAAGCAGTTGACAACGCCGTACAACGTATAAAAGGCAAAGTTACTAAGCATATTATAGGTAGCGACGAACTAGAGATATAATAAAAGCTGATTATATAGCTCAGTTGGAAGAGTGCATCCTTGGTAAGGATTAGGTCACGGGTTCGACTCCCGTTATAAGCTCCAAAAAAGACTGTGGGAAATCGCCCACAGTCTTAATTTATTTTAGCACATTTTTTGCAAAAAATCAAATTTTAAAAACATATAAAAACGCAAGAGAAACAGAGCAAAAATCAGAAATTTAGGGTTAATTAGAATAGATTCCATTTTTCCTCTATTGCCCTCAAGAGGCTTATATGGTATTATAATAATAACCCTACGAAGTACGTATCACTTGAGTTTTATTTAGAACCAACATTCTAAAGAAAGGGAGTCAAATACTCTAGATATGGTGTGCATGCTCAACAACATTTAGATTGAGAAGCCCGTAAGTATCAAGGATGACACCCACCTGTGTATACAGGCTCTTAAATTCGCTCATTGGACGGCTTATGTGGGGGCTTTTTTATGTATGAATATGTAGGGGCGGCGTAACACGCCGCCCGTCAATTATTCTTCCATCTGCTTTCCTAAAAAACCAGCAGCTGATTGCACAACCTTTACTTCTACTTCATTCATTTTCGAATTTGGCTGTGTTGACAAAAGCATTACCGTACCAATGGTATCGCCCTCTGCAACAATAGGCCAAATCACCTGAGAAGTATACTTTTCATTATCGTTATCCGTCAAAAGTACTGGAACGTGTTTTTCCTCAGAATTTCTAGCAGCAAAGCTTACTCTATCTTCCATTAGCTTTTCTAGTTCTGTGCTAACGCTCTTCTCCAAATATTCTTTCTTTGAAGCGCCTGCCACCGCTATAATTGTATCTTTATCACTAATGCAAGCAATATGTCCAGTTGTTTTTGCCAATGTCTCTGCATACTGAGAAGCAAACTCACTTAATTCTCCAATCGGAGAATATTTCTTCAAAATAATTTCTCCCTCTTTATCGGTAAAAATCTCTAGTGGATCGCCCTCTCTAATTCTAAGCGTTTTTCTAATCTCCTTTGGCACAACAATTCTCCCTAAATCGTCAATTCTTCTGACAACTCCTGTTGCTTTCAATTTTCTCCCTCCTTTTTTTCTTCTTAACTCTATTATGAAAAATTTTCATTGCTTTTATACAAAAAAATTGGGATTTTTGTAGAAAATTGAAAAAAACATACACATATAAATAACGGGCAGCGTATTACGCTGCCCCTACGTTTTCGTCTTGCTTTTCAGTCGCTTTCTTTCTTCCTCTTCTTACTTTTTTCACTTCTTTTCCGTCTAACAAAATTTTATCTAGCACTTTGATAAAGTCTTCCAATAAAACTAATTTGATGGTTGGCACTTTGCCTCTGATATATTCTTCCATCGTTTGCTTTAATAGACGGATATTTCTCTCTTCGTTGTCGATGTTGCCAACTTTTTCATACCTTGCTGTAAATAGTTTCTTCACCAATACAATATCTTCATTTTCCAAAAGCAATATTCTTTCGAAAAGTGTATTCATATTGTAATATTTCATAATTGGCACATCCAAATACTTGTCTGCAAATAGCTCCGTTAATCTTTCTAATTTGTCTGGAATCATTTCGAATAATTCTTTTGCAATATCAATATATTCTTTCTCTTTCGTCTGCAAATTCAAGTTGTTAAAGTGATTGAAAATGTACTCAATGCTCTCGTCAGAGTCTTCTAGATTCAAGCCATCCAAGTAACTATCAATATTCTTACAATACTTCGAGTTTGCAGCCGCGATATTCATTCCATTGACAAAAGTAAGTTTTAAATATTCTGGGTCAATTTCTAAAAGTCCCTTCTGCATAAAGAAATGGAAAATAACATACAACTTCAAATACTCTACTAGCTGTAAATTACCAGCTTTGACGTCTTCCAAAGTCTCCGTCACAACCGTATTAAAGTCATTGTCCTCAATCTTCCAATAATCTTCCGTAAGCAATCTCTTATAGCTTGGAAGCTGGCCCTTCGTCTCTGTCGAAACAATCGCTTCCATATCGTCTTTAAAGACTTTCATATCAAAGATTCTCGTTCTCACATATTGCTCTACAAACTTGAAAAATCTGTAGTCTGTTTTGAAAGTGAAATAATAGTTGGTATCGAATTCTTTGATATAGAATTGTCGATTGTCTTTCATTAATTTGGAAGCAACCAAGATCGTCTTGTATTCTTCCAATGATTGAATGTCTTTCAACTTTTCTTTCGTAATCTTACCCGCTTTAATTTCAAACGAAATCGCAATCGTAAAGATCAGCAAAGATTTTAGCACATTATCATTGATGTCCGGATAATATTTTTTCGTCGTTTCAAATACTTTTTGGAAGTCATTTAATGCGTGCTTCAAAATTCTTAAGTTTCTCGTGCCGCTTCTATTAAACGTTTGAATAATCAAATTCGAATTCTTTCTCAAGAACTGAATTAACTGTGGATTTGATTCGTAGCGCATCAAGACCCCGTTAATAATATAGCTAAATTCTGGGATGTACTCAAAAGTTTCGCCAATCAATTTTTCCTTAATTCTCTCGTAGTCATTTGCCTTATCAAAGATATGTTCAATCTTGTCTTCGATAAGCTCTACCATTGGCTTATCTTCTAAATCACTTTCTTCTCCCTCTTCGTGAATATCATTTGTCTCCGGTTTAATCTTCCCCTCGTGATTTAAAATGTAAGTCGCAATAAATGTTTTCATTTCCACGTTCGTGCTCTTTAATTTTTTAGAAAGCTCTTTTTCATTACAAATAATAATGGTTTTAATATGGTCGTGTTCTACGAAATTATTGATATAACCTAATACGTCGATAACGTCAACATTGGCTCTTTCCAAATCGTCGAAGCAAAGTACTTTATCGTCAATATCGAAGAAGCTTGCATAATCCACTCTATCATTTTGCGTCATAAATCCGAATGAGTTAGCCATATCAATTCCCGTTTTTACATACTCTGGAATGCTTGACATATGGCGTTGATCTAAAATTTTTCTGATTGATTTATTCAAATTAGGATTCATTTCGATAAAAATCTTTTTACTGATATCGTCCAAATTAGAAATACCATACAAAGACATATAAATGGTTTTATATCTCTTGCCATTAATATCGATAGACTCAATTTTGCTCTTTACTTTGTTGTTCCAAAAATAAGTCTTACCACTTCCCCACTCACCATTAATCATAATTGCGTGGTCTGTATATGGCTTTCTGATATAATCCAATACACTCTCTACCAATTCGTCCATAATTTTTCCTCCTTAGTCTATATGTGAATTTATACTAGCCTTTGCAACCGTATAAACAACAACTTCTTTTGCACCCGCTTCTTTCAAAACTTTGCTACATTCATTGACCGTCGCACCTGTCGTAAAAATATCGTCAATCAAAAGTAACCTCTTTCCTTTTATCATTTCAGCGTTCTTGACTTCAAAAACGCCTTTTACATTACTTGCTCTTTGCTTCATGTTCAATTTGCTTTGCTTATGATTTGCCTTGGACTTCAATAAAATTTTCGTTTGGCAAGGAATCTTCAATTCTTTGGCAACAATTTTTGCAATCAATTCACTTTGATTATATCCTCTTTCCTTTCGCCTAAGTCTATGCACCGGCACGGGAAGAATGAAATCAAAATCTTGTCTTACATTTTTTAGGCCACAAATCATTCCCTCGGCAAATGTCCTACACAAATATTTTTGATGTTCAAACTTAAAGTCAAGCATTTTCTTTCTTACAATTCCCGTATACTCATAGTTGCAATACAATTTATCAAAGCAAAGCTCTCTCGAAAACGGCGTCGGAGAATATCCATAATATGGGATATTCTCTTTGCATTTTTCACAAATCGCTCCTTTTTCTAAAACTTTTCCACAAAATCCACACACTATAGGATAAAGATAATTTGCTAGCACTTTCTATCCTTTCTCGCTACATTTCAATCGTATGAATCACATCGTCAAAAAGCTCATTGCCAATTGACTCTACCTTATCTGCATCCCCCGTAAAAATGAACTTATACAATTTATTTTCTACAACAATGTATAAAGTCCTGCTTAATTTGCCATCATTTTTAATGCTATAATCAATCGCATCATACTGATATACTTTTCTAATCTTTGATTCCAACACTTCACCCTCAGCGTTGGCAAGTGAATCAAACATCGTCTTCAAATCATTGATAGAATACTGATTCATATCCGTGATACTTGTTACCTGAATAAAAAGCATAAAGTACGCATTTCCATCAAATATCACATTGGTATTATAGGAATCGTCTACCCCAATATAATCCAAATACCTAAATTCTAGATACAATTTTCTGTTCTTGTAAGTTTTTATTTCGTGCTCTTGTACTTTTTCGCCATCAGTAAGCTCTATACTGTTCAAAATGTTGTCTGCCACATTGCTGCTTTCTACGTTATATAACAGTATCGTATATACAATGTTGTGTCTCTTAATCACAATCAAATGTGAATCCTCTTTTTTATCATAGTAGTAGCCACATTTAGCCGTACCAATTTCCTTGTATTCTAATCTCGTGTATACATTATCATAGCTCTCCGTTTCTTCTTTCTCAATCGTATCAAACGATTTGAAAAGCAAAGAATCGTCGCACTGAAAACGTATCACGATTAAGTTTTTCGTTCTATAATTTATCTTTTGATTATTCTCTGTTAGTTCAATGACCTTTGCCTTCTCCGGTGTTGTAAAACTAATGCCATAAGTAGAATTTGAATAAATACTTGCGTCGTCGCTATCATTCTCCTCATAAACACGAATGATATCGCCGCCGACTTTAAAGTTCTTCGTAGGTATTTCAAATGGCGTTCTGACAACCAAATTGCCATTCACAATGATATTCGTTAGCGTCATTTCTCCATTTGTTCCCTCTGCAATAATCAAATCGCCATCTACTTCAACATTGGTTAATTGTGCACTTGGGCCATTGACTAATAAATTTCCATAGACACTGCCCGTATACTGCCCTCTTACAACGACTTCGGCAAGAAGTCTATCAATTAAAGTAATTACCTCCGCACGAGTGATGTTGTTTTTTGGCCTAATCGTATTATCTTCGTATCCCTTTAGATAATTATTTTTGACAAACAAAGCTAAAGCATTTTGTGCCCAGCTAGACACTTCCTTTGCATCGCTATAGCTATTGATTCTCATGTTCTCTGTGGCTTCGTTCGAAAAAGCTCTATGTAAAATCACAATCGCTTCTTCTCTGGTAATCATATCATTCGGACGCACTTTGCCATCCGTATCTCCTTGCAAAATTCCAGATTCAACAGCTTTTCTCACTTCCGCATAATACCAATCTTTACTGTTATTATCCGGAACATATCTCGTGCTTTCCACGGAATTCTTTAAAAGTCTATTAACAATCGTAATTAGCTCCGCTCTTGTAATGTAGTTATCTGGCCTAAATGTGCCATCGTCATAGCCTCTTAATATATCGATCTTCGACAAAGAATCAATAGAGCCTTCCGCCCAGTGATTCTCTGTATCCGTATAGGCAAAGCACATTGGCATCATGCATAGTATCAGCACAGCAAGCGCTAAATAAAATTTCTTAAACATTTCTTACCTCCAAATTTTTTATCAATGAGAGTGATTGCTTCCGTAAACCTCTACGTAAAATTTGTCAAAAACATTATATCACATATCGTTAAAGATTTGCATATATTTTTCTAATTTATATTTTAATCCTGTATTTCTGTTTTTCGTGTTAGCATTATTAATCATATATTTTACCACATTTTCATTGCCAACCACAATCAGCAATTCTTTTGCCCTCGTAACGCCCGTATAAAGTAAATTTCTTGTATAAAGCATTGGTGGGCCACTGATAATCGGCATAATCACGACAGGGAATTCACTTCCTTGGCTCTTATGAATGGTAATGGCGTAGGCATGCTCTAGTTCTTCAAGTACAGAGCCCTCATATAGCACCACTTTATCCTCGTCAAAAATGACTCTCACGCCATCTTCCGAAATCATATCGATAATTCCTAAATCACCATTATAGATGCCACTGCCGTAGCTCTTTCCATCTTTCGACTCCCAATACACATCATAATTATTGCGAATCTGCATTACCTTATCGCCCTCGCGAAAGACAATTTCTCCAAATTCTTTCTCCTTTTTAAACGAGTTTTTCGGATTGAGTAATGCCTGCAATTCCTTATTCAAATTTCTCGTTCCCGTATCGCCTTTCTTCGTAGGCGTAAGCACTTGTATATCCTTTAGTTTATCATAATCTTTAAATTTGTTCTCCATCATATCAAGAATGTTGCCAACAGGATTCGTCGATTTGATAAAGTAAAAATCTCCCTCTCTTTTTTCTAAATCAATCATTTCGCCGTGATTAATGGCGTGCGCATTCAAAACAATTTGGCTTTCTTTGGCCTGCCTATAGATTTCTGTAAGCTTCGCTGTAGGAATCATATCACTCTCAATCAAGTCTTTTAGCACACTTCCTGGCCCTACGGATGGCAATTGATTGGCGTCTCCAATTAAAATCAGTCTTGTCTTATCAGAAATTCCTTTGATTAGCAAACTCATTAAAACCACGTCAATCATAGAGACTTCGTCCACAATTACCACATCTTTATCAATATGAGCCACGTCGTAATCAATCGATATCTTGTCGTCGTCTAATTTTCCAAGCTCTAATAATCTATGAAGCGTTTTGGCGTCCTCGCCTGTTGTCTCTGTCATTCTCTTCGCGGCTCTCCCCGTAGGCGCAGCAAGTGCGATGTCCATTCCCTCTTTTTGGAAAAGCTTGATAATCAGTTTGATAATCGTTGTTTTTCCTGTGCCAGGACCACCTGTAATAATCATGACTTTATTTGCAAATACGCCTCTTACCGCCTTTCTCTGTTCTTCGGAAAGGTCTATTTTTAGCTCTTTTTCCGTCTCTTCTATCTTACTATCCAAAGAATGCAATCTCTTCACATTGTCATTACACATCATTAAAAGCTTCTTGGCAATATTCTCTTCGGCCGTAAAATATGGTTTCAAAAAAGCATAGCCATCTTCCACGCAAATTTCTCTCGCGTAGCAAAGCGATGTTAGCTCGTTCTTTACCAGCTCTTCCTCGACTCCAAGAATATTAGACACATATTCCAATAAGTTTTGTTCCAAAACGCAAGTGTGCCCATTTCTAGAAGCAAGCATTAAAGCGTACTTGATACCGCTTGCAATTCTACTAGGTGAACACTCTTCAAGTCCCATATCTAGCGCCATTTTATCTACGACTTTAAAGTCCACACCATACAAAATATTAAGCAAAATATATGGATTTTCTTCAATCAGTTTAATCGCATTGATTCCAAGCTCTTTATAAACTCTATTGGCATTCACTGTGCCAATCTGATACTTCTGCAAAAATAAGACGATCTGCCATAACTCCCACTGCTGATTAAATTCTTCTGAAATCGTCAGTGCCTTCGCCCCTGTAATGCCTGATATTTCTGCCAATCGATTCGGCTCAAATCGCAAAGTATAAATCGTCTCTTCCCCAAATTTATCTACAATCCTTTTGCTCGTGACAGGCCCAACGCCCTTGATAATTCCGCTTCCCAAATACTTCTCAATTTCCACTAGTGAATTCGGAAGCACTTTCTCAAAAGTATCAATTTTAAACTGCTCACCATATGTATTATGAGTCACATATTTTCCTTGCGCCACAATCACATCTCCCACAGCAACAAAAGGCAGATAACCGTACGGCCGTGACCAATTGATTATTACAAGACAAATTGCAAACAGTATAACTATTCACTTCATTCGTATAAATAATATCCTCAAGCTGCCCCTTTATCTCCATAGTCCATTAATCCTCTCTTCCTACGGATATTATACCTTTAACGCATACTTTTAGCAATCAAAATTTCACAAAAAATCACATCTATCCCAAACAGGAAAAATAGTCCTATTGAGGACAGTCCCTAACAGGATTTTGAGGCATATGATATAGTAGGAGTTGATTATATGTACAATTTTCTCATTGATGTGATTGTCTGGTCTTTTGCCATATATGGCTTTACCAATATTATAAAAGAATTCTGGCTAGATGCCATCTGTTACATAATTAAGAAATTGATTCGACTAAAACATATGATAAGACAAAAATTAGGGTCGCTTAGATAAGCGACCCCTGTCAATTTCTATTCTGTCTCTATTCTTCCAGCTTTATATAACTTTCCGTTAGCTTTTAATATCACTACCCTTTCGTCAAAGTTAATCAAATACTCTCTTTTTACTTTTCTAACATTAATATCGTCACCAAATACAGCATTAAATGCTGCCTGATTCATTAAATGATATTTATATTCCGCCGAAACCTCAGAGCTATTCGTTGATTTAATTTTTCGTACTTCGTCGCTGCTCAAAACGCTAGTATCGATATTAAATGAATCAATTTCTGCATTCGTCGCAACATATGTTTCCGGAAGCGTTTGACTTCCCCCCTTAATTTTAGCTGCCTGAACAGAAACGAGTTCTTCCACATTTCTCAATTCCTCTTCTACGTCCATTCTCTCTGTCGTGTTAAAAACATCATTCGTATAAAATCCGCCCATCACAGCAAGAAGAATTACGATAATGATTGTTACAATAAGAGCTACTAAAGTAATACCATTTTCTCTCATTTGTATCCCCCTCTATTTCACTGGTCCATATACTATGCCCGTCAAATAATCAACGATATATGAGTTTCCAGTTGTATTTTTTACTCCTAGACTCTGTAAATCCGCTCTATTCACTTTTCTGATATAATCAATATCATTACTATCCAACTCTGAAATATCAGCAATTTCACTTAAGAGAACTTCGCTTCCTACCAAAGGGTAAGCACTATCATTCACAAGATAATTTGCGCCTCTCTCTAGAGCCACTGTTTCTATTTCTTTCTTTTCATTAGTGATTCTTGCTTCTGCAGTGGTATCAATGCTTTCCGTTCCGACACGAATTCCAATGGCTGCTAATATAATCATTACAATAATTGTTACGATAAGAGTTATTAAAGTGATTCCTCGATTATCTCTCATTTATATCCACCCTCTCTTATTCCGCTATTTGTGGAGCACGATTTTCAAATTCCCATCTCAAGTGCGGACGACTAATTCCTTCGTCTAACGTCCATAAATCAAAGTTCCAGTCAGAGTAGGTAACTCTGTTTCTCATTTCAGCAGGAGTCTTTGAATCAAATACGATAGAGACTCCTCCTACTTTCTGGCCAATATCCGGTACATTCAAGTCTAAAAGTGGGTCTTTCTCAAAGACACATTTTAGTACTTGTACATTGGTACCTTCTTCAATATCTGTTCTTCCGACAAAACCGCCTCTTACCGTTGCAACCGTAGGAGTATCCGTCGCCGTATAAACGCTTTGTACATCAAGTTCTGAACTATTGGCAGTATAAATATTTCCAATAGATCCGCCTACATTTTCTCTACCAGCCCCTATGGCACCTTCTGAATAAGAATCATTTAGCTTAAATGGGCTAGCACTAAAGATTTGAACGTCGCCAATCAAGCCACCAACATTATTTTGTCCCGTGATGCTAACATTCGAAAATACTTCTGTGATATTCGTTGCAGAGCTTGGTCTTACGTCACCAATCAATCCGCCGACAGCGCTTGTACCAACAACTCTACCGCTTGCGCTACTTCTTGTTACTGTACCGCTATTTAAAGTTCCAATCAATCCGCCAACAGAACCATACGCACTCACATACACATTTTCTACAACACAATCCGTAATTGTTCCTGCATCAAATGCTCCCACAAGTGCACCCACATGCTCTGCCGTAGAATCCACGTTTCCATCCGTAATCTTGATGTTTTCAATATTTGTACTACAAGAACCAGCAAGTGCTCCCGTGTAATTTCCGCCACGAACATTTACTTTCTCAAATTTCACATCTTTAATCACAGCCTTACTCGTCACTTGGCCAAACAAACCAGAATACGTTGATGTAGGTCTGTTAATCGTTAAATTGCTAATCGTATAATTTCTGCCATCGAATGTTCCTGAAAAGCTTGCTACAGGCTCCCAGCCTTCACCAGAAGCATACGCGCCCATGTCGATGTTATTTGACAAGTAGAAAGTGGCGCTTGGATTTGAGCGTAATAGTTCCATCTCTTTTTCATTATGAATATAGATAATATTCTTAGGTGTAGAACCAGCATCAACAGCCACAATATCTTCTAAAGAATAATACGTTTTTCCGTCATTTGCCTTCACACCATTACGATTGACAACATCGCCATTCATGTAATTAACGATATATGACTCGCCCTTCACATTCAAAGAAGTAATTAATTCCGCTACTTCTTCCGGAGTTAAAAGATAATATCCGTAACGATACTCTACCCTTTTACCATTGACGTTTATTTCAATTGGATAGTTGTCCAACGATGTGCCAGGTAAAACTCCCGAATAATTATTCGTAATATATTGTTGTCCAATATTCTTTACAACATTGCTAATATTAGCAACATCCGTCGCGATGCTATGAACCCTAGTAGCTCTTCTCGCCTTCGCCTGATTTGAAATAATCATTCCAACGACGATAAACACCAAAACAACCAAAACAAGTGCTACAAAAATTAACCTTTTGATAGTACGTTTTTGCTTGTCTTCTACTAAAGAACTTTTATCGTCTTTCATAATGTCCTTTAAACCAATTCCCATTTATACTCCCCCTAATTATAAGTATTCTTAAATCTAGATTACTATTTTTGAGGTTCTTTGTCAATAAAAAAATGCCCTTTTTACGGGTACAAAAAGGCGACGTATCACGCCGCCCCATTCCTATCCGTCTTATTTTAAAGTGTAATAATCTTCTCCCAGCTTAGAGAATCTTTTCCAAAATGTCCATAATTTGTCGTTTGCCTATAAATCGGCCTTCTCAAGTCCAAAGCACGAATAATTCCATCCGGTGTCATGTCAAAATTCTTCAAAACAACCTCTTGTATCTTTTCTTCCGCAATTTTATTTGTTCCAAAGGTATCCACATACACAGAAATTGGCTTGGCCACACCAATCGCATACGAAATCTGGATTTCGCATCTATCCGCCAAATGATTAGCAACCACATTTTTGGCAATATATCTTGCCATATAGGAAGCACTGCGGTCTACTTTTGTCGGGTCTTTTCCCGAAAAGGCGCCGCCGCCATGCCTTGCATATCCGCCATACGTATCTACAATAATCTTTCTACCTGTAAGGCCACTATCGCCTACAGGGCCTCCTATGACAAATCTTCCAGTAGGATTGATGTAATATTTTGTATTCTCGTTCAACAATTCTTTTGGTAACACTGCTTTGACTACTTTTTCCAAAATATCTTCTCGAAGTGTCTCAAGTGCAATGCCATCGTCGTGCTGCGTTGAGACTACTACGGTGTCAATTCTTACAGGCCTATTATCTTCATATTCTACAGTCACTTGGGTTTTTCCGTCTGGCCTTAAATATGGAATGATATTTTCTTTTCTTGCATTCGTAAGCTGCCTAGAAAGCTTATGTGCCAAGCTAATTGGCATTGGCAAAAACTCCTCTGTTTCATTCGTGGCATAACCGAAAACCATTCCTTGGTCTCCTGCGCCGTGCCCTAAATTTTCTCCATTTTTCGTCTCTAACGAATCGTCCACACCAAGCGCAATATCTGGCGATTGCTTGTCTAAAAGGATTTGAATCTTGCAGCTTTCCGCATCAAATCCATACTCCTCCTTTGTATATCCAATCTCTCTAATCGCCTGCCTTGCAACGCTTTCATAATCAATATTGGCACTCGTGGTTACTTCGCCAAGCACAATCACCTCGTTGTCCTTCGCGCACGTCTCTACAGCCACTCTAGCCCCATTATCCTTTTCATAAATGCTATCCAAAATACTATCTGAAATATAATCGCATACTTTATCTGGATGCCCCTCCGTTACACTTTCACTTGTAAATAATCTTCTCATTTTCATTCTCCTTTCTGTTCCTAACGTAGGGGCAGCGTATCACGCTGCCCGCCGCACACGCTGCCCGCCCCGCCGCCCGCAACCGATGCGCATTTTGGGCGACGCCGAAAACGCGCATCCTGCCAGAATCTGGAAGCGTGCGCATTTTGGGGGTGGCGGAAAAGTGCGCATGCGCAGCAAAAAGGCCCAACGCATAACGTTGAGCCTTTTTATTTTCATCACTCAAAGCTTGCGCTCTGCAGGTATTAGCACCTTACGTTATTTCGCAGGTTGCTGTGGAGTCATAGAGCCTTGTCTCTCGTCCACTCTTGATAAATTTTTATTTAATTATATAGGTTTCATTTTATGACAATAATTTTTTCACGATTTCATTAATCGTCTTGCCATCAGCTCTGCCAGTCGTTTTTTCCTTGACAGCCTTCATTACTTTTCCCATATCTTTCATGCTTGCAGCTTCTACTTCTTTGATTGTCTCTTCTACAATAGCCGTCAACTCTTCTATCGAAAGCTCCTCTGGCAAATACCCTTTAATGATTGCAATTTCAGCCTCTACTTGTGCTATCATATCTGTTCTATCTGATTTCGCAATTTCTTCTAAAGAATCTTTTCTCTTCTTCAATTCTTTCGCAATGATTTCCGTGATAGCATTATCGTCTAACTCTGTTTGCGTATCCTTCTCTACTTGAAGGATAGCTGCTCTAATTAGCGTAATTGTGTTTTTCTTAAGCTCGTCTTTTTCTCTCATTGCCTCTTTAAAGTCTTGCATTAGCTTTTCTTTTAGCATAAGCCTTCATTCACCTCTATTTATACGGGCAGCGTAATACGCTGCCCCTACATTTTTTCATTAAAATTTTCTCTTTCTAGCTGCTTCTGACTTCTTCTTTCTCTTTACGCTAGGTTTTTCATAGTGTTCTCTCTTTCTAACTTCTTGTAAAACACCGCTTCTAGCGCAATCTCTCTTAAATCTTTTTAAAGCATTATCTATAGACTCATTGTCTCTAATTCTAATTCCTGACATCTCTTTCCCTCCTTCCGAAGCACACCGTATCTTAAAGAGATAGTTAGTTCAATGTATTTAAAGTTCTTGCTAAGTTTGATTTCTTTCTTGATGCTGTATTATCTTTAATAACGCCCTTTTTAGCAGCTTTCTCTACTGCTTTTGTAGCTACTTTAAACAATTCAGTTGCTTTCTCTTTATCTCCAGTTTCAACTGCTTTCTGGAAGTTTTTGACAGCCGTCTTATAAGCTGTTCTAACCATCGCATTTTCATTTGATTTTGTTTCAATTGTTTTTACTCTTTTAATAGCAGATTTAATATTTGGCATATTATGGCACCTCCTTTTGCGTATCTAGTATCTTAATCGATCTACGGAACACATTGTAACACATCTATTTTTAAAAATCAAGCATTATTTGCAATTTCACGCAAAACCGCCGTATCATACGTGCGGGCAGCGTGATACGCTGCCCCTACCAAAAAAATTTTAAAATTATTCGAAATTACGTAAACTGTACTTCCGTAAGCAATTTTCCAGTTTTTCCTTTTGTTTCAAGGCTTTGGCAGGTTTTTAGTATTGATTTTATGCACATTTGGTGCTATAATTATGTTTAATACCAGAGATAAAGGGGATGTTCACTATGATGGGTAAAATTGTAAAAAGTCTTAATTCAGTAAACTCATTCTCAAAAAATATCATTATGACCGGCTGCTACATATCATTATTTTTATGTATGGTTGGCATACTTTTAGTTGGTTATAATAATTTCGTACGTCAAGAAGTGGAATTATATAATGTAGGCTCTACCATGATTTACACGGCTGGCGTGCTATTTGCCAACGTAACAATCGGTGGACTTATTATCGACTTCTTTAACACTATGGTAAATAACAATGACGATTAAGCGCTGCGCTTGTAATAAAATAGGTATTGCTGGGCAATTCCCGCATACTTTCCAAATTTATGTGCTGCATATTGGTTAATTTGAGTTATGTTCGTACTATCTACGTATAGTTCGGACATAACTTTTTTGATCCATGTATCCACCGGAAACGACTCCATTCTTCTCATGGAAAATAGCAAAATGCAATCTGCGACTTTCGCGCCAATGCCGGGAATCTTCATGAGTTCTTCTCGCGCACTAATCGTATCCATTTTCAAGATATCCTCGATACGTACCTCGCCACTTGCCACTAATCTGGTAGCCTCATGCACATATTTATCCCTAAAGCCCAAATTTAGGGCACGCAAGTCCTCAATACTGGCCCTGCTTAGCTCCTCTGGCGAAGGAAATAAATAATAGGTATTGCCGTTATATTCCACTTCTCTTCCGTAGGCTTTCGCAATATTTTCTATCGTTTTTGAAATCCTTGGAATATTATTCGCCGCAGAAATAATAAAGCTAACGAGCATCTCCCAAGGGTCTTGATTTAAAATTCTAATTCCATATCCATACGCAGAAGCCATTTTCATATTTTCGTCATTTTCACAAAGTTTTTTCTTGATGGCAGAATAGTCTCGCTTCAAATCAAAGTAATCCTCACAAATGGCCTTAAAGTCGCCATCCAATTCTCCACAAAAGCAAACATCCTGCCCCTGCTTTCTCACATTTAATACCCCCTGTTTGATAACCCCTGTGTAGCTTCCGTCCTCTTCTTTCTTCCATCGAAAACACTGTCCACATTCAAAAATATGTGTCAATTCGAAATCTTTCACATTATGAAGTACCAAGCTTTCCATTTCCTACTGTCACCTCTCCTCTCTCATCATATACAATCCCCCTCATTATTTCAAGTAATAATTGATAAATCCATTTTTTTGATATACAATAATGCATGAGGTGTTTTTATGTCGTCATTTATAATAAAAATAATCGCTGTTATTGCGATGCTAATAGACCACATCGGATTTGTGTTCTTTCCGGACGTATTGTGGCTTAGAATCATTGGAAGACTGGCTATGCCACTATTTGCTTTTCAAGTAGCCCTAGGCTTTCAGCACACTAAGGACAGAAATCAATATATATTAAGAATGCTAATATTTGCGCTAGTTTCGCAAATCCCATTTAACATGCTGCTTTCAGTAGGAGAGTTATCTTTTAAACTCAATATTGGATTTACATTTCTCTTTGCTCTCTTAGCACTCTACTCTCTAGAAAATGTCAAGCCAATCTGGGGGAAAATATTATGCTTAGTGCCACTTGTCATAGCAGCGTACTTTTTAAATTACGATTACTATCTTTATGGAATCGCGCTGGTCATTATTTTCTACTATACACAAAAACAACCAGTTTTATTGATATCGTTATTTTTAAGTGCAACAATCCTTTACTTTGCTTATCGTCAAAATGAAGTTTTACTATTTACCCCGCTTGCGCTCATCCCAATTCTGCTTTACAACGGAAAAAAAGGCCCAGGATTTAAGTATTTCTTCTATCTTTTTTATCCGCTGCATATGCTTATAATTTGCGGAATTTTCACACAATGGACACATTAGCCAATTATAATAATTGTAATACAACTTACCAAGGAGGATTAATTTATGGATAATCAAAAAATACTTGTTGTTGACGACGAAGCGCGTATGAGAAAATTATTAAAAGACTTTTTATCGGCAAAAGGTTACACCATTTTAGAAGCTGAAAATGGTCAAAAAGCTCTAGATGTATATGATATGAATAAGGACATTAAATTAATTTTACTAGATGTTATGATGCCTGTGTTAGACGGTTGGTCTACTCTTAGAGAACTTAGAAAAGACTCCCAAGTTCCTGTCATTATACTTACGGCAAGAGGCGAGGAACGAGACGAATTATTCGGATTCGAACTTGGCGTAGACGAATATATTTCCAAACCTTTTAGTCCTAAAATATTAGTGGCAAGAGTAGAAGCACTCCTTAAAAGATGCTATCAAGACGAAGAAGCATTAAAAGATATAGATGGAATCGTTATCGACACAGCAGCCCATATGGTTACTGTTGACGGAAAAAATATCAATTTAAGCATGAAAGAGTTTGAGTTACTAAAATATCTAACTGACAACGCTGGTATCGCGCTATCAAGAGAAAAAATATTAAACAGTGTATGGAACTATGACTACTACGGCGACTCAAGAACCATCGACAGCCACATCAAAAAATTGAGAAAAAAACTAGGAAAAAAGGGCGATCATATCGAGACGGTTCGTGGGTTAGGATATAAATTTGAAGTTTAAAGGTGAGGAAATGAAGAAAACATCAATTAATAAAAAGTTGTTCTACTCTATCAATTGCTTAATTATTTTAGTCATATTTTTCATATGGATTATCAACACGCTAATCCTGCGCCGATACTACTTTTTAGAGAAAAAGCAATCATTAGTGAAAATATTTGACACCATCAACACCTACTGCACTTCTGAAAATGTTAATGCAAATCTAGAGCAAAAACTTGAGACTTTAGACTCCAGCAAAAATATTGACATTGTTATTCGAAATGGCATGGATGTCACAATATACACTACTTCCAAGGATTTCTCCAGAAACAGAATGCTTTTCCCAAACAATGAAGGAGCAGAATTCAAAGAAGAAAGCATCGAAGATAAATTCAAAAGCGGAGAAAATTATGGCATAGAAGTGCTTTCTGACGCTAGATTGGAAAAAGACTTTATCAATCTTTTTGGAAAACTAGATAACGGATACCTTGTATTTATCAGGTCCCCTATCGAGTCTATTGAGGAAAGCGTCAGCATATCTAACCGTTTCTTGATATTCATAGGGCTACTTTCTATTGTTATCAGCAGCATTTGTGCCTTCATTATATCAAGACACCTTACAAGGCCGCTTACGGAGCTTGATACAATTGCTCAAAAGATGTCAAACCTAGACTTCTCACAAAAATATACGGTTACCACACGAGACGAAATTGGAACACTGGGCATCAGTATCAATCGATTATCGGATAACTTAGAAAAAACAATACAAGACTTAAAAGAAACAAACATGGAACTTGAAAAAGACATTGAGGAAACATCGAAAATAAGCGAAATGAGAAGTCAATTCGTATCAGATGTTTCGCATGAATTAAAAACGCCAATTGCGCTTATTCAGGGCTATGCAGAGGGATTGGTTGACAACGTCATTTCAAGTGACGAAGATAAAAAATATTATGCCGAAGTAATTTTAGACGAAGCCAACAAAATGAGCGAACTGACAAAAGACTTACTCGATTTATCAAAACTAGAATATGGCAAAAACGAATTGCACATAGAAGAATTTGATATTACAGAAATGGTGCAAACATTCCTAAAGAAGAATGATATTCTATTCACAGAAAAAGATATATCTGTAGATTTTCAACCGGAAAAAGAATTGCTTGTAAGCGGAGACGTCTTTAGAATAGAACAAGTTTTAACCAACTATATTACCAATGCTATTAAAAATGTCGACGAAAACAAAAAGATTAAGGTATCTATCACGGAAAAAGATAATCTTGTTAGAGTTGGCGTGTTCAATACAGGCGTGCAACTAAGTGACGAAGACAGAATGAGAATCTGGAAGAGATTTTACAAGCTAGATATTTCTAGAAGCAGAGAACAAGGCGGCACAGGGCTTGGACTATCCGTAGTCAAAGCAATCATGACCCAACATCACACAGCCTGTGGCGTAGACAACGTAGACGGCGGTGTAGAATTCTGGTTTGAATTAGAAAAAAGTAAATAACCAATATCCAACGGGGCTATCCAACGGGGACGGAGGAAAATGGATAAGTTTTTATCCATTTTCCTCCGTCCCCGTTGGATACTCCCCTTTAGTTAGGTAAAAAAATGTATTAACAAATTTCGCGTAAAGGGGGAACCTAAATTCGAATTTGTTAATACATTTAATAAGAACTACCAATTATTATTCTAGTGTATGTTTGTGTCCATTGTGTGAATAAAATGTAAATGATTGGAGACTATTTCAATTCTTCAATAATTTCCATTAACGCTGCTTCGCTAATCATTCCCACTTGTCTTTCCACTTCTTCTCCGTTTTTAAAGAAAATAATCGTCGGCATTGCCTGAATTCCATATCGCATTTTCGTCTCGTTGCTCTCTTCCACATTCACTTTATAAAATTCCACTTCTCCGTTATATTTCTTCTCCACATCCGTCAAGATGTCGGAAAACTCCTGGCAAGGCAAGCACCACTCCGCAAAAAAGTCCACAATCACTAATTGATCTCCATGCTGCAAAACTTCCTCATTAATTCTATGATTTTCAATATAATGTATCATTTCTAGCCTCCTAACAAAAATATTATAATCTTTCTCTCATAAATTGTCTATATATTTTGCACTCGATACTCCTCCAACCACATATTGATTTGAATCAAATACATCACCGTATCGATATCCAAAGAGTCCTCCATTTTTAATGCCACATCACGGTCAATCAAATCTAAAATTGGCGAATCGATATACTGAATGATTTCTGAAAAAATACTTCTGATACTCGTCTCTTCAAGCACATAGTCCCTCTTAGGAAGTACGATTGGATAGCCAAAGCGACTTGCAATTTTATCGACGCAGTTAAAATCCATTACTTCTTTTTCTCTACTTTTTTGAAACGTATAAAACTCTTCCAAATCTATTTTCAAATGAGGCGACAGCAGCTTTTTTCTCGTCTCAAAATCACTCTTCCAAGGCATCATATTTTTCTGAAAATCCTGAAGCGTAAAGCCCTCTCCTGCCTTCTCACATCCCTTCACGATCATTACCTCTTCTAACAAACGAGACGGCGCATCTTTGGCCTTCACAATATTTCGTATCTCTCCCTCCGTCAACACAATCTGCTTATCTACCGTTTTCACAATAGGATAAGGAAATGATTCAATCGCTGAGCCATGATATTTTTCCCTCCTCATTTTATTCGGAGTATATATCAAATATTCGCTCGCCCCCAACTCTTGAACATCTTTCAAAATCGGCTTGGTTTCTAGCGAAATAATCCCCTTTAAAAACATACTAGCAATTCCATATTCCGTGATCAATGCCTTCATTTCAGGAAATTGCAAAATAGATTTTATTTCAGAAGCAAAAATAAAATTACTTTCCAGTGTCGTATAAAACAGAGGCTTTGCGCCCAGTGGGTCCCTCGCAAGATACAGCATTTGCCTCGTCTTATTCCAAATTGCAAACGAAAACACGCCTTTCAATTTCTCCACAAAATGCTCTTGAAATTGATCAAATAACTTTAATACAACTTCCTCGTCCTCCTTTGTTTCGACTTCTACTTGTACTTCTTTCAGTTCTTTGATTAACTCTTCTTTGTTCATTAATTCTCCATCCCAAACAATCATATACTCCTCGTCGCCGTGCTTCGTACGTCATTGCTTTTTTCTTTGCCTCCATATTTTTCACGCTTCTACATCGATACCCAATATGCGTATATCTATCGTCATAATACGCTTCAATATCTACTCCCCTTTTTAAAATCGCTTCCGTCATATTCTTCATAACCAATTCCGTATTTTCTCGCCTATATGTATAGTTGGTAAAACCCGCAAATCCGCTCATTCCATCCTCTCCTCTCACCATAGATATATGCAAGGAGTAGCATTTTGGTTAATCTTGCATACCATGATATTGGAGTGAAAACTCTAATTTATGTATAAAGGAATGATTTTATGGATAACGAACAATATTACCAAGATCAAAAAGAGATCGAGGTAGATGGAATCTTAGCCACTGGCAAGCAATTTGACTTGGATATCATTCTTCCAGAAGACGACCGCGAAGTTATTTATGGTACTGTAAAAGACCGTCATGGCCGTCCTATCGAAGATGCCGTTGTAAAATTAGTGGAAGTAATCAGAATGCATGGAAGAGAATTTAGAGCCCCTATTTCTCACACGTTTACTGACAAAGAAGGAGACTTCACTTTCGGGCCTCTATGTCCAAACAGAAAATACGAGATTATTATCTGGGCAAATGATGTCAAGCACAAAAAAATGTGTGTAAGACCGGAAAAAGATGTTGACTGCTTAAAGGGCGTTCTTATGCCAAAATGTGACTTGAAAGACGATAAGCCAGATAAAGACGAAAAAGAAGAAGACAAAGAAGAGAAATAACCTATCTGGGCAGCGTATGACGCTGCCCATTTATAATATATTTTTCATATTTTATACTAGACAATCATTTTTATTCATATATAATGATTATGAGAGGTGATTCATTTGGATAATAGGCCAATCGGCATATTCGATTCTGGAGTTGGCGGACTAACGGTATTAAAAGAATACCTAAAAGAACTGCCAAACGAAAATTACATATACTTCGGCGACACGGCCAGACTTCCTTATGGCTCAAAGTCGAAAAATACCATCGTAGAATTTTCAAAACAAATTACAGAGTTTTTAATATCGCAAAACGTAAAATTAATTGTAATCGCGTGTGGAACGGCAAGCGCCATCGCATATCAAGACTTAGTAAAATCTTTTGATTTGCCAATCATTGATATTATCTCGCCTACAGCAAAAGCAGTCAAAGATAGCTCTATCGGCGTCATTGCAACCAAAGCAACCATCAAAAGTCAGGCATGGGAAAACGAAATACATCAATATTCTCCGCATACCAAAATACATTCTATCGCTTGTCCTCTCTTTGTTCCCATTGTTGAGGAAGGCTTCGCTGATTCAGAAATAGCAAAACTCGCCGTAAAAGAGTATTTATCCGCGTTTGAAAAATCTGACATTACTTCATTGATATTGGGATGCACGCACTACCCCATCTTAAAAAATACAATTCAAACACAGTTAGGCGAAAAAATAAAACTAATGAATGCGGGGCACTACTCTGCACTTTATGCCAAAGAATACTTAGAGCAAAATAACCTTCTGGCGGAAAACACGGGAGAGTTATCCTTCTACTCGAGCGACGACGGAAACTATTTTAAAGAAATAGCAAAAAATTTCTTCCCTGTGATTGAAAATTATAACGTTCAAAAATGTATGCTTTAAAGGTAGGAATTATTGCTTTCATTAGCGAAAAATGGTATAATATAAGTAATATCTGTGAATTTTGAAAGGGGAAATACATATGAAGAAAGAAAATGGTGTTACACTTGCTTCTGTCGTTATTACAGTAATTGTCATAATCTTAATCTCCTCTACTAGCATTATTGTGGGAAATAGATTGATTCTAGAAGCGAAAGAGCAAAAACAACAAGAGAATTACCAAACAGTTTTAGATGCAGTAAGAAGAGAGGCAGCCAAAGCAAGCACAGGCGGTGTTATTTCGCCTAAAACATATGAATATATTGGAACAAAAGCACCAATTATAGGAAGAGACAGCGACGGTAATCCTGTTGACGCTGGTGAAGACTGGTACCTACTAGACCAAAGCGCACTTGAAGAACTAGGCATCAAGAAAGTGCAAAACACATATTTAGCAAATTATAGTTTAGGAGTAGTAATAGATGTCAGTGCTACGGAAGACATCGCTGCAGAAATCAATAAATATGTCACCGAGGAAGAGGCTACGCCATCACTTTAACTTTAAAGATATAACAACAAAAAACGCCCAGTTGGGCGTTTTTTTAATGTCGGGTCAGTAGGAACCAGACAAGGAGAAGGAAAATTCCAAACCCCTTGAGAGTGCGCCGGTCGTCAGTGTCGCCAAACAAGAGTAGTAAGAGAAGTAACCACCACATTTTCCATTCTCCTTTCTGTAGATTTTTCGTAGTTGTAGTAAAAATGGGTCGGCCCGTCCGGCTCGCTTAATCAAAATTTCTTTCCAATGACATTATACAACAGTACTTAATTTATGTCAATTACATAGCGGAATTTTATGATTTTTTAAAAAAATCTATTGACAATCAAAAGCACTTAAGCTATACTTTTATCTGTGGCCGACAAACGGATCTTTAGCTCAGTTGGTTAGAGCAACCGGCTCATAACCGGTCGGTCCGGGGTTCGAGTCCCTGAAGATCCACCAAAAGTGAATATAATATGGGTAGGTGGCCGAGTGGCTAAAGGCGGCAGACTGTAAATCTGTTGACATTGTCTACGGTGGTTCGAATCCACCCCTGCCCACCAAAAAAAGATCGTACAATGTACGATCTTTTTTAATAGATTTTGATACTATCAATTACCTTATTAATTTGTTTTTCGTTCTTCTTCATTCCCTCTTCTGTTCCTCGGATAGTAATGGTAATTTCTCGATTAGACACAGGAATTAGCACAGCCGTTTCGCATTCTGTATTGCCCTTTTTTGTTTCTTTGAAAGATACTTTCTGCGCTTTCGTTTTATTTCCATTTATCATAATCGTTTCGTCACTTAGTACTTCATACGTCGCCTCTTCATTAAACACTTTCAAAAGATTAATATATCCTTCCCCTAGCTCCGAAACGCTTTTGCTATATCCTTCCGTGTTTTCCCTTGCAATAACGTTGATTTCCACACTACCATTAGAATTTCTAAGCGTAATCAGTGTACTCTCATTATATTTCTCTTCCCATCTAGCACTATATTTAAACGAAAATCTAAATTCCGTATTTCGATACATGATCGTCCTTGTTTGCCACAAAAAAATAAATAAGGCTACTGCAACAAGCGCAATAATGACATAAATTGCCTTTTTCATATATTTTCCTCCCCTACCAATATGCCTCTATTATATCACTTTTTTAGTAATTGTAAATTCCCATATTTTCGTGTATAATACCACTGAAAAGGAGAGATTTTTATGGCATTTGATGGAATTGTGACAAAAGCTATTGTCAGTGAATTAAATAAAAATATAATCGACGCACGTGTGGAAAAGATAAATATGCCCAATAAACAGGAAATTGTGATAAGCCTACACTCTACCCAAGGAAAACTTAAATTGCTCATTTCTGCCAATCCTAGTCGCGCTAGAGTACATTTTAGTCAATACGAAAGAGAAAATCCGATTAAGGCATTTCAATTTTGCATGGTACTTAGAAAATATTTACAAGGAAATAAGGTTGTAAGTGTTACCCAAAATGAGTTAGATAGAATTATCATTTTTACCTTCGAAGGCCTTGACGATTTTGGTGATAAAAGAAAAATTCATTTGATTGTAGAATTAATGGGAAAACATAGTAACATCATTCTTACTAATAATGATAACAAAATCATTGACAGTCTAAAGCATGTAGACGCTGAAATGAGCTCTCTTAGAGAGATTTTGCCAGCAAGAGAATATGACTTCCCACAAAATCAAGAAAGAGAAAATTTTATTGGGATGTCTCTTCAAGATTTTGCCATGGCAATTCAAAACGCTCTTTTAAGGCCAGCAAGTGATACTTTCACTTTTAGCCAAAGATTAGCCAATGAATTTACTGGTTTTAGCAGAACCTTCACCAACAGTCTTTGCGACTATTTGCATATTTCTGAAGATATCACCAAAAACAACATTACCGATTTATACTCTAATCTCAATATTTTAATGTACAACATTCAAGAGGGATTAGCAAATTTAATAGAAATTGGCAATGACTATCACTTCGACCTATCGCTCTACTCCACGAATAGTCAGACAACTATGCCTATTTCAGACTTTTTAGATAACTTTTATCACGAAAAAGAAATAGCAGAAAATTTAAATAATAAAAAGGCGGAATTGCAGCGAGAAGTGTCCACACAACTAACAAAATACACCAAAAATTTAGAGAGAGTAAATGAAATCATTACCGAAGCTGAAAACGCTGAAAAATACAAGCAATATGGCGAATTAATTACAAGCAATATTTATCGTATGAAGCAAGGCATGAAGGAAATAGAAGTTGAAAATTTCTACGATAACAATCATCCAGTTGTTATTCGTTTAAATGAAAGCTATTCCCCTTCTAGAAACGCTCAACATTATTTTAAAAAATATGCTAAACTAAAAAGTGCACTAAATCATGCCGCTTCGCAAAAAGAAGATTATGAAAAAAATATTGACTACCTAGAAACAGTGCGTTATCAAATTAACGAGTGCAGTCAGATAGAAGATTTAGAAGAAATAAAAAGCGAGCTTATCGCGCAAGGAATTGTCAAGCAATCTATTTCTAACAAAAAGAAGATTCAATCCACCCCTACTCAATTTTTAACATACGAAAAAGACGGCATTGAGATTTTGGTGGGCAAAAACAATACGCAAAACGATAAACTGACTTTTAAAATCGCCAACAAAACAGATACTTGGCTACATACGAAGGACATTCACGGAAGCCATGTGATTATAAGAAGTAGCGAAATTCCTGACGAAGTCTTACTTTACGCCGCAGAACTTGCCAGCAAACATAGTCAGGCAAAAGCCCAAGGCAAAGTCTCTGTCGATTACACTCTAGTAAAAAACGTCAAAAAAATTCCAGGCGCCAAACCTGGAATGGTAACTTATACAAATTATAAAACAATTGTGGTTTAACGATATATGCATTCACACGGGCAGCGTATCACGCTGCCCCTACAGCCTGTATTCATATATTATCTGATTTATATTTTCAATCAAACTCTTCTTAACGATTTTATCCTCTAGCAAATTTATAGAAAATGTCCTACTTCCCGCATGATTTATCGATGTTCCACAATGATAAACCTTATCGCCATCCAGTATAAAATACCTATCATGGAAGCTATTATCATATACAATTTTCAAATTCGAATATTGGGAATTATATTTAGAAATATCTATTTTTGAAATACTACTTTGAGTCTTTGTAATAAGAATAACTTCACATTTTAACTTTCTTGCAATATCTAGCACAGTCTTATCTGCATATCCATCAATAATAATTAACTCTTCTTTTGCTTCCTGCGTAATGTCTAAAATTTTAGAATATGCATCATAAATTTGCCCATTGAAATAAATTTCATTTACTATTTTTCTCTCTTCAAATTTCTTAAAAGATTCTTGCAAAAGCTTAATATCTTCTGTATTTTTCATTACTTGATTATTAATAAATTTTTGCTCTAGCAAATTACTAGAAATATATTTGCGCATTGAGACGAAAGCATCCATTATTTGAATACTAACCTTTTCTGCCACTTCTGTCTTCAACACTGTAGCAAGCATTGCAACACCTTGCTCTGTGAATGCATATGGTAGATATCTTCTACCACCATATTTGCTCTCTTGCTCGTTTGAGGTTTCAATTTGAAACCTCAAATCTTGATTATTTAATTTCAAGCTTACAGATTGAAACCTTAAAATCGAAAAATACTCATCCTTAGTTAACTGAAACATAAATCTTTCTGGAAATCTTGCTAAATGCCTTTTCACAGCCAAATTAATTGTTTTTGTCCCATTCTTACATTGGTATAATCTAGCCAAATCACTGTCTAACATTACTTGCTTTCCTCTTATCTCGTAGATAAGATTTTCAACACCCGCTTCTTTTAAAACTAATTCTTCCATATATCATCTCCTTCTATCGCTACGTCTTAATTATATCAAACGTTAGTTCGAGTGTCAATATAAAAATGTAGGGGCAGAGTGATACGCTGCCCCTACAGTTATAATATAATGCAGATTAATCCTCCGCTTCCCTCATTGATAATTCTCTCAAGTGTCTCTTGAAGCTTGCACTGTGCGTCTTCTGGCATCTTATATAGTTTATTCTGCAAGCCCTCATTTACTAGCTCATGCAGTGACTTACCAAAAATATTCGATTGCCAAATCTTGGTTGGGTCGTCTTCAAATTCTTTTAATAAGTAATTAACTAATTCTTCAGATTGTTTCTCGCTTCCCACGATTGGAGATACTTCCGTTTCGATGTCCGCTTTGATAATGTGAAGGCTTGGGGCGTGTGCCTTTAATTTTACCCCAAACTTCGAGCCCTGCTTAATAATCTCCGGCTCCTCCAATGACAAATCTTCAATATTTGGCGTCACAATGCCGTAGCCCTTTCGCTTCACATCATTTAAGGCCATCGCAATCTTATCATAACTCTTCTTGCTTTGGGCAAGCTCTGCCACGATACCAAACAAATCTCCCTCTTCTTTGACATCCAACCCTGAAATCTCAGTAAGTACGCTATAGAATAGTTTGCTATCCAATTCTAAGCGTAGCTTCACAACGCCGCTATCTAGCTTGATTTCGTCCACTACCACTTGACTGACAACATCATTATCTGCCGCTTGCTGCATCACACTATCTAGTTGTCTTAGATTTTTAATCTCTTTAAACGAACTCTTGATAATATCCATTAGCGAGCCGCGAAGCCAATGCGTAGGCTCTAACGTATCCACCCAATTCGGCAAATTAATATCAATCTCCGTTATCGGGAATTCATACAAAATCTTTCCTAAAATTGCATTAATATCATTCTCATTCAAATTCGCACAATCCACAACCACAACTGGTGCATCATATTTACATTGCAAATCATTGGCAAGCGCCGCTGTCTCAGGCGCATTTGGAATATTCGTATTAAGTACAATCACAAATGGCTTTCCTTGCGCCTTTAGCTCTCTAACTGCTTTCTCCTCTGCCTCCACGTAGTCCTCACGCGCAATTCCCGTCACATTGCCATCCGTCGTCACCAAAATACCAATCGTAGAATGCTCGTCAATGACTTTCTTCGTACCAATTTCCGCCGCTTCCTCAAATGGTATCTGCTCTTCCAACCAAGGTGTATTCACCATTCTTGGCAAATCGTCCTCCATATAGCCAAGCGCATTCTTTACCAAAAAACCTACGCAATCCACCATTCTCGTCTTGAATTTTACATTATCGCCCAAAACCATCTCCACAGCTTCATTCGGAATAAACTTAGGCTCTGTCGTCATAATCGTTCTGCCATTCGAACTTTGTGGAAGCTCATCCTTTGCCCTTTCTCTTTTATAATCGTCTTTGATATTCGGTATCACAGCCAAATTCATAAAGTTCTTGATAAAAGTTGATTTTCCAGTCCTTACTGGCCCCACCACCCCAATGTAAATATCTCCGATTCGTTCTGGTTGCTATATCTTGGTATATAGTGTAATTTTCCATTACATTACCCTCCTTTTATTTACGTGTTTGTACACCTATTGTTTAGTTCATTTATATTAGAGGGTTGTATTCTTTATGACTAAAATTTTTAATTATTTTCTTGTTGACATATTTCCTTTACCGTTATATAATGAGCGTGTCGAAATTTATCACCAAAAATCATAAGGAGGACTTTCCATTATGAGGATAATTGAAACTATTTCTGCACATGTCCGCGGTTCTGTTCTCGAGCAGAAAATCCAAAAACTTGAGACCAAGTATTACGCGAAAGTGTATTTCCCGGAAGAGTTATCGCAGGGCTTCGACGATTTAATTGGAATGAAAAATGAAAAGGAGAACTTGAAAGATGCGCTAAACTTCTTGCTCAATATGGACTTGTACTTAGACGAAAGCGTACTGCGGCCGACAACTCGTTACCTGCTTGCCGGCGCACCTGGCTCTGGCAAAACGCCTCTGATTAAAGCACTCGCAAAGGAGTCTGGCATTCCTTTAATCGTCATTGACGTCTCTGCATTTAATGCTTTCCCCAAGAGAGTGGTCGAGATTGTTGATTTAATCTTCAGCATCTCCGATACCTTACCCGCCTGCATTCTGAATTTTGAGAATTTCACAGCAAGCGAAAATCTCCCCAGCGAGCCGCAAATGCTTTTTCACCACCATTTATCTACTAAAATTAAGGGAAGCGAAAACACGGTTGTATTCCTGTCTACAGCTTCTTCAACGATTCAACTTCCGCCGTTTTATTTTGCAGAGAACCTTTTCAATCTCAACAAGGTGATTCCTATTATGCCACCTACTCTTGAGACGCGAAAAGAGTTGTTTGCAAAGTATCTCGCAGAGTTTAATATCGAGCTGGACGACGCAATGCTTGAGCGGCTTTCCCGAAACACGATGGGAATGTATCCTAAGGACATCGAGTTTATCGTCAAGGAAACGTTAAACCGTGTAGCACGTCAGGGCTCTTTGGAAGTTTCGTTCAAGGACTTCCACGAAACCATTTTGCAAATGGCTGCTGGTGAAGAGTATAACAAGCTCTCTGAGAAAGAACGGGAATCCACGGCTTATCACGAAGCCGGCCATGTCATTGCGGCCTACTACACCAATCCAGAATACATTCTGGGCCGAGTAGAAATTACGCCTCGTGCGCAGTCTTTGGGTCTCACTTTCGAAGAAGCTGGCGAAGAAAAGTACTGCAAATTCCGTCATGAAATCGAGTATGATATTATCTACTCTCTCGGCGGAATGGCAGCAGAAAAGCTAATTTATGGTGAGACAACGTCTGGTGTTACCTCTGACTTGGCAGCTGCCAACTCTGATGCGACGCTGATGGTTCAAGCATTTGGCATGGACGAAGATTTCGGGCCTATTGTCCTTGACGACGACGTAGGATTCGCTTCCGAAAAATTCTATGCTGCATCCGAAGAACTTGTTCAAAAGATCCTAAAAGACCTGTTTGCTAAAACCTATCAGGTTGTCTCTGAACACAGGAAACAGCTGGAAGCACTTGCAAGTGCCCTGCTCGAAAACGAAGTCTTAATCGGCGACGAAATCAAGCATGTTCTTGACGCAGCAGAAAAGGAATAAACACACAAAAATGCTCTAGTACACACTAGAGCATTTTTTGATATTTTTCTTATAATAATTCATTTCTTTACCGTAGTATGGTGCCGATTTTCATGCGAATTTCCATTAAACAGTGCCTTTAATCTTCCTCTTCATCGGATTCGGCAAAATACTAATCTCCCTATCTGTTGTGCCAGTTGTAATCGTCGTGTCTTTTCCATCAATCTCAGTCGCTGTCCCTACGTTCTCGCTTGCGGCTAAAGCATCAAATTTTACCTTAGGCACTTTGCAAGCCTTGATTGTCTCTTTATATACTTTCATAGTACTCTTCGCAATCGTATCCCAATTAAATTCTTTAACCACTTTCTCTTTCGCATTCTCTGCAATTTGTCTGCAAAGCTGCTCATTAAACAAAACTTCTAAAATCGAGTCAGCAAGCGAATTTGGATTACCTGCATAAGACTTCATTCCATCAATTCCGTGAGAAACAATTTCGTTAAGTCCACCTGCGTCAGAAACAACCGTCGCACATCCTGCAAGCATTCCCTCTAATGCCACAATACCAAATGGTTCATACAAACTTGGAAAAGTAGCAATATCAGCACATTTATACATCTTCGTGATTTGCACATCATTCAAATATCCTGTAAAGTATACCTTTTGTGAAATGCCAAGGTAATCTGCTAAGCCCTTAAGCTCGTCCATGCAAGGGCCACGGCCCGCAATAACAAACTTTACATTTGGATAATTTGCTAAAATTTTAGGCGCCGCTTGGAAAAGAATTTGAATTCCCTTTTCATTCACAATTCTGCCTGCAAAGAAAATAATCTTTTCATTATCCGCAGCATAATTTCTTCTAAAATCCCAGTCTCTTTCCTGTCCATCAAATTTATTGACATTAATGCCGTTTGGCACTACGTGAATATTTTCATATGGTTTGCCAAACAAATTCCTAATCTCATTTTTCATATATTGGCTGTTACAAATCACATTGCCTGCTTCATACGTAAGCATCCATTCCACATCATTCACATAGCCCTGTGAACTATTGTGAATTCCTTTATTTCTTCCGCTTTCTGTCGCGTGAATCGTTGCAACCAAAGGAAGTCTATAGGTTCTCTTAAGTGCTCTTGCCGCATACGCCACTAGCCAATCGTGCGCATGAAGCACATCAAATTTTCCGAACTCTTTTATCACATCAGCCGCTTTCTCAATCATACAAAAGTTAAGCTGCATTACCCAATCAATCAAATTATTGGCATTAATAGGATAATTCGTCACTCTATGGACATACACATCGCCGTCTTTTTCAAATTCTTTCGTATCTCCCTCTTGATAAGTAATCACGTGAACTTCGTGACCTTGCTTTGCAAAATTATGTGACAAGTCGTGAACAACTCTGGCAATTCCCCCCACAATTCTTGGCGGATATTCCCAAGAAAGCATCATAATTCTCATTCAAAACTTCCTCCTTTGTTAATTTAAGCGGTGAACATCTAATATACTCCCCCTATGCATACGGAAATACGCATTTCACCCTTTCGACTATTCTAAATATATGATATACAAAGCGAAAAACTTTTTCAAGCATTTTGTAAAAATATTATCGAATTTTTGAAAATATAGATATTGACATAGTCCGGAAGAATAGTATATAATTTCCTCCGCTATCCATTTTTTAAGGTAAAAGCTGGATTCAGCTTTTTACTTTCAGTAGAAAGTATTGATATTAAAATATAGTAAGATGCGCTTATTAACACTGAATGCGAAAGGGAAAACAATCATGAAAAAGATGCTAGTTGCGCTCCTTGTTGTCTTGACCGTCGCTATGGCAACGCTCTTTGCCGAAGCCAGCTCTATTGATGCACATTCCCCCTCGATGGGGAACAACAAAGCCGGCGACGCAAAACATTATTTGTCTTCTCTCATGGAAGACAAAGGTATGTACAAGGTTGGGAAAAGCTACTTTTCTCTACACCCAGCAACCGCCCAACAAATTAGTGCTATGCTAAGTTGGCTGACTGGGAAGGAAGTTAAATTTGAGGAAGAGCCAACCCGAGAAAATCTTGTAAAAGAACTTGCCCTATTACTAAAACTCAAAGAGTATCAAATCGAGGCAATCCTTTTAAAAACTCGGTTGGAGCAATTGACCGTTCGTGAACTTAACTATTGCATTCTATGCTTAATTGAGCATCCGCTAACTGCTTCGAAAGCAGTTAATGCCATTCCTGCCAAAGAGGAATTGTATGAGAGCCTTACACTAAAAGTGACGGAAGAAGCAGTGGCTATTCTTGACATCGAAATGCTAGAGTGGTTTCTTCCAACATATATTAGCATTTCCGGAAATTGTCAGCTGCTTGAAACTATCACCGAAAAGCTCAATGCTCTCAATGCAACATTTCGACAGAACAACAAGTTTGCAACTTCTTTGAACACCAAAATGCTTTTAGTAACTTTGGTCTACACTGGTTCATGGACACACCAAATGGCATTGCGGCCGGACTTCCAGGTTTTCGATTCAGAATATGAAAATAAAATTGAAGACTTTTGGAAAGCGTATGAAAGGAAATACTCTATCACTGGCGATGTGCCGACTGGTACCCAAAACGCCAAAAATTTTGTATGTAGTGTTCTCACATACGGAAATGGCAGTTATAATCAAACAATCATGGGTGCCATCTTAGAAGGTAGAGGTGCATGTTCGTGCTACGCTGATACATTCAAGTTTATCACCAATATGTCTGGTATCCAGTGTATATTAGTTATGAATGAAGAAGCAAATCATGAATGGGTAAAATTCAAAAGTGAAGACGCTTGGGTGAATGCTGATCCCACATGGGAGGACCGCGGTATTGCATCCACAGGAATGTATCATGCTCAAGACGATAAAGTCTATCGAGTACTAATGCACCCCATTGCAAATGCTACATTTTAATATTATCTTGGCAGACTCTTTATTGAGCCTGCCTTTTTATAATTTTTTACAAAAACATCTTGCTATTTATATCTCATTGCGGTATCATTAATTAGTGATAATATTGTTTTGCAAAAGAAAAAGGGAGGTACGTAGAACAGTGCTACATAACAAGTCTGAATACTACGAGTTACCAATTAAATATGACGAGACAGTCGTACGCTTACTTGTTCAATCTCCAAAGCGTATGTATGTGTACTGGGATATTTCTGACCAAACGATTCAAGAATTTTCGAAGAAATATTTTGACTATGCAAAGTCTACTCCTATTCTTCGAATTATTAATCTTACCAAAAATTATTTTTACGATATCCCTATTGACCCTTTTGCAAACAACTACTACATTGATGTAGAAGACGAAAATTGTGAATACGAAGTAGAGCTCGGAAGAACATTTCACGACAAATTTGCCGATATTTATATGTCTAATCACGTGACTATTCCGAATAGTACTCCGCTTCCATTCGAAAATGAAAATGAGGAAATATTATTCAAAAATTATATTTGCCTTGATACGAAGAAAATGAGAGTGAATATTCCAAAGCAAAGGCTACGTCAAGATTATGGCGATTTACCGTTTGGAATAGAAGATAATATTAGTTCAAATAGTATGAAATAAAAATTGTAGGGGTCGCGTATCACGCGGCCCGTGTTTATCATTTACATCTTATGTGCGGGCAGCGTATTACGCTGCCCCTACGGTTTTCACACAAATTTTTTAAGAGGAGGTAATAAGCATGTCCAAAGGCTATCTTAACTTTGTCTTGCACGCACACTTGCCCTACGTGCACCATCCGGAAATTTAATTATACATAGAAGAGCGCTGGTTTTTTGAAGCAATGTCCGAGACATACATTCCTCTTCTTATATACTTTGATAAATTAGAGCAAGAGGGCGTAAAGTTTCGCATTACTATGAATATCTCTTCTCCTCTGATTACAATGCTTGACGACGATTTGCTTCAGCAAAGATACAGAAAATATTTGTTAGAAAGAATTTGGCTTGCGAAAAAAGAAATTCGTAGAACAGCTGATAACAAAGAGTTAAATGACTTAGCAAAAATGTATTACTACAATTTTAAAGAGTATTACAAAGTATATAAAAATAAATATGGTTTTCAACTTTTAAAAGGTTTTAAACATTTTCAAGATGCTGGATTTTTGGAGATACTTGCTTGCCCTGCGACACACGGATTTTTGCCATTACTCAATGTAACGAAAAATGCCGTACGTGCCCAAATTTGTGCAGGCGTAGATACTTACAAAAAATATTTTGGAAGAGCCCCAAAAGGAATGTGGCTTTCGGAATGTGCTTATGTTCCTGAATTGCAAGATGCTTTAAGTGAATTTGATATCAAATACGTGATATTAGAATCTCACGGAATTACAAATGCCAATCCAAAGCCTCTATACGGTACAGTAGCGCCCATTATCTCGCCGAAAGGAATTGTTGCTTTCGGGAGAGATATGGAAAGCTCTAAGCAAGTGTGGAGCTCTATCTGCGGCTACCCAGGCGACCCAAACTATCGCGAATTTTATAAAGATATTGGTTATGAACTAGACTGGGATTACATCAAGCCATACGTTGCCAAAAGTGGCCATCGCGTAGACACGGGAATCAAATATTGCAAGATAACAGGAAAAACAGATTACAAAGAAACGTACAACAACTCTAAAGCAATGGCAGTCGCAGAAATGCAGGCAGACCACTTTATTCAGTCCAGAATAGAACAAATTAATAAAGTGGCACCATCTATGGTAAATCCGCCCATTATCACTTGTCCGTACGACGCAGAATTATATGGGCACTGGTGGTATGAGGGACCATACTGGCTATACGTTTTATTCAAAAAAATTTATTACAACCAAAACACTTTTGAATTAATCACGCCAAGCGAATACTTAGAAAAATATCCAGACATTCAAGAATGCAGCCCAGCCATTTCCACTTGGGGCGCACACGGCTACAATGAAGTCTGGCTAAACCCAGGGAACGACTACATCTACAGGCATTTACATCGCATCGGAGAACGCATGACTTGCCTTGCCGAAAACTATCGAACCCCTTACCCACTGCAAGAAAGAGCCTTAAAACAATGTGCGCGCGAAGTCTTGCTTGCCCAAAGCAGTGACTGGCCATTTATCATTACAGGAAACACGATGGTAGAATACGCACACAAGCGTATCAAAGACCACGTCGGCAGATTTAACGCACTCGCCGATATGATAGACAAAAACGAAATCAACGAAGATTACTTAGAAGACTTAGAAGAAAAGGACAAAATTTTTCCAGATGTGAATTACAAAATTTACGGCGACTAAAAAAGTAGTGGAGCACATAATGCTCCACTACTTTTTCTGCATTCAACCATGTTTTTAAGAATTTTCTAAAAATGAGGGCAAAGTATCGCCTTGTCGGCCATACCTTGCCCCCAAAAGTATGAAGTCAATTATTATATTAATGGTATATTATTTCTGTGTCAAGAAAAACACGTCGACAAAAGTCGACACATTCTTTCGTAAGAAAGCTGTTACAGTAGCATAAAAGAGTGGCAGTAAAATATACTGCCACTGCAAAATTACAATGTTCCTATCTTCTTCGTTACAGCCTTTCTCTGTCTTCCATCTGCTATCTTATTTACCTTTTCCATTAACTTATTTTTCTGCATTGGATTTAGTAATCTGTACAATGCTCGTAATTCTGTTTCTTGGTATAAATTCAAATTATCTTTGATTACCAAGTTATACGTCTGGTTCACAAGCATGTTACTTAGTGCAACATTAATTTCTTCTGATAACTGTGCTTTGCTTGCCTCGTCTGTGAAATAGCTATCCTTTACAGCACTTCTTGCACGATAATAATTTTCTAGCATCAACTTTTCATAAGCAATTTGAAGCCAAGCCTCATTGATTTCTGTTGCATTTCCTTTCGCCGCACGAATTAATTCTATCTGCTGATCATTCTTCCCTTTCGAGCAAATATACATTGCTTGCTCGCCATCACTTAGCGCATTGTTCATAAAGTAATCTGTCATTAAAACGGCTTTTCTTTGTTGCATTGTGTCAAACAATTTATCGCTTTCGACTGGCTCTGTCGCAATTTCAAATACTTTCAAAAGCCTACTTCCCGTCTTATCATTTAAGATAATATTTCCTAAATTGTTATTGACAATTTCTTTCTCTTGGTCTATAAATGTCGCAGTCTCTGAAAGAACAGTACTTCCGCCATTTGGATTTTCGCGTAACTTCTTAATGATATCATTGTTCAAAATGTTTATCTTCTCTATTGCTGCCTTTTCATTGTCATTCAAAAGAGTAACATTGTCTAGCTTCTTTAGTTTTGTATTTTGATATACATACCCTTTCGTCTCCTCAACTTCTGGCACAACTTCTGTCGTTTCTACGCTTTGCTCGATTGCTACTTCAGGCTCCACTTTTGTTTCCGCTTCAGAAATATGATGGGTCATTTCCTCTGTACTTTCTTCTATCGATGCTGCGGCGCCGCCCTGCTTATTCGTATAAATTTGTGAAATAACATTTTCACTTGCATTTTCAGAAACGGTTATTTCGCCAGGTTCGAAATGAGAAAATCTCCAAATCTCATTTTCGTCATAAATTACTTTAGAGCTTACTTTTGGTTTAAATATCGTTCCGATTTGAACAAGCACTCTATCGTCACCCTTTAATTGCTTGCCTGTCTCGTCTCTGTATTTTACTAAAACCGTCGCCTTTTCCTCTTGATACAAAACAGTCACAACATTGTTAATACTGCCCACTCTTAGTTTGACAGGCTCACAGCTAAAGAAACTCCATTTACGGTTAGCACTATCTAGCAAAGTTCCTGGCGCATTCGGAACAAATTCTTTTCCGATTTGAATATTAAACTTATCCTCTTCCTTAATGCTGTTGCCCTCTGTATCTTTGTATCGAATGATTACATCCGCCTTTGCAATCTCATACACAAACTTCACGACATTTTCTTTCACATTTTCCATCACACGTAGCGATACTTCTTCACTTGTTACTAACTCCCATTGATTGTCTCTTCTATCTTTAATATATTGAATCATTTTAGGAGTAAACTTCGTACCAACTTGTAGTTGCTGCTTCTCGTCGTCACGCAAAGAATTGCCATCAATATCTTGATACTTGATTGTCACTGTACTATACACAGGCTCATACGTCAAATTAAATACATTCACATTCTTAGCACCAATTGGTGTTTCTTTAATACGAAGTGCCTCTGGCTCCATTTTTACAAGTTTAAACATCAGTGAATTTTCGTCCGTAATCGTGTTATCTACATTTGGTGTATACATTGCACCAAGCGGTGCTTTTAGCGTCATAGCAGGCGCAATTTCTTCTCCACGATTATTTCTAATAAATACAGTCACGTCTACTCTTAGCGGAATATATGTCATAACAAAAACATTATCCTGCTCTGTATCCTTAATTTCGATAGACTCTAAATCTCTCTCTTTATACTCCCAAACTCTTCCTTGGTCGTCTTCAATGACAGAATCAGGTTCTGGAATAAAGCTCATTCCCACTTGTGCCAAACTCTTCTTCGGCGCTTTCAAACGATTGCCAAATTCGTCTTGATACTTAAAGATAACGATCGCTTTTTGCTCCTCATAAGAAAGTGTAAGCACTGTACCCTCTTTTTGTACTTTGACTTGATTTTTCGTATTCGGATTATACGTCCACTTATTGCCTTTATTATCCGTAATCCTCTCAATGATATTAGCAGAAAATTCGCTTCCTATTTGTGCCTTCTCAACCGTCTTACTCTTGATATTCATGCCTAATGGGTCCACGTATAAAATGGTGACATCCGCAAGACTAGGCTTGTATTTTATGATGGCATTATTTACTGTCTCGTCAGCCGAAACTTTGATAGCTGTACTCTTTCCAAAAAGCTTGCTATCCACGTGTAGCCATTCTCTCGCTTCACTATCCAATAAAAATTCTTTGATGGTTGGCTCATATTTCGTTCCCACTTGTTGCTTTGAAACAACCGATTCTGCAATTTCTTCGTCATTTTCATTGACGAATTTATCATATACATTGACAAGATAAGGCACATAGGAAATGGTAAATTGATTCGTGGTATTGGCAATTTTAAATTCGTGATCAGGCGCTGACAATTCCCAGCCCAATCCATCTCTATCAATCACAGTTTCAGGAGCTTGGTACTTTAGTACGTCGCCTAACTGTGCCTTGATATTTTCGGACGCTCTTACTGTCTTGCCATCTCCATTCACAAAGTTAATATTGACGTCTACCAATTCCTTATCATATTTTACAATAATATCATTTTGTGTCTCGTCCTCTGAAACAACAATTTCTTTTTTATCACAAGATACATACTTCCAAGACTTGCCCTCACTATCTAGAAGTTTTTCTTCCATATGAGGTACATACACTTCTCCGACTTGGATTAGCTCTTCTGTTGCCTTATCGATTTCAATTCCCGTTGCATCAAGGAACTGAACTCTTACTTTCTTTAACGCTGGCTCATAATGTAATTCTACTGTTTTGTCTTCCTCCGGAACAATGATAGAAACATCTTCTTCTCCCGCATAGTTCCAATGCTTACCACTGTTGTCAATGACTTTATCAATAATCTCCGCTTTGAATTTTGAGCCCACCTGCAATTCTTTATTCAAAGGTTTTATCAAATCTAGTCCATCGCCATTTCGATAAACAACCATGACTTTTCCAAGAAGAGGAACATATTCGCAAATAACAGTATTCTTGCTAACATCCTCCGTCACACGAACCACTGTATTACTCATATTCTTAAGTGCATATCCCAATTTATCGGCAGAATATACTTTCTCGATTCTCTTAATCTGTACTTCGCGCCCAATCTGCATTGCTTTCACGCTGTCGTCCACGATGGATCTTCCTGTTGCATCCAAATACTTCACAACGACTTCCGCATTATGAGGCTCATACTTTAAAGTAATAATATTATCTTGCTCTTCTTCTTGCGTCGTAATCGATATTTCTTTTTCTCCCACGTACGTCCAATTTAATCGATTCGTATCAATCATTTCGTGCTGAATATTTGGAATATAGCTAGCACCAAGTTTCGCAGTCACAATCTCCGGTTCTTTAATCGCAGTGTTGTCCACGATATTCACAAATCGAATGATAACTTTCGTACGAATTTCACCATATATCAAGATAAAGTGATTATTCTTTTCCTTGACAACCATCGTCTTTGGCTCACTAGATTCAAAAGACCATCTAGCGTTGTTTTTGTCTTTGATTCTGTCATATGCTTTTGGTGAGTACTTATCTCCAATCTGCCATTCCACAGTAACGTCGTCTAGCAAAGTATTCGAATACATATCCTTGAAAGATAATTTGACGCTCGTCAAATCTTTCTCGTAGTATATCGAAATCTTGTTATCTTCTTCGCGCTCATTTACTGTATACTGTTTTTCGTTAGAAGCAAGCAACTTCCATCTCTTGCCTTCCTTGTCGTCTAGCTTCAAAGGCATATCAGGCGTATAAATCTCTCCTGCTTGTAGCAAAGTCGTCTTCTGCGCTGTAATCTCTTTGCTTTCGTCGTCCAAATACTTCACTACAACATTTACCAATAACGGCTCAAATGTTAAAGACATAACATTTTGTTTTTCGTCCTCAGAAATTTCAATACTCTTCTGATCCTTTGACTGCCACAATCTGCCGTTTACATCTTTAATTGTTCCAAGGTCTTTTACTGTATAAGTGCTTCCCACTTGTACATCTTCCACAATATCTCTTACAATACTTCTTCCATTTTCATTGACAATTTTAGCAGTAACTTTACTATATACAGGGTGATATACCACTTTGATCTCGTTTTTATCCGGCTTTACCTTCAAAAGCTGCGTAGCCGAAGAAGCGTACTGCCAAAGTCTTCCCTGCATGTCATGAACTCTCTCTTCATATTTTGCTGAGTATTGTTTTCCCACTTGGATAAACTCCACAAGATCGTCAATAATCTTGTTTCCATCCTCGTCCACAAATGAAGTAACGACTCCCGTCTTCATTTCGTCATAAACCAAATTAATGACATTCTCCTCATTTTCAACAGGAGTAATGGACGCTGCTGCCTCACTAATATATACCCAGGCTCTTCCGTTCTCGTCCTCAATAATCGGTTCAATCTTAGCGGTATACCTTCTATCCGCAATCGCTTTCACCGTCATTGGTTCCTTTAGTTTTGTGCCTGCCTTATTCACAAAGTTAATTAGGACACTAACTCTCGTAACATCATATACAAATGTAATTCTATTATTTTGACTGTCTTCGCCAATAACTAATTTGTTTGGCCTTGCATACTCGAAATCCCACTCTACACCTTCATTATCTGTGACAGTTAAATAATCATTCATGTTAATTTCTGTACCAACTTGCATGCTTAACGTTTTAGCGCGAGCTAGTTCTTTACCCTCTGTATTGATAAACGATAGTTTCACATCGGCCATCTTTTCTACATATTGCAACTCAATTTTATTGCTCTCTTCATTATCTGACAAACGCAAGCTTGGTACATTCGTAAGTTCACAAGTCCATTCTTTTCCGTCCTTATCACTAATAACAGGCAGAATTTCAGGGCGATACACATCCCCAGGAAATACGTTATTAATCACATTTTCCTTAAGCACGGTACTATTGCTTGCTATATATCTAACCGTTACTCTCGTACTGCCATCTAATATTGGTCCGCTCTTGTAAGCAGTACTTTGCATCTCGTCAATATCATAAAATCTATTTCCTGTTAAGAATGCTCCGGATGCATTTTCGTAGTTCGTACCATTGTACATCCTCACACCATCAAGCATGATGTTAGGACTTGGAAAATAGAAATCAACTTCAATACTAGGCACAGGCAAATTTGCTGTTCCCTTGTCTTCGATATCTTCATAAATATAGCCAAGCAAAGCAGGAATATTATTTTCGTCAATTAAAGTTTCTCTTCTTATGATAACTGCATTGCCATTTTCATTAAAATCTGCCACGGACTGCTTCTTTACAGTCTTGCCATCAGAACTTGTATAATCTAATTTGTTTCCAATCGTAGTCAAATCTTCAAATACATTTTCTGTTAATTTATATTTGTATCTTCTACCAATATTATCTTCAATAGAATTATATAGTCTCTCTTCAAATTCGGCAGGATCCACAATGGCCTTATATCGATAGCTTAATGGCTCAATCGGGTCTGTTGAATTCTCAGCATATTTTAAAATTAAATCTACTGGTGGAACAATTAATTGATAATTTAATTTACAAAGAACATCTCTAATAGCTTCTTCGCTAACAGGAGATCCTAACTGATTTTCAAACTGAGTACAAATCTCTCTCACAGCATTACTAAACTCAACACTATTCGTATTTACGGTTGCACTATATAGCACATTTTCCGCTTTTGGAGCAGTATATATGCCAATTTCCTCTACACCTTTTTCATTAGAAAACAGCCAGAAATATGAAACCACATTTAAATAAAAATCAGGATAATTATTGACTTCGTTTAATTTCAAATATGGATCATTCGAAATATAGCCTGTCTTCACGTTCTTCGAGGTTCTTTTAATCAGTGCAGACTTCTCAGCAATCTCAATCCTGTTAAGTCTTCTGTTGATATATTTAAATTCATAACTCGTAATTTTTTCCGCAAAGTTTTCCGGACTATTATAAAGTCTAAGCACTGGAATGATATTTTTGATAATCATTTCGTCGATTACAAAATCATTCGCAAGCATGTTAAGTACCTCATTTGCTTTACTTGACAATAGCCTGCCTCCGGACGTAAATTCTGTTAGATAGTCTTGCATAATCGCTTCCCTATCTTTCGAATAAGCCGTATCGTATTTATGCCCACTGTATTTCATTTTTGTACTTGAGTCCGGTTCATAGAAAACAATCTCCAATTTCAAGTCATTGGTGATTAAAACCATGCACAAGTTTTTATCAAGTGCATAATCGATAAATGTCATTCTCGAGCCAGTAGGAAGTTCGACCGTTTTTAATTCCGTTTCACCGTCGATAAGTGTTCTTTGAATATACTTGTCGTCTATATTCAAAAAGGCCCTTTCCATATCAACATCCGGCATATGATAGGTAACTACCTCGACATCATTCTCCGAAAAATTTTCATTCGTAGACAATAAATTATAATCTACTTCGTCTAAATGTCTATCGATAATCTCTTCCGTATAGCCAATACTCTTTAGTTTGTTCTTTAGTATATTTTTTATCATTTTTTCACCTCGTAAATATCTTGTATTTATTATACACCAAAAAAATCTATTTACAATATTATATATCAGAATAATTTTATTATTTTTACAAACAATATAGGAAAACTAAATTCATTTTGGAGGTACTATGAATCCAAAGCAAATATTAATACAATCAATCTCAAAAAATTTTTTGAATTTACTAAATGAAGAATTGTCTCATATTCCAAGTATTCGTTATAACTACTATAAAGCAAATGGAATTTATACGATTAGCATTAAGTGTGCTAATTATTATCAAAGATTTTCCGATATTACTTCTGAATCTTTCTACGGAAGTTATATTTATTTATATACCAATCTTTCCCTTCTTTTATCAGCATTAATTATCTCTTACTATGAAAGGAATTTAATTCGAAGAGCCATTAGACTAAACTATTTTTATTTTGAGAATAAAGAGCAAGAACAAATAAAAAATATTGCCTCCTCTATTCTCGACCCCGACTTTCCAATTGATATCAACAAAAATTTATATATGTACCGAAAAGAAACCATTCTCAACGCACTGCTTAAAAATTTCAGGAAATGCAATCACATCAACGTGGAAGCGTTTGTTAATTTTTCGCTTACCCCTTATCTGTTAGAAATCGAAAATACGGTAGATAAATCAGTAGAACTTTACTTATCAGATATGAGTTATATGGAATTAATAAGATTAATTTTAAACGGATGGTTGCCGTAATTTGTATTGACATTTTTCTTCTTTTAACAGATAATAATGTTGAGTAATTTTGATTGTTTTACAAAGGAGGAAATAAAAGTGTATCTATTTGGAAAAATAAATGTAACACCAAGACTTCCAGAAAGAATCTCTGGATTATCTTCTTTATCTGAAAATTTGTGGTGGTCGTGGAATTCGTATTCTCTTAGGCTATACGAATACATAGACCCCGTACTTTTTAATAAGGTCAATAAAAATCCTGTAAAATTTTTATCTGAAATCAATCAACAAAAATTATTAAGCGCATCGAATGACCCTGAATTCTTAAAAGAATATGATATGGTAATGGAAAACTTCCAAGGATATTTAAATAATAAGGACACTTACTATGCTAAGAATTTTCCAAGCGAAAAAGACGCTGTCATTGCATACTTCTCTGCTGAATATGGATTAGACGAAATATTGCCAATCTATGCTGGCGGACTTGGCATCTTGTCTGGTGACCACTGCAAATCTGCCAGTGACTTAGGTATCCCTTTTGTTCCAGTAGGTTTGCTATATAAGGATGGTTACTTTAATCAAGAAATCAATCGAGATGGCAGCGAGACATTTGAATATACTTGCGCTAACATTGAAGATTTGCCAATCCTTCCTGTATACGATAAAGACGGCAATGAATTAATCGTTCCTGTAGAATTCCCGGGAAGAATCATTTATTTGAAAGCTTGGAAAATTAACGTTGGTAGAATTTCGCTTTATTTACTAGATAGTGACATTGACCTAAATAGCCAAATAGATAGACAGTTAACCTTAAAATTATATGGTGGAAATCAAGAGACTAGAATTTCGCAAGAAATTATTTTAGACATCGGCGGTATGAAATTGCTAGAACTTTTAAATATCCATCCAACAATTTACCATATGAACGAGGGGCACTCCTCTTTCGTGGTATTAGAAGTCATTAAAAAATTTATGAAAGAAAAAGGTGTTTCGTTTGAGACAGCGAAAAAGCTGGCCTCTGCTTGTACCATCTTTACTACCCATACGCCTGTACCAGCTGGCAATGATATCTTTCCAGTAGATTTGATGGATAAATATTTTGCCTCCTACTCTAACGAACTTGGAATATCAAGACTAGACTTTTTAAATATGGGCGCACGTGTCGACGGCTCACTCAATGGTGGATTTGATATGGCAATCCTTGCACTAAAAATTGCTGGCAAGAAAAACGGCGTTAGCAAGTTGCACGGAGAAGTTTCTCGTAAATTATTCGGCGGCGTTTGGCCAGACACTGTGACAGACGAAGTGCCTATCACCTATGTCACCAACGGCGTACATACTTGCACTTGGCTTGCGCCAAACTTAAAAGAATTATACAACGCCTATATGCGTCCGTTCTGGCAAGAAAAAGCGCAAGATTTAGAAGTGTGGAATGATATTGATAACATTCCTGACAAAGCTTTGTGGGACGCTCACGTTGCACAAAAAGAAAAACTGATTAAAATGATACGCGAAAATATCAAAGCACAAAAAATGCGTAACGATGCCCCAGTAGAAGAAATTAACGAAGTAGATAAAATGCTAAATCCAAATGCACTTACAATTGGTTTTGCTAGAAGATTTGCTACCTATAAACGTGCAGACTTAATTTTCAAAGACATTGAAAGAATCACGCAAATACTAAATGATCCAGCAAGACCAGTACAAATTATCTTTGCTGGGAAGCCACACCCTGCCGACGTGCAAGGACAAGAGCTTGTTAAAAGAATTTATGAAATTTCGAATATGCCACAGTTTAAAGGAAAAGTCATTCTCCTTGAAAATTATAATATGTATGTGGCGCGTTATTTGGTAAGTGGCGTTGATGTATGGCTTAACAATCCACGTAGACCTTTAGAGGCAAGTGGAACCAGCGGTGAAAAAGCAGGACTAAACGGTGTTGTCAATTTCAGTATCCTAGATGGTTGGTGGTATGAGGGATTCAATGGACAAAACGGCTGGGCCATCGGAGACGATAGTGAGTATGCTAACTATGAGTTACAAGACAATGCCGATAGCATTAGTATTTACAATATCTTAGAAAATCAAATCATACCAGAATACTACGATAGAGATACTTCTGGCTTTAGTAAAAAATGGCTAAAGAAAATGAAGAATTCGATAAAAACCGTGGGTGGCATTTATAACACTAATAGAATGCTATGCGATTACTTAAGCGAATTATACATTCCACAAATCCGTAGGACTACTTCTTCCTACGCAAATGTTGACGACATCAATGCGTTTGTGGATTGGGAAAAACATATCAGAGAAAATTGGAATAATGTGAATATCATTTCCAGCGGCTCTTTAGACGAACTTTCAACCAATGCTGGCGACAGCACGAAAATGACTTGCAAAATCTACTTAGGTAATTTGAAGCCATCCGATATTTTGCTAGAACTTTACTACGGAAAATTTAGCGATAGCTCGCAATTAGTAGAAAGCAAATACCAACCAATGACATTAAAAAATGAACTAGAAAATAACGTTTATGAATATGAAACAGAACTTAGCATAGACAACGGCGGAAGCTATGGATATACATTCAGAGCGCTTCCAACACATCCACTATTAATTAATAAACAAGATTTGTCATTGGTAAAATGGTTAGAAAAATAAACTGTGCGATATACCAATTTTGATGTGAATTGATACTGTAGGGGCAGCGTATTACGCTGCCCGCAAAATTATAAAAAATCTAAAAACGAGGGTGATAAATTTGAGAAAAACAAAAATAGTCTGTACTCTTGGCCCAACGACTGACGACTACAAAACACTGGCCAAGCTATGCTCTTCCGGTATGAACGTCGCAAGATTCAATTTCTCTCACGGCGACTACGAGCAACAAGGAAAGCGAATCGAACTATTCAAAGCAGTTCGTGAAGAATTAAATCTCTATATTCCAATGATGCTAGATACCAAGGGCCCAGAAATCCGCATCGGTACTTTTAAAGATAAAAAAATTAATCTAGTAAACGGAAAAAAATTTATCCTGTCGCACAGTGAATGCGAAGGAACAGAAGAAAAAGTATTCGTCAATTATCCATTTCTTGCAAATGATGTACAGGTAGGCACAACCATCTTAATCAATGATGGATTAATCGAGCTGGAAGTATTAGAAACACCAGATAAAGACGTCAAATGCAAAGTCATACACGGCGGCCCACTAACAGATAGAAAGAGTGTTAACATTCCGGGCTTAAAACTAAATCTTCCCCTTCTTACTAAGAAAGACGAAGAAGATATTATCTTTGGAATTCAGAATGGTTTTGACATTATCGCCGCTTCCTTTGTTAGAAAGGCAGAAGATATTTTAGCTATCAAAGAAATTTTAAATACCCACAATGCCTCTCACATCAAGATTATCGCAAAAATAGAAAATCACGAGGGCGTCGAAAACTTTGACCAAATCCTAGATGTGGCAGACGGCATTATGGTTGCGCGTGGAGACTTAGGCGTAGAAATTCCAATCGAACAAGTTCCTCTCCTTCAAAAAGAATTTGTACAAAAATGTAATCGAAAAGGAAAAATGGTAATCATTGCAACGCAAATGTTAGAATCCATGATTGCAAACCCAAGGCCAACAAGAGCCGAAGTCAGCGACATTGCAAATGCTATATTTGAGGGCACCTCTGCCATTATGCTATCTGGCGAAACCGCAAGTGGCAACTTCCCAATCGAATGCGTCAAAACAATGCACACCATTGCAGAATCAGTAGAAAACAATGCAAATTACTGGGAAAGATTTTCTCATAGAGACTATTCTTACTTGATAGATAGCAGGCCAAACTTAATCGTAGGTCACGCCCTTTGTGAAGTAGCAATGCAAGTAAAAGCAAGCGCCATCTTCTCACTATCTTCACATGGAAACACACCATTAGCATTGGCTTCATTCCAACCAGAATGCCCAATATACGCCATTACACATGACATCCACACTGCATCCCAGCTAAACTTAACTTGGGGCGTCACGCCAATCCTCGTCAATTATTCAGCTTCTCCAGAAGAAATGATTGCACAAGGCGTAGAAAAAGCCAAAGAATACGGCTATGTACACGTAGGAGACACAGTCGTCATTGGCGGAAGCGACACCCACGACAAAGCCAATATGCTAGGCTTCCAGTCTAACAAAACATTAGGCGGAATATACGTAATATAAATTTGTAGGGGCGGCGTATCACGCCGCCCGTGATTTTCGTACAATTAAATTCTAGCAAATGAAAAATCAACAAATTATCTTCAAAATTCCTATTGACAAAATCAAAAATCCAATGTAACGTGTACTTAATCTTTAGACAGGCTTCTCGCCTATCTAAACAAATTCTATTTTGTAGCATCCGCTACAAAAATTTTCCAAACAAGAAATATAATGAAGTAAGAAAGGAACGTTTTATTATGGAATTTAAAAAAGTAGAAGAAGGCATCGTACCAATTTACGAAAATGACACTAATGAAAAATTAATTAATGCAAGAGAACTACACCAAGCTCTAAAAAACAAAAGACAATTTGCAAACTGGATAAAACAAAGAATTGACCAATATGGATTTTTGAGAAACCTAGATTTCGTCACATTTAACAAATTTGTTAAACGTGGAGAGAGTAATTTAGGCACAAAAATTATAGAATACTACATCACTATAGATATGGCCAAGGAACTCTGTATGGTTGAAAACAATGAAATGGGCAGGAAAATTCGTAGATACTTTATTGAGGCAGAAAAAAGATACCGTGAAATCATAAATAATCCATCAAATATATTTGATTTTATGCGTCTTGCACTGAATCAAATCGAATTAAATTCG
>JAFUGE010000017.1 GCA_017469545.1 Clostridia bacterium
ACCAGCACTAATAGGTCGAGGGCTTAACCAATATATTATTGGGTGCTACTTGATTGTAGAGGAACACAATGTGTTCCAACCCCAAATGTAATAGATATTTTTCAATGTGCATGAAAAAATTTATTGTCAAAGTAATACGAAAGTAGTAAAATCAATTTTGTCAGAAAATTTAAGAAATGCATACAATTTTCTGGTGAAGATATTGCTGAGGTCACACCTGTTCCCATTCCGAACACAGAAGTTAAGCTCAGTAAAGCCGACGATAGTTGGGGGTTGCTCCCTGTGAAAATAGGTATTCGCCAGATTTTTTATATTCCTCTTTAGCTCAGTTGGTAGAGCGCTCGGCTGTTAACCGATAGGTCGTAGGTTCGAGTCCTACAAGGGGAGCCAAATAAGAATGGTGGTCTTATGACCACCATTTTTATTTGGCTTATTTTATATGAATTAAATCACGACAGAGGTTAACAGCCGGGCTGTTAACTGCGCCGAATGCGAGCGCTGCCAGTGGCAGAAAAAGCGAGTATGAGGTGCCTCAAACGCTAGAATTTGCTACCTTTGCGAAAGCAAAGAAGCAAATTCCAAAGCGTTGTGATGGAGGGTCGTAGGTTCGGACAGCGTGGTACGCTGCCCCTACAAATTGTATTGAGTCAGTTTAAATTTATAAACTAAAGTTTTCATTAAATTGAATTTTCATATTGACAATTAAGAACGTAAGTTCTATAATGCATATGAGGTGGTAATAATGAACGAAAAATTTAGTAATCATAAGACATTTGAGGACATTAAACATATTGACGAGGATGGAAGGGAATATTGGTATGCAAGAGAATTACAGGTTGTTTTGGATTACAAGGAATGGAGAAAGTTTCAAAATGTAATTGAAAAGGCAAAGCAGGCATGCAAGAATAGCGGTAACAACACTTTTTACGATTTTGTCGATGTCGACAAAATCGTAAAGGCGGGGGCTACAAGTAAAAATATAGGAGATATAAAATTATCTCGTTACGCCTGCTATTTAATTGCTCAAAATGGTGATGCTAGAAAGAAAGTAATTGCTCTTGCTCAAACATATTTTGCAGTACAAACTAGAAAACAAGAAATTACAGAAAAAGAATATAGTTTGTTAACGGAGGACGAGAAAAGATTTTATCAGAGAGATTTGACTAGAAAGGGAAATTACTCATTAAATCAGGCCGCAAAAAACGCGGGTGTGAAGAACTTTGATAAATTTCACAATAGCGGATATAAAGGGCTATACAATGGTGAAACGGCTGACGACATTGCAAAAAGAAAGGGATTAAGGTATAGAGAAGATATACTAGATAATATGGGCAGTGAAGAGCTTGCTGCAAATTTGTTTCGCATTACTCAGACAGAAGCTAAATTAAAAAAGGAGAAGATTAAGGGAGAAAATAATGCAAATATTGCTCATTATGAAGTTGGAAAAAAGGTTAGAAAAGCAATTAAAGATATAGGCGGAACAATGCCAGAAGAGTTGCCTACGCCTGAAAAAAGTTTAAAGCAATTAGAAAAGGAACAGTTGCAAAAATTAAAAAGAAAATCTGTGGAGGCTCATATTGTGTAAGCTGTGAAAAATAGATTCTAATTTGATACTATTAAACATATTTGAAAGGAGTTATTTTTATGAGAGAGATAAAAATAAAAGGTATTTACAGGCATTTTAAGGGAGACTATTATTTTGTTGAGGATGTGGCTACGCATTCGGAGACGCTGGAGAAGTATGTTATTTATAGGCAGTTATATGGAAATAATGAGCTGTATATTAGGCCGCTTACGATGTTTTTGAGTGAGGTTGATCATGAGAAATATCCTAATGTGGAACAGCAGTATAGATTTGACTTGCAAGAGATTGAGAGTGTGGCTAAAAATTTTCAAAAGTAAAGCTGCAAATTACTAAGTGGTGTGGTGGAAGTTCGTGGGTTCGGGCAGCGTGGTACGCTGCCCCTACAATCAGTAATTTGAGTCTGCGCCTCCCATTTTTATATAATTACATCGTGATTGAAAAAATATATCAGATATGATAATATCAGAGTTATAAATTAATTGAGGAGAAGTGTACTATGGTTGGTAATTATAAAGTGATAACGTTATGTGGTTCTACAAGATTTAAGGATGAGTTTATGGAAGCTCAGAAGAGATTAACTCTCGATGGAAATATTGTTATTTCGGTTGGACTGTTTGGTCATTCGGGCGATTCTGAGGTTTGGGAGAATATGGACGAGGGAACATTGACTAGAACAAAACAAATGCTAGACGATATGCATAAACGAAAAATCGATATGGCCGACGAAATTTTTGTGATTAATGTGGGCGGATATATTGGAGAAAGCACAAAATCAGAGATTAAGTATGCTATTGAGCATAATAAGAAAGTAAATTATTTAGAAGAAATAAAAGGTGATGTATATGGAATGTAAGATAGATTTAGAAAAGAATAAAGAGTATTATGCTAGAAATGATTTGGAGCTTTGTGATTGTAGTTATTGCAAAAATTACTATATGCAAATTGAAGAAAAATATCCTAAAATTAAGGAGTATTTATTTTCTATGAATATTGATATTGTAAAGCCATTAGAACTAATGTGGCTAGATGTGGACGAAAATAATATTGCGGAATATGTTGCGTGTCAGTATGTTGTTTTTGGAACTTGTGAAGAAGACTTTTCTAATGAAATTGATGGTGTAAGATTTTGTATCACAGATGGACATCCGTATACTGGAATAGAAAATGAAGACCATTTTGTGCTTGATTTTGCTCCAGTGAAATTAGAAATGAAATTTATTAGGTGTCCCGTTTGCGGTACGATAGAGTTTGACCCGAATGATTATGAATGGAGTATTTGTAAAGAATGTTATTGGGAGTATGATAAGCTTCAAGTTGAGGATCCTGATTATTGGGGCGGGGCAAACTGTTTATCTCTTAATGAATACAAGAAGCTATATGAAAAGTTAAAGGCGAAGGATCGTTATTTTAGTTGTAGAAATGAAAAGGATAGGGAAATGATGGTAAAATTAGACAGAGAGCTTGGGCTTCAATATCATCCAGAGGCTAAGCATTAAGAATTTTCAAAAGTGAAGAAGCAAATTTCTAAGCGTTGTGATGGAAGGGTTGTGGGTTCGGGCAGCGTAGTACGCTGCCCCTACAATCAGTAATTTGAGTTTGCGTCTCCCATTTTATGCAATTATATAGTGATTGAAAAAATGAATTAGATATGGTAGTATTAAATTGTTGAAATTGAATGAATGGAGGGAGTTTATGGAGTATCGTTATAGGACAAGCGGGGTTTGCTCTACGGAAATGATTTTTGATATTGACGAAGATGGGCATGTCATAAGGGATTTAAAAGTAATGAATGGCTGTAATGGTAATTTGAAAGGGATTGCTGCTTTGGTTAAGGGAATGAAGATTGAAGATGTGATTGAAAGATTAGAGGGAATTAAGTGTGGCTTTAAGAATACTTCTTGCCCAGACCAAATTTCTAAAGCGTTGGCGCATTTTTTGGAGGAGAATCAATGAATAAAAAAGAATTGGTGTGAACAATTAAATTTACTTTATTTTCTATATCAGCGGGGATTATTGAAATCGGTTTATTTGCTTTGCTGGATGCTGTGACTAGTTGGAGTTACTGGCCGAAGTATTTGATTGCTTTGGTGGCATCTGTTTTGTGGAATTTTACTTTGAATCGCGAATACACTTTTAAGTCGGCAAATAATGTTCCTGTGGCAATGGTGAAAGTGGCAATTTTTTATGCGATTTTTACTCCAGTCTCTACGATTGCGGGAAACTATTTGGCAGAGACGTTGGGGTGGAACGATTTTCTAGTCACTATTTTGAATATGGTTTGTAATTTCGTTTTGGAGTACTTGTACGATAAGTATGTTGTGTTTAGAGGAAGTATTGACACGAAGGTTATTTGAAAGGAGATTATATTTATGAGAGAAAATAATAAGAAGAAATTGGTATTAGGTGTTTTGGCTTTGGCTACGGTTTTTGCTTTAGTTGCTTGTGGAAATAAAGAGAATGTAGAAAATAACGATTTGCTAGAGAATGAGACTAATCAGCAACAGGAGGAAATTGCGAATAATCCTTCGGAGAGTGAAAGTGTTGACAATACAAATCAAGAGGAAAATTCAGGGGCTGAAAATTCAAAGGAAAACAGTGCTAATAAAATTGAATTTCAACCTTTTGAGGATATCATTGAGACTTACCAGTTAGCTGCCAGAGAGAATTGGGATATGGAGACAGTTGAGGAAAAACAACTATATACAACGACTATGGGTGGTCAGGGCATCAGAGGAATGATAGAAGACGGCAGTTTATATTATACTTTGCTTGATTTAAATAATGATGCCAAAAATGAATTAATTGTATTCCAAAGAAACGGCGTGGTAATAGATGGTCAAGAAGAGGATGTCATATTAGGTATCTATGCGGAATATAAAAATTCAGCAAAGGCAATTGTTGTTGGCGCTGAAAGAGATAATTATTATTTTAGAGCGAACAATATTATAGAAAATAGGGGTTCAAGTGGAGCAGCGGATAGTGTTATGGCATTATACCAAGTGGCTGAAGGGCTACAAGAATTAGTGGAATTAGTGAAAGTAAGAACTATCAACGAGGATCAAGAAGCTTTGAATACTTATGAAGAGATGTGTAGAGAAAATCCATATCAGAAATTTGATAATGCAATTCAAATTGTATTATAATGTGACGCTGATTGGCGGAGGTTGTTTTTATGAAAGAAAAGTTGGAGTTAATATGTAAGAGTGTTGGGGCTGCTTTGCTGATTTCACTTGGAAATTATGCACTTTTAAAATTAGGAAATCCGATTGGACCTGTCATTTTTGCATTCGGGCTTCTTGGTGTTTGCTATATGAAGCAGAACTTGTTTACGGGGAAATGTGGATTTTTGTTTGAGGATAAAATCAAGATTTGGGATTTGCTTTTGATTTTAATCGGAAACCTTGTTGTGGGCTATTTGTTTGGGCTTTTGTTTTCGACAATGGACGAAGAAGTAGTAACGAATGCAGTGGCAAAAGTGTCAACTTGGAGTGTTTCATTTGGCTTTTTTGCGAAATCTATCATGTGTGGTGTTATCATGTATATTGCTGTTTTCATGTATCGAAAGGGGACGCCTCTTGGGATTATATATGGAATTCCGCTCTTTATTTTTTGCGGATTTCAACACTGCATTGCCAATATCATAACGCTAGGTGTGGCCAGAACATTTGATTTTTCGATTGTGATTTGTGTCATTGGTAATTTTCTTGGTTCGCTACTGATGTGGTACATATCGCGAGATTGGAATCAAAAGAAATATTTGATGTATTGAAAAATAATTTTTGTTGTGCTACAATACATTTTGTGGACGGCAGAATGTTGCTGTTAATGAATTTTTTAGGAGGTAATATTTATGAGAGATTGCTTGGAAATTGACAAAGTAAGAGCTTTAGAAGTATTGGATTCTAGAGGAAATCCTACGGTGCAAGTAGAAGTGGTAACAGTGGATGGAAGTGTTGGCGTTGCCATGGTCCCTTCTGGAGCTTCTACAGGTAGTTTTGAAGCTGTAGAATTAAGAGATGGCGATAAATCAAGATATTTGGGTAAAGGTGTTTTGAAGGCTGTAGAAAATGTGAATACATTAGTAGCTCCAAAACTTAAAGGAATGAATGCCTTTAATCAGGTAGAGATTGATAATACGCTTATTGAGATAGATGGTACGGAGAATAAAGGTAAATTAGGAGCTAATGCAACACTTGGTGTTTCACTTGCTGTTGCTAAGGCTGCTGCAAATGCCTTAGGAATGGAATTATATAACTACATCGGTGGCGTTAATGCTAGAAAATTGCCTGTTCCAATGATGAACGTATTAAATGGTGGTAAACATGCTGATAATACAGTAAGTTCACAAGAGTTTATGATTATGCCAGTTGGTGCACCAAACTTTGCAGAAGCGTTAAGATGGTGTGCAGAGACATATCATACTTTGAAATCTATTTTGAAAGAAAAGGGCTTGGCTACTGCGGTTGGTGACGAGGGAGGATTTGCTCCAAACTTATCAAACGACGAAGAAGCTTTACAATTATTGGTAGAGGCTATTGAGAAGGCCGGATACAAGCCAGGAGAAGATATTGCGCTTGCTACAGATATTGCTTCTACAGAGATGTATGACGAAGCAAAGAAGATTGGCGAGGAAGGCAAGTATTATTTCTGGAAGACAAAAGAGTTAAAGACTGCTGACGAAATGATTGATTGGATCGTTTCTTTAACAGAGAAGTATCCATTGATTTCTATCGAAGATGGCCTTGCTGAAGAGGACTGGGAGTCTTGGAAGAAACTTACTGATAGAGTAGGCAGTAAAGTACAATTAGTTGGTGACGATTTATTTGTTACGAACATTAAGAGACTTCAAAAAGGCTTAGATAACGGTGTTGCTAATTCAATTTTGATTAAGTTAAATCAAATTGGTACATTAACAGAAACGTTGGAGGCTATTGAGCTTGCTCACAAGAATGGCTATACGGCTGTTGTTTCTCATAGAAGCGGTGAGACAGAGGATGTGACTCTTGCTGATGTGGCTGTAGCTACGAATGCTGGACAAATTAAGACTGGTGCTCCTTGCAGAACAGATAGAGTTGCTAAATATAACAGACTTCTTAATATTGAGAATGATTTGGGCGCGGCTTCGGCATATCCTGGAAAGAAAGCTTTTAGACAAAATATATAGTAATCTATCCAAGGGGGACGGAGGAAAATGGATAAATTTTTATCCATTTTCCTCCGTCCCCCTTGGATACATTTTTGTATTGTATTTTTATTTTGGTTGTGATAAGATGTTTTTAAATTAATGGATTTGAAGGAGGATTTGTGTTATGTTAATAAGATGTAATCGATGTGGCAAGATATTAAATGTGATTAAGAATTCCGCTTGTGATACAATTTGTTGTGGCGAGCCTATGGTGGAGGTAAAGGCTAATAGTGTGGATGCGGCTGTGGAGAAGCACGTTCCTAATTATGAAGTTCACGGCGATAAGATATTAGTAAAGGTCAATCATGTAATGGAGGAAGAGCATTATATTGAATGGATTGCGATGGATAGTGGCAATCGATTTGAGAAAGTGGTATTGAAGCCAGGAGATGCGCCTGAGGCCGAATTTACGTATGTGCCAGGGGCAACTTTATATTCTTATTGTAACAAACATTCGTTATGGAAATCGGATGTATTGTAGGGGCAGCGTATCACGCTGCCCGTGGGTCACGCAATACGCGCCCCCTACAGAAAAATATGTTACAATTCCGGAGGTTTTTATGAATATTTGGCACGATTTGGATTCTAAGAGAGTTTCGCCAGAAAAGTTTACGGCAGTAATTGAGATTTCTAAAGGCGGAAAAAATAAGTATGAATTGGATAAAGATACGGGAATGTTAAAATTGGATAGAGTGCTTTATACGTCTACGCATTATCCAGCAAATTACGGTTTTATCCCTAAGACATATGCTGACGATAATGATCCGCTTGATGTTTTGGTGCTTTGCCAAGAGCCGATTTTGCCGCTTACTTTGGTGGAGTGTTATCCGATTGGAATTTTGGAGATGCTGGATAATAACGAGTCGGACGAGAAGATTATTGCCGTGCCTGTAAATGACCCATCTTACTGTAATTATCATGATATTGCAGAATTACCAGAGCATATTTTGGACGAAATTAAACATTTTTTTGAGGTTTATAAAACGCTTGAGGATAAGCATACAGCGATTCAAAGGCTTGGCAATAGAGAAGTCGCTGTTGAAAGCATCACCAAAGCGATTCAAATGTATCAGGAAAAATTCGCGTAGGGGCAGCGTAGCACGCTGCCCGGGAATAACGTATTCTACGCAGAGTATGTTTTTAGTTATATTAAAAGGGGAAGTAATTGAATGTTGTTTGAAAGAATTGTTTTTAGCCTTTTGTGTCTAGGGCTTCTAGCATATGTGGTTTACCGATTTATTAAGACACGTAATAATATGTTGCTGGCAATGATTGCTTTTCAAATTATTGCCTGCATGGTAAATTTACTATCGTTGGTTCATAATGTTTTTCCGTCTAATATTTTGCAAGTCTATATTTGCGTAATGGGTATTTTTGCGCCGCTTGCTTTGTTTGGCTTCGAATATTTCCATGTGAACATTGTGAAGATTGTAGATTTAAAGTTTGGCGATTATCATATGAAGAGGGGCAATTATAAGGCGGCGATAGAGCGCTTTAAGAAGGCGCTTACGAGAGACCCGAAAGATGGCAATATTTTTTCGAGATTGGGTCACGCATATAATGCGCTTGGAGATAGACGAACAGCATTTGATAGATTTGCGAAAGCAGTAGAGCTTAATCGAAATGATTATAAGTCTTATTATGAGATTGGTATTATTTTTAATGAGCTTGGCAAGAAAAGTGATGCGAAAGTCGTATTGGATAATGCACTTAGAATTAAGCCTGATTTTACGCAGGCTTCAGAGCTTTTGGCTTTGGTTCTTTGTGCGCTTGGAAAGTATGACGAAGCAATCACAGTTTATAAAGATGCAATCAAATATAGTCCGGATAATTATCAGCTTTATTACAGTATGGGAATTGTAAGGACAGAGTTAAGAGATTTTAATGACGCGAAAGAGTGTTATGAAAAGGTAATTGAATTGAAACCAGATTTTTATGAGGCATATTTTGACTTGGGGCAAATTCACTTGTTGCAAGGAGATGGTCTTGAGGCAGAGAGAATGTTTAAACGTTCTTTGTATGATAAAGATTTGGCGGCGAAGTCATATTACCAGTTGGCAAAAGTATATATATTAAATGACGAAGAAATTAAGGCGGTTACTTATTTGGAGTATGCCATTGAGTTGGATGCTTCTTATCGATATAAGGCGGAGTCGGAGCCACTTTTCAAGAAGATTAAAGATTACTTAACTGGAATTCATATGGTTTCTCAGGCGCAAATGAAGTTAGAGCAGGAGATTAATGAGAAAGTGAATGAAAAGTATTCAAATTCAGAGTATGAGCAAATGGAGCTTACTGATACGCCTTTTAATTACATGGATAAGTATTCTGGCCGTGTTGATAATGGAGGGAAATCATGACGATTATTCAAGCAATCATTTTAGGTATTGTGCAAGGACTTACAGAGTTATTGCCGATTTCAAGTTCGGCGCATTTGTTTTTGATTCCGTGGCTTTTTAGCTGGGATATTCCTGAGTCTTTTGATGTGGCGTTGCACGCAGGAACACTTCTTGCGATTGGCATTTTCTTTTTTAAAGATTGGCTTAATTTGCTAAAAGGTGCCTATCGCCAGACGATTAAGAAAGAGAAAAATCCAGAGGGCAGAATGTTTTGGTATATTGTACTTGCGACAATCCCTGGCGGAATCATAGGTTTTATTTTGGATAAGTATTGTGAAGATTTGCTTACAAAGCCTTTGATTATTGCAAGTATGCTTGTTATTATGGGTATTCTTTTGTATGTGGTGGATAAGAAAGCACCTAATAAAACAAAGTACGAAGATATGACGTTAAAGCAGACTTTCTTGATTGGTTTATCACAAGCAATGGCTTTTATTCCAGGCGTTTCACGTTCTGGAGTTACAATGACTACTAGTAGAGCTATGGGAATAGAAAGAGAAGCGGCTGCGAGGTATTCTTTTATGCTTTCAGCGCCGATTGTGCTTGCGGCAACGGTTTATAAGTTTAAGGACTTTGTATTTGATTTGCCATTTATCATTGGCGTACTTGTTAGCTTTTTGGTTGGTATTGTTGTGATTAAGTTTTTACTTAATTATTTGAAGAAGGGCGATTTTAAGTGGTTTGCTGTTTATAGAGTGGTAGTAGGTGTTTTGGTGATTTTGTATTGTTTATTCATTAGGGGGTAAATATGACATTAATTGATGGAAAATATGTTTCTGCGAAAGTGAAAGAAGAATTGAAAGAGAAAATGATACACTTGACGCGCAAGCCAAGCTTGGCTGTGATTAGAGTGGGAGACGACGCAGCTTCTAAGATATATGTCAATTTGAAAGCGAAAATGTGTGAGGAACTCGGCATCAATTTTACGGAGTATCATTTGGATGCTAACATTCAGCAGGAAGATTTGATGGGGCTAATTCATAGACTTAATGCAGACGAAGATACGACGGCTATTTTGCTTCAAAGCCCAATTCCTTATCACTTGAATATATTGGAGGCTTTTAAGGCAATTGATCCGGAGAAAGATGTGGATGGATTTAATCCAATTAATGTGGGGAAATTGGCGTTGGGGCAGGCGGTATTTGCGCCTTGTACGCCGGTTGGTGTTATGACGCTTTTAAAAGAGTACAACATTGATATTGAGGGGAAACATTGTGTTGTGATTGGCAGAAGCAATATTGTCGGTAGACCGATGGCACAGCTTTTGATTAATAGCAATGCTACTGTGACAGTTTGCCATTCAAAAACGAAAAATTTAGCGGAGATTACAAAGACGGCAGATGTGGTGGTTGTAGCGATTGGTAAGCCACATTATATTACAGCAGATATGATTAAAGAGGGAGCCGTGGTAATTGACGTAGGCATTAATCGTTTGCCAGATTCGAAAAAGATTGTTGGGGATGTCGATTTCGAAAACGTGAAAGATAAGTGCAGCTTCATTACGCCTGTGCCTGGCGGAGTTGGACCAATGACGATTATTACGCTGATGGGAAATGTGATTAAGACGGCAGAATAGATTATTTGAATATTTTTGGGTGTAGAGTTTGGAAATGGCTCTGCACCCTTTTTTGTTCGCGGGCAGCGTGATACGCTGCCCCTACGGGGTAACGTTTCGTATGTAGGGGTGGCGTAATACGCCGCCCACAATAGAATGATTTATGGAGGTAACATATGAATTATTGGATTTGGTTTTCGCAAGTAAATGGCCTGGGGCCTGTGCAGAAGAAGATTTTACTGGACAAGTTTGGAACTCCGGAGGAAATTTTTAAGACTAAAATAGAGAGGATAGAAAAAATAGAGCGGAATAGCGAAAGCTGCTATCGAAGGGTTAAAAAACAGTAAGGATTTGGGGCTTTTAGAGCGCTATGAGGCATATATGGAGAAGTATCATATTAAAGTGATAAATATCACCGACGAGGAGTACCCACAGGCGTTAAGAGAAATTTATGCACCCCCAATTACGCTTTTTGCGAAAGGAGATGTTTCTCTTTTGGGGCAAAAGTCTATTAGTGTTGTGGGATGTAGAAGGGCAAGTAATTATGGCTTAAAAATGGCAAAAGATTTGGCATATTGCTTGGCTAAAAATCATATAGTGATAGTAAGTGGACTGGCCAAAGGAATTGACGCTATGGGGCATTTAGGGGCTTTGGAGGCCAATGGAAAAACCATTGCTGTGCTTGGATGCGGTGTGGATATTTGTTATCCGAGGGAAAATTTGAATATTTATAAGAAAATATTGGAAAATGGGCTTATTTTGTCGGAATACATTGTAGGAACAGAGCCGAAGCCTCAGAATTTTCCTATTAGGAACCGCATTGTGAGTGGGCTTTCCAATGGCGTTGTCGTCGTAGAGGCACGAGAAAAGAGTGGCTCTTTAATTACAGCAGATTTAGCACTTGAGCAAGGCCGCGAAGTGTATGTACTGCCAGGAAATGTGAATTCGCCGCAAAGTGCTGGTACGAACGCACTAATCAAACAAGGGGCGAAATTAATCACATCTGCTAAGGATATACTGGAAGATATGTAAATTTTTTGCCATTTTCTTTACAATTTTAGCGAATTAAGATATAATTAATTCGAATATTTATAGGAGGCGAAAATATGCCAAACAATGATGGCTCGAGAGTAAAAAATAGAAATAAAAAGAAGAAGAAACATAGTGGCTGGAGAATCTTTTTTAGGATTATTTTCTGGCTTATATTAATTGGAATTCTTCTTGCGGTAGGCTTGTTTGCTGGTTTTATTTATTCGATTAAAAATGGAGCAGGCGAATTATCAAAGGCTGATTTTGAAATTAGTAAATTTACGACGTACATATACGATAAGGACGGAAATGAGTATACGTCTGTGAATAGTGGAGAAAATAGGACATATGCATCTTTATCGGAGGTTTCGCCATATTTGCCGAAAGCGTTTATTGCGATTGAAGACGAACGTTTTGAGACGCATCATGGAATTGACGTGAAAAGAACGACGGCAGCTACGGTGAAATATATTTTAAATAAAGTTTTTCATATCGGAGAGGCTGATTTTGGTGGAAGTACGATTACGCAGCAGGTAATCAAGAAAGTAACTGGCGAGGAAGATAGATCTTCTACGAGAAAGGCAAGAGAGATTGTAAGAGCAATCCAGCTAGAACAGTGGCTTTCGAAAGACCAGATTATTGAACTTTATATGAATTTAATTTATTTGGGTGAAGGCGCTTATGGTGTTGAGACAGCGGCTTATACTTATTTTGATAAGAGTGCCAGTGATTTGACGATTGCAGAATGTGCTCTAATTGGTGGCCTTGCACAGGCACCAGAAGGGTATAACCCGTACAAATATCCGGAAAAGGCAAGGGCTAGACAATTATTGGTTTTAAATAAAATGTATGAATGCGGCTATATTAGTGAGGCGCAGCTAAATGAGGCGAAGGCACAAGAGCTTAATTATACGAAGGGCTCTATTGAGCTTGCATCTAGCAATTCTTACTTTATTGATGCCGTTATCGAAGACGTTATTTCTGATTTGCAAGAGGAAAAAGGCATTACAAGACAGATGGCGCAGAAAATGGTGTATAATAATGGTTTAAAGATTTATACGACGCTTGATCCAAAGATTCAAAATGCGCTAGAGACAGTTTATACAGATAATTCCTATTTTACCAATGCGAAAGGCGAATATGACCCAGACTTACAATCAGCCATGGTAATTATTGACTATGCAAAGGGAAATGTTGTTGGATTAGTTGGTGGCGCGGGAGAAAAGACGACTCTAAGAGGCCTAAATAGGGCGACGCAGTCAAAGCGTGCTCCTGGTTCTAACATTAAACCAATTGCAGTGTATGGCCCAGGATTGGAAAAAGGCACACTTACTGCAGCGACTGTATTTGACGATGTTCCTATGACATTAAAAGTAGGAAATCAAGTTTGGACACCTAGCAACTACGATAATCGTTATCGTGGACTTACGAATATTAGAAAAGCAATTGAGGTTTCTATGAATGTCATGGCGGTAAAAGCGTTCCAGACGGTGGGAGTAGATTATTCGATTAGTTTCTTAAAGAAACTTGGTATTTCCACTTTAACAGCGAATGACAGATATCCTGCTGCACTTGCCCTTGGTGGATTAACGGATGGTATTATTCCACTTGAAATGGCAGCAGCATATGGAACGATTGCAAATGGTGGCATTTATATTGAACCAAAACTTTATACCAAAGTAGTAGATAGATATGGTGAGACAGTTTTAGAAAAGAAGAGCGAAGTAAGAGATGTGATGTCTAAAGAAAATGCCTTTATTTTAACAAATATGATGCAAGATGTTACGACGGGAAGTGAAGGTACGGCAAGAGTTACTAAGATTGCCAATATTGATACGGCTGGTAAGACTGGTACAACAACGAGTTCGAAAGATAGATGGTATACAGCATTTACGCCTTACTATGTTGGTTCTGTTTGGGTTGGTTATGACCAGCAAAAAACAATTAGCACGGGTGTCAATCCTTCGGCGAAGCTTTGGAAAGCAGTTATGGAAAAAGTACATGACGGCCTTCCAGCAGCGAAGTTTACACAGCCAAGCGGCGTAATTAAAGTAGAGGTTTGTAGGGATTCTGGATTACTTGCGACAGATGCTTGTAAGAATGATAGACGTGGCAGCAGAGTTTATTCCGAATATTTTAACACGAAAAATGGCACAATACCTACGACATATTGCACGACGCATGAAGTTGTTCAGGTTTGCCCAGATACGTTTAAATTGGCAAATCCTACTTGTTTGAGTACGGTGGGAACGGTTGGTATTGTATTTATCAATAGGCATTATGAGACGGCGCCATCGAGGTTACCGGAAGATTACGCATACGAAGTGCCAAACACGTATTGTACTTACCATTATTGCCCGACGGACGAGAATGGAAACTTTATTCTAAATCATACGCCGATAACGCCTGTGGAAGAACCGGAAGAGAGCAACAATACGGTAATCAATAATAACGAAAATAGTAGCAACAATTCTACGGACGACGAGGAAGAGAAAACGTTTTTGAGATGGATGAACTAAAACCTGTAGTGAATCATATGGTAAGGGCAGCTTAGCTTAGCTGCCCCTACAGAGTTACATATTAATAAACTAGGAGGGGTACAAATGATAAAGAAGGTTGGAATTTTGACTGCTGGTGGCGATTGCCCAGGATTAAATGCTGTTATTAGAGGTGCTGTAAAAACAGCGGAATATAATGGTGTGGAGACGTATGGATTTATTGAGGGCTACAAAGGATTACTTGAGAATAAGTATATCAAGTTAGATTCTTATGTTACTTCTGGTATTATCCATAAAGGTGGCACGATATTGGGTTCTAACAACAAGACGAATACTTTTGCAATTCCTGTTAAGAAGGAAAATGGCGAAGTGGAGTATGTGGATAAGTCTTATGAGATTGCAGAGCGCTTAAAGCAAGACAATTTCGACTGTTTGATTATTGTTGGCGGAGACGGCTCGCTAAAGTCTGCAAGAGACTATATGAGACGAGGACTAAACGTTATTGGTGTTCCAAAGACAATCGATAATGATGTTCCATACACGGATACAACATTTGGCTTTGATACAGCTGTAGGCGTTGCGACAGAGGCGGTTGATAGACTTCATACGACGGCTGAATCACATGGAAGAATTATGGTATTGGAAGTTATGGGAAGATATGCTGGCTGGATTGCGCTTGAGGCGGGAATTGCCGGCGGGGCCGACACTGTGCTTATCCCCGAAATACCATATGATTTAAATAAAGTACTAGATAAAATTAACCAAAGAAGAAGTATGGGCAAGAACTTTAGCTTAATTGTTGTGGCAGAAGGGGCGATGCCAAAAGAGGGCACGATTTCCATTAGAAAAACAGAAGAAAATGGCGGCGGCCTAGATACGATTAAGCTTGGTGGCGCCGGAGAATATGTGGCAAGAGAGATTGAAAAACTAGCAGGCCAAGAGGCTAGAGCAACAAACCTTGGATATGTGCAAAGAGGCGGCGATACGAGCCATTATGATAGAATTTTGGCGACAGAATATGGTTCCGCTGCAATGCAATTAGCGATTGATGGGAAGTTTGGAGAAATGATTACTTTACTTAACGGAAAGCTTACTCACGTATCGCTAGACGATGTTGCTGGCAAAGATACGGAAATCGGTTCGAAATCTTCAAATTTGAAATTGGTTGATTTGAATGGTGACCTTGTGAATACGGCACGTCGTATCGGCATATGTCTGGGAGATTAAATGAAAGGTGATTTTTTATGTACGTGAATGAAAATCTGGAAGAGTTTAAAAAATATATTAAGGGCAGATATGTGGCTGTCATGGGGATGGGAATTAGTAATACCCCTCTTATTCGTTATTTAATGGATTTAGACGCCAATATCACTGTTTTTGATAGAAAGTCTGAGGACGAACTGGATAAAGCTTTATGCGAGGAATATATGCTTCAGGGCGTGAAATTTTCACTAGGAGAGAATTATTTAGATAATTTGGTGGGATATGATATTATTTTCCGTTCTCCTAGTATGAGGCCTGATTTGCCTCAAATAGAGAAAGAACTTGACCGAGGTGCGATTCTTACCTCTGAAATCGAAATGCTTCTTGATTTGTGCCCTGGCAAAGTGATTGGAATTACTGGCAGCGATGGTAAAACAACAACAACAACGCTTATTTATAATATGCTAAAAGAAGAGGGATACAATTGTTATCTGGGCGGAAATATTGGCATTCCTTTGTTTTCGAAGATTGACGAAATGCGTCCAGAAGATATTGTTGTGCTAGAGCTTAGCAGCTTCCAATTAATGACATTTAAGAAAAGCCCTGATATTGCTGTTGTTACGAATGTATCGCCAAACCACTTAGACATTCACAAGGGCTATGAAGAGTACATAAATGCAAAGAGAAATATTTATTTGTATCAAAATAGTAGTGACTTAGTTGTTCTTAATTATGATAATGATATTACGAGAGAATTTGCAGATTCAGCCAAAGGAAAAGTAAGGTTTTTCAGTATTAATACAAGGCTTGACGATGGCGTGATTTTGGACCAAAACATCATTAAAACTTCTCACGGAAAAGTAAGAACGCAAATCATTGATATTCACGATATTTTGCTTTTGGGAAGACATAACGTAGAAAATGCTTGCACGGCGATTGCGGCTGTGGAAGATTTGGTAAAGCCGGAGTCGATTGTCAAAGTGTTAAAGACATTTAAAGGTGTTGAGCATCGTAATGAATTTGTAAGAGAGTTAAACGGCGTTAGATGGTATAATGATTCCATTGGAAGCAGCCCTACAAGGACGATTGCGGGACTTGTTAGTTTCCCACAGAAAGTGGTTTTAATGGCTGGAGGTTATGATAAACATCTAGATTATACGGATTTAGGGAAATACATTGTAGACCATGTAAAAACACTTATCCTAATGGGACAGACAAAAGAGAAAATTAAGAAAGCTGTTTTGGAGGAATTAGAAAGAAGAGACGAGGATATTGAGTTACCACTGATAGAATGTAATTCCTTGGAGGAGGCTGTGAGTGCCGCTTATAAGTACGCGAAAGAGGGAGACACCGTATTCTTCTCCCCAGCCAGTGCAAGTTTCGACATGTTTAAAAATTTCGAAGAAAGAGGAAAAAAATACAAAGAATTAGTAGAAAACTTGACAAAATAAAAAAACAAGTATATAATTTTACTCGCTAGTGAATTTTGATAATAAAAATATTATATATACACGGTAAGCAAAAGGGAGGGAATTTGAATGGCACAACCAAAAAGAAGATGGTCTAAAGCTAGAACTGGATTAAGAAGATCTACTTGGAAACTTAAAAAACCAAGTTTTGTAGAGTGTTCTCACTGTCATGAACCAGTAGAACCACATAGAGTATGTCCAAACTGCGGATACTATGATGGCAAAGAAGTAATAGCTAAGAAGGAAAAGGCCGCAAAATAATAAAACAAAAACTGTAGGGGCAGCGTAATACGCTGCCCGTTTTGCGTTACAATCATTTCAATATACATAAAAAGATTACTTAAATTTTGCCAAAATCTTTGACTTTTACCAGATTTTGTGCTATAATAGCATTGTGTCGGGAGAAGACACAACAGATAGCAGGAAGCTAATTTAAGGGGTGGTAGAATGTTTAAGGTTGGAGATAAAATTGTATACCCAATGCACGGCGCTGGGACAATTGAGTCTATCGAAGAAAAAGAGATTTTAGGCGAAAAACAAAAATATTACATAATGAAGATGCCTGTTGGAGACGTCAAAGTTATGGTGCCAACTAAGAACGCAGAAATGATTGGAGTTAGAGACGTTATCCCTAACGAGACAGCAAAGGGTGTTCTTGATGTTTTAGCTTCGGATACAACAGATATGTCGTCTAATTGGAACAAAAGATATAGAGACAATATGGAGAAAATGAAGAGTGGAGACATTTATGAAGTAGCAGATGTTGTAAGAAATTTGTCTTTTAAACAAAAAGAGAAAGGTCTAGCAACAGGCGAAAAGAAGATGTTATCTAGTGCAAAACAAATTTTGATTAGTGAATTGGTATTAGCTGAAGCAACTGATAAGGAAAATGTAGAAAAAATGGTTAATGATAAGATTGACAAGTCATTTGAGTTGTACAGAACAAACAAAGATTAAAACACATTTAAAAATCCAACTGTAGGGGCAGCGTATTACGCTGCCCGATTTTTTATCCCTATCCATGGGGGACGGAGGAAAATGGATAAAGGGACGTGAGTGGCGGTTGACAATTTGCATAAAACATGATATACTAACGCACAATGAAATACTATTTAACTTTCTTATAATTAAGAGAAAGGAGAATCATAATGGATACTGCTCAAATGGTTTGCGATGATGGGATTCAGCTCATTCGTAGGAAGCAAGATGGACTCTACAACTTTTTGCGGCAAGACAGATCACTTCTTTCTACCCAATGGTTCTATGGGGCGAAAGATTTTCAGGAAGGTTTTGCTGCTATTCAGCAAGAGGAGAATGGCCCTTGGAGATTTATTTCGACTAGCGGACGCTTTCTAGGAAAGCACAAATGCTATTGGGCGAACTCTTTTTATGGGGGCTTTGCACGCGTCATGGAGAAGAAGAATTCTCATTGGCATTTCTTAAGGCCTAACGGCTTATTTCTTCTTCGTGATAGCTTCTACAAGGCATATGACTTTTCTGAAGGCTATGCGGCTGTGCAGGCTAAGGAAGGCGGAGTGTGGAACTTCCTAAAGTTTGACGGCACGTTTTTAACTGAAGAAGGTTTTTATGCGGTGGAAGACTTCCAGGAAGGATTTGCCACTGTCCAGAAAGAGAAAGATGGGCTTTGGAATTACTTAGGGCCCGACGGTTCTATGTTGCTAGAAGAAGGGGTCCATCGTGCATTTCCCTTTTGTGAAGGCTTTGCAGTGGTTCAAAAAGTGCAAGAGGGACGCTATGAGTTTTTAAAGCCAGATGGCACGTCCTTGGTAGAGGAGAAATTCCTGTTGTGTAAGAACTTCCATAAAGGGGTTGCGCTTGTGAAGCGTGATCAGTTTGAGTATAATTTTTTAAAGTCAAATGGTGAGTTTTTGTCTTCAGAATGGTTCACTTATGCCGATAGCTTTGACGATAGTGGATTTGCTTTGGTATGTCAAAGAAATGCTAGATTGAAAATCAATCTAGATGGGAAAACGGAGAGGCTGTGAGATTTCACAGCCTTTTTGCTTTGTAATTTATACTTGACAAGAGTAGCCTTTATAGATAAAATAGAGGGGTAATGAAAATATATTATTTTTAGATTTTTGAGGGTTTGAATGCGACCATAGTGAGTTTTCTTGTGAAAGAGAATTTCATATATAAGTAAAAACGTATTCGCGATAATATATTGAACATTGAAAACTAAATAGGGAGGTGGACGATATTTTTACACAAGAACTGATTGTCCCTTCTATCATTGTCTTTTTTGTAACAGCTGTGCTTACAAGTTTAGTTTTCTTTTTGATTGGAAAAGCAAGAGATAAAAAAGGTTTATCAAAATTGAAAAATGCTGAAATCGAGGCAAAGAAGATTGTTGACGAAGCCCAGAAAACGGCCGAGGCTGAGAGAAAAGAAAAAGTGATTCTTGCAAAGGAAGAAATTCAAAAAGAAAGAGCAGAGTTTGATAAGGAGACAAAAGAGAGAAGGGCAGAAACACAAAAACAAGAAAGAAGATTGCAACAAAAAGAGGAAACTTTAGACAGAAAGATGGATAATATCGAGAAGAAAGAGGCCCAAATTACAAGCAAGCTTGCTGAGCTTGATAAGCAAAAGCAAGAACTTGACAGCTTTAAAGATAAGCAAATCGAGCAATTGGAAAAAATTGCTGGCTTATCAAAAGAAGAGGCTAAGAATTATTTATTAGAGGCTTTGAGAGAGTCATTGGTTCATGACTCTTCTGTTATGATAAAAGAAATTGAGTCTAAAGCAAAAGAAGAAGCAGACAAGAAGGCGAAAGAGTACATTACTTATGCAATACAGAAATGTGCTGCAGACCACACTTCAGAGACAACGGTATCTGTTGTACCTTTGCCTAGCGACGATATGAAAGGTAGAATTATTGGTAGAGAAGGTAGAAATATCAAGACGTTAGAAACATTGACGGGCATTGACTTAATCATTGACGATACGCCAGAGGCTGTTATTATTTCAGGCTTTGATCCTATCAGAAGAGAGGTTGCACGTATCGCATTGGAGAAGCTTGTTTCAGATGGAAGAATCCATCCTGCTAGAATCGAAGAGATGGTTGAGAAAGCGAAAGTTGAGCTTGAGACAATCATTAAAGAGGAAGGCGAAAGAGCTTCTATGGAGACTGGTGTAATGGGATTACATCCGGAAGTGCTTAAGTTACTTGGTAAATTAAAGTACAGAACAAGTTATGGCCAAAATGTTTTAAATCATTCTATCGAAGTTTCACAACTTGCTGGAATTATGGCAGACGAGTTGGGATTTGACCCTAAGCTTGCAAAACGTGCTGGTTTACTTCATGACATTGGTAAATCGATCGATCACGAGATGGAGGGTACACATGTTGAGATTGGTGTTGATATCTTGAAAAAATATAAAGAGAGCGACATTGTTATCAACGCAGTACATGCACATCACGGCGACGTAGAGCCACAAAGCATGGAGGCTGTTTTGGTACAGGCTGCAGACGCTATTTCTGCTGCTAGACCTGGCGCAAGAAGAGAGACTCTTGAGACTTACATTAAGAGACTTGAAAAGCTTGAGGAGATTGCTGATTCGTTTGATGGAGTGGATAAGTCATTCGCTATCCAAGCTGGTAGAGAAGTTAGAATCATTGTTAAACCAGAGAACATCAGTGACGACCAAATGGTTGTTATGGCAAGAGATGTGGCAAAGAGGATTGAAGACGAGATGGATTATCCAGGACAGATTAAAGTAAATGTAGTAAGAGAAACAAGAGCAATAGAATATGCAAAATAAAAAAATGCGGGTTGCAAGAGAGGGCAGCCCGCTTTTTTTCGGGCGGCGTAATACGCCGCACCCTACACTTGTTTTTTTATCGATTTTATGGTATGATTGATGTTATGAATGGAGGCTAGCTATGAATATTTTAATGATTGGGGATATTGTTGGAAAGGTTGGCGTGGACGCCGTTATTAAGAATATTTCAAAGTTAAAAGAGACGTACAAGGTTGATTTTACGATTGCCAATGGCGAAAATAGCGCAGATGGTATGGGAATTACGAGAAATATTGTAGGCGACCTATATGCTTGTGGGGTTGACGTGATTACGATGGGAAATCATACTTGGGGCAAGAAAGATATTTTTGCGTTTATTGACGACGAGGAAAGACTTGTTAGGCCAGCAAATTATGCAGAAGGGATTGTTGGCAGGGGCTCTACTGTGATTCATTCTCACGGCCATAAGATAGGCGTTATTAACTTAATTGGAAGAGTGAATATGGGAGGAAGTTATGATAGCCCATTTACGATTGCAGATAGAGAAATTGAAAAAGTAAAGGCACAGGGGGCTGAAATCATTGTGGTAGACTTTCACGCAGAGGCAACAGCGGAAAAAATTGCACTAGCATATTATTTGAAAGATAAAGTGACAATATTATTTGGCACACATACGCACGTGCAGACAGCGGACGAGAAAATATATGACTCTGGTATGGGATACATCACGGATATTGGAATGACGGGGCCTGCCAACTCTGTGATTGGGATGGATGTGAGTGCTGCCTTAAAGCGCTTTTTAACGCAAATGCCGGAGCGATATGCTTGTGCGCAGGGCGAGGCAATGTTAAATGGGGTTGTGTTTGAAGTTGACGACAAAACGCATAAAGTACAAAATATCACAAGAATTAATATAAAATAGGAAGAAATTGTTTTTTCTTGACGAACGATTTTTACAGAAATTGGAAAAAACTACTAGCAATTTATACAAAATATTATATAATAGGTATCGTAGATTGAATGATATTATTTAAGGAGGCAAAAAAATGGATATTTTAAAAATTTCAACAAAATCAAATCCAAATTCAGTAGCTGGGGCAATTGCATGTTTAATCAAAGAAAAGGGAAAAGCGGAAATGCAAGCTATTGGAGCAGGGGCAATTAACCAAGCAATTAAGGCTGTCGCTATCGCAAGAGGCTTTGTAGCTCCATCAGGCGTAGATTTAATTTGTATTCCGGCATTTACGGAAGTGAAAATAGAGGACGAAGATAGAACAGGAATTAGGCTTGTGGTAGAGCCTAGATAAACAGATAAGTCGGCTTAAGTGCCGGCTTTTTTTAGTTACATATTGACATAATCATTTATGCGGTATATAATTATGGCGTATCTGAAGTTTACTTATACTACCTTAACAATAATATGTAAGGAGGGAGTAACATGGCAACGATTAACTGTGCAATCTGTACATCATACTACGGCCCTGAGAAGTGGTGTAACCATCACGGTAGAGAAGAAGAGCCGTATTCCACGTGCAGCTACGCCGACGATGGTGGAAGCAATGGTGGAGGCGGCGAACAAATCTGCGATAATTGCGAAAGCTATGATCCCAATTATCAGTATGGATATTGTGATTACCACCATTGTCGTACCTCTGCTTCTGGCTATTGTAGCGGCTTTGGCTGGAAGTGAGAAAAAAGAATGGGTAGTTTATACTACCCATTCAAACTTTTTAGGAGATGTGATTAATGATAAATGTTAAAATAGTAAAATCTTATGTTGAAATTAATGTCAATAAAAGTGATTATGACTTTGTTTTTGTGTTTGACCAAGAACCGGAAGCAGAATATAGAAATGAGGTTGTTAGAAAACTCCCATCACAGAAAAAAATGCAAAGCGCAAAAATACTTACCATTATTAGACTAAATAATAATTTTAAGCATTTGAAAAATATAGTTCTTACTTTGCGAAAAATGACTGAAAAGTCTGATGCTAGCGTTACGTATTATTTGATTGTTAATGACTCGAAATACTTACAGGACTTTATTCTTTGTCTTGAGGCAATGCAAATAAAAGATAGGAAAGAGAAATACGAATATCTCTATGATAAAACTTGCGAATACTTGGACGAGCAATTTAGCAAGTATAATTATTGCGATTTTAATCATGATAAGTGTATTGCTAATAGAAATGGAACTTGTAGATATCAAGAAATGGGATGTTGCCATTCTTTTAAATTGTCTAAATTTATTCCTGGAATGTTAACGAATGAAAGAGTATGCCAATATTTAAGCAACAAGAAATGCTCTACTAAAAACATCTCTTGCAAGCTGCATTGCTGTGGTTATTTGCGAGAGAAAGGGATTCGATTTAAGACGCACGAAATGTTAGCCTTAGAGTGCTTTTTTAATCAAAAACAGCACGATATTATTAACTTAAACTTTTTTAGGAATAGAGAGGAGATTATCGATAAACTTTTAGAGACGAATTATGAGCCATATTTGATTTATTTGATGCATCGAGGCCACAAAGTGAAAAAAATATCTTGACATAATTTGCATTTCTGTGATAAAATTCTTGACAGATATTTTGAAAACGGAGGTGCTATGATGAGTGTAAAAGAAGAAGAGTACTTGCGTGAAAAACAAAAGCTGGACAAGACGAGAAAGTACATTGTACAGGAGATTAAAGAGAGCGAAGAGAGGCTCGAAAGAGGTTTCGAGGATTACGACTTCGACGATTATTCAGACGACTATATGAAAGCAGCCCTAAAAGATAGGTTTAATCAAAGGATTAAGAATTTAAAAATGATTGAACCTAAACCATATTTTGCAAGAGTGGATTTTGTAGAAGATGGTAGCGATAAAAGGGATGCTTTTTATTTGGGCAAAACTTTCGTCACAGATCACGAAACACTAGAGCAAATCGTCATTGACTGGAGAGCGCCGATTGCCGATTTGTACTATGAGGGCAGGCTTGGTGACGCCGAGTATGATTGCCCAGAGGGAATGATTAAGGGCGAAATTAAACTAAAGAGACAGTATTTCTTTAAGGAAAATGGCAACTTAGAAAATCTGCTAGATATTGATATTACAACAAATGACGAAATGCTGCAACCTTTCTTGGCGGCGGCATCAGATACAAGACTAAAAAATATTGTGGCGACAATTCAAGCAGAGCAAAATAAAATCATTCGTGCGGATATGTGGAAACCACTGATTGTGCAAGGAGTTGCAGGTAGTGGTAAGACGACAATCGCACTTCATAGAATTGCTTATCTTATTTATAATTACGAGAAGCGTTTTTATCCGGAGGAGTTTTTGATTATTGCTCCTAATAAATTTTTCCTAAATTATATTTCAAACGTTCTTCCAGATTTAGGCGTAGATAGAGTAGGGCAAATGACGTATGAAGAAATTGCATTTGATGTGATCGGAAAAGTTTTTGATATTGCAGACCCGAATGAGAAGCTTAGCTTTATGATTAAAAATTCCAAGACAGAAAAAGAGAAGAGACTTGCCGAGATTATTGAGAAGACTTCAACGGTGAAATCTTCTGTTCGTTTTAAAAATATGCTTGACGAATATATTTTTGAGATTGAAAAGAATTTTATTCCGGAAGAGGATTTTATCATTAATGACCATGTGTTTATGGACAAAAATCAATTGCATTATTTGTTTAGTGTGGAATATGGCAATTTACCTTTGTGTAGAAGAGTGGAGGAACTTAGCAAGCACTTATACAATGCAGTAACAATGAAGAGTGGAGAGCTACTGAGAGAATACGAAGAGGATTGTGCTTATCAAATTTCGAAAGCGAAATTTAAGTTTAGTGATAGTACTATGCAGCAATCAGAAATAAGAAGGATTTATGACGAGCGAGATGCAAAAATCAAAGCGGTCACAAAGGACGCCAAGAAGAATGTGCAGAAATATTTTAAGGAGAATAAAGTATTAGAGCCATTACAATATTACAAAGACTTTTTGAATCACTATCTTGCGATTATCGCTAAAAACAGAATGTCAGAGGAAGAAATACAGTATATCAAAAATGAATTTCACAAGTATCAATTAAAAGGGAAAATTGAAATGGAGGATATTGCTCCACTAATGTATTTGAAATATCGTATTCACGGCATTAAGACGAAGTTTGACTTGAAACATATTGTCGTTGACGAGGCACAAGACTTTAGCGAATTTCAATTTTATGTGTTTAAGCAAATTGTGAAAAGCAATTCACTTACGATACTCGGCGATTTGTCGCAAGGAATTTATTATTATCGTGGTACACAAAATTGGCAAAAGACAATGAGCATTGTATTTGGGCCAGAAACAGATATTGAATATTTAACGCTTAGTAAAACGTATCGTACGACAGAAGAAATTATGAATACGGCAAATAAGATAATTAGTCACCTAATTGATAAACTGAATTGTCCACTTGGCGAGCCGGTTATGAAAAATGGTGCTCCGGTTACGATTAAAAAATTTGACAATGAAAAGGAAATGGTGGTGCAGATAGTTAGTAGACTAACTGAATTTAAAAACAACAATTTGAAAAATATTGCGATTATTGGAAAAACAGTGGAGGATTGTGAGAAACTAAAAGAATTGATTGGCATGGACGAGATACATATTATCAGTGATTCGGATAGTGAGTATAGTGGAGGCATCAGTATTGTGCCATCGTATTTGTCGAAAGGCTTGGAGTTTGATGCGGTTATCATTACGAATGCAGATGTTTATCACTATACGATGTCAGAGGCGGATACGAAACTTCTTTATGTTTGTTGCACGAGGGCAATGAGCCAGCTGGATATCTATCATATTGAAGAATTGACTGAGCTATTGCAATAAATTAACTAAAATATACAATTTTATTTTTAGGGAAATGCTTTTGTAGCATTTCTCTCATTTTTTCTTCTGCTATATTTCTTACTTCTTGTTTATAAGCGTATTTTCCTTTTCCGCGTCCTGTCATTAAATCTTTGTTGTATAGGTCTATCGCATTGGGAAATGCTTCCTGATTAATTACACGGTGGATATAGCTATAAGTCATTAGGATTACTTCGAAGAATACTTGGCTTCTGGCTTTTTCTGATAAAGTTTGACTTAGTTTTGCAATTAAATCTTCATATAAATTTTCCCAATGATTCACTAAAATAACAGGAGCAATTAGGATTCCAATAGGATAATTGCTATCTGCTAATTGATTGATAGCTGCTATTCTTTTATCTAACGGAGAAGTGCCAAACTCAATTTTTCGGATAATTTCTTCTGGGTTAACGCTCATTCTGATAATGGTTCTGCCGTTATGATTTAAATGAAGAAGCGGCTCTACCATATCAAATTTTGTTGGGAAGGTTAAGTAGCCTTTATTATTTTTAGCAAAGGTTTCGATTGTCCAAGGAAGGTTCTCAGTAATTGTATTTTCTAAAATTAAGTCACTATTACTGCCGATTTCAAATGTTAATTCTTTTTCGGATTGATTTGCAGTTTTTATGATTTTGTTTAGCATTTCTTCACGATTAACAAATAGTCTTAAATACGCACATTTATTATAATTACAAACAAGATAGCAGTATAGGCACATTGCCGTGCATCCGGACGAAGTATAGGGAACAAGATAGTCGGATACTTTGTGATTTTCAACGTATTTATGTGTCTTTCTGGTAGCAATAATTAGTGATTGTTTCATTTTTGGAAACTCTGCATTTGATTTTTCACGCATCATTGGAATATTATTATGATTCTCTATGATGGTTTTTGGTACATCTTTAAACTTATTTAAAAGCTCTTTGCCTAAAACATAGTTTTCTATTTCTTTTTCATAAAGGATTTGATTTGGGATAAACATACTTCCTCCAATATTAATTCTTATAAATATTATTTGCATTTTATTATTTTATATGTATTGACTTGTTTTGACTTATTATGATAATATGAGTCAGAAATAATAGTATGGTTTTGGCAGTAGTGATTTCTATTGTCGCACTTAAAAGGAGGTTTTTGTATGGAAATCAAGGTTTTAGCTTCGACGAAGATGGGACATCAACCAACAGCTGAGGGAACACTGGAACTTGCCGGTAAAATGGCAAACATTTGCTACACGAAGAGGACGATTGACGACATTTTTAATGAACCGAAAGATACATCGATTGGAAGAGCGAAGAGAACGCTTTCTTCTGGGCATCATAGCATTGCGGATCACGTAAGGTATCATTTTGGAATTTCTGAAATTCCGAAGATGCTAGCGATGGTGCTTAATAATGAAGTGATTTATTCGACTTCCGAAAAGTCGGCCAGGTATACAGAAATGAAACCTACGCCGAGGGAGCAGGAGAAATACGATAAGTGGCTAGCTATTTTCTCTGATAGAATTGAGAAAGAATATGGTGAAAAATTTCTTCACTATCAAGAGAGGATTGCTCCAGACAAGGACCCGCAGAAAGAAACCAAAAAACAAATTACGAAGCTTGCTCAAGAAAATGCGCGCTATATGATTAGCGTATTTACGCCTACCATCATGGGGCATAGCTTGGATGCAAGACAGCTTAGTTATTTGTGCTGTTGGTTTGAGAAGTTTATCAGGGAAGCGGAAAACACTCCTTTTAACGAGAGATTAAAAACACATATGCAGGAGTTTGTTTCTGGAATGGAACCGTATACGATACCGGAGCTGAAAGATCAAAAAGGAAGAAAAATTTCTCTTTTTGATAGCAGAAAGTTTCGATATGAGAGTTTTGGCGAGTGCTATTCTACAAGCTATAAGGCTACTTTTGCCGAGCTAGCACAGGCACAGAGGCATAGGACGCTAAGGTATACGATGTCTTTCTTGCCTAAAAATGAATTCTACGTTCCTGTGCTAATTAGGAATGACGAAGCATTGAAGCAGGAATGGCTGGAGGACATTTCTTCTCTTGCCGATGTTTTCCCACAGGGAATGCTTGTTATGGTAAATGAGAGGGGAACGTATGAGGATTTCATTCAGAAATGCTCTGAGAGGCTTTGTGGCTGTGCGCAGTTAGAGATTGCTATGCAGACACAAGAGACGGCGAAACGCTATGTGGCGGCGGTAAAAGGGAAGTACCCAGAATTGTATGATATTCTTTTGCCGTATAGTACTAAGGCGAGATGCCAGAATGGATGGCATTGTGATAGGCCGTGTGTTTGGGGCGCGAAGGAATCGTTTACCAGAAAGGTATAATTGTAGGGGCAGCGTAATACGCTGCCCGTTTCATATTTCACGCACCTTTTTCGTGGGGTTTCGAAACATATTTACAATATTTCTTAACGGTACATTCGTCGCATTTTGGATTTTGTGCGCTGCAAATGGCTCTGCCGTGGTATACAAATAGGTGGTTCATGAGTGGCCAATATTTTTTTGGAATTTTCTTCAATAAATCTTGTTCAACTTTTGATGGGTCGTCTTCTTTCGATAAACCAAATCTTTGCGATAGGCGAAGAGCATGCGTATCCACTGCAATACCTTCACATTTATTAAAAGCTTCTAGCATTACCACATTGGCTGTTTTTCTTCCTACGCCAGCAAGCGTCACTAAATCTTCCATTTCTGTTGGTACCTCACCACCGTATTTTTCAATAATTTGCTGAGAGGCTTCTTTAATATGTTTCGACTTATTTTTATAAAAGCTAATCGAAGAGACGAGTTTTTCAATATCAGAAATTTTCATGTTTGCAAATTGTTCTGGCGTATTAGCTACTTTAAATAAATCTTTCGTCACGATGTTTACTCTCGCGTCTGTACACTGCGCAGAAAGCATGACAGCAACTAATAGTTCAAAGGGCGTTTCAAAGTCCAGCGAGCCTTTTTCGCCATCATAACATTTGGATAATTCGTTAATTAATTCTTCTACTTTTTTCATAATTAAATTTGTCCTTTCTTTGGGTACAATTCGGGGTGGAAAAATTGGCCAATTATTTTACAACCCCAATCACACTTTTAATTATACAACATATACTATATTAAATCAAATGTATAGGAGGTAGATATGAATTTTTTGAAAAAGACAATGGGGGTTTGTATGGTTGGACTAGGTGCTGGAATTTTACTTGCTTTACTGCTTCCTATCACTGGATGGATATTTGTTATAGGAGCGGTGCTATTGCTACTTGGTATCATTTGGCTTTGGAAATAAAGGCTAAAAAGGAGGATAAAGTATGAGAGTTGTCGTATATAAGCCAGGAAAATTTATGAGGGGACTATTTAGTTTCTTTTTTGGAGTAAAGAGAAAAGAACGTACATATGACGAATAAATTGAAAAAAGGGCAACAAAACGGGCAGCTTTATTGAAGCTGCCCTTACAATTATGCTCTTTCTACTAAACCAGATCTTAAACATCTAGAACATACCTTAATCTTTTTAGGTGTACCGTCAACAACTGCTTTTACAGTTCTTAAGTTTGGACTGAAAGTTCTAGCTGATTTTCTATGTGAATGGCTCACTTGTAGTGAGAACACTTTTTGTTTTTCGCAGATTTCACATCTTGCCATTGTAAACACCTCCCTAGTGCTTCTAAAATCGTTCTCTAATATTCTAGCACAGAAATATTTTTTTGACAACCTTTTTTTTAAATTTTCCTATAAATATAGATTTTCATATAAATACGAAGCATAATTACAGTAATATTTGACAAGAACATTCGTTTATGATAAAATTTGCTATATCATGTAGATTTAGGAGGGTTTATGGTAGAACTTTCTCAAGATATTCAATATGTAAAAGGCGTTGGGCCGAGCAGGGTTGAAGCGCTACATAGACTTGGAATTTATACGCTGGAGGATATTATTACGTATTTTCCGCGTGAGTATGAAGATAGAAGTCATTTGAAGAAAATTGTGGAGCTAAGTTTTGGCGAATCGGCTGCTTTTCGAGGAACAGTAGTGTCACGTATGGTTGAAACGAAAATTAGGCCCAAAATGGCGGTATATAAGCTTCTTGTTCGTGACGAGACAGGAAGTATCCTCATTACGTGGTTTAACCAGCCTTATTTGAAGAACGTTTTTAAGCCTGGTGAGGACTACATTTTCTTTGGCAAAGTGAACGGCACTTTCGGCAAATTAGAGATGCAGTCGCCGACGTTTGATCCTGTTGGACAGACGAAAAATACGGGCAAGATTATTCCGTTATATCCACTTACCCAGGGGATAACGCAAAATGTTTTAAGAACGATTATTGAAAATGCTGTTAAGCTTACAAATGGAGAGCTTGCCGACCCACTTCCGAGTACGTTGAGAGCGAAGTATGGGCTATGTGAGATAAATGAGGCAGTGCAAAAGATCCATTTTCCGTCTAAACTTAACGATTTTGAAAAGGCAAGATTTCGTATTGCGTTTGAGGAACTTCTTACCTTGCAATTAGGGCTATTGCTGCTAAAAAAGAAGGGAAATGACAGCGATAATGGCATTTCTTTTACGAGAGATAATGGCATTCAGGAAATGATTGATTCGCTTCCTTATCAGCTAACAGGGGCGCAGGCAAGAGTTTTAAAAGACATTGAAAAGGATATGGAGTCTTGTAAGAGTATGAACAGGCTTGTCCAAGGGGATGTTGGCTCCGGAAAGACGGTTGTGGCGATGCTTGCGATGTATAAAGCTGTGAAAAATGGCTATCAGGCGGCTATGATGGCGCCGACTGCGATTCTTGCCAAGCAACATTATGAGAACGCAAAAAAGATGTATGAACCGTTTGGTATTCGCTGTGGGCTTTTTACAAGTGAGCTCACGAAGAAGCAGAAAGAAACGTTGCTTGTACAGCTAAAAAACAAGGAGATTGATATTGCCATCGGTACGCATGCTTTAATTGAAGATAATATCGAGTTTGCGAATTTGGGGCTAGTTATTACGGACGAACAACACCGTTTTGGCGTAAGGCAAAGGGGAATTTTGTCTTCCAAGGGAGAAAATGTCGATACGTTAGTAATGACGGCGACGCCAATTCCGCGTACGCTTGCGATTATTTTATATGGGGATTTGGATATTTCGATTATTGACGAGCTTCCTCCTGGTAGGCAGAAAATTGATACCTATGCGGTAGGAAAAAATATGGAGGAGAGAGTCAATGAATTTATCCGCAAAGAGCTTCAAAAAGGGCGACAAGCTTATATTGTTTGCCCATTAGTTGAAGATTCAGAGAATATGGATTTAAAGTCTGTTATGAAGCGCTTTGAGTATTATCAAGAGGTTTTTCAGGAGTTCAACGTAGGCTTTTTGCACGGAAAAATGAAGCCGAAAGATAAGGACGCGATTATGACGGGTTTCAAGGACCACAAACTGGATGTGATTATTTCTACGACGGTTATTGAAGTTGGCGTGGATGTGCCAAATGCAACAATGATGGTAATCGAGAATGCTGAAAGATTTGGCTTGTCGCAGCTTCACCAGCTCAGAGGGCGTGTCGGTAGAGGAAAAGAAAAGTCTTATTGTATTTTGAAGTATGAGTCCAATTCCAAAGTAGTAAAAGAACGCATGGATATTATGCAGGCAACGAATGACGGTTTCGTGATTTCGGAGAAAGACTTAGAATTAAGGGGCCCTGGCGAATTCTTTGGGACGAGGCAGCACGGCATCCCAGAATTTAAAGTGGCGAACTTGTTTACCGATATGAATATTCTAAAAGAGGCGCAAGAGGCAGCAAATGAGATTTTGGAGAGAGATATTAATTTAGTCAGTGAGGAAAATCAGGGCATCAAGCGAAAAGTTGATCAATTATTTGCGGAGAGGTTGGAATTATAATCTTGAAATTTTATGGTAAACTTGGCAGGATTTTATGAAAATTCGTCGAAATAAATATATGTAGGTTTATTTTTGACAATCAATTTTAGTAAGGTGGTAAGATGGCGTTTTATTCTGAAGAAGTAATTGAAGAGGTAAAAGCGGCAAACGATATTGTTGATGTTGTGTCTTCGTATGTGAATTTGAGACGCAGAGGCAGCACGTATTTTGGCCCTTGTCCGTTTCATAGAGAAAAGACACCATCTTTTGCTGTCACCCCAGATAAGCAGATTTATCATTGCTTTGGGTGCGGTGAGGGCGGCAATGTAATTCGCTTTATTATGAGAGCGGAAAATCTTGGCTTTCAAGAGGCTTTAGAATTTCTGGCCGAAAGAGCAAAGATTGAATTGCCAAGTACCGATTTTGCAGATGCAGGAATGACGCAGGACGAGCTTCGACTTCGTGATTACCATAAAAAGCAAATGTACGAGATAAACCGTGAAGCCGGTCGATTTTTTTATAGCAATATTGAAAAATCGGAAAAGGCAAAAGAGTATATTAAAAAGAGGCAACTTGACAAGTCCACGGTAATCAGATTTGGTCTTGGTTTTGCCCCTTCGGATAATGGCCTTACGAAGCTTTTATTAGAAAAAGGCTTTAAAGAAGAGGATATGCTTGCGACAGGGCTGATTGGCAAGACGGATAGAGGAATGCTCTACGATAAATTCAAAGAGAGATTTATGTTTCCGATATTCGACGTAATGGATAGAGTCATTGGCTTTGGTGGAAGAACTTTAGAGAGCCAGGAAGAAATGAAAAGGCAGCATATTCCCAAGTACGTGAATTCCCCGGAGAATTTGATTTATTCTAAGGGAAAGCATTTGTATGGGTTAAACGTCGCAAAAAAGGCAAATGCGAAAATGAAGCGTATTGTTGTCGTCGAGGGCTATATGGATGTTTTGTCGCCAAATCAAGTTGGTTTTACAAATATTGTGGCGTCGCTTGGAACGGCACTGACGGAATCGCAAGGGAGACTACTGCGCAAGTATGCGGAAGAAATCATTTTATCCTACGATTCAGATGCAGCAGGCCAGAAGGCAATTGAAAGAGGGATTGAAGTTTTGCAATCTCTTGGTGTTTCGGCCAAAGTTTTGCAGATGGAGGGCGCGAAAGATCCGGACGAGTATGTGCTGAAGTATGGCTTGGAGCGATTTGAGAAATTAGTTGACAATAGTATTTCTGCCATAGAGTTTAAAGTAAAAACGTTGCAGAGTCAGTACAATATGAATGATACGACGGACAAAATCAACTTCTTAAATAAAATGGCAGCCATCCTTGCTAAGGTGGATAACAACATGGAAAGAGATATCTATGTGGACAAGCTTTCTAGTGAACTTGGTGTGGGCAAAGAGGCGATTTTAGCGGAAATTGATAAAATAGCGTACAAAGACAAGGCAAAGCTTATGAATTGGCAAAAACCTATTCCAATCTCGACGGATAAAAAAGAGGAAACAAGTGCGAAGTCGAGTGATATCGAGGAAATGATTATTTTTCTTCTATGCGAAAAAAAACGTGATGTGTTTGAGAAAATGAAAACTGTTATTTTGCCGGAAGATATTCAAAACGAGACAAATAGGAATTTGCTCACGAAGTTGTATGACGAGTACGAAAATGGAGATATTAATACTATTGATGTGACTAATATCTGCAAGACAGACGAAGAATTTAGCAGGCTTACGGCAATTTTAATGAAAGAAAATGTGGTGTCTGATAGTTATAAAGTTTTAGACGAAGTGTTAAAAACATTTTCGAATGATAAAATACAAAAGAAAAGAAAAGAACTCTTGGAAAAGATAAAAACGGCAAGTGATGCCGAGCGAGATATGTATACAAAAGAATTGGCTGATTTGAATAGCCATCTAGTAAAGAGGGATTAATTTTAGGAAGGAATGAAAAGAATGAGTGAAGAAGTAAAAGACCTAGATGCAATTATCAAGCAAATTGTAGCTCAAGCAGGAAAAAAAGGCGCAATCACTTTTAAAGAAATGGTTGAGACTCTAGAAAAATTACAGTTAGAGCCAAGTCAGATTGAAAAAGTTTATGAGGCGCTAGAGAATGCAAATATTGATATTATTGAGGACGTAGCCGATATTGACGAGCCTGATTTCGAGGATTTAGAAGAGATTGAAGAAGAAATTAAAATCGAAGATATTGATACAATGGAAGTACCAGATGGCGTCAGCATTGACGACCCTGTCAGACTTTATTTAAAGGAGATTGGCAAAATTCCTTTGCTAACGGCGGAAGAGGAGCTAGAGTGTGCCAAGAAAATGATGGAGGGGGACGAAGCTGCTAGAAAGAAGCTTTCTGAAGCTAACTTGAGACTTGTTGTTAGTATCGCAAAGAAGTATGTAGGACGTGGAATGTTATTCTTGGATTTGATCCAAGAAGGGAACCTTGGATTAATTAAAGCAGTCGAAAAATTTGACTATAGAAAAGGCTATAAATTTTCAACGTATGCTACATGGTGGATTAGACAAGCAATTACTAGAGCGATTGCAGACCAGGCGAGAACCATTCGTATTCCAGTTCATATGGTGGAGACGATTAATAAATTAATTCGTACGCAAAGACACCTATTACAACAATTAGGCAGAGAACCAACGCTAGAAGAAATTGCGGCTGAAATGGAATTGCCAATTGAAAGAGTTAAAGAGATTAAGAAAGTGGCACAAGAGCCAGTATCTTTAGAGACTCCGATTGGCGAAGAGGAAGATAGCCATTTGGGAGACTTCATTGAGGATAATGATTCTCCATCGCCTTCAGAGCTAGCAGCGTATACATTGCTTAGAGAACAATTAGAAGAAATTATACAAACCTTAACACCAAGAGAAGCGAAAGTGTTACGATTGAGATTTGGTTTGGAAGATGGCAAGGCAAGAACATTGGAAGAAGTGGGAAGAGAATTTCAAGTAACAAGAGAGAGAATTAGGCAGATTGAGGCGAAAGCTCTTAGAAAGCTAAGACATCCAAGCCGTAGCAAGAAATTGAAAGACTATATGTGATGGGAGAGTGATTTCAAATGAAGTTTTTAGGAAAGTTTTGTCTATTCTTAGTAATTGTGGTACCAATTATCATTTGTTTTGTAACGCTCAATAACATTTGGAAAGAAGACGACACAGGCGTGATTAAGGGCGTTGATAGCGAAAGTAATAACGTGATTGCTGGCAATGATGTGACGAACGAAAACGGCGGCACAACGACTCCGCAAGTAACGGAGCAAACATATCAAATGGGCAGTGAGGAATTTAAGAGTGCCATTGGCGCACCTACTAGCAAAATTATTGAAGGCGCTACGATTAATATTAGTGTTGCCAATGTTTATTTAAATCCTGACGAGAATTCTGAAGTAGTAGATACGATTACGAAGCATACTGTTGTAACAACGCAATCATTCCCAGATGGATGGTCGAGAATTAAGAGTTCTAGTACTGTTTCTGGTTGGGTAAGAACAGAAAATATTACTTTACCGGCAGATAGCGGCGATGTTTCTGTTGGCAGTGTTGTCGGAAGAAGTGGTAAAGTAAATGTTACTAGCTTGAATGTAAGGGCTTCTGCTAGTACAACTGCTACTATCAAAAATACACTTACGGAAAATACAGAAGTAAAGATACTTGAAATTAGCGGAGATGGCAACTGGTATAGAGTTCAATGGCAGTCTTTAGAGGGCTGGGTTTCTAGTAAGTACATAACATTACAGTAATTTTGAAGGAGAAGTAAATATGTTACCTATTGTAATCATGGCGATTGCATATACATTAGGTATTATTGGGGGGCTATACAAGATTTGTATAGTCCCTTTTTGCTTATGTATATGTTTCATTTTAGTCAAGAAAGATTGGAAAACGAGACTAATTGTGATGTCGGTTTTCCTATTAGGAATTTTATATACGAGTCTTAGAGTGAATTTTTATGACAAGAAGTACGAGGCGGGAAAGGTAAGTATGGAAGTGAAAATTGTTTCTGACGCGATTCCCAAAGAGAAAGTCAATTCCTATATTGTTAAAAATGCTAGGCAAAATAAATTTATTTTATATGTTAGTAAGGACGTTAATCTGGCATACGGAATGAAAATAAGTGTAACAGGCAATTTAGAAATTCCTGATGTGAGTAGGAATAGGCGGTGGTTTTAATTATAGAAGGTATTTGAATTCTCAAAATATTTACGCTACGATTTATGCGACAAATGTGGATGTGATTGGACTGCCAAAGATGGAATGGATTCATTCTTTAAAAAGTAGTATTGAAAAAACGTTTCTCCAATTATTACCTCAAGAAGAAATGGGCATTCTAGAAGGAATGATTATTGGAGATACCTCTTATATTTCCGACGAAACGAAAGAGTATTTTAGAAATTGCGGTATCTCGCATTTACTCGCGGTGTCTGGTTCTAATGTTGCATATGTTTTGGTCCTTTGCCAATTTTTATTCAAAAAATTCTTTGGGAGAAATACTTCCCATATTTTCACGATTGGTTTTATTATTATTTTTACGATTTTATCAGGGGGAAGTGCCTCTGTAGTACGTGCAACAATCATGGCTATTTTTGTCATTGGCGCCGAGCTTTATGCGCAAAGGCCGAATGTGTATGCCAGTATTTCTGGTGCGGCGCTATTGATTTTACTTTATAATCCACTGATTATTTTTGATATTGGCTTTATCTTGTCTTTTGGAGGAACGATTGGTATTGTATTGCTTAGCAAAAAAATCAATACGGTTATTCAATCTAAAGTGAGCAAATATTTTTCTCTTAGTGACGAAAATAAAATATCAGTGAAACTTGCCAATCTTCTCATTGAAACACTTAGCGTGACACTATCGGCACAGATTATTGTAACCCCCATTACCCTATATTTCTTTAATACATTTTCTATGGTATCCGTGATTGTGAATTTGATTGTGGTGCCGATTACGGGCTTTGTTACAATCTTGGGAATTGTAATGTATTTTATTAGTTTGTTTTGCATGCCTGCGGCAAGAATACTATCTTATGTGCTGTATGCGATTATCGCTTTCGTTATTCGTGTCTCTGCTTTATTTGCTAGACTTCCTTTTGCTAATTTGCTGCTTCCTACACCATCTATTTTATTTATTATGACTTACTATTTTGCTGTATATGTTGTGTTTTATGGGAAAGGCGGGCAGCGTAATACGCTGCCCCTACAGAGAAGAATCATAATTGCAATGGTTAGTGTACTAATGATTAGTAGCCTTATTCCATACAATCATATAAACGTGAATATGGTAGACGTGGGGCAGGGAGACTGCGTGTTTATAGAGACGCCGCATAAAAAGACCATTCTAGTAGATACTGGCGGAACAGAGGGCAGCAATTATGATGTAGGAGAAAATATTTTAGTTCCTTATTTATTGGATAGAGGAAAGCTAAAAGTAGACTGTGTATTTATTTCTCATATGCACGAAGATCACGCCGAGGGGCTACTTACGGTAATGGAAAAACTGAAGGTTGGTAAGATTATCATAAATGAGCAAAAGCAGGATACCGAACTATACCAAAGTATTTGTGATAAGGCAAAAGAAAAACGAATTGAAATCATGATTGTCAAAGAGGGAGACAAAATTGTGATTGACGGCGTTACTTTTCAAGTGCTTCTTTCGAAAGAAAATATGACGAACAATTTGAACAATACGTCGCTTGTTTTGAAAATGATATATGGAGAAATTAGTATGCTACTGACAGGAGATGCCGAAAAAGAAGTAGAGGAGTATGCGGAAAGTAATGTGAAATCAACGATTTTGAAGGTTCCGCATCATGGCTCTACCACGTCTTCTACAGAAGAGTTTTTGAAAAAAGTTTCGCCACAAATTGCCATCATTGGCGTTGGTGTGAATAATCGATTTGGTCATCCGAAACAAGAGGTCATAGAGAGACTAGAAAGAATGCATATCAATATTTTTAGAACAGATTGCAATGGAGAAATTTATATGAAGCTCTATAAGAGTGGCAAAATGAAAATTGATACGGTTTTGAATTAATGTATAAAATATTCCAATTTTGCGAAAGATATGTTTATCAAAGTAGAATGTAGGAGTGATATGTATGTCTAAATTATGGGCTGTATTTTTAAGTATCGTTATATTTGCACTTGGGCTTTCTCTGGGACTATATTTTTCTACGAGCAATTCGGGCGAAAATATGCCAAGTCAGATAGAGCTGACAAAACAAATTCAAGATATTGTCATTCGCGAAGTACAAGCAGAGCAGAACAGTAAATATGAAGTAGAGGAGGCAGCAACCGAAGCTGTGCCAAGGATTTCGCCCTATGCAAAATTGATTGTGGAGAAATATTATAAAAAGTGCGAGCATACGACAGTGGATATTATAGATGTGCCAAAGGAGCTAATTAATTTTACGGAAGAAGAATTGAAAGAAAAATATGATAAGTGGGAGATTAGGGAATTTGATCCGAAAGAGATTTCGATTTATCGAGAGATTGATGCGAATTGCTCGTCGCATTATGTGATCAAAAATAGCGAAGGATACTTAGCTGTATATAGTGAGATTACGGACGATATGCTGGAACTCAAAGAGAAAACGGAGATTGAAGTGGCAAGTCTACGTGAGGAGGACCAGCTGGCACTTAGTGATGGAATTAAAATTTATCGGGAATGCGGAGCTGGTTTCGTTTCTTGAAGATTTTAACTCGTGAAATTCACATGAAAATCAGCGATTTGGCATATAAAACGGGCGGCGTGCTACGCCGCCCCTACAGATTCGTATGCAATATAACGTAGGGGCAGCGTAATACGCTGCCCTTACGTTATTATGATTTTGTGCATAAGATTTTGTCGTTTGATAGTACCATAACGACATTTTCATTTGGAATGATTTCGTCCTTTAGTAAACATTCTGCCAATTCGTTTTCTACATATTTTTGAATGGCACGGCGTAGTGGCCTTGCTCCATATTTGGCGTCATAGCCTTTTTCTAAGATGTATTCTTTTACTTCTTTGCTAAAGGTAATATGAATATTTCTTTCGGCAAGTTCTGTGACGATTTCTTGTAACATCAAGTCCACGATTTGAAGCAATTCTTCCTTGTTTAATTCGTGGAAGACGATTGTTTCGTCCACTCTGTTCAAAAACTCTGGTCTAAACGTTTGCTTTAGTGCACTTTGCACACGTGCTTCGACCAAACCTTGGTTTTCTCTTCCAAATCCAATTCCATTGGCGTTTAAGTCAGAGCCAGCATTCGAAGTCATAATAATAATAGTGTTATCAAAATTAATGACTCTTCCTTGCGAGTCGGTAAGTCTTCCATCGTCTAGCACTTGAAGTAGAAGATTAAACACGTCGTTATGTGCTTTTTCTATTTCGTCAAATAAAATTAAAGAATAAGGATTTCTTCTTACTTTTTCAGTAAGTTGTCCGGCGTCGTCATAGCCAACATATCCTGGAGGAGAGCCGATTAGTTTAGATACCGAATGACTTTCCATATATTCCGACATATCGACACGAATGATAGATTCTTCTGTGCCAAATAGTTCTACTGCTAGCGCTTTGGCGAGTTCTGTTTTGCCGACACCAGTAGGGCCCACAAAAATAAATGATGGTGGACGTTTCTTATTTTTTAGGCCAGCACGGTTTCTTCTAATTGCGTTGGAAACGGCGGTAACTGCCTCGTTTTGCCCAATAAGTCTCTTGTGCAAATTGTTTTCTAAGTTTAATAATTTTTCCGCTTCTGTTTCTGAAATTTTCGAAGCAGGGATTTTCGTCCAAGTTTCAATGACTTTTGCAATATCTTCTACTGTTAATTCCATGGCGACATTGCCCTGAGAAAGGGAAGCGATTTGATTGACGAGTGCCGTTTCTCTTGATTTTAAGTTGGCAATTTTCTCGTAATCTAGTTCTGTATTTGCATTGTCAATTGTTTCTAGTTCTTCCTTCTCACTTTGAATTTCAGATAGTTCGTTTTTCATAATCTCTAGCTGTGCTAAAACTTTATTTGCCAAATTTACTTTCGAGCATGCTTCGTCTAAAATATCGATGGCTTTATCCGGTAAAAATCTATCGTGAATATATTTTTCGGACATCACTACGATTTTACGAATCAAGCTATCAGAGACAGAAACGTGATGGTAATCTTCGTAGTATCCTTTTATGCCTTTCAAGATTTCAATCGTTTGGTCTATCGTAGGCTCGTCAACAATGATTGGTTGGAATCTTCTTTCTAAAGCAGAGTCCTTTTCAATATGCTTTCGATATTCTTTTAGGGTAGTGGTACCAATGACTTGAATATCGCCATTTGATAAAGCCGGCTTTAAAATATTGGCCGCATTCATAGAGTGCTCACCGTCGCCAGCACCAACAATGCTATGGATTTCGTCAATGACCAAAATAATATTGCCACACTCTTTGCATTCATTAAGAAGTGATTTCATTCTTGCTTCAAATTGGCCTCTAAATTGTGTTCCAGCCACCATAGCCGTCATATCAATGAGATAAACTTCTGCATTTAAAAGTTTTGCTGGGACTTCTTGGTTTGCAATTCTTAACGCTAAGCCTTGCGCAATCGCGGTTTTACCCACACCCGGCTCGCCAATAAGGACAGGATTGTTTTTGCTTCTACGGTTTAAAATTTGCGTCATTCTATCAATCTCGGTATCTCTGCCGATTAGCTTATCGATTTTTCCCTCGCGAGCCTTTTTGGTTAGGTTCGTGCCATAAGCGTCCAAGAATTTTCTCTTTTTCTCCTTTGGCTCTTTATTAGACTTTTTCTCATTTTCTTTGTTTACGGTTGTACTTGCATTTTGATTTTGTTGATTGTTTCCATTTGCTAGGCCAGACATCATATTATTAAGCATCATAGAAATAGAAGCCATAGGGTCTTGTTGGTCGCCAAATTCGTCCATTTCTAGATTGTCCATATCACCAACCGACTCGATCATTTCGTTGAACTGTTCGTTCATGTTTTCTATATCTTCGTCCGAAGCTCCGTATTGTTTCATCATAGAAGCTAGGGGATTAATGCCTCTTTGTTTGGCACAGCTTAGGCAAAGGCCCTCAATGCTAGGTTTTCCGTCGACAATTTTATTGACGAAAACAACCGCTGTGTTTTTCTTGCAAACATTACATAATGCCATTCACATTCCTCCTTGTTATAAATGTACAGAGTATACTATACAATAATTTTACATAATAGTCAAATGAAATTATTGTGAATTGATACGTGCTGGCGCAATTAGTAATAATTTGTCTTGAAATTATGATGGGAAATAGATATAATCAATGTAAGATTACGTTTAAGGAGAAGATTATGGATAAACAAGAGCTAATGCAAGCACTGGAGGCAATGCTTTTTGCCAGTGGGAAGCCAGTAAGCAGCGGAATTTTAAGTGAGATTTTGGAAGTAAGTGTCGAAGAGATTAAGGATGCTGCCGAAAATTTGAGAAATACTTTAATAGAGAGAAATAGTGGCATTCAGCTGATTGAAATTAATAATGGTTATCAGCTGGTAACGCTAGAGAAGTTTTATTCGTATATTTGTACGATGCTAGATAATAGGGCGAAGCCAAACTTATCTCAGGCGGCTTTGGAAGTACTATCGATTGTGGCGTACAATCCTAAAATCACAAAGGCAGAAGTGGAGAGAATTAGGGGTGTTTCTTCAGATAGTGCTATGAATAAATTGGTGGAATACAATTTGGTAGAAGAGGCCGGAAGAATGGATGCGCCAGGAAGGCCAATGATGTATCGCACAACAGACGAGTTTTTGCGATTGTTTGGCTACAGTTCGCTAAAGGATATGCCAGAATTACCTGCACTCAAAGAGGACGATGGACAACTTGAATTGATCCCTAACGAAGAGGAAAATGCCGAATAATGTGTAGGGGCAGTGTATTACGCTGCCCGGATAACGGATAAATCAAAATAAGGAGCAATGTTATGCGATTAATTTTAGGGCGCAGTGGCAGTGGAAAAACCACGCGTTGTATGGAAGAATTAAAGAAATTTGAACAAGAGGCTTATTCTAAGCCTCTACTTTATATTGTGCCAGAGCAATTTTCGTTTGAGGCCGAGAGAGCGCTCATTAAGGTTATCGGAAAGAAAGGGATTATCAACGCCCAGGTGCTTTCTTTTCGAAGACTTGCGTTTCGCATCTTTGCCGAAAAAGGATTAAAGGAAAATTCGCTTGGCAATAGTGGCAAGGCAATGCTGGTGTACGCGATTATGCTAAATCAGGAAGAGAACTTGCAAATCTTAAAAAATGTTTCTAAAAATGTGGGGCTTCTTGATACGGTGGTGAAGCAAATTGAAGAGCTAAAGAGATATCAGATAACGCCGGAAATGCTGGAGAATTGCCCGATTACTAACGAGTATTTAAAGCGTAAGCTTTCGGATATTTGCCTCATTTATAGAGAGTATGAGAAAGCCACTCAGGAGAAATATGTAGATGGTAACGACGAGCTAAATGCACTTGCAAGCCTTTTAGAGCAGCCGACTTCTTTGGATGGCGCTAAAATTTGGATTGATGCCTTTGATGGATTTACGCCGCAAGAGCTAGCCATTATCAAGGCATTGGAGAGCAAGGCAGAGGTGACAGTTTCACTCATTTGGGATAAGGACGAGCTATTTCTTCTTAATCAAAAAACGATTGATCGATTAAAGAAATTTGCTAATATCGAGGAAGCAGTTTATTTGGAGGAAATACATCGCTTTCATTCGGAGGAACTAGCTCATTTTGAGAAAAATGTTTTGAGATTTCCGTATCAAAAATATTCAAAGGAAGTGCAAAATCTCGATTTGACGATTTATAAAAATCCGCAGAGTGAAGTGGAAAATATCGCCTGCTTGATTCAGGAATATGTGAGAAGTGGAAAGTACCGATATGAAGATATTGCTGTGCTTACAAGGGATACGGCAAGCTATCAAAGCTTATTCCAAACGACTTTTCAGTTATATGGGATTCCTTATTTTTTAGATAATAAGAGAGAATTGTATTCCCAACCGATTGTGGCACTCATTATGTCTTTTTTGGATATTTGCATTCGCAATTATTCGTATGAAAGTGTATTTGGATATTTGAAGACGGGACTTACGAATGTGCAAGATAGGGACGATATTGATTTACTGGAAAACTATGTGCTAAAGTGGGGCATTCGCGGAAGTGACTGGCTCAAAGAATGGGAACTAGAAGATCATAACTTAGAAAAGCTAAATTTATTGAGAGAGCAAGTCATTCAGCCGATTGTGAAGTTTAAGCAAGAGCTATCAAATAGAAAAACGACAAAAGAAATTGTTGAGGCACTGTATGCATATCTGCTAGAAATTCGTGCGTATCAGAGTATTCAAGATAGAATAGAGAACTTAAAGGAAATTCATAACATCGAACTTGCTAGCGAGTACGCACAAGTTTGGAATATTGTTATGGGTATTTTAGACGAAATGGTACAAATGATTGGAGACGAAAGGGTTTCTTTTGAACGTTTTTCCAATATTTTAAAGATTGGCATTTCCAATCATAAAATTGGCATCATTCCGCCAAGCAAAGACCAAGTAATGATAGGCGATATTGAAAGAACGAGAAGCGGGAATGTAAAAGTTCTCTTCATTCTCGGGCTAAATGACGGAGTGTTTCCGAGAGCGTTTTCGGACGAGGGATTTATCAATGACAGCGAAAGAAATCTTTTACTAGAAAGTGGAATCGAGATTGCCAAAGATACGTCGATGCTTTTGCTAGAAGAGAATTTTAATATTTATAAGGCTTTTTCTGTGCCGTCTGAAAAACTTCATTTATCTTATCCGCTTGCTAATATTGAGGGAAAAGCGCTTCGTGCGTCGTTTATCATTCAGCAAGTAAAAAATATTTTTCCGAAGCTTTTGGAAAATAGCAAATTACTAGACGATAGCTTACCTACGATTAATGTCAGTGGAACATTTCCACATTTGCTCAATAAGATAAGAGGCTACATTGATGGCGAGGAAATGGACGAGCAGTGGAAGGATATTTATGCTTGGTATGAGAAAAATGATGGTGAGCGATTGCACCGCGTTTACCAGGCGCTCAATTATCAAAACACGATTGAATATATGGATAAGCGCCTAACGAAGAAACTTTATGGAGAGAACATTCAGGGAAGTGTTTCTAAGATGGAGAAGTTTGCTTCTTGCCCGTTTGCCTACTATTTGAAATACGGACTAAATGCGAAAGAGCGCGAAGTGTATCGCTTGGAAAATCCGGATATTGGTTCTTTCTTGCACGAAGTGATTGATCGTTTTTCCACATATCTTTTGGAAAATGATATTTCTTGGAGAGACCTAGAAAAAGAAAGAAGCGACGAGATTGTAGATATCGCCGTCAGCGATGTGTTAAAAGGATTTAAGCATAATTTGCTAAACAGTTCCACGAGAATGAAGCAGCTATCTTTAAAATTAAAGCGATTAGTAAAGCGTATGATTTGGGTTATTGCAATGCAAATGAGAAGCGGAGAATTTGAAGTGGTAGGCAATGAAGTAGAATTTGGAAAAGGCAAAGGATATCCTGCCATTGAAATTGGACTTTCGGACGGAAGTAAATTAGTGCTGAATGGAAAAGTCGATAGAATTGATGTGGCCGAAACGGAGGATGGCAAGTATCTTCGTATTATTGACTATAAATCTTCGTCAAAGCAAATCAAACTATCTGACGTGTATTATGGACTGCAATTGCAATTGCTTACTTATTTAGATGCGGTGACAGACGAGAGTATGACGCCGGGCGGTGTGCTATATTTAGAATTAAACGACCCTATGATAAAGTCGAATAAAGATATGCTTCCGGAAGAAATTGAAAGCGAAATGATAAAGCAGCTTCGTATGAAAGGATTAGTATTAGCCAATGCAAGACTTATCAAAGCAATGGACGGCAATATGCAGAAAGAATCGGAGGTACTTAATTTATCTGTAAAGAAAGATGGCTCTTATAGCAAGATGCCGACGGCAACGGCTGAACAACTGGAACAGCTACGTAGCCATATCCGCCACGCATTAAAACAAATTGGCGAGGAAATGATCAGTGGTAACGTAAAAAATGAGCCGGTCAAAAGGAAAAATAAGACGCCTTGTGACTATTGCGAGTACAAGCTAATCTGCCAGTTTGATAGAAAGCTTGGAAACTGCTTCAAAAACTTGCAAGAACTAACAGACGAAGAAGTGTGGAGTAAGATTCCAAAGGAGTAATGAAGAATATTGAAGGATTTTCAGAACAGTTTTGTTTTCAAATGTCAGAAGAAGAATTTATTTTTTGGAGATCACAAAATGTGATTTCCAAAAATGATAGAGATATGATAATCGCGACAGTAGCTAGATTATGCTGCTTGGCAAATAATAATAAAGGGGAAATTTTATGAAATGGACGGAGGAGCAGCTTGCGGCAATTGAGACGAGGGATTGTAATTTGCTTGTTGCTGCAGGGGCTGGTAGTGGTAAGACGGCAGTTTTGGTTGAACGTATTATTCAAAAAATGATAAATGATAAAGTGGATATTGATAGGCTTTTGGTCGTTACTTTTACGAATGCAGCGGCCAGTGAAATGCGCGAAAGGATTGCGAGTAGATTATATCAAGAATTAGAACACGACGCCTCGCTGCAAAGGCAAATGACGCTTCTTAGCAAAGCAAATATCAGTACATTGCATTCTTTTTGTTTGAAAGTGATTCGTGACAATTTCTTCAAACTGGATTTGGACCCGAATTTTAGAATTGGTGACCAAGTAGAGTGTGAGCTTTTAAAATTAGAGGCAATGGAAGAGCTAATGGAAGAACAGTATGACGCGGAGAATCAAGACTTTGAAGAGTTAATTAATCTTTATACAAGTAATCGTGAGGATAGCGAGTTAAAGGATATGGTGCTAAATATTCATAAGTTTGTGCAAAGCACGCCAAATCCGAAAGAATGGCTAAAAGAGAAGTGTGAGATGTACCATATAGAGGGCGTATCTGATTTTTCTGAGACCGTTTGGGGCAAGCAGCTTTTAGAGTATGCAAGGCAAGAAATTGAAGACGAAATCGAAGAGCTTTCTAGTTTAGAACAGGATTTGTTGGATTTTCCGAAATACTTGCTAACCATTCAAGACGATATAATGCTACTTCGTTCTTTACGAGAGAAAAATCATACGTGGGACGAGTTTTACCATCAAATTCGCACGTTAGAGTTTTCGAGCTTAAAGCCTTGCAAAGAGATTGACGAAGAACTAAAAGAGCTTGTGAAATCTACGAGAGAAAAAATGAAGAAGAATATCAAGGAGTATTTGCGTGATAATGTTTTTGTTTCTTCTTCGGAAGAAATCTTAGCAGATATGAAAATTCTTTATCAGAACTTAAGCACTTTATCGAATTTTGTTTTGCTGTTTGACAGTAAATTTGCGGAGAAAAAAAGAGAGAAAAATATTTTAGATTTTAATGATATTGAGCATATGGCATTAAAGCTTTTGAGTGAGAATGAAGAGATACGCCAAATGTATCAGGAGAAATTTGACGAAATTTTGATTGACGAGTATCAAGATAGTAATTTAGTGCAAGAGTCTATTATTCATATGATTTCGAATGATAGAACGTTTATGGTTGGCGATGTGAAGCAGAGTATTTATCGTTTTCGTCACGCACGCCCAGAGCTATTTTTAGAGAAGTATGAAAATTATAGCGATACATCGAGTGCTGGAAAGAAAGTTTTGCTATTTAAAAATTTTAGAAGTAACAATAATATTATTGAAGCGACAAACTATATTTTTAAGCAGATAATGTCCAAGGAAATTGGTGAAATTGATTACACTGAGCAAGAGTATTTGCAGTTTGGTGCGACATATTATCCAGAACAAGGAATGCCACCGGAAATTCATTTGATTGAGACAAACAAGGAAGAAATCGAAGAGCTAGAAGACGATATTGAAGATAAGCCACAGCTAGAGGCAAGAGTCGTTGCTAATCGTATTTTAGAGTTGGTAGGAAACTGCGAAGTCTATGACAAGAAGCTAGAGACGATGCGTAAGGCTGAGTATCGTGACATTGTGATTTTAATGAGGGCGACGACGAAGTATGCCGATATTTTTGCGACAGAATTATCGAAGAAAAACATTCCGGTATACGCGGATAATCAAATGGGGTATTTTGAAAATACAGAAGTACAGTTAGTGACCTCACTATTAAAAATTATTGATAATCCTATGCAAGATATTCCGCTGCTTGCTGTTTTGCGTTCACAGATGGGCGGCATTACGGTAGAAGAGCTTACGGCGATTCGCCTTGTCGATAGAAGTTGTCCGTTTTATGTAGCAATGCAAAAAATCATTGGCACAGACGCCGTCGTAGAGGGGTATGAAGGACTGACAAAGAAAGTAAGAAATTTTATCGACAAGCTTGCTACTTGGAGAGAGAAATCACATTATCTTTCTTTGTATGATTTGCTATGGCTGTTATATCAGGAGACGGGATATTATTATTATATTTCGATGCTGCCAGACGGCATACAAAGGCAGGCAAATCTTACACTTTTATTAGAACGTGCGAAAAATTTTGAAGCAACCAGCTATAAAGGAGTGTTTCATTTTTTAAGCTATATTGACCACGTCCGTGAGAGCAGTGGCGATTTTGAAAGCAGCAAATTAATCGGCGAAAATGAAAATGTGGTTAGGATTATGAGCATTCATAAAAGCAAGGGATTGGAATTCCCAATTGTATTTTTATCTGGTACAACAAGAAAGTTTAACGCGAGAGATTTTCAGGATAAAATTATTTTGCATCAAGAGTTGGGATTTGGGCCGAATGTGATTAAGTATGCCAAGAGAGTCACTTATCCAAGTATTCCAAAGCTTGCGATTATTCGTGAAGCTAAGCGTGAGATGTTGTCAGAAGAGATGCGTATTTTGTACGTGGCAATGACAAGAGCAAGGGAAAAATTAATCATTACCGCAATGACAAGCAATATAGAAAAGCTTTACAGCAAAATGGAAAAAGAAATGACACATTATTCGATTGCAAAAGCCAATTCGTTTTTTGATTGGATTGGCAGGGCCATCATTGGCAAGGAAAATGATTGGGAGATTCAGGAGTGGAAATACGAAGATGTTTTAAACCTTTCGGATAAGGAAAATGCAAATGACGCAAAGAGATTGGCAGAATTAGAAAATTTCATTCCGTCCGACCACTATCAAGAAATCGAGCAAAAACTTTCTTGGGAATATTCTCACAAAGAGGCGACGACGCTCCCAACAAAGATTAGTATTTCTGAAATTAAGAGAAGAGAAATGAAAAACGAAGACGAGCTTAGTACAGAAATTACGTTAATGGAAAAGCCAGGCTTTATGGAAGAGACAATAGAGACAGGGGCAGAGTACGGTACCAGAGTGCATTTTATTTTGCAACATTTAGATTATGAAAATCCAGATGTTTCGATGTATATTGGTGATTTGAAAGAAAAGACGCAGAAGTTGGTTTTGAAGCAAATTGGGGAGTTTGCGAAGTCAAAACTTTATGAAAGAATTAAAAATAGTAAAAATGTGTATCGTGAAACTTCGTTTAATTTGAATATTTCGGCTAACGAGGTGTATCATTTTGAAAGAGAGATTGGCGAAGAGGTAATGTTACAAGGTATTATTGATTTGTACTTTATCGAGGACGGGGAGATTGTGCTCGTAGACTTTAAGACGGATTACGTCGAGAGTGAGCAAGAATTAGTAAACCGCTACCACACTCAGCTAGCGTATTATAGGCGTGCGCTAGAGGAAATCACGGGAATGAGAGTAAAAGAGACACTCATTTATTCTTTGAGGCTTGGAAAAGAGATTGCATTGTAAAATAGGGCTTGGCTGCCGCAAAAAGTATTTGACATTTATTGTCAATCGTGGTATGATATTCCTTGCAAATCAATATTTTATGATTGGAGGGAGGCTCCGTGTCACTGCAGTATTCCAGCATCAAGAGTTACACCATTCACGAAATTATCAGCATGGAAGGAGAATTTACTCTCGAGGATGTTTGCAAAGCAGTTAAAACAGCCTTGGAAAAGGAAGGTAGGGAGTTTACCTGTATTGAGGAGCAAGATGTATTGGCTGTGTTCCAGCATCTGCGTTGGTCTCAAGTAATTCGTAAAGTCGGCGAAGACAAGTTTGTCTTAAGCGGCAATGCGAGCTAAATTGAAAGAAAGGATGGCAAAAATTTGCTGTCCTTTTTTGTATGTAAAAATTTTTTAAAAAGTGTTTGCTATTTATATGATGTTGTAATATAATTGTAATGGAAACGTAATAAATACGTAACGAGATTGTAACAAATGGAAAGGAATGATGCTGATGTTCGGATTTGGACAGGCGATAGGGATAGACCTAGGAACAGCAACGGTTCTTGTTTACGTAAAAGGTAAAGGAATTGTTCTAAGAGAACCATCAGTTGTAGCGATAGATAAAAATACGGGAGAAGCTCTTACCGTTGGAGAAGAAGCAAGAAGAATGCTTGGCAGAACACCTGGTAACATAGTAGCAATTAGACCATTGAAAGACGGAGTAATATCTGACTATTCTGTTACTGAAAAAATGCTGAAATATTTTATTAAGAAAGTTTGTGGAAAGTTTGTATTCTCACCTACGATTATGGTATGTATTCCTTCGGGTGTAACGGAGGTAGAGAAAAAAGCGGTGATTGACGCGGCTGTACAGGCTGGCGCTGGTAAGGTTTATTTGATTGAAGAACCAATTGCTGCTGCGATTGGGGCCGGAATTGATATTTCAAAGGCTTGTGGCAGTATGGTTGTAGATATGGGAGGAGGAACAACGGATATTGCTGTTATCTCACTTGGAGGCGCCGTGGTAAGTTCTTCTATCAAAGTGGCTGGTAATAAATTTGACGAAGCGATAGCGAAGTATATCAGGAAAAAATATAATGTTATGATTGGTGAAAGAACGGCTGAAGATTTAAAGATTAATATTGGCTGTGTTTATCCTAGAATGCAGCAGTTAGAGATGGATGTGCGTGGAAGAGATTTGACTTCTGGATTGCCGGTAAACTTAACTGTGAATTCAAAAGATATTCTAGAAGCTTTGTACGAACCGTCTAATATGGTTGTTGAGGCTGTACTTGGCGTGCTAGAAAGAACACCACCAGAGCTATCTGCCGATATTAGCGATAGAGGTATTTACATGACAGGCGGTGGGTGCTTAGTTCATGGCTTTGATAAACTGATTCAAGAGAAAACAGGTATTCCAGTAATGATTGCGGAAGAATCGGTTTCTTGTGTTGCAATTGGCACAGGTAGGGCTTTAGACGATGTCAAAATGCTTGGAAAGCTAGATGCGCAGAGAACAAGAAAGTATTAAATTTGTTAATATAAAATCCTCATTTATATATATGTAATAGGGGCGCTAGAGGTCAAAGCGCCCCTATTGCCGTTTATTTAGGTTGCATAATTTGATATTATGTGATATAATGCCGGCATACCGTTTTAGGAGGTTTAGAAAGTAAAATGAATAAGATTGCAGCATTTTGTATTACGATTTTGGCGCTTACAGGCATTTTTTCGTCAATTTCGTGTGCAAGTCTTACAAAAGAGCAATCTGAAGATGTTGCTGCTTTTGCAGTAGCGTTTATTGAGAAAGGAAACGAGAGAAGAGACGAGAGTGGTTATCCGCTTCTAGTGTACGCGCTTAGTAGTAACGCCAATACGTGTGTGGAAATCAGGCGAAGCGGCTATAATAGTGAGTTATATTATGTAAGAAATAATAATTATCATATGAGGAATGGCAGCTATTTAGAGCTAGGATATAAGTGGTGTATGGATTGTGGCGACTTTATTTCGTATGTGTATCATACGACTTTAGGCCTTGATTTGTTACTTCATTCCAATGAAGACCCTTGGCATATTAAGGATATGTATGCGGATGCGAATCAGTATGAAAATAGTCAGTATTTTGAGTTTGTTTATAAAAATGTGCCAATTTCGGCTATTGACGAGTCAAAGCTTGAAAAGGGCGATGTGATTTTGAGAATGGGTAGCACGGAAAATCATGGATTGATTTATGTTGGTGAAGGAATGCAAGCAGCTCATGCCAGTAGAAATGGCATTAAGTACTCAAATAATCCCTTAATTTTAGGTTTTGAAGTGGTTCAGTTTAATCGATTTTATAAAACATCTACAGTTGTTAGTATTGTAAGAGTCAAAGACGGTGTTGTCCCAGAAGACAAAATGGTTCATTCCGTAGTCGTTTGGCCTGATACGGGCGAGGAAGAAGATTTACTGAGTAAACCAGAGGCCACGCCTTTATTAGCATTCACCGAAGAGGGAAATACTCTCGAAATAGAAGTATTACATAGCGAAGCAGAGCTTGAAAACATTGATTTTACAGATTTAGTCGAGGTAGCAGAGTCGAAAAATGTGTTAGTAAAGGACAATGTGCTATATTGGATTTCAGAGGAAATCAAGAGGTTATTAATCAAATTAAATGAAAATAAAGAGATTGCAGTGGGTGCAGCTTAAAGTAAGCTGCACTTTTTAAAATTTTCTTTTCTACGGAAGCACGTGTCATAGGGTTTCATGTGCTCTAGGCTATTGTCAACATAAAATGTTTATAGTATAATATAATTATGGTAACAAAAGAAAAGTCTTGGGGGTGTGTCCTATGAAAAGAATACACAAATTTTTGTTTATTTCAAGTGCACTGTTATTACTGATGTGCCCATTTACTTCTTATGCGGCAATTACAGAGGCTCAAGGCGACGATTTGGCGGAATTTGCTAAGAATTTGATTGAAGAAGGAAACAACCGCAAGGACGAGAATGGTTTTCCTCTTCTAACCTATGGATTAACTGGTAGCTGGAGCAAGAACGTAGAGATTAGAAACAATGGCTACAACGAGCGTTTAACTTCTGCCAATCATAATGGATACTATTACAGAAACGGAAGATATCTGCCATTAGGCGATAAGTGGATGATGGATTGTGGTACCTTTGTGACATATAATTTGAAAAAGAGTTTAGGTTTGGTTTTACATAATGGAAGTGAGCCATGGCATGTACAAGATATTTACAATGATGCTAGAAAGGGCAAGAATAGCCAATATTTCGAATTTGTATATTCAGGGGTTAGCGTAGGTAACATCGATTATTCGAAGCTTCAAAAAGGCGATGTGATTGCCAGAATTACCTCTGATGGAAATCATGGCATGATTTATGTGGGAGATGGCTATATTGCTCATGCCAATAGGGATATGATTAAAACTTATGGCGACAATAAGGTTTCTGGCTTTCAAGTAAATAAGCTAAATCGTTATTTCTTGCCAGGAACGGTTGTAAGGATTATGAGAGTCAAGGATGGGATTGTTCCTGAAGATTTTGTGATGGATGGAACGCTTACGTGGCCAGATAATGGCGAAACGGTTGATTTGCTAAGAAGAGAAAACTTAATAGAAGAAGAGGAAGTAGTACCGGAAGTGCAGGAAAGCGGAGTGGCAAGTATCGAAAAAATCATTAAGATTCCGTTTTATCCAATGGTACAGAGTAGTCCATCCTTTCAATTCTTGCAGGATATTTATCGAATCATTCGCATGAATTAAAAATGCGGGCAGCCAAATTAAGCTGCCCGCTTATGTTTTATTCCATCATTAATTTGCCAAGCTTGTAAACGTCTCCGGCTCCTACTAAAAGTAGGACATCATTTTCTTTCAAATTTTCCTTTAAATATTTGATAATAGCGTCAAAATCGCCTACATAAGAGCAGTTATTCGATACTTCGTTAACGGCAACTGCTAATTTTTGAGAAGAAACTTCTCCGGTTGTCAATTTCCCTTGCTGCGTAAATATCCGCCAAGATAACTTCGTCAGCATCTTGAAAAGCATGCGCAAATTCGTCAAATAGTGTGATTGTTCTACTATACGTGTGAGGCTGGAAAACGACCCACAATTTACCGTGAGGTAGTGTAGTCGCGGCTTTGATAGTAGCCTGAATTTCGGTAGGGTGGTGAGCATAATCGTCATAAATTTTAGCGCCATGATAATTGCCTAGAAATTCAAATCTTCTATGAGCGCCAGTAAATTTCTTTAATGCCACTTGAATTGGCTCTACGCTAATACCATAGGCTACACTGGTTGCAACAGCGGCCAAAGCATTGTAGACATTATGCATGCCAAGCACACTTAGCTCGATATCCATTTTCTTTTCGCCATTTACTGCCGTGAAAGAATAGCAGCCATTCTCGTTTAAATGAATATTTTCGGCCGTCCAAGTAGCCTCTTTGTTATGAATCGCAAAAGTAATCACATTTGATTTCATATCTTTAGCAAGCTCTCTGCAGTTTTCGTCGTCAAAATTCAAAATTACATGACCGTCAGTAGGTACCAAATCCGCAAATTTATGAAAAGCAGATTTGATATGATTTAAGTCTTTATAGTAGTCTAAGTGATCTTCTTCGATATTTAAAATAATGGCCGTTTTTGGAGCAAATTTTAAAAAGCTTTCGACATATTCGCAGGCTTCTACCACGAAGTAAGGGGAGTTACCCACACGATAATTTGTAGCATTTAATTGCCTTAGGTCAGCGCCGACTTGTACAGTTGGATCTTTTTCTGCTTCCATAAAAATAACGGAAAGCATAGAAGTAGTAGTGGTTTTCCCGTGTGTGCCAGCGATAGCAATTGTTTCAGGGTATAGCTTCGTTAATTCGCCTAAAAATTCCGCCCTTTCAATCGTAGGGATGCCTAATTCACGTGCTTTCACAAGTTCTGGATTATCCTGCTTAACGGCAGCTGTATAAACGACAACGCCGGCATCTAATACATTTTCTGGGTGATGTCCCTCATAAACTTTGATGCCACTTTTCTCCAATCTTTCTGTTACTTCGCTTAGGCGAGAGTCAGAACCACTGATTTGGTAGCCCATGCTAAGTAGAATTTCGGCAATACCGCTCATACTAACGCCACCAATACCAACCATATGTACTAATTTATTTTTATCCATATTCTTTAAAATCATAAAAACGCCTCCAATCAAAGTTAATTATACCCAAATTAGCAGTTTTTTACAATATTATATGGAAAAATTCATGAAATGTGCAAAAAAATATTTTTCTTGTAAAAAATACAAAATTTAGCAGGATTTTGGAGAGAAGTGTCGTATATTACTATTAGTTGGCATATTTGAATATGCCAGCGTACTTACATGAAAGGGGTGCATTATAAATGCAAATTACAGACATAAGATTAAAAAAGGTAAATTCTGAAAACAGAATGAAAGCAGTAGCTTCAGTAACATTCGATGATGCTTTTGTAGTACACGATATTAAAGTTATTGAGAGCACAGAAGGCACATTTATCGCAATGCCAAGCAGAAGAACTCCAAAGGGAGAGTTCAAGGATGTTGCTCATCCAATCAATACGGAAACAAGAGAATACATCCAAAAAGCTGTTTTAGAGGCATATGCTAATGCAGAGGATGCGCCAGCTGGAGAAGCTGAATAGTGAATATAATGGGCCGTCGTATGACGGTCTATTTTTTTGTTTTAAAAATATCCTTCAAACCCTTGTCGAAAATGGGATAAATATGATATGATTATAGCGATTACAAATGAGAAGGAGAAATAAAATTGAAAAAGTTATTTTTTATCATGTTATTTATCGTCGCTTTTTCGTATTCGATTGCATTGGCAAGCACGATGGAATTGCAATATGATGGAGAGACGCATCTATATGAAGGGCCAAATGTTAATTTGATTTTAAATGGGGAACCCTTTATCCCTTCTGAGGGACAAATGCCACCAATTATTATTCAAGATAGGACTTTGGTTCCGGTAAGAGAGGTTTTCGAAAAGCTTGGCGGAGAAGTTATTTGGACGGCGGAAGAGAGAAAAGTAGATGTTTCTTTTGGAGAAAAAACCATTTCGCTTTGGCTAGACAAGACCACTAGCATTGTGGATGGCAAAGAGATTACACTTGATGTTCCGGCAAAATTAATTAATGCCAAGACGATGGTTCCTGTGAGATTTATTTCTGAAAATGGTGGCCTAATTGTAGGCTGGGATGGAACGACAACTACTGTGACAGTGGACAAACCGGACACAGAACATGAAATTGTAAAAATTACATCTGTGAAATTTGATAAAATCAATAACGCAGATTGCATTGTGGCAACCGTCAGTGATAAAACAACTTACAAAGCTTTTGATATTAAATCTGAAGGAGAGCTACCTACTAGAATTATTTTAGATATTGACAATAGTAAATTTGATTTCGATTATCAAACGATTACTGTAAGCGATAGCGACGTCCTATCGCAAATCCGCTTCGGTGTACAAGAAAATGATGTGAATAGAATTGTTTTGGATATGAAACAAGATGCAAAATATTCTGTCGTGCAAACCGAGGATGGGAAAAATATTTATTTAGCTTTGACTTCGAATTTTGCTCTTACAGATAACCCTACGACAGAGCCTAGCGACCAGCCAGGAGAGACAGAGCCTGCTGAGCCAGCGAATACTAAGCCAGGGGAAAGTGAAGTAACAGAGCCTACTCAGCCTCAAGACGAAGAGCCGGCAAGCGGAAATGAATCTACAGAGCCAGAACCAGTGCCAGAAAACAAACCTGAGATAACCAGTAAGATAACCTCTATAAAATATAGTACTGCTTCCGAAAAAGTAAGGATTATACTTGACAGCAAGTTTGAATATGAATTAACGGAACTAGAAAATCCAAAGAGGATTGTGCTTGATTTTAAGAACAGTGCACTCAAATTAGAAGGGCCGGATACAATTACACTAAAGAATAACGCAATTTCTACCGTTGTTGCTTCTACTAATGAGGACGGCACCGCTAGAATTGAAATCACGATGTCTAATAACGCAAGCTTCGAACTTTCTAAAAAAACTTCGGAATTGCAAGTAAAAGTGGAACAGCCATCTTACAAAGATGTTGAGTATACTAACAAGGGAGACTATGCCGAGATTATTTTATCAGATGTGGACTTAAATGCACTTACTAAGTTACAAAGTAAAACAACGAAAAAGTATACAATCAAGTATTCTTCTTCAAAATTCAATCCAGGTTCTGGAGCCATAGAAATAGACGACGAATTTGTTAAGAAGATTACAGTTACCAGTACAAAAATAACAATATCAGATGCCGGCAATGTGAAATACACGGCAGTACAAAAAGGAAATGATGTTGTGTTTACCATTAAGAAAGCAAATGCACAAGAAGAAAAAATCATATTACTTGATGCCGGGCATGGAGGAAATGATCCTGGTGCCATCAATGGCTCTGATAATGAAAAGACGCTTAATTTAAAGATTATGCTAAAGCTAAAAGATTTACTAGAAAATGCGGGATATACTGTTTATACGACGAGAGAATCGGATGTTACGCTAACTGTTAATGACAGAGTATATTTGGCTACTAAAGATTATCCAGAAGCATCGTTATACGTTTCTGTACATAACAATTCTCTAGATAATAAGAATTATTCTGGAACGCTTGTCATGTATTGTAACAGAGATACTTCAAGTTATGGAATAACGAATAAAGAATTTGCATCTTATGTATTAAATGAATTAGTAGATAATTTAGGCACAATAAACAGAGGATTTATTGAAGTAAAAGAAAATGATACGTCTAAGAGAGTGCTTACAGAAGTGCCAATGCCTTCGATACTTTGTGAAGTTGCGTTTGTTTCCAATGATCAAGAGCTAGCAAGATTGAAGACGGATAAATTCCAATCACAAGCTGCGGAAGCAATCTTTAACGGCATTGAAAAAGCGCTAAATAAAATGAATTAGGAGGTTTAAAATGGAAGACAATATTTCAAAAGGATTATTTGGCTTAAACAAAAAAGAGGTTGAGTCTTACATAGCAGATTTGAAACGTGATTATGAGGAGGAGCTTTCTAGACAAAATGCGGAGCTACAGTCTATGAAAGCAGAAAATTCCAAATTAAACGAAAGATTAAATCAATTTTTAAACGATAAAAAAGAGATGGAACTTGCCAAGCAAAATATTTCGGACGTGTTATTCAAAGCGCAAGAACAAGCAAAACAAATCTTAGAAGATGCCAGAACAAAGGCAGCAGAAGAGCGTCAAGAATTAGACGTACTGATGGAACAAGAAAAAGAAAAATTAATTGATGCCAAACTAGAACTTGCTATGCTAAAAGATAAGGCAAAAGAAGTGATGTTAAAGTTTTCTGACGACATTACAAATTTGCAATAATGTTCTAATACGTAAAATCGCCTAATACAATATGTTAGGTGATTTATTTTGATTAAAATTAGAGTATTATCTTTGCGTGAAGTTATCATGAAATTCATATTGTTCATTGGATTGATTGTGATCATATATCTATCGATTGTTTGTGCGATTTATTTGGCAGGCCATCATTCTGAAAAGACAGAAAAAGTGATTATTGACAGTACGCTACTGGCGTATCATAAGGATACTTCTAGGAAAAGTGACGTAGAAATTATCAGGCAGGAATTGGGCGTTTTAAGGACGATTGACATTGACGACGAGACGGAGCAAAAAGAAGAAATGCCAGAACAAGCTGTAGTGGAAAATAAGCAAGAAGAAGTTTCTTCGATACACGAGTTTTACGCCCAGAAAATTTCGGATAGTAAATATAAAGTTGGCTCTGTCTATATCAATAGTTATTTAAAACAGGATATTAATCTAGCAGAGTTATCTGAGCCATTGGAAATTACTACAAGCAAGCCTTGTAGTGTATTGATTTACCACACACACACGTCTGAAAGTTACACCATCGACAATACACATTACAGCGATTATTATCGCACAGAGGATAATCAATATAACGTCGTCGCTGTCGGGAAATATTTAGCTGGCTACCTTGAAAATGATGGGTTTCAAGTGGTACAAGACACTACCAAACACGACTATCCTTCTTATAACGGGGCCTATAAAGCTTCGCTTGCTACCGTTGAAAAGCATTTAAAAACAGAAAGCTATGACATCATATTTGATATCCATAGAGACGCTTTATCCGGCAATTCCAAATTTAGACCAACAGCCGAAATTAACGGAGAAACAGCCGCGAAAATTATGATTGTTGTTGGCACAAACGACGCAGGACTGGAGCACCCTAACTGGATGAAAAATTTTAAGTTTGCGATTGCCCTGCAAGAAAAAGGAAACGAGATGTACCCGGGGCTATTTCGCGATATGCACTTAAGCACTTCACGATATAACCAACACACCTCCGACAAAACGTTAATCATAGAAGTCGGTGCAACCGGAAACACGATGGAAGAAACCAAAACCGCTATGAAATATTTTGCCGATGTCTTAAATGCACTAATCAATTGATAGCATGTGTCCCTACGGAGGAGTTGACAATTTACATAAAGTGTGATATATTACTTTTGCGATGTTGATTACAATACTTCCGGGATATAGAAAGGGAGGAGCTTTATGGCGAAAGAGTTTATTATCCACTTAAGCGATGGCACAACCAAAACTGTCGTTGGCTTGGAACGTTTTTTTGTGTGCTACACAGCATACGGGTCTGCACATTATTTTGCGTTAGCCTTTCAGGACTCCGTTTGGAGGCAATGCAAAATTTGCGAGTCAGATAACCGCAAAGAACTTGAGGCGCTAAAAGAAAGACTCGATCGGGCGTATGCTCGCGGGGATAACGAAATTTGGCTGTAGAAGCAAAAAGGTAGAGATTTTTTCTCTGCCTTTTTTCATGTTTGCAAGGAAATTCATTTTATGGTATGATGGCATAGAGAAAATAAATGGTGGAGATGGACGGATGGAAAAACTAGATTTTTTAATTGAATATTTACTGAAAGAAAGAGGAGAAAGTGTCGAGCGCATTCCAATAAACGAAATAGAGAAGAAAAGGCTGTATCGTGGGCTAGTCAATTTACGAGAGCCAAAAGAAATCTCTTTGGAATTTCTAGAAGCAGAAGATTTATTTTTACAGGAAGAGCTTGAGAAAAAAGGAATAACGGATGTTTCGACAATTCAAACAGTAAAAGAAAATTATCCTAATTCAGCTTTAAAAAATCCTGATAAGATATGTTTATGGCGAGGAGATATTACAAAATTGAAAATTGATTGCATCGTGAATCCCGCTAATTCTCAGGGCCTTGGCTGCTTTTCGCCAAATCATAATTGCCTGGATAATCAAGTCCAAACCTTTGCAGGTGTGCGACTTAGGCTTGCATGTAATGAAATCATGAAAGCGAAAGAGTATCATTTAAAGACTGGGGAAGCAATCATAACAGAAGGATATAACTTGCCTGCTAAACATGTCATTCATACGGTTGGACCAATTATTGTGTGGGAAGTAACCAAAGAACAGGAAGTAGAGCTTGCTAATTGCTATCTTAATTCACTAAAACTTGCTATCGAAAACAATCTAAGGACAATATCATTTCCGGGCATTTCGACGGGGGTATTTCGCTTTCCAAAAGATAGGGCATGTAAGATTGCAATAGATACTGTAGACCAATTCTTAAGCGAGAATCGAGAGAAAATGGACAAAGTCGTATTTAATTTATGGGACGAGGAGGATGTGAAAAACTATGAAGGATATATTGCAAATCATTCGTGAAGCGGATAGTGTTTTGATTGGCGCTGGCTCCGGGCTTTCGACGGCTGCTGGAATTGATTATGGCGGAGAAAGTTTTCAAAGAGAATTTAAAGAATTTATTGAGAAATATGGGTTTCGAGACTTATATACTTCTTCCTTTTATGATTTTGCAACGCAGGAGGAGTATTGGGCTTACTGGGCAAAACATATTGATTTTGCAAATACTGGCAGAGAGGGAACTGAGCTTTATCGAAAAATTTATGAAGCGGTGAAAGATAAAAATTATTTTGTCATTACAACCAATGTGGACGACCAGTTCTATAAAACGGGATTTGACAAGGACAAAATATTTAGAGTGCAGGGAAGCTATCGCTATATTCAGTGTAGCAATGCCTGCCACAATAAGCTTTACGACGATAAAGACATGGTAGAAGAAATGTTAAAAAACATTGATTCTGATTTGAAAGTTCCACAAAAATTAGTGCCGATTTGTCCTGTTTGCGGAGAAAATATGGAGCCAAATTTGAGGAAAGATGGTTATTTCGTAGAGGACGAACTATGGGATAAACAGAGCGATGCTTACCATCATTTTCTAGAAGAAAATCAAGAGAAAAAACTTGTGCTGTTTGAGTTTGGCGCTGGTTTTAATACGCCAACGATTATCCGTTTCCCATTTGAAAAATTTACGCTTCAAAATCAAAATTGGACATTGATAAGGTTTAATAAAGATACTAGCACGTTTTACGACCTAGGGGAGCGCTATGTTCCAATGAACGGTGATGTAACGGAAATTTTTAAAAATATTTAAAAAATAGTTGACATTTTAAAAATGAATGAGTATAATATATTAGCTGTTTTATTTTATAGCATTGAAAAAGATAATTATCTTGAAAGGGTATAGCTTAAATGATAAAGCGGTAATGTGTAGAACATCTACATTGTTGAGCCTACGACAGGGTCTGGCTCGGGAAGAGCTTTCAACAATAAGATGTCAAGATATCATTGAGCGACGAGGCTGACACATTACAGTTGATGGTTTAAATCCATCTGCCCTTATTAAAAAGATTTGCGACGCTTCGCGGATCTCATACCTTGTTTCAAGGGTGTTCTAAGGTAGATGCGCTACCTTGGGTGAGGTTTTCCTGCAAGGCAGGACTGGTGGACGACAGTGCCTCTCCCGAAATAACCCTATTTCATTCCCATGGCAATTGCTGTGGGAATTTTTTTGTATCTTTTTGCTGTATGATGGACTTTCAAATATCATTTGTTTTTCATGACAATGTCACGCCAAAAAGCTTGACTTTTAGCCCCTCAAAAGTATATAATTTACTTGAAATTTTAGGCGTGTGGAGGTTTGTATGTTTTCACTGGTAATACCGGCTTTTAATGAGGAAAAATGTTTGTACGAGAATATCAATGAGATTGTCAAATATGTTCAAAAGTATGATTACGAAATGATACTCATTGACGATGGCTCTAAAGATAATACTTGGGGTGTCATTCAAAAATTGCATAGTGAGAATAGTCATATTCGTGGGATACGCTTTAGTAGAAATTTTGGCAAGGAATATGCGCTTTGTGCGGGAGTTGCTGAAGTGCAGGGAGACGCGGCTATCATTATGGATTCGGATTTGCAGCATCCTCCCGAGTATATTGACGCTATGATTGAGAAGTGGAGCGAGGGATATAAAGTCGTAGAGTGTGTAAAAGAGCAAAGAGGCAAAGAAACACTTAAAAATAGGATTAGCGCCAATGCTTTCTATGGTTTGCTATATAAGTTTACCGGATATAATTTGAAAAACGGATGTGATTTTAAGCTGTTAGATAGGCAGGTTGTCGACGAGATTAATCAATTAAAAGAGTCGCAAGTATTTTTTCGAGGACTTGTAGAGTGGGTTGGTTTTAAGAAGTGCCAGATTTTCTATACCATGAAAGAGCGCCAGGGAGATACTTCGAAATTTAATGTCAAATCGCTTTCTAAGCTTGCTCTAACGGCGATTACTTCTTTTTCGTCTTCACTGCTATACTTAACGATTTTCTTAGCGATTTTGTTTTTTGTCATTGCCATTATTTTAGGCATTCAAACGTTAGTAAATAAGATTAGTGGAAATGCGCTTACGGGATTTACAACAGTGATTTTACTGCAGCTGATTATTGGTGCTTGCGTACTAGGGTGTCTTGGAATTATTGGTGTTTATATTTCGAAAATATACGACGAAGTAAAGCAGAGACCAAGATACATTATTAGCGAAAAAATATAAACAAAGGAGAAAAATTATGAAATTAACTTATGATAAATCAATGATAACGGAAGAATATCACGCAAAGGCAGTGGAAGCATTTAAGGCGCTTCATAATGGCACGGGAGAGGGCAATGATTTCCTAGGATGGCTTGATGTTTCGATTTCAAATGAAGAGATAGCAAAAATTAAAAAGGCCGCTACAAAAATTAGAAACAGTTCAGATGTATTAATTGTGATTGGAATTGGTGGTTCATACTTGGGCGCAAGGGCTGCGATAGAGGCTTTGTCGCATCACTTTTTTCCGAAAAACGTTATCTTTGCAGGAAACAATTTAAGTTCGGATTATATGAATGATTTGCTTGATTTTATCAAAGACAAAGATGTATCACTAAACGTCATTTCGAAATCAGGCACGACAACCGAACCTGCCATTGCTTTTAACATTCTTAAAAAATGGATGGACGAAAAGTACGGCGAAAGCGCAAAAGAGAGAATTTATATTACCACAGACAAAGAAAAAGGAATCCTAAAAGAGCAAGCGGATAGAGAGGGCTATGAGACGTTTGTTGTGCCAGACGATATTGGCGGAAGATATTCTGTACTAACGGCCGTTGGTCTACTTCCAATTGCTGCTGCTGGGATTAACATTGATAAAATTTTAGAGGGCGCACGCAAAGCAAAAGTGGCTTTTGCAGAACTAGAAAATAACGCTTGCTTGGAATATGCAACGCTTCGCAATATTTTATACGGGCAAGGAAAGAAGATTGAACTTCTTGTGAATTATGAGCCTAAGATGCATTATTTCACAGAGTGGTGGAAACAGCTATTTGGCGAGAGTGAGGGAAAAGAAGGCAAAGGAATTTTCCCTGCAGGCGTAGATAATACGACGGATTTGCATTCTATGGGGCAGTATATTCAAGAGGGGGAAAGACATTTATTTGAGACAGTCATCCATATTGAAAATCCTTATCGTGATATCGAGATTCATTGCGACGAAAAGAAACTTCAATTTTTAGATGGGAAAACCTTAAACGAGGTCAATCGTATGGCAATGCAAGGAACCGCCATTGCACACACGAATGGTAAGGTGCCTAACCTTATGGTTACGATAGAAAAGCTAGACGAGGAGAGTATCGGAGAATTAATTTATTTCTTTGAAAAATCTTGTGGTATCAGCGGATATATGCTTGGTGTCAATCCTTTTAATCAGCCAGGCGTAGAAGCATATAAAAAAGAAATGTTCAGACTATTAGGAAAAGGAGAATGAGATGTCTAAATATTTTAATAATGCAGTTGTCGGAAATTCTAATGTGTTAGGATGCTTGACAGACAAAGGCGAACTTATACGATTATACTATCCTAACATTGATTATTTCCAAAATATTCATACGTTTCAGTTGGGAATCGCATACGACAATCAGATTGCTTGGCTCCATAATGCCGAAAAGAAAGAGCAGTATTATGATACAAATATTGTTTGTACCAATCTGATTTTAAACGATACTCATATTTCACAGAGAGATTATGTTTTGCCTGACAAAAACGTATTGGTAAGAAAACTAAAGTTTTCTAAGAAGGTTAATTTGTTTTTGTATTCCAAACTAAATTCGGATGTAAATAAATTAGTATCGAGTATGGTAGTGCAGGATGCCTTGATACAGTATTGTCAAGACTTTTATATGGCAACATTTTCGACTTGTAAGATAGACAATTATCAGGTCAATAATTCTAAGTACTCTTTAGATAACGCGTATTTAAACCACGTGGATTATATTGGAATGTCGGACGATACGGCGATTTTGTATACTGATGTCGAAGAAATTACTTTGTATATTTCTTTACACCAAACATTAAAAGATACTATGAATGAGATAGCGTATTTGAGAAAACAAGACGAAGAAGCTTTGTACGAAAGCACGAAAAAATATTGGCTAGACTATCTCAAAAATTTGAATGTGAAAATCGGCTCTGAAAAAGAGCAAGCGATTATCGAAAGAAGTGCTTATCTATTCGTTCTACTTTCTGATAAAAAAACAGGAGGCATGATTGCGAGCCCTGATGTAGACGAGACTTTCTCGAAATGCGGAAGATATGGCTATTGTTGGCCGAGAGACGCGATTTTTATTATGCGCGCGCTTTCTCTTTTGAAGATGGACGAGCTTGTCAATAATTTTTATACCGTCTGGGCTGCGAAAGCGCAATTGGATAATGGATTATTTGAGCAGCGATATTATGTCAGTGGAGAGCTGGCGCCATCTTGGGGTGTGCAGATTGACGAGACTGCAGCAATCATTCTTGGAATCTATCATTATGGAAAATGTAGAAAAATGGAAGACGTGATTGTGAAAGCGACAAAGGCTTTGCTAGGATTTATTGACGAAGATTATAAATCGAAACCTTGCTTTGATTTGTGGGAAGAACGCAGAGGTAGCCACTTATACGCCACTGCTAGCATTTATGAAGCATTATCGAAAAGTAGGAAAATGCTTCTTAAAATCGGTAAAGCAAAAAATAAAGAATTAATTAATGAGATTGAAAAAGTACTTCCAAAAATCTTCGCTGCAATGAGAAATCATTTCGTAAAAGATGGCATTTTTGTAAGAAGTATTGACAATACACGAATTGATATTTCGCTATTAGGCTTGGTGACACCGTTTGATGTGATTGATATCAATAATCCGATTATCAAAAACACAGTTTTAGAAATAGAGAAGCGATTAAAGCTTCCTAATGGCGGATATTTGAGATATGAGGGAGATACCTATATTGGCGGCAACGCTTGGATTATTTCTTCGCTATGGCTGGCAATGTATTATCTCAAATTGGGAAATAGAGATCGTGCAAAAGAGTTATTGGATTGGGTAACAAATCACGCTGACAGTATGAATTTTCTGCCGGAGCAAATAGAACGTGAGGGGCATCATACGGCATGGATTTCGAGCTTGGCGTGGTCGCACGCGATGTACGTAATTACCCTTAACGAATTATATAACATGTAGGGGCAGCGTAATACGCTGCCCGCAATAAAAAAGGAGATAACATGGCAAAAAACACAACAATCTTTGTATGCAGTTCCTGTGGTAACGAGTCACCAAAGTGGCTTGGGAAATGCCCTGGCTGCGGCGGATGGAACACATACTATGAAGAAAAGGTTGTCAAAGATAAGACAACGAATCAAAAAAGAATCGCAGCAAGTGAGACAATTAAACTAAATTCTGTTGAAACAACGAAATATGAAAGATACAAAACAGGATATGAAGAACTAGATAGAGTCCTTGGTGGAGGCTTAGTACAAGGCTCACTTGTGTTGCTTGGCGGAGAGCCTGGCATTGGTAAATCTACTTTGATTATGCAGATTTGCGATAAAGTGAAAGTAGACGGTCCAGTGCTTTATGTGTCAGGAGAAGAGTCTGCTAGCCAAATAAAAATGAGAGCAGATAGACTGGGAATTAATAATGAAAATATTTTCTTTTTGGGAGAAACTAGTATTGAATTAATTGACGAGGCAATTGAAAAAGTAAAACCTGGACTTGTGATTATCGATTCCATTCAGACGATGTACAGCGAAGAAATTAGTTCTGCGCCAGGAAGCGTCAGCCAGGTAAGAGAAGCCACTTCCAAGATTATGATGATGTGTAAAAAGCAAAATATTACGACGATTATTATTGGCCACGTTACGAAAGATGGCGCAATTGCGGGTCCTAGAGTATTAGAGCATATGGTGGATACAGTTTTATATTTAGAGGGAGAAAGATATTTTTCTTATCGTGTTTTAAGAGGCGTGAAAAATAGATTTGGCTCGACGAATGAAATTGGATTATTTGAGATGCGTGATATTGGGATGGCAGAGATTGATAATCCATCCGACATTATGATTACAGAGAGAGAAGATAACCCATCTGGTTCTGTGATTGTGGCGCCTGTGGAAGGCACAAGACCAATGCTCATTGAAATTCAGGCACTCCTTACGCCTACTGCTTTTGGACTTCCTCGTAGAACAGGAATCGGAATCGATTATAACAGACTTGTGCTGCTAATGGCCGTTTTAGAAAAGAGGGCTTCGCTTCCACTTGGCAATCAAGACGCGTATGTCAATGTGGTAAGTGGAATACAAATTGACGAGCCGGCGACCGATTTAGGAATTGCTCTTGCGGTTGCTTCGAGTTTTAAAAATGTGCCACTTCCGAAAGATTTAGTGGCAATCGGAGAAATTGGTTTAACGGGAGAAATTAGGACAGTAAATTCTTTAGAGAAAAGAATCAAAGAAGCAGATAGAATGGGCTTTAAAACGTGTATCATTGCAGAAAGTGGAAGAAAGCAATTGAAATATAAAGGGAATATTAATATCATTGGTGTCAAAAATATTAGAGAGGCAATTAATAGTGCATTTGGAAAATAATGTCGATTTGTGACAGGCTGAAAAGTAGGGGTTGCGTATCACGCAACCCGTATAGAAAAGGAGAAATGCCTGCCACAAAAATGGATGTTTTAATGTAATTTGAAATCTTGAATTATGTTTTGAAAGGATGGATATAAATTGCGAGAAGTTTGGGGAAGAAATGAAGAGTTATTACAGATTTTAAAGACGGTTGCGCCGGGAACGGATTTAAGAGAAGGATTGGAAAATATATTGAAAGCCAGAACAGGAGCATTAATTGTCATTAGTGATTCGGAGGAGGCGATGTCCTTAGCTGACGGTGGATTTAAAATTAATGAAGATTATTCGCCTGCAAGACTTTACGAGCTTGCAAAGATGGACGGCGCCATTGTATTAAGCAAAGACGCAAAGAAAATTTTACTTGCCAATACACAATTAATACCAGACCCATCGATTCCAACTGTGGAAACAGGAACAAGACATCGTAGTGGAGAAAGGCTTGCGAAACAAACCGGCGAGCTTGTTGTAAGTATCTCACAAAGAAGAAATTTGATTACTGTTTTTAAGGGAAATATTCGCTATGTTATCAAAGATAGTTCACAAGTTTTAGCAAGAGCAAATCAGGCTTTACAAACGGTTGAAAAATATAAATCTTCATTTGACGAAGTGATGCTTACACTAAATGAATTTGAATTTGAAGATATTGTAACGATGGAAAACGTCGTGAAAGCATTGCAACGTGCCGAACTTATGATGCGTGTTGTGGCTGAAGTACAAGGATACATCATAGAACTTGGAGACGAGGGACGACTAATTGATATGCAATTAAAAGAATTGGCAGAGAATGTAGAATTAGAAGAAATGCTCATTATTAAAGACTACGCTATTTCTAACGAAAAAGAAGATACACTGCTTACTAAAATTTCTGAATTATCACATTCAGAGCTAATGGATTCTTCTATCATAGCAAAATTACTTGGTTATTCGATTGAAACAACGCTAGAAAACATTGAGTCAACAACAAGAGGATACCGTCTATTAAGTAGAATTCCAAAATTGCCAATGAACATTATTGATAACATGGTAAAAGCATTAGGAAACTTCCAAGATATTATTCGTGCTTCCACAGAGGAATTGGACGACGTAGAGGGCATTGGTGAAGTAAGAGCAAAGAATATCAAGCAGGGAATTAAGAGAATGCAGGAACAGGCTTTGTATGATTCTCGCTATTATAGATAAATTCGTGTGCGCGGGCAGCGTGATACGCTGCCCCTACAATATTGGTATATGTTTTATGTAGGGGCGGTGTATTACGTCGCCCGCAAAAAGGGTGAATGTGTATGAAAAAAATTCCGATTAAAGATGTGGTAAAAGGCAGCATCGCAGAAGAAATGAATATTGAGCCGGGTGACAAATTGCTGAGCGTCAATGGCGAGGAGATTGTGGATATTTTAGACTATAAATTTCAAACTTTTGACGAAGTGGTAACTGTCTTGATTGAAAAACCGGATGGCGAAGAGTGGGAGATAGAAATCGAGAAAGACGAAAATGAAGATCTTGGAATCGTCTTTGAAGAACAATTAATTGATACAGCAAGAAACTGCGCGAATAAATGTATCTTTTGCTTTATGGACCAATTGCCAGACAAAGTGAGAAAAACACTAGTATTTAAGGATGACGATTTTAGGCTATCTTTTATGACGGGAAACTATGTTACGCTCACAAACTCTGGCTACAGAGACTTAGATAGAATTATCAAATATCACTTAAGCCCGATTAATATTTCTGTTCACGCCACGGACGGCGAAGTAAGAAAAATGATACTTCAAAATAAAAATGCAGATAGAATTTTAGATTATATTACTTATCTAACCGACCACGATATTCATGTTAACGCGCAAATTGTACTTTGTAGAGATATCAATGATGGAAAAGTTTTAGATAAGACAATCGAAGATTTAAGCAAGTTCTTTCCGAAGCTTTTATGCATTGCGATTGTTCCTGTAGGTCTTACTAAATATCGTAAAGATTTGTATCCGCTAAAATCATGGGACAAGGAGTCTTGCGCCGCTGTGATTGACCAAGTAGAAAAGTGGCAAGAAAAATTCAAAAAAGAAGTAGGTTCTAGAGTGGTATATGTGGCTGACGAGTTTTTTGTGCAAGCAGAAAGGGAAATCCCGGATTATAAGTATTATGAGGACTTTCCTCAATTGGAAGATGGCATTGGAATGCTTGCTTATTTTACAAAGAATTTTGATAAAGAGTATAAAAAGTTAAAAAAGACAGAGCTTCATAAAACGATTACGATTCCTACGGGAAAGAGTGCCTACAAGTTTATTTTAGAGAAAGCAAAGCTTTTAGAAAAGAAGATAACGGGTTTAAAAATCAATGTCTATCCAATCGAAAATGATTTTTTCGGGAACTTAATTACCGTGACTGGTTTAATTACGGGCGGAGATATGATAAAGCAGTTAAAGGGATTAGAGTTAGGGGACGAACTATTCTTATCAAGGAATATGTTAAAAGACGACGAAGACATCTTCTTAGACGATACAACACTCGAAGAAGTAGAGAAAGCACTAGGCATCAAAGCCGTGATTACGGAATATGACGGCTCGGATTTTATTCAAAAAGTATTGCAAAAATAGAAGGAGGGTGCTATAATCATTTGGTGTCAAATTATTTTACATAGGAGGTTTTTCCAATGGACACCTTACGGAAAAAGCAAGTAATTGCTTTAGCATCTACCATTGCATTTGGTATTTTGCATTTCATTTGGGGAAGGGAAATTCTAGCATTTATTGCAAGATACCTTATCTATTGGGTAATTACCATTGTTTGGATTGTGGCCTTTGTTTTGGCGATTATATGCGCCGTAAAGAACGAAGACCCGTCTCATTATTTCGGTGATTGCCCTGCCAGAGAAAAAGCAGTTCCTGCCCCAGACAGCGTAGGAGCCAAGAACTCTGAGTGTCCTTATGAAGTAGATGGCCCCAATGACTAACAAACACCGCTTCACAATTGTGGAGCGGATTTTTTTATGTGTCACAAGATATTATAGAGAAATAAAAAATTTAAGACTTGCTTTTTTGACTTTGACGTGATATAATAAAGCCATACTAAGACGAATGAGTGAGTATGTATAGTTCGATTTTTATGTTGGACTGGCTACATAGGAGTTCGGGAGAACTCTACACGTTTATGAAAAGATAAGCGGAGTCACTACCTTAATGGTGGTGTACTCCGCTTTTTTGTGATTCAATATAGCAGGCAGCGTAGTACGCTGCCCCTACCACGAATTCTGCTTAGAAGAAATTTTCAAAAAAGGAGGGGAAAAATATGGCGGTAATTGAAGTGAAAAATTTAGGTAAAAACTTCAATGTAAAACTGAAGGAGAAAGGATTTATGGGGAGTATGAAATCCGTCTTTCAGCCAAGTTACAAAAGAGTAGAAGCAGTAAAGGGAGTTAGTTTTGAAGTCCAAGAAGGAGAAGTCATTGCGTTTATTGGTCCAAATGGGGCTGGCAAAAGCACCACAATTAAAATGCTTACAGGAATTTTATATCCTGATGGTGGTAATGTAAAGGTCTTAGGAATTGATCCGACTAGACAGAGGAAAAAATTGGCGTATGAAATTGGCACTGTGTTTGGCCAAAAAGAGCAATTGTGGATGCACTTGACGCCATATGATAATTTCAAATTCTTTGGCGCGATTTATGACATCCCAGCGGAAGAAGTCGAAAAAAGAATTTCGGAATTGAATGATATTTTTGAGCTTCAAGATATCATGAATACCCCGGTTAGAAATTTAAGTTTAGGGCAAAGAATTCGATGTGAGATTGCAGCGTCGTTAATTCATAGGCCTAAGATACTTTTCTTAGACGAACCTACGATTGGCCTTGACCCAGTCGTAAAAGACAACATCCGAAAGTTAATTAAGAAAATGAACAAGGAGTATAAGACTACAATTTTTCTTACGAGCCACGACGTTTCTGATATTGAGAAGCTTTGCAAAAGGGTTATTATCGTTAACAAAGGGACGCTGGTATTAGACGACACGATGGAAAACTTAAAGTATCATTACTTAAATAAGAAAATAGTGGAACTAAAACTAGCTCAAAAAATTGATTTTAGTAATGTCGATGGCATCAAGGTTTTAAAGCAAAAAGATAAGAGTATAAAGTTAGAAGTGGACCTTAAGAAAAAGAGTCTATCGGATGTTTGGAAGTTAATTAATCCGGACGATATTATTGACGTTAATATTTCAAATACACCTCTTGAAGAAATTATTAGCGATATATACAAGGGGGGATAGCGATGCGAAAATACTTATTTATTTTTAAGGCAGAGCTTATGAGTGCTCTTCAGTATGTAGCTAATATTTTACTTCATATGATTACATATTTTATCGTTATCATTATTTTCTTTTATTTGTGGAATTATATTTATGATGATCCAACACAATTAATTAATGGATATTCCAAAACGCAAATGATTTGGTATGTTATTATAACAGAAATCATTTGGAACATCGTTAGTGGAAGAAAGCTATGCAGGAGGATTTGTGACGATGTAAAGAGTGGTAATATTGCTTATAATATGAATAAACCATACAACTATATTGGATACATTTTATCAAGTCATTTAGGGGAAGGAATTATAAAATCTTTGATTTATATTACATTTGGAATAATATTAGGCAGGGTATTTTTAGGTGCTTTCCCGACACTTAATGTTTTAAGCATTGTATTAGTTATTCTTTCTTTAATACTTGCAGTAGTAATAGATACACTATTTATTATTTTTATTGGACTATTTTCTTTGTACATAGAAGATGCCAATCCTCTTTTCTGGTTGTATAGCAAATTAATATTAATACTAGGAACGATGTTCCCGATAGAGTTTTTCCCAGAGGTTATTCAAAAAATAACTACAGTAAGCCCTATCTATGTAATTTGTTATGGACCAGCGAAATTATTTGTAGATTTTAATTTAAATAATGCACTGAATATAATTGCTTTTCAATTTATTTATCTAGCAGTAGCTTTTGGGTTATGTGGTGTATTGTATGCGAAAGGAGTGAAAAAATTAAATGTTAATGGCGGTTAAAAATCAAATAAAAGTTACTTTGGTATCCGTAAAATATGCTTTAATGAGAGAGATGTTAAATAAGTGGACATTTTTAATGAATGTATTTTTTATGATATTAAATAACGCTAGTTTTATTTTGCAATGGATTGTTATTTATTCACTAAAACAAGATATTGGAGGTTATACTTTTGAGCAAGTCCTATTACTATGGGCTTTTACTGCTAGTACATTTGGTATTTCTCATTTCTTTTTTAGGAAAGCATATTCATTATCAGATACTATTACTTATGGAAAACTAGATTCATATCTAGTACAACCCAAGAATATACTAATAAGTGCAATTACTTCAGAAGTCGATGCGTCGGCCATTGGTGATATGCTTTACGCGCTTATTATTGTATTAATTAGCAAACTAACTATGTGGCAAGTATTGCTATTTATGATACTATCGATTTGTGGTGGCGTAATATTGACGGCATTAGCAGTTATTCTTGCTAGCTTAAGTTTTTGGCTTAACAAATCGGATATGATTGCTGATACTGGAAACAATATGACAACACATTTTGCTACATACCCAGAAGGAATTTTCAATGGGATTGTAAAATTTTTATTATACACTATTATACCTGTAGGATTCACCAATTATATTCCTGTAAGCGTTATGACAAATTTCGATTGGAAATTAACGCTAATGGTAATTGGAGCAACAGCTTTCTGGGTTGCTGCGGCCTTTGCTATATTTTATAAAGGACTAAGAAGATATTCGTCTTCAAATTTAATGATTGCAAAGATATAAAATTCTTGACAATTTTGATGTTTGGATGTATCATATCCTTATTGGTGGCTATGAAAATAGACGTAGTAGTTTAAATATACCTTTTTAGGGAGGAAAGATCATTGGACTGAAAGTCTTTCTAAGCTCTGTATTTAAGCGAATTTCACTATTGGAGCTGGCACGTTTAATAGAGCGTTAATCTATGTTAAGAGCTAATCTAGTTTTGATTAGAATGTGGGTGGTACCGCGGAATGATGTTTATTTCGTCCCTAACAATGTATGGTGATGCATTGTTAGGGATTTTTTGCGGGCAGCGTAATACGCTGCCCGTCACGAATAGATTTAGGAGGAGGTTAAAAATATGCAAGAGAAAATCGAGCAATTAAAACAAGAGATTACAGAAAAATTTGCAAATGTGAAGAATATGCAAGAGCTTCAAGATCTGAAAGTCTTGTATATGGGTAAGAAAGGCATTATTACAGAATTGAACAATGGTATTAAAGATGTAGCGCCAGAAGAGAAAAAAGAATATGGTATGCTCGTTAATTCCGTTAGGACGCTTTTTAATGACTCTTTCCAAGCAATGCAAAATAAGTTACAAGAAGAGTTAATTAATGAGAAATTAAAGAAAGATACTATTGATATTTCACTTCCAAGCAAGAAAATAAAGAGAGGCTCGAAGCACCCTTTAAATAGAGTGATTGAAGAGGTTGAGGATTTATTCGTTTCGATGGGATATGATGTTTATGATGGCCCAGAATTGGAAGACGACGAGCATTGCTTTAGACTTTTAAATTACTATGTTGGGCATCCGGCTCGTGACGCGCAAGATACGTTCTATATTGACGACGAGTATCTTCTTAGAACGCAGACTTCTGCTTCGCAATCGAGAGTGATGCAGGAAAATAAAGAAAAGACACCTATTAGAATAATTTGCCCAGGTAAGACATATCGTAGAGACGACGACGCAACGCACTCACACCAATTCTCGCAAGTAGAAGGATTAGTCATTGATGAGGGAATTTCTCTTGCGGATTTGAAGAGGACTCTTGAAATTCTTGCAAAAAAATTATTAGGAAATGATACACAAATCAGATTTAGACCAAGTTATTTTCCATTTACAGAGCCATCTTGTGAAGTAGATGTTACTTGCTTTAAATGTGGTGGCCACGGATGTAATCTTTGTAAGCAGACGGGTTGGATAGAGCTTTTGGGCGCTGGTATGGTACACCCAAATGTGCTTCGTATGAGTGGCTATGACCCTGAAAAGTACACAGGATTTGCCTTTGGAACAGGCCTTGATAGACTGGCGATGTTTAAGTATGCGATTCCGGATATCAGACTTTTGTATACAAACGATATCAGGTTCTTAGAACAATTTGATAGAAAGGATGAGGAAAATGAAATTAAGTACTAATTTTGTAAAAGACTATGTCGATATTCCTGTTGATTATCACACGCTTGCCGACGATATGACGAATGTTGGTAACGAGTACGATAGTGCTGAAAAACTTATTAATGCTACTCATTTAGTCATTGGAGAAATTTTAGAGTGCGAGATGCATCCAGATTCAGACCATCTTCACATTTGCAAGGTAAACGTGGGAAATGAAGTGCTTCAAATTGTTTGTGGAGCTCCTAATGCAAGAGTAGGAATTAAAGTGGTCGTTGCCTTGGTGGGCGCAGAGCTTCCAGGAGATTTTAAAATTAAGAAGAGTAAAATTCGTGGCGTAGATTCTTTTGGTATGATGTGCTCTTTAGAAGAACTTGGAATTGAACATAAATTCTTAAGACCTCAAGACACAGAGGGAATTATTGAACTTGGTGCAGACGCCGTTCCTGGAGAAGACCCAATTAAGTATTTGAAGCTGGACGACGAAGTAATTGATTTTGAGCTTACTGCCAATCGTGGAGACTTACTTAGCATTTTAGGAATGGCGCACGAGATTGGAGCTATTTATGATAAAGAAGTAAAAGAGATTGACTTATCACATAGTGAGGGCCCTAACCATATTGATGGAACATTTCACTTAGATATTGAAACGTCAAATTGTTCTTTGTTCTTAGCCAAGAGAGTGAATAATGTCGTGATCAAAGAGAGCCCAGAGTGGCTTAGAAATAGACTCATTGCCTCTGGCATTAGGCCGATTAATAATGTGGTAGATATTAGTAACTATGTAATGCTTGAAGTAGGGCAGCCACTTCACTTCTATGACGCCGATAAATTAGGCGATACACTAGTGGTAAGGCAAGCAAGAAATGACGAGAAATTAACAACGCTAGACGGACAAGAAAGAACTTTAAATGAAAATGATATCGTCATTGCCAACAAAAATGAGGCAATCGGCCTTGCTGGCGTGATGGGTGGACTTTCTACTGAAGTAACAGAAGATACGAAAAATATTTTGATTGAGTCTGCTATCTTCGACGCTGTTAAGATTAGGCTTACTTCGAAGAAGGTATTAAGAAGCGAAGCAAGCAACAGATTTGAAAAAGGTTTGGACCCTAACCGTACGTATATGGCAATTGAAAGAAGTTGCCATTTGCTTGAGAAATTGGCAGACGCCGAGATAGTTAGTGGACTAACTATTTATGACGAAGCACAAAAAGAAGATAAAAAAATCGACATTACTTTCGAAAAAATTAATCAGGTTTTAGGTATTGAAGTGCCAAGAGAAGAAGTCCTTGGTATCTTTAGAAGATTAGGATTTAAGGCTACGACAGAGGGAGACGTGGTTAGCGTTTTGGTTCCATCTAGAAGACTTGACATTTCGATTAAAGAGGATTTGATTGAAGAGGTTGGTCGTATCTATGGGATGGATAAAATCGTGGCAAAACCAATTGTACTTCCATTAAAGACTGGTAGCTATGATAAGGCCAAGAGAAGCGTTCGAAACAAAATGGTTGATTTAGGATTAAACGAAACGTTAAGCTACGCTTTAATTCCAGAAAAAGAAGTACATAAGTACACGACGGACGAATTTGAAACAGTGAAAATTTTAGACCCAATGACAGAGGAGAGAAACGCGTTAAGATATAGCTTATTGCCATCATTAAAAATGGTTTATGAGTATAACAAAGCGCGTAACTTAAAGGATGTTTCTATTTTTGAAATTGGTAAGAGCTTTTACAAGAAAGACGGAAAATATGGCGAGCAGCTAAATTTGGCTGTTTTGATGGTTGGAAATTATACGCTTGGACTAAATAAGGAAACGGTTAATTTCTATACGATCAAGGGCATTATGGAAGAACTTCTAGACCATCTTGGTTTTCACGGAAACTATAGCCTAGTGGTAGAAGACATTCCTACAGAATTACATCCAGGCCAGTCTGCAAGTATTATGATTAGCAAAGAGAAAGTGGGAATCATTGGTAAAGTGCATCCAAATGTTTCGAAGGACGACATTTACGTATTAGAAGTAAATTTGGAGAAACTGTTAAATGATAGTGTGGACAGCAAACCTATGAAATATAAAGAAATTTCTAAGTTCCCTAGCGTTGTGAAAGACGTTGCATTTGTCATGAATCAAGAATTGAAGTCAGAAGTAATCGAGGCGGAGATTAAGAAAGCCGGCGGAAAGCTACTTACTGGAATTGAAGTTTTCGATGTTTATACGGGCGAAAATGTAGGCGAGAATGAGAAGTCAATTGCGTATAAACTAACCTTTACCAATCCAGAAAGGACGCTTAGCGACGAGGAAGTTTTGGCAGTGTTTAATAAGATTATTGAACATGTATCTAATACGTGTAAGGTAAGTATCAGAGCATAAATGAGAAGAAATGGCGGCCGTTGGCCGCTATTTTTTTGTAACATTTTTCAAGTTTCACTTGCTATTTTATGTTAACAATGGTATAATATCAATGTATGTGAAAGCATTTTATATAAAACAACCTCCGTTTTCCGCGGCGAAATTTCGCTGCGTTGACATATACTTCTTTGGCAATCACAACGAAAAGGAGAGAAGAAAAATGAATATCGACAAGTTGCTTAATTCTCAAATTATGAGCCTTACCACGGACGAACTGGCCATCATGCCAAAGCTGATTTCTCTGGCAAAAGAAGCACAAGATGCGGCGAAGCTGGTGCGTGAAAGTATCAGTTTCAAAATCGGCGAGGAAAGAGCCGAAGTTTATCGCGACCGCGATGGAAACAACTTCGAGTACGTCACTGTGCAAGGCGTATGGCAGGCCCGCTATCTGCATCAAAAATACGATATTCTCTGTGATGCGGAATCTATTTTTAAGCTTTATACCCATGCATATCTCTACGAGGTATCCAAGGATATGAACCTTTACGAAGAGTCCCTTATCGCGGGATACTTCAAAAGCTTTATTCATAGGCTCGCCCGTGCAGCAGAGGAGGGCGTATGAAAGATAAGGTCGTTTGCAAGTCGTGTGGTGCCATTTTAGGCACCATTCACGACGACCCATCCTACCATTACCAGCAGGGATGTCCAATCTTCGAACCAAATCGAAAATTGGTATTTTGGGGTAAGAACGCTACTTTTCTGGGGCAAGATGTTGCCCTATGCGAAACGTGCGATTCCAAGTACCTGGTTCAATTTGACGACTTCGGTTTCCCGACGCTGACGAACATGTCCGTTGTCAGGTTAAAAAGAAAAAAAGCTTTGACAACTGAGCGATAATCTGGTTTGATAATTAGGCAACTAAAAAAATTTAGGAGGGTATTTATGGCTATTGTTGCAGTTTCTCGCAAGCAGTATTTGGAAGATGTTTTGCGGATTAATCCCAATAAGGAGGAGCGATACTTAAAGACAATGGCAAAGTACGAAGAGGATTGGTGGAATTCCAGCGATCCGAAAAAAATTGCGAAATTTCAACTTGACGAGCCCGTGTTGCTCGTTAGACTGGCCGTACTCCAAGATGCACTAGAGAAAGTGCTGAGGCGTGCAGTGAGTTGCAGCGAACTTCACTCCAGCAATGAAGCTTTGAAAGCAGAAGTTGCAACAGCTCTGAAAGCTTAAGTTTAAAGCGCTTACCAAGAATTTGGTAGGCGCTTTTGCTGTCATGCGCATTTTCGGCGTCGCCCAAAACGCGCATTCTGGCAGAAATTGGAAAGATGCGCGTTTTCGGGGTGGCGGAAAAGTGATCATTTTTGATTCAGTGCCCTCTGTAACGTTTGTATTGACTTTTTCCTGTTTTTTATGTAAAATAGAATGCGAGGTGAAAAAAATGGCTAAACCAATTGTTGCTTTGATTGGAAGACCAAATGTAGGCAAATCTACATTTTTTAATTATATGATTGGCGAAAGAAAATCGATTGTGGAGGATACGCCTGGCGTAACGAGAGATAGAATTTACGCAGATACTGAATGGAATGGCAGAAAGTTTACGCTCATTGATACTGGCGGTATTGAAGTTGCTTCACAAGACGAAATTCTTACGCAAATGCGTACGCAGGCGGAAATCGCAATGGAAATGGCCGATGTGATTATCTTTCTAACGGATATCAAACAAGGCGTGACTGCAGACGATTATGATGTCGCTACAATGCTTAGAAAAACTGGCAAACCGATTGTTTTGGTATGCAATAAAGCAGACAAAATCGGCTCTACACCAGACGAGTTGTACGAATTCTACAACTTAGGACTGGGAGACCCGCTTCCTATATCAGCTTTGAATGAGCTTGGCGCAGGCGATGTTTTGGACGCGATTGTGGAAAAATTCCCGGAGGAAGTGGCGTCTGACGACGATAATGAGTATATTCACGTGGCGGTTATTGGCAAGCCAAACGCCGGCAAATCTTCTTTGATTAATAAGATTCTAGGCGAAAACAGACTCATTGTGTCTGACATTGCTGGCACGACCAGGGACTCCATTGATACGAAGTTTGAAAACAAGCAGGGAAAGTACGTCTTTATTGATACTGCTGGAATTCGTAGAAAGAGTAAAATTGAAGAAAATATTGAGAAATACAGTATTATCCGTGCTTTAAGTGCCATTGATAAGGCGGATGTTTGCGTATTAGTGATTGATGCTACTCAAGGCGTTACAGACCAAGACACGAAGATTGCCGGAGAAGCGCACGAAGCTGGCAAAGGCGTCATTATCTTGGTAAATAAATGGGATGCCGTTGATAAAGAAACTGGCTCGTTAGAAAACTATAAAAAGGATGTGTATACCAAACTTGCGTATTTAACATATGCGCCAATTCTTTTTGTATCGGCAAAGACAGGACAAAGAGTGGACAAACTTTTTCCGCTGATTAATTCTGTCAATGAACAAAATGCTATGAGAGTCAAGACGAGCGCACTAAATGATGTTATGAACGAAGCTGTTACGCTTGTACAGCCACCTAGTGATAAAGGCAGAAGACTAAAGATATATTATGCCACACAGGCTTCTACAAGGCCGCCAACATTTGTGGTATTTTGCAATAGCGAGAAATTGTTCCATTTTTCTTACAAGAGATATATTGAAAATCAACTTCGCAAGAATTTTGGTTTTGAGGGAACACCGGTTAGGATTATTGTGAGAGAAAAAACGAAAGAAGATAAATTAGTGTAGAGGCTGCGTATCACGCAGCCCGTTTTTTATATATCACCACGCTGCCTACATTTTTTTCTTGTATGTTTTTGAGATGTGTAATATAATGACAATATATATTTTTAACAGAGGAGGAAGTTTTATGGTTTGGCAATTAATTGTAATAGCCATTATGGCTTATTTATTAGGAAGTATTAATTTGTCTATTATTCTTAGCAAGGCAATGGGCAAGGGAGATATACGTGAGCAAGGAAGTGGCAATGCAGGTACCACCAATACGTTAAGAGTTCTTGGCGTAGGGCCAGCAATTGTTGTATTAATTTTTGATATTCTAAAGGCGGTTGGAGCTGTTTTTCTTGGAAAATTAATTATCAAATTAGGGCAGGCGCCGAATATGGATCTTTCGATTTATCGAGATTTAGCAATGGCACTTAGTGGGCTATTTGTAATCTTGGGACATAATTTTCCAATCTATTTTGGATTTAGAGGTGGCAAAGGAATTGCACCATCTCTTGGCGTGATTTTGGCGATTGAATGGGAATTTGGCCTTATTTGTCTTGTATTCTGGGCTATTTTAGTATTGATTACCAGAATGGTTTCGATTGGCTCTGTAATGGCTTGTATTTTGTATCCTGTTTTGGTTTTGGTAAAGGGCGAAGCGTTTAGTAATCGCTGGCTATATTTGTTGTTTGCAGTTCTTATTGCGCTTCTTGCAATTTATAGACATAGGGAAAACATTAAGCGTATTTATGCAGGAACGGAGAATAAGCTTTGGAAGACGAAAGCGGAGAAGAGAGCGGAATTAAAATAAAATGAGAGTTATCGGGCAGCGTAATACGCTGCCCCTACAATATATTACGTATCAATCTGTAGGGTGCGGCGTAATACGCCGCCCGCAAATAAACGATAGGAGGATATTATGAAAAACATTGCAGTAATCGGCAGTGGCAGTTGGGGCATTGCACTAGCACTTCTTTTACATCGAAATGGGCATCATATCAAGATTTGGTCCTATAGTGCAGACGAGGCAAGAAGCATTAACGAAGATAAAAAATGTTTATTGCTTCCAGGCGTGGATATGCCTGAGGACTTTGTTTGCTATACTTCTTTAGAAGAGACCATGAAAGGGGCAGAAATTGTGCTCATGGTTACGCCATCTAGTGCTATTAGAACCACGCTCAATAATTTAAAACCATTTGTCACAGAAAATCAAACTTTTGTATTATGTTCGAAGGGAATGGAGCCAGATACGCAAAAGGTTTATACTGATGTGATTAGTGAAATATTGCCGGAAGTAAAAGTGGCCGCATTATCTGGCCCAAGCCACGCAGAAGAAGTCTCGCAAAATATTCCTACTGCCGTCGTGATTGCAGCTAATGAAGAAGAGACGGCCAATGAATTGCAAAACATTTTTTCTAGCGATACTTTTCGTGTTTATACTAGCACTGATTTGTATGGTGTTGAACTTGGCGGCTCTTTAAAAAATATTATTGCACTATCTTGTGGTATTGCTGTTGGCCTTGGCTATGGGGATAATACGATTGCGGCTTTAATTACAAGAGGATTACTTGAAATTTCAAGGCTTGGCACAATTACCGGTGCAAAACAAGAGACATTTTATGGGCTAACTGGTCTGGGAGATTTGTTTGTTACTTGTGCCAGCAAACATAGCAGAAATAGAAAATGCGGCATTTTGATTGGACAAGGAAAGAGCGCAGAAGAGGCGAAAGCCGAAGTTGGTATGGTCGTAGAGGGGATTAGCGCCTTGGAAGGGGCTTATGCTATGATTCAAAAGCATCAAGTATATGCGCCAATTATTTCTGAAGTGTATGATGTGGTGAAGAATGGTAAATCGCCACAAGAAGCAACGCTTAATTTAGTCACTAAGGGGAAAAAGGCAGAATTTTAAATCTGGTTGCGGGCAGCGTGATACGCTGCTCCTACAATTCATTGCGATAATAAATATATTTGACGAATTCGTTGATATTTTCGTCATTGATTACCGCTTCTAATTCAGGCATAGAAATATGCACTTGCATATGGTATTTGTCGTTGTTATCAATGGCGGTTGTCACCAAGTCCAAACATTCAAGGGGAGAATGACACATAAGGCTCCATTTGAATGTTTCTTTTTGAATATTCATATTTTTTTCGTAATATGTACTTAAAAAGCGATTTAGCTCTTCTTTTTGGTTGGTAATTAAGCTAACTGTAATCCTATCCATAGCAGCACCTCTTATTAATATTATATGATGGATTTTGTGTGAATTCAAATGTAATATATGGTAAATAAAGATTGCTATTTGTGGACTTTTGGTATATAATTGTGGCATATTAAATTTACCAGAAAGGGAAGGGATTTAAAATGAAGAACAAAGCTATCACATCAAGAGACGTAGATTTTGCAAAGTGGTATGACGATGTTATCAAAGCTGCAAAGCTTGCCACTTATTCCAGTGTAAAAGGATGTGTAGTCATAGAGCCCAATGGGTATGCGATCTGGGAAAATATTCAAAGAGCATTAGACGATATGTTTAAAGAAACTGGACACAGAAATATGTACTTACCTGTATTTATTCCAGAGAGCTTATTAAATAGAGAAAAAGAGCACGTAGAAGGATTTGCTCCTGAAGTTGCGTGGGTAACGCACGGGGGAAGCAAAGAGTTAGAAGAGAGGATGTGTGTACGTCCTACTTCTGAGACGTTATTTTGCGAATATTATGCCAATGCGATTACTTCTTATAGAGATTTGCCGATGTTATATAATCAATGGTGTAATGTTGTAAGATGGGAGAAAGAAACAAGGCCTTTCTTGCGTTCTAGAGAATTCTTATGGCAAGAAGGGCACACGATGCACGAGACCGCTCAAGACGCCGAAGAAGAAACACTTAGAATGCTAAATATTTATAAAAAATTATTTGAGGATTACTTAGCGATTCCTGTCATTGTCGGTAAGAAAACAGAAAAAGAGAAATTTGCCGGCGCAGAATATACCTATACGGTTGAGGCCCTAATGCATAATGGCGTTGCGCTTCAATCTGGCACATCACATTATTTTGGCCAAAAATTTACTAAGGCGTTTGACGTTAAATTTACAAATAGAAATAATGAATTGGAATATGCCTACCAAACATCTTGGGGTGTTTCAACGAGAATGATTGGTGGTCTCATTATGGTTCATAGTGACGACAATGGTTTAGTCTTACCACCAAGAATTGCGCCAAGACAAGTTGTTATCGTGCCTATCGGAAGCGACGAAAACGTACTTGCCAAAGCCAATGAATTAATGCAGGCACTAAAAGAAAAAGGCATTAGAGTCTATATTGACAATAGCGAAAAATCGCCAGGATTCAAATTTGCTGAGCACGAGACAAATGGTATTCCAGTAAGAATTGAAGTAGGGCCTAAGGATTTAGAGGCTGGTCAATTAGTTCTTGCAAGACGTGATACAAGAGAAAAAATGACGGTTGCAAGTAATATTGATATTGCCGCATATGTGTTGGAACTATTAGATACGATTCATAACGATATGTTTGCTGCAGCGAAAGCAAGAAGAGATGCACAAACTTATACAGCAACCAATATGAAAGAAGTAGAAGAGATCATGACAAATCACCCAGGCTTTGTCAAGGCAATGTGGTGTGGCGACGAAGAATGCGAACTAAAAATGAAAGAAATCAGAGGTACAAAGTCAAGATGCATTCCATTCGAAAACGAGCAAGAGCATATATCGGATACTTGTGTATGTTGCGGCAAGCCAGCAAAGACAATGGTTGTTTGGGGAATACAGTATTAAGGAGGAGACAAATATGGAGAGAGTTTACATTAAAAATGTAAAAGTAGGAGAAACAAACAAAATTCAAGGTTTTCTTGAAAATATTAGAGACAAGAAGTCGATGGCTTTCTTGGTTGTGAAAGATATTACGGGAAAGCTACAAGTAACGATTGAAAAGGAAAAATATCCAGAAATTGCAGAAGCAATCAGTGGATTATTGCCACATTCTGTTGTGACTTTTGAGGGGCCTGTTGTGGCAAATGAATATGTTAAAATGGGTGGTATGGAAATGCTACCTGAGAAAGTAGAAGTCGAGTCTAGGGCAGAAGCTTTACCTTTTGGACCAGATGCTAATATTGATACAAGACTTGACTTTAGATGGGTTGACCTAAGAAGTGATAAAAATCAATTAATGTTTAAAGCGCAAACTTGTATGATAAATGCTATGAGAGAGTATTGCATTAATAACAACTTTCTAGAAATCCACACGCCAAAGCTAATTGGTGCCGCTTCAGAAAGTGGCTCGGATGTATTCGAATTAAAATATTTTGATAGAAAAGCATACTTGGCGCAAAGCCCTCAATTCTATAAGCAAATGGCGATGGCTAGTGGCTTTGAGAGAATCTTCGAGACAGGCCCAGTATTTAGAGCAGAAAAATCTTATACCAATAAGCATGCTACCGAATTTACAGGATTTGATGTTGAAATAAGCTATATTGAGTCTTATGAAGATGTTATGAAATTCGAAGAAGAATTATTAACGTACGCGCTAAAGAAATTAAATGAGGCGTATGGAGAAGAAATCAAAGAAGTATTTGGTGAAGAAGTAGTGGTACCTACTATTCCATTCCCAAGAATGAAACTTGCTGATGTATATAAAGAATTAGAAGCAAGATATGGCTTTACTGTACCAGATGGCGAAAAGAATGACCTAACGACCGAAGCGGAAAGAATGTGCAAGCAATTGGCAAAAGATATGTTTGGGCATGAATTTATTTTTGTTACTGACTTTCCAAAGGATAAGAGAGCTTTCTATCATATGAGAAAAGACGATATGCCACAAGGATATGACTTGATTTGGAAAGGCGTTGAAATCACTACTGGCGCACAAAGAGAGCACAGATATGATGTTTTAAAGGTGCAAGCTGACGAAAAAGGATTAGGAGAAGATGTGAAATTCTATCTTGAATTCTTTAAGTATGGTTGCCCTCCACATGGGGGATTTGGCCTTGGCGTAGACAGACTAACTATGTTAGTAACAGGCCTTACTATCAAAGAAGTAGAATTCTTATTTAGAGGACCAAATAGATTAACACCGTAATAAACTGTAGGGGCAGCGTATCACGCTGCCCGTATTTATTGATACGGGTGGCGTAATACGCCACCCCTACGGTTTTATTTGCAATTTTCTTTTTTGTATGCTATAATAGCAAGTAGAGTAAGTCAGATAATCGCGGACGTCTTTTAGACGTATGAGGAAAGTCCGGGCTCCACAGGGCAGGGTGCCAGCTAACGGCTGGTGGAGGTAACTCTAAGGAAAGTGCAACAGAAAGATACCGCTTGGACTCCCAGGGCGAAAAGGCGAAGCCACGGCTGTTAATCCGCAGGATTAACAACGGACGGCCTGGGAGCAATGAATTTTCAAGTAAGGGTGGAAAGGCAGGGTAAGAGCCTACCAGCAATATGGAGACATATTGGCTATGTAAACCCCACTCGGAGCAACGCTATGGGAGAAGTTTAGGCGGCCCGCTATTGCTTCTCGAGGAAGCGGCTTGAGATAAATAGCAATATTTATCCTAGATAAATGATTATCGAATACAGAACCCGGCTTACAGATTTGCTCTGATTTGATATGTAAAATGCCAGCTTGTTTATGCTGGCATTTTGCTTTCTATTTTATAGATGTTCAATCCGCGGGCAGCGTGATACGCTGCCCCTACAGTATGTTTTGCATATCATTTGGAATAGGTGCTGTGATGGTGATTTCTTCGTTCGTGATTGGATGTTTGAAACATAGCTTGTAGGCGTGCAAGGATTGGCGAGAAATCAAATTTGTCTCTTTTCCGTATAAAGTATCTCCTAAAATCGAATGACCGTTAAAAGCAAAATGTACGCGAATCTGATGGGTCCTTCCTGTTTCAATAGTTACTTTCATAACAGAGTAGTCTGAAAATTCTTTGATAGTTTCATAATGAGTAATGGCAACTTGGCCAGTTTCGCTTACTTCACGTTCCATAATGCTGCCCTCTTTTCGGGCAATAGGGGCATTTATCGTGCCGCTTCTAGGAGTCATTTTTCCGTCTATAATAGCGATGTATTCCTTGTATGGCCTTATCTTAGTAAAACATTCCTGGATATATTCGTTTTTGGCAAATAGCACAATCCCTGAAGTATCTCTGTCTAATCGATTAATAGGGCGTATCTTTTTATTGTTGCTCAGATAATATTTCACGCCATTGGCAAGGGTATTGTTTAAGTGATAAGAAGAGGGGTGAACCACAATCCCTGCCGGTTTATTTACTGCCAATAGATATTCGTCTTCATATAATATTTCTAAATCCATTTTTTCTGGTACAATAAAATCCGTCTCTTCAAAGTCTATGAGTACTTCTACAATGTCGCCCTCTTTCACTTCGTAGGAAGTAAAAACACTGTTTCCATTGACCAAAATTTTATGATTATTTTTCAGTTTAGCAATTAGTCTCGACGAGATATTTAATTTCGTCTTTAGTATGTTTGATACCTTTTGGTCAATATCATTTTTGGTTACAAGATATTTTAGTATGATTTTAATCACCTCAAGGTGTATTATATCATAATATATACAAAAAGGAAATTGTTCGGGTCGCATAATATGCGCCCCCTACAGAATATGGGAGGAATTAATATATGGGAAGATATTATAGAAATAATGTTTTAGGTGCCAATGATAACAATACTACTGATGTGTTGGCTGTTACGAACTCTTGTAATTCGTGCAATCATTTTAACAACAATTCTTGCAATAATAATTGTAATCGTAATGAGGATATGCTAGATAATCTTTGCAATTTTTTAGGTTGTAATTGCAATTGCCAGTTCGATACGCGCAGTTCCAGAGGGCTAGAAGAAGTCAATGGAATTTTAGAGGAAGTGGGCGAGGACTTTATTACGCTAAGATCTACCAGCAATGGCAGAAGAACCATCTGTAATACCGACAATTTGCAATTTGTAACAATACTTTAATTTTTGATTGATAATATGAAGCATTAGGATTATACTAATAAGTGAATTTTAAAGAGAATAGGAGACGAAGTTTATGAATTTTATAGAGACGATTAAGGAAAAAGCGCGCAAGGAGCTAAAGACAATTGTTCTTCCAGAAAGCACGGATATGAGGGTTTTGGAAGCGGCAAGAAAAGTGACGGACGAGGGATTTGCGAAAGTAATTCTTTTAGGCGAGAGAGAAAATTTGAGCAAAATCGCTGGAAATATGGATATTAGTGATATTGAAGTCATTAATCCATTGGAGAGTGAAAAGAGAGAGGAATATGTAAATGCTTTTTATGAGCTTAGAAAAGCAAAAGGAATGACTTTGGAGAAGGCAGAAGAGACGTTAAAAAATAACATTTATTTTGGAACAATGATGATTAAGCAAGGTGATGCGGACGGTTTGGTCGCAGGAAGTGTTTGCTCTACGGCTGATACTTTAAGGCCTTCTCTTCAAATATTGAAAACGGCGCCAGGAGTCAAACTTGTTTCTTCGTTCTTTGTGATGCAAGTGCCAAACTCGGAATTAGGACAAGAAGGGATGTTTTTATTCTCAGATTGTGGCTTGAACACCAATCCAAATGCCGAAGAGCTATCAGAGATTGCTATTTCCTCTGCCAATACTTGGAAAAGCTTAGTCAAAACTGAGCCAAAAATAGCAATGCTTTCTTATTCTACTTTAGGAAGTGCCCCTGTGACGGACCTAACAGAAAAAGTCATTACTGCTACCAAATTAGTAAAAGAAAAAGCGCCTGATTTGGCAGTGGAGGGAGAGATTCAATTGGATGCTGCTATTGTTCCTTCTGTAGGGCGTCAAAAAGCCCCAGAAAGCCAAGTTGCAGGCAAAGCCAATGTCCTAATCTTCCCAGACTTAAACGCCGGAAATATTGGCTATAAATTGGTACAAAGATTAGCGAAAGCCGAGGCCTATGGCCCAATCACACAAGGCATCGCAAAGCCAGTCAATGATTTATCAAGAGGCTGCAGCAGCGACGATATCGTAGGAGTCGTTGCCATTACAGCGGTACAAGCACAGGAATAAATTTCTGTGCTTTTTATGATCTATAACTATAAGTTATAGATTGCATAAAAGCCTATTATTTGACATTATGCTCAATTGCTACTATAATAATATTCAAGAATTAATTTAAAAGATAGGAGTTGATTTTATGAATTTTTTCGAAATTTTAAATAATAAGGCTAAGGCAGATGGAATTGCTAAAAGAATATCTGGTGGAATTATCATTAATGATAGGGGGGAAGTGCTACTTTTAAAGCGAAAATCTGACGATTTTATGGGCGGAATATTAGAATTACCCAGCGGTAATGTAGAGATAGACGAAAAAATAGAAGAGGGCCTAATAAGAGAGGTAAAGGAAGAAACCAACCTAAATGTAACAGGAATAGGAATGTTTGTTAATACTTTTGACTATTTATCTAGAAGTGGGAAAAAAAGTAGACAATTTAATTTTGAGATATTTGTCAAAGATGTATCAAATATATTTTTAACAGAACATGACGAATATGTTTGGCTTACTGTAGAAGATATTCGTAGAAACGATAATATTACAGACGAAGTAAAATATGCCATAGAAATATTCATATATAATAAGAGAAAAAATATAGAAGATGGTAAACATGCAGAAACTATTTGAAAAAATATCTTTAGACAATGATTGTGTAGATATTTTATATACTAATTTGATATGTCAAAAGCAATGGGTATATTTTTTCTGGGAAAAGGGATATTTAGAAAATTAAAAAGGAGTAAATATTTATGAAAATAACATTAGTAACAGGTAATTGGGCAAAAGTAGCTCAAGCAAAAGTAATTCTGGAACCATTAGGGATAGAGGTTGATAATATAAAACTGGATACTATTGAAATCCAAGCTAATAGTGTTGAAGAAGTTGCAGCATATTCTGCCAAGTGGGCTAGTGAAAAATTAAAGTGTAATGTGGTGAAAAACGATACAGGCATTATGATTGAAGGATTAAATGGTTTTCCGGCAGCTTATACTCATTATGTTCAGGATACAATAGGAGAAAATGGTATTTTAAAACTAATGGACGGCGTAGAAAATAGGAATGCAAAGTTTGTCCAAGCGCTAGCATTTTGCGAATATGGAAAAGAACCTGTGATATTTACAAGTATCACAAAGGGAAAAATTGCTCAAAAGCGTTCTGGACAATATGGATGGTGTTGGGACTTTATATTTGTCCCTGAAGGGCAAGAAGAGACGCTTGCATCATTTAATGATGACGAAAGATTTAAATTCTGGAATGATACAGGATATAGACAATTGGCTTCCTACCTTGAAAAAAATAATCTTATATAAAGGCTAAACCCTCTATAATTCGTTTTTTGTATTGATATCTTCAATTTATTGTGATAAAATACCAACCAAATGGATTATGAGGGGGATTTATAAATGAAAGTTTTAGTTGTTAATTGTGGTAGTTCTTCTCTTAAGTATCAATTGATTGATATGGAAAATGAGGAAGTTCTTGCCAAAGGAAAATGCGACCGTATTGGCGCGGTAGAGGGAGAAATCGGAAAACCTTTTATTGAGTACAAAGCAAAAGGCGAAAAGGTAAAAGAGGAATTACCTTTGCCTGATCATACGGCTGCTTTTGAAGCGGTTGTAAGGTATTTGCTTGACGAAAAAGTCGGCGTGATAAGTGCCTTGGACGAAGTATCAGCCATTGGCCATAGAATCGTGAATGCTGGCCCGTTCTTTAAAGAGAGCACATTGGTTACAGAAGAAGTAATCAATACCTTTAAAGAAAAATCAATGCCATATGCTCCTGTACATAACAAGCCAGCACTTCAAGGAATTGAAGCTTGTACAAAAACAATGCCTGGCATTAGCCAAGTATTAGTATTTGACACGACTTTCCATTACACGATGCCTGAAAAAGCTTATACTTATGCTGTCCCAATGGCTTGGCGCGAAGAATATGGCGTAAGAAGATATGGTGCACACGGAATGTCACATCAATTTGTAGCGGAAGAGGCTGCCAAATTGCTTGGAAAAGACATTTCAGAAGTAAACACCATTTCTTGTCACTTGGGTAACGGCTCTAGTGTTACAGCAATTAGAGGCGGAAAGTCTGTTGATACATCAATGGGATTTACTCCACTTGAGGGCTTAGTAATGGGCACGAGATGCGGCGATATCGACCCTGCTATCATTGAATTTGTGATGGAAAAAGAGAACATGGATATCCATCAAATGATGCACGCACTTAATAAAACTTCTGGTTTACTTGGCGTATCTGGCAAAACCGGAGACGTAAGAGACTTAAGAATTCTAAGAGACCAAGGCGATAAAGGTGCCACACTTGCTCTAGAGATATTCGAATATAGAGTGAAGAAATATATTGGCGCTTATATGGCCGTTCTTGGTCATATTGATTGCATCACTTTTGAAGGTGGAATAGGGGAGCATAATCCTGAAGTCGTAAAAGCTTGCGTAGGTGGATTAGAAGAATTTGGAATCAAGTACGACGATACACATATTGACGACGAAATGTATGAGGGTATTATTAGTACACCAGATTCAAGGGTAAAAATGTATGTCATTGCAACAAACGAAGAAATCGTTATTGCAAGAGAAACCTTGAAAACATTAGGCAAATAACCTATAACCTGTAGGGGCAGCGTATTACGCTGCCCATTTTACGTAAAAAAAGACTCTGCAGCTATCATACTGCAGAGTCTTTTTTTTACTCTTTCGGAAAATACCACCTGAGTAGGAATTTACTTGAGACAAACTGTCCAAGCAATAATCCTATAATGACAATTGTCAAATCCAGGATTATTACACGAACATTTTTTTGTATTTTTTATTAAAAACTATTGACAAGGAATAAATGTTCGTGTATTATTATATTGCAATCAAGAACGGAAGTTCTTAAATCAAAGGGGGATTCTATTATGAGAATTAAGAATAAAGGTAGATTTATCGTTGCAATGAGCATTATATTGATTATTATTGTTTCAATCGTTAGTATGCTTACCAATATCGTTTTCTCACACGAAGAGACAAAATATGAAAAAGTATTGGTATCAAATGGAGATACATTATGGAGTATTGCCAGTTCTTTAGAGGGGAATATTAACAGAAACATTTACGAAATTAAGAAAGTAAATAATTTAGAGAAGTCAAATCTATACGTAGGACAGGAATTATTAATTCCTATGAATTAATGTGTAGGGGCAGCGTACCACGCTGCCCGCAATCAATCTTATGTTTATCCTTTATAATCCGCCAATGGATTATTTTCAACAGCTTGCCTGATTTGATAATTATCTACATGCGTATAAATCTCAGTCGTGCCAATATTTTCGTGCCCTAAGATTTCTTGCAAAGCACGCACATCCACACCATTTTGATACATCAATGTCGCTGCAGTATGACGCAGCTTATGCGTAGAATAGCTTCCAAGGCCGCAGCTCTTAAGATAATCTTTTATAGTCGTCTGTACCATTCGATTACTAATACGCTTTTTTCTTTCACTCAAAAATAAGGCGTTTTTATCAGGTCCAGAAGAAATATTAGGCCTTACCGCCAAATATTCATTTAACGCATTAGTACAAGCTTTATTTAAATAAATGGTACGTTCTTTATTTCCTTTTCCAATAACAGTAAGTATTGCTTCGTCAAACTTAATATGGTCGATATTAATACTAACAAGCTCTGAAAGACGCATCCCACAATTAAGGAATAGGGTAGTCATTGCATAATCTCTGGCGGCCAGAATCTTTTTTTTATCACTTAAATCGCCGTCTCTTTTCTTATATTTATCGCCACTCTTAGCAATATCAAGCAATTCCTGACTTTCCGTAAGAGTGAGATATTTAGGCAAACGCTTGCCAATCTTAGGATTTTCAAGCTCTTTTGCTGGATCGTTATCAATTATTTTAGCCTTGGAATAAAGATATTTAAAAAATCCTTTAATACTAGCAGATTTTCTGGCTCTAGATGTCGCTGTATTATGACAACTATCACGAAGAAAAGTCATATAGGCATAAAGATCACTTAAATTAATATCACTTAGAAATTTAGCGTCTATATCAGCAATGGTATCAATATCGTCAATCGTTAGTTTACGATTGTCAGACTTTAAAACTTTCATGTATTTTAGAAATCGAACTAAATCGTAACGATATTCATTAATAGAATTCTTAGATTTATTTAAGTTAGCATTATAATTTAAAAAATCAATCAAAACTTGTGGTAATCCATCATTAGTCATAAAAAACCTCCATAAAATCTATCATATATTATAATAATAACATTGCACAAAATAAAAGTAAACAAATTTTTATCCTATCATGCTGAAAATGAGGTAGTAAATTTATCAATTTAAATTGGTTTACCATAAACGACGCACGAGGATGCCCTAGAATCGATTTTTAGAAAAGGGGTAATGAAGTTATATGGGAAAAATAAGAGCTAATTCTCATAATTCGTTAAAATTTGAAGATAATACAATAAAAATATTAAAAATTGGTAATATTTAATTTAAAATCAAAGAATATAAACTAAAATAATAAATTGTGAAAATAAATATAAAAAAACAATTTAAAATAAGGATATATAAAAATGGATACAAGATAAAATAATATTAAACTAAAAGAATATATAATAGAGCTAATCATTAGAACACATAAAGATTACAAATTGTAATATAATGATAAAGTACATTTAATACCCAAAATATGCAAAAAGCTTCAAATTCAGTAATATAAAGCCTTTCATGATATTTGGCGCCGCGCATTATTGTACAAAACTTATATTTTGTGCAATAATTACTACATATATAAAATGTATTGTCTTATCTTCTCTTCCATAAAAAATAGACTGCATACCATATGCAATCTATCAAAATCTTATATTAGATTATTTCTTCTTCTTATCTGAGCTTGGCTGCATAATCGCATCTAAAATCAATATTCCGACTATAATAGCTCCCAATATAATTCCCCATCCAACAATACTTCTTGAGCCTTTCTGACCATTCTCGTCGGTTTCATTCGCCTTGTTTTCTAAATTTTCTGCGCCTTCTTTTACTTCATTCGACACATTACTAGCAGTGTCTTTGACACTATCAATAACGTCTCTTTCAATATTGATTTCGCTTCTTACGTAGTCATTAACAACACTTGGCTTCCATGCAACTTTATAATATAACAAAATCACTAGAACAACGGCGCCTAGCACGATTAGTATTTTTTTCCAATTTTTTTTAAGTAATTTTCCCATATTATCCTCCACTCCTAATTTTTAGACATCTCTATTATAAATCAGATTACATAATTTAACAAGTCTTTTTTTCATTTTTTCGAAAATACTATTAATGAAAATTTATATTCATTGCTTATAAATTTTCATTTGGAGGTGTTTGAAATGAAATTTAAGCATATTGCGATGCTATTTGCCACTTTATTCCTCCCAGCTTGTTCCAATGAAACAACCAATGATGTACAACGACTAGAAGCTCAGAGAATTGAAAATATAGATACTCCTATCCAAGAACAGCCCATTGTCCCTGAAGAAAAGCCAATCAAATATAATGTTGATGTGATTAACGACGAAGAAGAAGTGAAAAAAGTCGAAGAAGATTTCAATATCACAAGAGATAGTGCTAATAATATGGAGAATACTGAAATGATAGCAGAACTACAAAGCAGCCCTACTCTACTTTCTACATTCAGTACCAAAGTTTATACCAAGACAAACGCTAGAATGAATAATCTAAATATTGTATGTGACAAAATCAGTGGTGTGGTAATTCAGCCAGGAGAAGAATTCTCATACAACACGGTAGCCGGCCCATATGATAAGGCTCACGGCTTTGGCAAAGCCACTGTTTTGATGGGGGATGGTACAGAGGTTCAAGGCTATGGTGGCGGTGTCTGCCAGGTAAGTAGTACACTCTATAACGCTGTAAAGAATTGTGGCGTCGAAATTACGGAAAGGCATAATCATAGTAAAGACGTTTACTATGTACCAAGAAATCAGGACGCAACAGTTAGCTATGGCAATCTAGACTTTAAGTTTAAAAACTTAAATGATTATCCAATTCAAATTCAAGCTTCAGCCAACAAGCAAAATGTAACTGTAGAAATTTATAAGGTATAAAATCGGGCAGCGTGCTACGCTGCCCCTACATTGTGTTTTATTTTATTTTATTTATCTACATACTTCACATGCATGATATCCCGCATCAATGGCATGATAAACATTAATAAATATCTGTTCGTAAGTGGATGGATCCTCTTCATTGATTAGTGGACAATTATGCCTATGATATTTCCCATCTGCCGTCGCATAAATATAATTTGCTTGTACAATTCTTGCGCCACCAAGCGAATAATTATTATAGAACGAATCCGTACCAATCGGCATTCCCTGGAAGAACGCTAAAACTGATATATCGTCAATCGTATTATTCCACTGATCTTTATCAATATCTGGAATATTAAAATTATAATTTACACCAATCAAATCAGCATACGTCTCGTGCTCATTTACCTCTTGCTGCAATGTTGCAATAATCAAATTAATAATAGTCTCTCTTCTCAATATATGAAAACGACTAGCATCTACCACTATCTCACTCTTCTCGTCATATTCATAATCCTGTGCAACATTCACATCATACATATAGCTTGGTACAACAGAAGAACCACTAACCGTTCTTGTTGCAAGTGTTCCAAGAATATAAGATAAATTGGATGTTAAATATGGTAACGTATTAATGATATAATCTCTAGAATTTCCTGCAGCCGAAACAGAATTATTTAAAATCACTTCTTCCGACGCGTCTAACGTTCCAACATATCCCTCTAGTAATTTGTTCTCATTAGGCAAATAAACCTTCAAATCATTTCCCAACGTAAAATTAATCACAAGCCCTGTATTAAGGTCAGTATAAGAATACGGAACTTTCGGTTTTAAAACATAGTGATACCCTTCGGAAGCCGTATAATCATAGGAATACACATACAAGCCATCATACCCAATAATTAAAATTGCCGGTATGTACTGCCCAAAATAATCTTTTGCAACCTCCACATTAGAAGGCATATTAAAATTAACTGCCATGCTTTGGAAAAAACGATCTATGGAAGCCATGGCAACACTGCGAGTAATCGGAATATTTTTCCCATACCCCAATTCCTCAGATACCTCAATAATCTGCGTTACCGCATCATAAGTTGCATTATCCAATATATTATCAATTCTTGTCTGATCTTCTAAAACAAGAGTTTTCTTCTGTATTGTATTTCTACAAACAACGGAAAAAGGAACCACTATTACGACAAATATAATAGCCCAATGAATGATTTTCATACAGACCTCCTATTCCGATATAGCCCAAACAATACCGCCATAAGCTGTACCAATTTTAAACGACTCTTCGTTATTCGCATAAACAAACTCTCTAATAACAGTCGCCTGCGTTTTATTCGTATTTCTCACAGTCACATAGAAATAATCATATTTATCTAAGCGATAGACACCATCTGTATCAAGCTTTCTCTCTATCTCGTTTGTATACACATTCATATACGCGCCAACATCTTCAATAAATTTACGATGTTCCATCGTGATAGCGAATGAATTTCCTGTCATGCCAAGTCTATTTTCAAAAGCAGAATACACTTCTTGTGAAATATATCCCGTATTTCGAACCGTATCAACAAAATCTGTAACCGTTGCATAAGTCGTAGTATACGACAAACTATCTTGCAATTCCCAAGTATCTAATAAAGGGAAAATAAACATGATAAAAATTGCAACAATAACCGCAAAAACAATTGCTAAAGAATCTTCCATTTATTTTCTCCTCCCTTTCACTATTGGTTATAAGTATATACTAAGGTCTTCGTTCTATCGTCATAGCTAGCTGTATAGGTAGAAGCTTTATCTCTATCCATAGCTAGCCAAGAATTTAACTCCTTTTGCGTATTTCTCGAAATATTGCCGTCAACATACTCTCCCTCACCAGCAACCGTAAAAGTAAAAGAACTACCGTTGGAAGCAATAATCTCCACACTGTCAAGATAAGACCTATTATTTTCAATATCCAAAACTGTCATAATAATTTCGTCTTTTTTTATTTTTCTCGTATAATCACGATCTTCCATAATGGCATACTCAGACGCCATATTGTTAATATCACTAGCAACTATAATTCTTTCGGTATTCTGAATTAAAGAAGAATATAGTCGAATTGTAACTGTGGCTGCAATTACAAACATAAAGGCAGCTGCAGCCATCTGTAATGCTTTTTGAAAGTTATCCATTAATACACTGCCTCCTTTTTAAGTTTGATTTTTCATTTTTCTTATTTCTTAGTAAAACTAACACTTGCAATCGCACCATTAGAACCGTAACTGTATGAGTAAGCATACTTATCTTTAAAGTTCTCCGTCAAGGTAACCTGGGCTTTTGTTGCTCCAGAATAAGTTGGCGCGATTGAAACTGCTGAAACATCATTTTCGATATCTTCAATTTTTCCAATAATATTATATACATCCAAACCTGTAATTTCGTCAGGGTAACTAATAAAAAATCGATTAAAGCTTTCAATCTGTGAAGCAGTTATCCTTCTTTCAGAAGCGTCGGCAACGCCTCTAGCTGTTGTAAGCATATACACAGATAATGATATGATTAGTATGGCAATTAGCATTCCACCTGCCATAATCAATGCTTTTGAGGCGTTGTCCATAAAAATTCGCTCCTTTCAAAATATTTTTTCACTCCTAATATACTCTAATTGTAGCAATTGCGCCTGTAGTACTATCATATGTTTCTTCTACATGATAAGTAGTTCTATTATTGATTGATGATGCTGAACTTAATGCTGTAGTTCCAGTTGCACCAGTATACAAATTAATAGTATAATCAGAATTTGCATTGTTTGTTTGTACTTTATTAATTAAAGTTTTTACTGAACTTCCTTTTACAGCTGTACCCAAGAATGGTATAAATTGCTCATTAAATGCCGTAACACCTAGAGCTTCAATTGTGCCAATTGAACTTTCTGCTTGCTCAGCAGATCTATTGTATAATAGAACTCCCAAACTAATTAACATTACTGCTATTAAAATAGCACCTGCCATAATTAATGCTTTTGATGCATTATCCATAATAAAATCCTCCTCTTATCTTTACAAATTTTTGATTCCTTTCTTTGTGCAATGGAGCAGAACATACTGCACAAGAAGGCGAATCACTTTCCTATATATAATTCTAAAAATTATATACTACAACATACTACCCATCTGTGTAAAGTAGCTTCCCATATCCACAACACTGACAAGTATCAATGGACCTATCAAGTATCCAACGAATAAAACAACCATCGGCGTGAAACCAATAATTCTACCAATCATTGCTTTCTTCTTAATTAATCTTTCGTTAGCTTCTTTTCTCTTCTCTTGGAAGAAGTTTCTCTCTGTCTCAAGTTCGTCAAAAGCGTCTGTCAATTTTACATTTTCAACAGCTGATTGTAAACTTTCTACAATTCTAACAAAAGGTTTAAAAGGTGCATCTTCTTTTAATTGTTCTAAAGCTTGCCAAGCACCACTTTCGTAGTTGTTAAGACAAGTAGCAAGTGGCTCCTTGAAAATGTTTGAAAATCTTTCCAACCATTCAATAATATACTCAACAGAAACTCTCTCAATATGTACTAACATCAAGATAATCGTCTGGAACTGCATTACTTCGTCTTCCATTTCCATCGCACGCATCTTCTTTTGGAAAGACAATACAATTACTGGAAGATAATACATAAAGTAAGCAACAGCAATAGCAAACAATACTTCCGTCCACTTAATGTATTCGCTAGTCAATGTTACTAATTTGTCATATATACGCGATGCATTAGACTGTATCTGAGCGTCTGAAAGTGGAACGCTATTAATCTCTACAATGCCGTCAATAATATCTTCCAAAGTGACTGCTCTGTCTGTACGACTCGTCGCTTTTTCCATTACTAAGTTTGTAAGTGAAACAACATAGTCATTTCTTGTATAATTGATATGTGCATCAAAAATTGCCTTTTGAATCGAAGACTTTCTTGCTGCCAAATTAGGTTGAACCTTTTCGTATTGCTTATAAATCTTCTCAGCATCCGACTTCACTTCTTCAGCAGTTACTCCCTGCAAACTCATTCTTTCGATTTCTCTTGCAATTTTTGCAACGGCAACCTCTTTGGTATCCTCACGAACAGATCTCTTAATTTCGTCGTTCTTTTGTAGTTTTTCAATCGTAGCAGTATCGTAAGAAGTCAAGGCTTGTCCTGCTTGCATATCCTTTTCATTCATAGAACCAAAGACAACTTCTTCTTTCGTTACACTTGTTAAAACAGAATTGATTGCCATAGAATGTAGATACCAACATAGCACAAGCGTTGCAAAAAAGCCAGCAATCGCAGCCACTACCCTTTCTACATAAAGCCACTCCATCTTCAAATCAGAAGCGGTCTCTTTTAGCAAATTCCTCATTTTAACATATTCTCTCTTAGAAGAATTTGGTGTAAGCTTATCAATTAACTGTTCTATAATTGGTACTCTATAAACTCTCTCCTGCCAAGGAATATCCTTTTGAATTTTTATTTTTATTCTATCATTATTTTCTTTTACTTTCTTAAGCATTGCATAACAGAAGAATATGATAATAAGCATAAAAATTTGTATTGCAAATCCCCACTTGCCTTCGTAAAAGCTTCTCGTCGATTCGAAGGAACCAATCGCCCAATTCTTTAATGGAATAATAAAGATAATCGGGGCTAAAACGATGTATGACAAACTTTGGAATAAGTAGTCTATTTTATCACGTTTCATAATTTCAAGCTGTAACTCTTGCGTAATATTATTCATGTTCTTTAAGTATAGTGAAATCTCACCAACTTTTCTATCACCAAACTCTTTTGCTAAGTATGATACACCCGCAAAAGCCTTTAAAAATCTATTTGGTGCAACATCATAATATTTTTCCAATTCCATTTCTGGGTCAGCAGAAATCATAATTTCATAAATTCTATCCGCCTGTAATGTAACCTCATAATCTTCTAGTAATGAAGCTTCGTAAATAGCTTCCTCAACCATATTTGTCTCGTGAAAAGCGTGTCTTACTTCGGAAAATAATTCAAGCTGTTGTTTTAATAATTTATCCTCAACTCTATTTACCATCGTATCAGTTAAATTTTCAAGAATAACCAAAACACCTATCAAAGAAACAAGCATCATAAATAAATCTTCTCTAGTAATGTAAGCTAAGATTATCGAAGCTAGTGCCGTAAAAATGACACCTCTAAGTGCAATCTTACCAGTATGCCCTCTAACCGTATACTCGTCGTCATTATCCAAAAGCTCAAGTCTACGTCTAATCTTATAAATATACCTTCTTACAACAGGTATGGTAGACATAGACAAGTATACTTTCTGATAAAAAGCAGTCGAAGTATTTGACGACTTCGTAGCTTGACTCACTACCTTTTGAAGTGCAGCTCTTTGACTAGATTGATTCTTTTTTCGTAACACTAGGAACGCTATTAATATTCCGGACAATTGCTATTAAAGTAACTACGATAACAGCAACTAATATCGTTGTGATATCCATAAATCAATCCTCCTTCTGCAAAGTTCTATAAAGGCCTGAAAGGTCAAGCCTTTATAGTCATAAACAGGTACTATTCAACAATTACTCTTCTAGTAGAACCACCAGAAACTGCTGGTCCACCAATGCCTGAGAAGTACTCTCTTAAGAATTCTTCAAAAGCAGTTTGATCTTCTTCAGACATATTTTCCTTCATAAGAGCGATATTTTCGTCTGAAATCTTATTCTTTACTACATAATGACCATTCTCATATTCAATAATATTTACTGCCTTGTAAGTCTCTGTCTCTGTAATCTTTGTGAAATAATGTGTTGCATTATCCATAAACTTATCTAGCTTGCCCTCAATCGTAGACTCATTATTGTGATCATATGTATATGGATTTGCTTCCTTAACAGGAATACATTCTGTAATTCTTTCAATAAATCTCGAACCATCAAAGCCTCTCTTTAGATGCACTTCAAAGTTCATAACGTTAACAACCTGTATCTCGGCAACTTTTTCATTATTGAACATACCAATCTTAAGTAATGAGTTACGTAGAGATAAAATCAAGTTATCAAAAGTTTTAGCGTGGTGCGTAAAGATAGTAAATTTACTTGCAACCTGCGCCATCTGAATCATCCAAGCAGCAACCTCGTCCGTTGCAACCTCTCCTAGGATGTTAACAGCACCGTCAGTTTTCTTTTGAAGGTCTAGTCCTTCTTGTCCTGAAACAGTATCCGTCTCTCTAAATGTTAAAATATTTCTATTTGGATAAACTTTTCTTAAGTGCAACTCGAATGCTGTTTCTTGAACTCTTATGTTCAATGTTGGGTAAATGTATTTAATCATAGCCATAAGCATTGTTGTTTTACCACAACCCTGCTCACCAGTAAGAGCAGTAACTCTGGCGCCTTTTACCAAGAACTTAAGCATTGGAATTACAAATTCTTTTCCATCTTGTCTAATTAAGTTTTCAAGTACAGCATTTGGTGTATCGAACTTTCTTACGAAGAAAGCCCAAGACTCTGACATACTTGGTCTAACTACAACGACACGGGAACCATCTTTCATTTCATTAATCTTATAACCATTTGTATCAGATAATTGTCCTGGATTGTTGTATTTATAAATATTCTGGCATACTCTCTTTAGTTCGTCATACGAGCCAAAAGAAAGACAAGCCATTTGAATTGATTTACCTTTATAGAAAATCCAAACGCTATCATAAGCCCTTGGAATGGTCTTTTCTTGTGTCTGCTTTACGTAGTCACCAAGCTGTGCAACCTGGTACATAAATGACTCTGGAAGACCAGAAACACCACCAGAAATACCATCGATATTCATGTCTCTTACTTCGTCAACAACACTAAATCCTTTATAGTTTTGATAAATTCTTTGAGATAAAATATTTAGTCTGTCTTCAAAAGACAAGTAATCATACTCCTTCTCAAAAATTTCATTAATCTCCTCTGGAGTAATAACATACGATGGCTCAGACGCACCATAAACAGTCTTCAAATCGTCCAAGTTATACTTCGTAATTAGCTCTGTTAAAGCATTATAACCATATTGCTGCTTGTACATATATAACAAGATATCAAACTTATCAATCGTAGTAAGCTTATCCGTATTATCAAAGTCAATCGCAGAAGTAATATTTACTTGATTTACACCATACTCTCTATGTAATAAATCGAATATCAAATCTTTAATATACTTCTTATCATTGACATCTCCATATGTACAGCCTTTAAGAGCCTTTTTAAGCTCATACTTTTTACTCTTTCTTCTACGAAGTTCCTCTTCTGATAATCCAATATCATAAAGGTTCGTTCTCGTAATTTCGTCAAGTCTTAACTTAATAAACTCTGTCATTGACTCAATCGTATAAACTTTATTTGCCCTTTCCGCTTGTAACTGGTCAGTAGGATCTTTCTTCGTAAACAAATATACGAAAAATCCAATCACGCCAGCTATTAAAATAAATATAATCGCATAATTTAAAAACATTTGGAGTATCACCCCTCTTCCCTTATCTTTGGCCTAACTTTGTATCTAAAGCTGAAACAATCGCATCAGCTAATTTTCTAGATTCGTCAATAAAATATCCATTCCTATCTGTAGCAACATCTGCATTGATATTTTGTATGAAGAAATTAAGTGCTGTTCCTTCATTACAAGCATCAAAAAATTGCGTATTATAAGGAATTGTATAGATTGGCTTTTTATAATTAAAGTTTCTCGCAATATTCTTGTTCGTATACTTTGAAAATCTATCATACTTTCCTATTGCTGCAACCACTGTCTTCTCTTGCAAAATCTTTAAAGTATCCACATCTTTAAAAATTTTCTTAAGCGATTGCATTTTCTGACTCATAGTAAGAACAATTAAATCAGATTGCTGTAAAATTTGATTAATTTCCGCTGTATTATATCCCCTACTCAAATCCACTAAAACCAAATCATAAAATCTACTAGCTTGCTCCACCATCATTGGAATCGTTTCTAATACTCTATCATAAGAATCTGTATCATTCTTGAAAGAACCATACAATAATTCTAACTTTCCTTTCATGATTGGCTTGGCATAGTTTGCAATATTTTCAGGAGATAACTTGTTACTTCTTAAAAGTCTATCTAATGCATCAACACCCGTATCAGCAATATCAAGACTTCCTTTTGAACTCATTTTGTCCATGTTGAAGAAAGAAGTCTCCAAATCCATATTTTGATAATGCGTTTGCGTTAACAATATTTTATAATTATTCTTTAAAGCCATTGCACAAGCAGCAGCTACAATCGTTGAAGTTGTTGCCGTTTGCGTAGACTCTACTGTGCTCCAAAATGATACTATTGGCATTTTCTTTTCCTCCTTTAACGAGCAAACTTCGCTACTTTTTCAATGTTTTTCTCTGCCTTTTTAAGCTTATTTTTGTCTTCTCCTGTAATAACATTTACAATATCAATAATTCCATTTTTAGCATCTGGCGATAAATACCTAAAATCAACCTTCGTAGAATATTGATTTTGAATATTCACAGAGATATCCGTGCCATTATACGGCATAGAAACCGTTCCATTCCAATTTAGTGGAAGATTATCTGTTAAATTATCAATATACTTTGTATCAGCAGTATTAATCATATCGCTGAAATATAAAATCTTGAACAAATCTAATTTTGCATCAGGATTTTCCCTTCTCTTTGTCGCACATATAAATCTTAATACATCAATTCCTTTAGTAATATGCATTTTATCATAAGAAGTGACAAAGAACAGACTGTTGGCATTCTTCATATCATACTCTTCTGACATCTCGTCAGAATCAATATCAACAAGTACATAATCATACTCGTTAAAATCCTCGCCCTTAGATATCAAATATTTCTTCAATTCCAAAATATTATTAAATCCAACAGCAACATCTATTCCATCATGTTCGACAATATACTGATTTTGGTCGCCCATTCCATTAATTGTAGGAATTGTGTATCTCGTCTTTTGCAATCTCGTCGCATCAATCAGAATTGTTTTGCTTCCTGTAACCGAAATCATTTTTGCGACATATTGAATTAATTCTGTTTTATCCATATTGCCTACAAATCCAATGCTTTTCATTTGTACCCTCCTATTTATTCTTAATCCGCATTCCTCTGTAGGGGCAGCGCAAAAACGCTGCCCGCACATTTACCATTACTGATTATTTAGTAGACTTCTTAAATACGTAACTCTTTCTTCTTTTTGTGTTTGAATTTCATTTGCTAAATTCTCTCTAACTTTATCAGCGTATTCATTAAATTCTGTGATAGTTGTATCTGGCATATTCATTCTTTGTGCTAAGATAGCCTCTGTATCGAAGTTTGCTTTTACTTCCTCTAGAATATTTGGGTTAGACTTGATTAAGTTTAACACATTTTCCTTAACAGGATATGTTCTAACAATCTTCTTCTCTGTTGTCACTCTCTTATTCCTGTATTCGTTAAGAACTGCTGTATTATTAGCCTGAAGAGCATCCTTGATTGCTGATGTCTCTGCAGCTGATAATCCAATTCTGTTTGCAATCTCTGCTACTGATAAATCGCTTTCTCTAGCAGATACTCTAGCTGTAGCTTCTTCTTCTGTTGCTTCTGGGTTAGCAAGCAAATATTCCGCAACTAGCTCTTCTGTTCTAGCACTTAATAATGCTTCCACAGCCTCACTATATCTTGCTACATAATCAACATTTGTATACTCAAATAATTGATTTGCAGGGTCAACATACTTGTTAGCATAAAGCTTTGTGCCATCCAAAATATAAGCTTCAATAATAGCGCTACCCATTGTTAAAATCTCGTCTTCTGTTAATTTAATGAAAATAGTATCATTTGAATAAGACTCTACTCTCTTACCAACTAATACGCTATAATCTTCGCCCGATGGGAATCTTACACGTACATCTATGTAATCATTTTCAACCAAATCACTTGGTAGTGTAATCATATTAAATTCTTGAAGTCTTAAGTCGATTGTTGGCACTTTATCGTCTTCAAAGAACATTGACTCTGAAAGAATCACATTTGCACTTGCACTAATTTTTAGTCTTCTTCCAACTAGTTTATCTTTATCTGCTTTTGCGTAAGAATCCTTTGGTGCACTTACTGCCTTTACTCCACGTAGCTCGATGTCAGATTCTGTAATCACATGATTAGCAAGTACATCTTCTTTCAAAACATACTTATCAACAACGGCGCTTTGTTGCTCTAATTCAGCAATTTGATCGTTGTAATGTCTAAACAAGAAGAATCCTAACACTCCTAAAATAATGATTGGTATTATTGCACTAATAACACCCGTAAGTACTACCCTTCTCTTCATTGGTCCTACTAACATAACATATCCACTCCTCTTTTGCACATATTAATTCCTATAACCTATGGTAGCATAAGAAACTGCTTTCTTCAACAAAAAACGTCTTATTTAATCAAAATGTAACAACATTGTAATAATTCTGTAACAATATCCCTGTAGTAATTGGTACTACAGGGATTTACTGGAATAAACGGATTAATTTATCACTAAATTTTCTAGCTTCAAATAGTCTCTTATTCGGTTATCCATATCTTTCAAAATTACCCCATCAGAAACATACTCTCCGCTCGATGTAACAATAGCTTCATACTCAATATATTGTTCTTCGTCTTGATATCTATGAACGTAAAAATACATCTTTTGTCCGTCCTTTCTATAAGGAATATCTACAACGTTAAAAACATATCTAGGGTCTTCCATATATCTCATTCCATTTGGAAGTACATCTTCAACAACATATGCAGAATAAAAACCATTATACTCTAACTTACTATAGTCAAGCTCAATTCTAACGGTAACAGTATCTCCCACTCGTATATCTTCCAAATTCTTACCAGGCACAATATAACTCTTTGAAATGATATTCGTTCTTTCCTTACTATTTGGCATGATAGCTTCGTTTCTCAAAAACTTTGCTCTCACATTATCCGTGAAATTCTTAACAGTAACATTATTGGCAAAAGTAAAACTAAATGGCACAATTCTTACTCCATTTATATTAAATTCTTTTTCTTCGCCATCAACTTCAAAAACAATCTTTGCGTCCTTTACATTATTTAAAATCTCATTTTGAACTCTAAATAATTTTACAAAGTTTGAATACTCTGTCTCTCTGTTTAATGTTTTGTAATGACGATATAATTCTTCTCGCTCTTCTCTATTAAGTTTAAACGCAAGCATCGTCATATACTCACATACTTCGTCAGAATCACTATCCATTCCTGCTTTTAATTCTCTGAATAATCTATCCGCTTCCTCAAAGTCTCCAATATCAGCATAAGCAAGGGCAACTATCGCCTTCTCATATCTATCATTTACATCCAAATCTTTTTCAATATTTTTAATATCTACTAGAACTGGCTCTTTTAATGCCGCAAGTCCCCAATATGCATAAAGTTTCATACGCAAATCAATATCCGTATCTTCAGTGATTTTGTATAGATATTTAAGCAAATTCTCATTATTAGCCGTATTAAAATATCCTGTAGACGCCATTTTTGCAGTAAACAAAGTGTCTGGACTTCCGCGATAAGTAAGTGAAATACCATTATACGTCGAAATATCAAGTGCTTGTTTTATTTCTTTTTCATTTGACAATTTTCTAATAATGTTATTTGCTAAGTAAGAAATCACTTTTTGGTCATTTCTTATCTCCTGCATATTTGCCAAATCAAATAAATCATTCACAATATTTTCTATCTCTTTGTTATAAAGATATAAAGTCGCCCAGCCCTTATCTATATCGAGCTTTTGCCCTTTTTCTAAATCGTAAGTACTTTCATGCATTGTCTCTTGGAAGGTATCTACAACTTCTATTTCTTTTCTAATAGCGTCGCTCTTTCCTTTACTTGCGGCATTAATCGTAATCGTATAAGTGCCCTTCTCAAGTTTTCCTAAAGAAATACTTACATAATTACCAATCCTAGATTTCTCTGTAACTTTATTAGCTTTGCCGCTTCTATCCGCAATCGTCACGGTATACTCTACCTCGTCACCAATAGAAGTTTCACTTCCATTACATCTAAGATTGATAGATGGAATCTCTCCACTTAAATATTTATCATTCATAACAGCAGTCACGAAAAATGGAAGCGTAACTTTTAATTCTTTATCAACTTCAGTAGCCTTATATTCTTTCGTAGTTGCATTAACACTTACCTTCCAAGTAGTAACATTATCTGGAAGAGTAACTTCTAAAGTAGCTACTCCATCTTTATTCGTATGAATTGTTTCGAAGAAAGCGGTCGTAGCAAAATCAGAACGTATTTCGCCATCTCCTCCTCCGCCGCCTCCTTCATAAGAAGCGCCAATAACTGTATGAGTAAAACTCTTAAAGCTATCATTGAAATAGTAATAATTATAAAGCGCACTTAAAATACTTTCTGTTTCCTCGTCATTAACAGCTAAATATTCCTTATTTACAGCACATAAATTCACAGAGGCTTCTACTGGCTTTCCGTCTATCTTTGTCGTTACCGTAATGATAGCTTTTTCGCCAGGCTTATATTCTTCTTTATCAAACTCCACTAAAGTATCCATCTTAAGCTCGTCACTCGACAATGAATACCTTCTTTCTGTATTATACCAACTATCCCCAATTTCACGGATAGCGATTCCATCAAATACAAATCCTTTTACAGTAATATTAGCTCCATACTCGCTCTTAAATTTCAACTTGTAATCAATATCATTCGTTGTGATTACTTCGGTTCCCTTTGCAGACTTCACCAAATACAAAATATATGGAGTTCCATTTAACGTGCCATTTGCTACTTCTAAAGCTAGTGGTATATCGTCATTTGTCTTATACTTATTTTGATTTTCGTCATACTTAATATCATAATTTGGCATTAATATATCAGAGGTATTCTCCTCATAAATGCTGGTATACCAATTCCAGCGAGATGTAATTGTTTTTCCATTTGCCATTGTTAAAACAGCATTATAAGCAAGACGTCCCTCCTCGCTGCTTTCATAAGGGTTTTCAAATGGAATAGAAGCTTTGCCATTTTCCGTATTTAAATCAAATCTCTCTTCGCCGTCAAACACATCATTCGTTCTATATACATATTCTGTAGTTTTTGTATTTTCGTCAAAGTAAGAAGAAATAATTTCTTTTTCATAGTGATATTTTTGTATCACTAGCTCTATATTTCTATCAGTCAAATTACCCTCTTTAATATGACTCATATCAGAAAAATCATACTCAAAAGTTTTTACTTCAAAGCGAAATGAATTATCCTCCTTTGAATAAGTTTCCGTTATGAAAAAGCTTTCGTCATTTGGATAAATATAAAATTCATTATAAGTGTAATTTTGATCTTCAATACCTACTTGCCTTACCCTAACGCTACCCCATGTAAAACCTCTATAAGGATAATCCATATTTGTATCAATTTGAAAGCTTGCTTTTCCGTTTTCGTCAGTAGTAATATTCTTTTGTGTCTTTTGGCCATTTATCTCAACAGAGTATACAAATGTCCTATTTGCAAGAGGACTTCCATCAAATAAATTAGCTGATAGACTCGCATTTATCTCTTCGCCAGCTTTCACATTTTGTTTATCGAGTTCTAATTTAATATCATAGCTACTACTATCATAATCTTTCACTTCAAAGCTATGATAAGCTTGAAATCTTCCATTTAGATACAAAGCGATTTCATAGTAACCACTGATATAATTCGTTAAATCAAACTCAGATGTGAAGGTTCCAAATTCGTCTAAAGTAATTTTTTCTTCTTGCAAAATAGTATCGTTATTGTAAAGAGATAAAATCCTTAGTGTTGCTTCTTTAAATTCTCTATTTTTTCTATCTTTTACAAATCCCCAAGCTTGAAGTTTTTCGCCTGGTTTAAATGCTTGCCTATCAATTCTAATATAAGCATTGATATACTCGTTATCGTAATTTCTATAATAACTTGTACTAGCAAAAGCGTCATAAAGAGTATTCTTGCCGTCATAAGAAATCTCTTCTAGCAATTCCTTATTTTCCTCAATACTTACATTTTCTACAAAGCAATATCCTTCTGCATTTGTCGTTCCAAATACTTTTCCGTCTATCTTTACTTTGGCATTTGGAAGCGGCATCCCAGTCTCTAAATCATTGACCCAAACTAATAAATTATTATCAAAATATTCAGATACAGCTGCAATATTATTTATCTGCAAAGGAAGATAATAGTCAATATTACTTACATTTACTACTACAACATAATATCCAGCAGATAGCTTGCTTTTTACTGGTATAGCGCTTTTCCAGCCATAAGCAATAAGTTCGTCTTGCTTTATTTCTTCTTCTGCGACTAAAGCAAGTCTATTTAAATCTACCATCTTAAGATTTTTCCTAGTGCCATATGATTCTTTTGCAATGAAATCTTCTGCAAAATCACTTCCAGAATGATATTGATAAACTTTTAAATTAAAATTAGGAATTTCTCTTACGTCGTAATTATCTACTTTTAAATATATATTTTTGTTTTCTCCATAGGCATATTTATCGTCGACAAAAGAAATATACGAAATGCCATTCATATCGCCTAATTTTTCAGATACAGCAGTATAGAATTTATATTCCTTGTCTTTTAATAACATTTTGTCATTTTCTTTATTGCCATATCCTGCTTTTATATTTACAGTATAAGTAGTAGCAAGGTCTAATTTCTTCGAAGGAGTAAATCTTACTCTTCTACCATCCAATAAAAATTGGCCTTCTACTTTTGGGGTAATGGAGAAATATTCTGCTATATTCTCATTTGGCATATACGTAAAATCAATTTCAATCACTGTTGATGGCAATACGTAATTTGTATAATAGTTTTTCGTTTCAGCTGGATAAAAGTTAGCTACGTCAAAAACTTTCTGAGTTTGGAAAGACCACTTATACGGTGCCTTATCAGTCTTATACTCAATATTATATATCGTATTGGGCGCCAAATCTTCTTTAAGTGTTAGGCTATAATAATCCTTTTTTATCGCCGTTATTTCATATTCTACACTTGGAACTATTGAAAAAGAAGACTCCACAAGCTCAAGTGTAGTTTCGTCGTCCGCCTGCAATTCAAATGATGTATCCAAATCAACTAAATCTTCACTTCCTTTAGAAGCCCTAACACTAAAAGTAGGATAACTAATCTCTTTTGGCATTTCGTCTTTCTCATTTAAGCCAACAAAAAAGCCTAATCCAATCGCAATGACTAAAATTAGAATTAAGCTTACTAAAATTTTTTTCTTCATTTATTTTCCCCCTTATTGCAATGTAGGGGCAGCGCGAAAGACGCTGCCCGTACAACATTTTATTCAAGAATAACCGTGTCTCCTTGCTTTAAACTTTCCTGAACATTAATTACTCTCTGGTTTGACGAGCCTTTCCACTTGAGTGCCGGATTTCTAAGAGAATCTACATACTGGCCATCAACCAAAACATCTACATACTTCATAGCTTCGTCATTTTTCAAATCTCTTTCAAAAGAATAGCCAGACCACATCCATAAATCTTTTTCTGGAAAAGCATCCTTAAAAGCTTTTGCAAGCTTTCTTGTACCTTCTTGATTAATAGGATGCATTGGCTCTCCACCTAATATCGATAGTCCTTTTATGTTCTCATTCTTGCAAAGTTCAAGTACGTGATTAATCGTTTCGTCATTAAATTCTATTCCACTATTAAAATCGTGTGTCTCTGGATTAAAGCAATTTTTGCAATGAAATGCACAGCCCTGCATAAAAATAGAAACTCTCACTCCTGGTCCATCTGCTATATCCATTTTTCTAATTTTGTTGTAACGCATATAAAATTTTCTCCTAATCTGTAGGGGCAGCGTATCACGCTGCCCGATAATCTTGTTTTTCTGCGGGTAGCGTTCTACGCTACCCCTACAGGTTTTTCTAAGCAAACATCGTCTTTATTGTCTACATGTAGCACTCTCTCTTTTATCTCTTGTGTTCTTCCTTTATTCCAGAAATTACTTCCAATATAGCCACATGTTCTTCTTGCAACATTAAGTGTATCGTGATTTCTATTACCGCAATTTGGGCAATACCATTCCATATTATCGTCAATTAAAATTTCTCCATCAAATCCACAAACTTGGCAATAGTCTGACTTTGTATTTAATTCCGCATACATAATATTATCATAGATAAATTTAATAATCTGAAGAACCGCTTCCAAATTATTCTGCAAGTTTGGCGTCTCCACATACGAGATAGCTCCTCCAGGACTTAATCTTTGGAACTTGCTTTCAATCTTTAATTTAGAGAACGCATCTATCTCTTCAAATACAGGTATATGATAAGAATTCGTAATGTAATCTCTATCTGTAATACCTTCGATTACGCCAAATCTATTCTTCAAGCATTTTGCAAATTTATAAGTCGTAGACTCAATTGGAGTTCCATAAACGCTATAATCCAAGTCTTCGTCAGCTTTCCACTCTTTGCATTTATCGTTCATTCTTTGCATTACTTCAAATCCGAACTCTTCGCCCTCAGCGCCGTCTGTATGGCTATTCCCTGTCATATACTTGACACACTCATAAAGGCCAGCATAGCCAAGAGAAATTGTAGAATATCCGTGATGCAATAATTCGTGGATGCTCTCGCCTTTGCCAAGTCTTGCTAGTGCTCCATGTTGCCACAAAATTGGAGCAACATCACTCACAGCATGACTTAATCTTTCATGTCTTGCTTGAAGCGCTCTATGACAAAGTTCTAATCTTTCGTCAAATATCTTCCAGAATTTTTCTTTATCCTTCTTAGAAGATAATGCAACATCCACCAAGTTAATCGTTACAACCCCTTGATTAAATCTGCCATAGTATTTGCCTTTTCCTTCCACATAATTCTTCGCATGTGCAATATTGCCAAGACTCATTGTTCTATCTGGAGTAAGGAATGATCTACAACCCATACAAGGATAGCAATCGCCTTCGCCGTATTCGTTCTTCTTTAATTCTAGCATAACTTTCTCAGAAATATAATCTGGAACCATTCTCTTTGCCGTACATTTTGCAGCAAGCTCTGTTAAATACCAATACTTGCTATCTTCTGTAATATTATCTTTCTCAAGTACATATAAAAGCTTTGGAAAAGCAGGTGTAATGTACACGCCTTTTTCATTCTTCATTCCTTGAATTCTTTGCTCTAAGAACTCTTTAATAATCATAGCCAATTCTTCTTTATACTCGTCTGTCTCTCCCAAATAGAAGCATACACTTAAGAATGGAGCTTGTCCATTTGTCGTTGTCATAGAATTGATTTGATATTGGAACGTCTGAACGCCATCTTTAATTTCCTTTGCCAAATCTTCTTTTGCAAATTTTTCGCATTGGAATTCTGATAAATTTCTATCCTGGTATCTCTTCAAATAGAAGTTATAGCTATCTCTAACAAATGGTGCTAAGTGCGTCATAGTAACCGTTGCGCCACCATATTGGCTTGAACTTGCCGCCGTAATAATTTGCGTGGCAATCGTCATAGCCGTCAAGAACTTATGCGGTTTTTCAATCATAACGCCATTGATATTTGTCCCGTTTTGAAGCATATCTTCCAAATTAAGCAAATCACAGTTATGCAAAGCATTTTGTGCAAAATAATCTGCATCGTGGAAGTGGATAATTCCTTCGTCATGTGCTTTCACAATATCTTCCGGAAGCAAAAATCTTCTCGTGATATCTGTACTTGTAATGCCGGCCAAGTAATCTCTTTGCGTTGTTACCACTCTCGCATTTTTATTAGAATTCTCCGTATTCCAATAATCGCTCTCACCATCAATTAGCTCTTTAATCGATTGGTCTGTGGTATTGGCTTTTCTTACAAGGGCTCTTGTATAACGATACGTAATGTATTGCTTCGCCAATTTATATTTACCGAATTCCATTAATTTCTCTTCGATAATATCCTGAATATCTTCCACTAATATTCTAGATTTATTCTTCTCTTCAATAAAAGTAATAATCTCATTGATTTCCTCTTCTGTTGCTTTTTCTTTTCTTGTCACTTCGTTATTCGCCTTGCTAATGGCTGTTCTTATTTTCTCTGGATTATAATCTACACTTGTCCCATCTCTCTTAATTATTTTCATAATACTTCCCCCCATACTCTTTTGTATATTTATTTAAATGAAATACATCCCACATCATACTGATCCATCAAACGGATTATTTTCTCCGCTTCTACCTTCTCTTTCTTCAAAACAGTCCTTGCCCCGCCATCAAAAAGCTTATGATACGGTGCTTCGATTTCCAGTTTCGTCTCCGCTAAACACTCAAAATCACTCGGAATACTAAATCCACATGTATAAGCCGCTTTATCCGTCACGCCCTTTATCGTTCCGTAAAGCATCCTATCCTTCTCAATAAACTTACTATCCATATCGCACGCCTGCTTCAAAGAAAAATTCAAATGATGTTCTTTCGATACTTCCTCTAACAACTTCCTAATTTCTTTCGCAATTTCCAATCCTAACTCTTGCGAAGCCTTCGATTCGCCTTGATGTTTTCCCGTTAAAACAATTAAACATTCGCTAAGTCCAACAACACCTAACTCTAGCAAACCGTGTTTCAATACATCCTCAATCGTGTTATTATCATTGAGTTTCTCACTCTCTATCCAAATACCAGACATAATAGAAGATAACTGTCTTTTCACTGCTGTCGCTTGAAAACTAAAACGTTCTAATAATGAATTAACAGCAATATGTACATCGTCTTTTAAATGATCCATAAACTTGTCTTTCAGCGTTCTAAACTCTTCTTCACGTCCGATATCCATATCTTTTGTATTAATAAGCGACTCTATCGCAATCTTTGGTAAATTCAAACTGACGGAAGCAATGACGCCTCTCCCATAAGAATACTTAACCTCAGAATACACATCTTCATAAACTCTAGAATCACCTATATTTGAACATTCATAGTACTCTCTCTCTTTCTCACCTTCTTTCCACTTACTATTTTCATTAAACGTAGCATCCAAATTTAAGAAATGAAAAAACGGATTCTCAAAAGCAAGTCTCAATGCAAGCACATACAAATCATAATTCATATCCCCTGCAGAATAATTGACTCCATTTTTCTTTTTCCAAGTTTGAATAAACACGTTTTCTCTATTCACAAAGTCAAATCCCAAATTCAGAATTTCTCTTATCACACATCTGCCTTCCGGTGAAGTATCTGTGCCATAATTGATGGAATTTAATAAAACAGTTTCTTTCGTTCGAGAAATAATCTCTAGTAAAATCTTAAGTGAATTTTTCACTCTTACAACCGTTTTATTAATCGCAAACTGCCTATTTTTGTCTATCATTTCCTCCTCAGAATAAACATATTCTTTTGGATAGCTATTTTCGTAATTCAAATTTAAAAGTGCAGATAAAGCACTGATTTCCTCTTCATAAGTTTTTCTAACAAATGGAGCAAGCATGTAATCAATTGCTGGAAGCGCATAATTGCCGTCAATCTCTTTTCTCACTTTTCTCGTAAAAACACATAAGCAATTTACCGCTTCTTCAATATTCTTACATTCCTTTAAAATCTCACTGCCAATTTGGAAAGAATGAATCGATTTCGTTGGATAAAAATACTTGCTAATAATATCAATATATCCAAACTTCTCTGCATCTCGTGCATCCTTCGAAAGTAAAAACGTATCCACATAAGGCTTCATGGCCTCAGCCGCAAATTTATCAAGCATATCACTTGGCGTCTTATAATAATTATTATCTCCACGCCTTAGCATATAGTTAGACTTCGAAGTAATAATATCTAGAAAAACATCTTTTGTTCTAGATTTTCTGGCAATATCTCTGATGTATCGATACGTAATATAGCTAGTCGCAACATCTTTTCTGCTGGAAGCCATTAGCTTTTTTTCCACCAAATCCTGAAGCTCATAAACGCTAATTTCTTCGCGACTTTCCACTTGGTTTTCGATACTCACTGCAATTTTCTCTGCTAATTCTCTGTCGATTCCCTCAGGCGTCTGCTGCATCGCTTTGATAATCGCGTCAATAATTCTATCTTTGCAAAACTCCATTACCCTTCCATCACGTTTTACTACTTGCATAAATGCTCCTTTTTTGTTTTTATTGTGATTCCATTTTACCGGATAAGCCGGCACAAAAAAGTTGCACTGGCAACTTTTTCAAAAATTGTTTTGAATTTTGTTCAAACGTCTTGGCTCAGAACGCTTACAAGAAATATTACAAATATGTTACAAAAACTGACAAAAAGATTTACGCCTAAAAATCACTTTTTCATTCAATCACTGTTGCCATAGCAACTAAATTATGATATATTAATGTCAACCATTCAGGGATTCGGAGGGATAAAATGAAAGCGAATTTTGATGTAGATAATTTCATAAACCGATTTAAAAACAACTGCAGAATCGTTGATATAAAAGAGTTTCAAGCCAACGAAGTCATTACAACTTTCCTACTAAAAAGGAACCAATTCTGTGTATTACTAGACGGCGAAGCACAATTAATCACTTATGATAAAAATGGTAATAAAAAAATATTATATTATTATCGAAAAAATGATATTTTTGGTGAAGCGCTATTTAAAATAAATTCTGATAGAGAGCTATTTGTACTCGCCAAGAAAAAATGCACCGTGCTATTCTTTCCTTACGATTTAGCAGAGCGCTGCCCCGAAACAAACTGTATTTATCACATAGAACTTTTGAAAAACTTACCCGACTTAATCATTAACTCTATTTCCGAACAAAATGCAAGAATAGAGCTCCTAACAAAGAAAAGTGTCAGAGATAAACTACTTACCTACTTCGAAAATCAAGCGCTAGAAGCGGGCAAAAAAACATTTGAACTTCCTTTTACGCTAGTAGATTTGTCCGACTACTTAATGATAGAACGCACCGCAATGATGCGAGAAATCAAGCGTCTCAAAGACGAAAACATCATTAAGAAAAATAAAAATAAAATTACACTAAACTAAATGGGTCGCCAATAATAGCGACCCATAAGCACTTTTAAACATTTAATTTTCCCTCTTCGTCAATTTTAATATCTTTATGGACATAATCTTGGGCACCAAAAAGTTTCTTGTATTCTCTCCTAGAATACTCTCGATACATCTTCTCATGGTCCTTCAAGTGAACAAGTGGATTATCTAAAACCTTCTTAACATTTTTATATCTTGCTTTTGTTATCGTATAAGTACTAATTACCGGCATCCATATCATTGCAATGACTGCGCCAACCCCATCGTCGTCGTCATCCGAATACCTTCTCGAACTACGCGAGCCAGAAAAACCAATGGCAACAAATACAGTAAGAACAATAGCAATCAACCCCAAAATCGTCATTAATGTCCAAAACTTAGGCTTACTAAGCGGAATTTCTCCCACTACTTTTCCCGTTTGCCCATTCAATGCATACGAATACTGTTTTCCCATATAAGGAGTATTAAAAAACCACACCGGAAGCAAAGCATATTTTCTGTCCTTCACAGAAAATCTCATACGGATTTTTCCACCAGTATACTGATATCCTTTTAATTTTTTCTTAAGGGTTCTATTCGATTCACCGCTTCCTCTAAGTCTAGCCTTTTTCTCTAAATCTTCTATATTTTCATTTCCATTTTCAGCTGAAAATCCATTTAAATACACCGGATTGAAGTCTTTTAAATCTTCAAGTGAGAAAGGCTCCAGAGATGTCATGATATCGTCGTCAAGACTGGTACTGGCATCCTGAGGAGAGCTAAGCTCCATATCGTATTCCGTTTCGAAATATTTATAATATGTATTCTTATCGGATTCCTTTTTGGCTTCTCCTCTAGCATATGTGCTGGAATCAATCGTAAAAATTTGAAATGGCACATACATCCCCTTTATTTCAGATACCATCGTATTATTTCTAAACTTATTAGGGGCCAAAATCTTTTTCTTAACGAACTTTCTATAAATCTCAAGGAATTTATCATTATCAATCTTAAAAGGAATAATTTCGTCCGGTTTAAACTCGCCTCTAAACCTGTTCTTAATAATCTGATTACTTCCACAATATACGCAACGGGTAATGGTTGTGTTTTCACCAACAAGCAGTTTTGCCCCGCAAGTACTACAAGTACACTCGTCATAATTGGCCTCATAAATATCCTTTTCAAAATCCTCTACATTAAACTCACTAACATCAATTTCACTGCCACAATACTCACAATAGCACTTCTGAGTACTTGGCATAAAAGTAACATTAGCGCCACACCTTGGACAAGCCGTTTTCATTAGTATCACCCCATTTAAATAAGAGATTCTATTATTATTATACCACAAAAAACCGTCAAAAAACAACAAAAAGAACCCTGAAATCTCAGGATTCTTTTTAAACGGCACTTAATATAAATTTTTCGTCAACTCATATCGCACAATCCTATTTACTTTCTGCGCGATATTTCTGATGTTCCGCTTCGTCTCTTCATTATCCAGATCTTGAGTATTCTCGATAATTGTCAGCCTATTATCAAGCTGCAGGAGACTAGCGCACTTCACAAGATAAAGCTTGTAGGTGTAATCGTTCGGTCCGGAATTGCTGGGCTGGTATCGGCAAAATTCTTTTATTTTCTGCCGAACGGTAGAGATCTTAGGAGTAGCGCCCATACATCATACCGCCTTTCATAAAAATTTAGACGTTTTTTATTATACCATATATTTTCCCTTATGTAAACATTTTCCTATATTTTTACATATTATGTTGACTTTTGCGCATGATTATGATATAATTTCAACTGTTAAGATATTTATAAGGAGGTACTTCCAACTATGAAGTACGAGATTATGCCCGCCACCGCTCCCATCAACGAAACTGCACGTCTTCAATTCGAATTAGAAAATGAGAGAGTATCCATTAACCTTCGGATTATGGAGAAAAATGGAGTAAAATTCCCCAAGATTGAAGTCGCCGAGCGAGTTCCGATTATGAAGCTTCCTTACAGGGGCGAAAATATGGAACTCTGGGCAGAGGCGTTCCGGGACAGTAAAACCGGAGAAAAGTGGAATCGGTTCATTATCAGGCAGCCTCCGTATCGGATGGCTACCTACTCCGCCCCGTTTAAAATTTTGGCGGATTAAAACCCAAAAGAGCGTTGAAACATCAGCGCTCTTTTATTTTTATATCATTTTTCTTATATTTTCTCAACAACCTTAAGTGCTATCCTTAAACATTCCGTCAATATTGGTGATCTATCGTCTTGCATTGTTCTTAACTTCCATTCGTCGCTTTCCAACGTATCGTCACAGTATAAAAATTGATATGATTCGATATTTCTCAATTTGCTCATTGCCATAATCGAAGCACATTCCATTTCCACGACATCGCATCCGTTCTCAGACATCCTCTTCACTTTGCCTACTGTCTCGCGATATATCGCATCCGTTGTCCAAGTTTTTGTACAATAATAGTGAATCGCATTATCCTCAAAAATCTGAGATAATTTCTCCGCCGTATCTATCTTAATAAACTCACTAGCAGGCAAATAATGATAACTTGTCCCCTCGTCTCGATATGCCTCCGTCGGAATAATAAATGCACCTTTCGGCACATTGCCGTTCAATTGTCCACACGAACCAAAAACAATGAATTTTTTAACACCCCTAGCAATTAATTCTTCCATCATGCCAACCGCAGCTGGTCCGCCCATTAACGTTCGATAAACGATAACGTCTTTCCCCGCATAATTCGTTTTATAAATCTTTATCTTTTCGCCGCCAACTAAAGTATAGCTAAACTCTTCAAAAGCATCATTATTTTTTATGTAGTCAATTAATTCTGTTTTAAATACCACGATAGCAATTTCAGGTAACTCGCACATCCCCCTCGTAAAAATCTCTGCTTTTACAATCTCATTACTCTCGTCATACGCCTCTAAAATACCCATAAAAATCCTCCTCTCCCATGCAGGCACGTGATACGCTGCCCCTACACACACTCTCTTTTACATATTTTTTAATGCTAACACGCTAATTCTATCATAATCAAATCTATTTTACTACTATTTTTTACATTTCCCATCCAAAATGTCAAAGCGGGCAGCGTGATACGCTGCCCCTACAGTATATTACACACAAATCCGTAGGGGCGGCGTATCACGCCGCCCGTTAAAAAAAATTTATCTCCCGCTTGTAAACCAAAAATCAATTAACTCATTATTAAAACTAATAAATCCTTTCTTCTCCACTTTCTCATTCGTCACAATATCGACTCAGTATAATTTAAAAAGAGGCTGATAAAAATCAACCTCTCAAATAATTTATTCTAACTCTTTAGCAGAATTAAGAATTTCTCGAAGCCTGTTAGTAACTATCTCCAGCTCTTTTTCATTCCATGATTTTTCCATAAAAGAATTAGCTATATCAACTACTTGCCAATAGCTTTTAGTAATATCACTGTTGCCGCTCCTTGTCGAATCAACTTCAGGATGTTTTTCAAAATATCTGTAGTAATACCCTTTGATTTCTGCCGCTAATTCAGCCAAGACTTCTATTTGAACCAGACTTAGATATTTATCCATGTGCACCTCCAAATATTATTTCATATATATTATATCACTTTTTAAAGTTATGTCAACAGTTAAATGTCATATTCGCCACCCAATGAAGCTCCACGCTCTATTGTTCTCAGTATTTCACTATATTCTGCCTCAAATCTGGGCAAATCAGCAGCGTGCCTTTTTCTCTTCAAATTCAACGTTTCTTTATAAACATCATTAAAATTCTCTATTTCAGATTCATTCCATTTCCCCGTCAAAATATCTCTTAATATTTCGTGTGGCTTTTTATGAGACATATTTGAGAGACATTGCCCATCTCTATTATATACTAATATTTGATCAAAAACTTTAGCATTATATATTGTTTTTAGATTTTCAGATAAATTTTCAACAACCATATCATGGTGTCGCTTCGAAGTTGCTCTTGCAGCCATTCCAGCATCAATCATTTTTTCATATCTGAGTATAGTGCTTAAATATGAAATTTCTGGTTTAACTGCCATTATGGCTAAAATAGTCTTATATCCCTTTTCTTTAAACTCTCGACACGTTTTTAGTGGAACCTCTGCTGTTCTTAATGTTCCTTCAACTACAGCACTTCTTCTTTCATGGATTAATCTACTTTTTAACATTTCTGTAACTGCTGAAGAAAAATCATTTGTATATTCCGGAAAGTTCTCACCATACTTTTCTTCTATTTCTTTAAAATGGGGATGATATTTCCTAAATTCGTCTCCATTTATAATCACAATATTTTGGCAAGAATTTTTCGCTATTTGGTGAAGAGTAGACTTTCCCGCTCCGGGTTGACCGCCAAGTATTATTGCAATAGCTATTTTGTCATTCTCAGTTTTCGGAGGAAGTTCACTAATAATCCTTTCCACAACACTTTCTACATCCTTTTCTTCATAATCGTACATAGCTTTCCTCTCCCTACTATTCTTATCATTGTCTCCATTATACATTATATAATCAATATACGTCAAGGCACGAACTGCCTCTCACCCGTAAACTAAAAATCAATTAGCTCATTGTTAAATGCAATAAATCTTTTCCTCTCCATTGCATTTTCTATAACGTCTATATTCGATTGCTTTTTTCAAAATTTTATTGTATACTTATTCAGAGAGGTGAAAAAATTGATACATGAAATTATCATTTATAATAGCATCTCGTTTCTCATTGCCACTTGCCATTTGATGTAATAACTCTTGATGTGATTTTGTTCCACTAGGAACTTTTTCGTCGATATTTTTGGCAATTATTTCAAATATATTTTCTAATCCATTATAAAAAGAGTGTAAGACACTCCCCAATATTGTCATATCAAATATATCTGGGGTAACTGAATTTACTTTAATAAATATTAACTCATATTCTGAAAATAATCTATCAATATCTGCTATTTTAAACTTAATTTGTTCTTTAACTATATTATCCAATTTGTAATAACCCCCCAATTTTTAATAGCATTTGAGAAAAGCTATTATTCGTATCATCCAAATCAATTAAATCGATTTCATTTTCCAATTCAAACATCAATATGCTAGCAACCTTATAAAATTCACTCGATTTTAATCCTCTCACAGCTATATCTATATCAGAATTCTCATTAAATTTTCCGTTCACAATAGAACCGAAAACATATACCTCGGTAGCGCCATATTCCTTTAATATTGTAACTGCTTTTTCTATATCATTTCTGTATGCACTTGGTAAATTCTTTAATTTATCTTCCATATTTTACCTCCCTATTTTCTAATGATATATTCATTTTACCATAATTCGGTTTATTTTACTACTATTTTTTACATTTCCCATCCAAAATGCCAAACGGGCAGTGTGATACGCTGCCCCTACAAAAAATTTTGTCAACAAATCCGTAGGGGCGGCGTAACACGTCGCCCGTTAAAAAAATATCTATCTCCCGCTCGTAAACCAAAAATCAATTAGCTCATTATTAAAACTAATAAAACCTTTCTTCTCCACTTTCTCATTCGTCACAATATCGACTCTCTCTATCGGCTCGCCATTTAGATAATACTCAATATATCCCACTTTCTCGTTATATTCTAGCGGCGCCGAAATATTCTCATTAAAATATGTTTCCGAAGTAATATTTTTTCCATCCGCTTTGCCAAGTAGTGCATATTTATCTTCGCCGACAATTAAATCAACACTATCATTTTTCGCTTTCTCAATAGTTAGGGTGCTAACGATGTCTCCACGTTTACAAAGACTTTGTGATGCATAATTGGCAAAACCATAGTCAAGTAGCGCTTTTGCGTCGTCAAATCTCTTTTGACTTGTCGAGCCGCGCATTACAACAGCAATCAAATTCATATTATTGCGAGAAGCGGTTGCGGACAAATTAAATAACGCAAGTGAAGTAGAACCAGTCTTTAAGCCCGTTGCCCCACTATAAAATCTTATTAATTTATTTGTATTGACAAGCTGTGATTTACCATCACGAAGTGTATCCATCCATATCTTGGTATACTCGTGAATTTGAGGATGGTTCTTGCTAAGCTCACGGCTCATTATTGCAATATCAAATGCCGAAGTCAAATGCCCATCTTCGTCAATCCCATGACAATTTTTAAACGTCGTATCATTCATACCAAGTGCTTTTGCTTTCTCATTCATCATTGCCACAAACGCCTCTTCACTTCCGCCGATAAACTCTGCCATAGCCACAGTGCAATCGTTTGCCGAGACAACGCAAATCGCCTTTAGCATTTCGTGTACGGTTAACTCCTCTGTCTGGTCAAGCCAAATTTGTGAACCACCCATACTGCTTGCTTTAGCACTACAGGGAACTTTATCTGTCAAAGAAATTCTCCCCTCGTCAAGTGCCTCCATAATCAAAAGAAGGCTCATTACTTTCGTAACGCTGGCTGGCCTCAATCTCTCGTGCTCATTCTTGGTATATAAAATAGTGCCTGTATCTTCGTCCATCAAAAGTGCCGCTTCCACATCTAAATTCAGTTCTACTTTATTTGGCAGAGTAGCCATTGTCTCCGCTGCCTCACTCCATATATACGAATCGCTAAATGCCGCAAATACCAATGAATATGGGAAAATCCATAAAAAACAAAAAGCAAAACACATCATTTTTTTAAGCATAAAAAATCACCTCTTAAAGCAAACATATGCTTCAAGAGGT
>JAFUGE010000018.1 GCA_017469545.1 Clostridia bacterium
ATACGAACTAGGGATGCCTTTGAAAGTTGTCGTTACCGTTTCACTCAATCGCTTTATTTCTAACCATTCTTGCTTTCCCCAGAATGTATTTAATAATTCCTCATATTCTTCCGCATACTGTCTATCCTTAAATTTCTTCGTTTCAACTGCCATTGATAGCACATCATTGGAATAAGTCAGTTCTAATCTTGTCTCCACATCTCCAATAGCCGCGTTGGTTTCTACAATGCTAGCAGTAAGTCTCGTCTTTGAAATAGAGCCACAGCCAACTAATGCAAACATAGCTATCACGATTAATGCCATACTTAAAATTTTTCTCATAGTCCTCTCCTCCATACATCAATTCTACATTGATTTGCAAAAACTGTCAATCACAAAGTTTAAGTACTTGACTGTTGTATAAAAAACGTATATCATATGAAATAATAGTGATATAAGGGAGCGATTTTATGGGGGAATTAGTTTTTTTGTGTTTAAAAGTTTTTGTTTGTAGAATTATAGATGTTTCATTCTCTACATTCCGTACAGTTTCTATCGTCAAAGGAAAGACGATGCTTTCCGCTTGCATTGGACTCATTGAAACATTAATATGGTTTTTGATTGTAAGAGAAGCACTACTTTTTGAGGCAGCTGGATATGAAAAAATTTTGATTGCTATTGCCTACTCTACGGGTTTTGCCACAGGCACTTACATTGGCGGAACCATTTCGAAAAAATTTATCAAAGGAATGGTACAAGTACAAATCGTTACTTCAACAAAAGACGACGCCCTAATCGAAGAAATTAGAGACGCCGGCTATGCAATTACCATTATAGACATCGCCGCTTCCAAATTTGGCCCTGAAAAATATATGATCCTTTCTGAAATCTCTAGCACCGATTTAAAAGACTTCAAAGCACTAACTCAAAAGCTAGACCCAAAAGCTTTTATCATGGTAAACGAAACAAAATACGTATTCAACGGTTTTTTCAAAACAGCAGAAAAATAATTCTGCTGTTTTTCATTTTCTCTTTTCCGTTCGCCACTGGAATTCGCGTCAAAATTAGTATATCGCAAGGCAAAAATGGTTGGCAAACCGGAGGCGTACATATGGTACGTCGAGGATTTGCCAACCATTTTTAACGCGGCGAGATGCTGATTTTCACGCGAATTCCTAGTACCCATACTGCGCCATCGTCTGCACAACCACCTGCCTCCTTCTCTCTGCGAGTTCCGGATTTACCGTCGGCGCATACACACTTGGTGCGTTGGGAATTCCCGCTAGCATCGTACATTCATAAGAATTTAATTCACTGACATCTTTGTTATAATATCCTTTTGCTGCTGCGCCAATTCCATAATAGCCCTCACCAAAATAATTGGTATTGACGTATAACTCAAATATTTCGTCCTTAGATAAATTTCTTTCTAATTCATAGGCCATAAAAACTTCTGCAATTTTTCTCTCCAGTTTTCTTTCTTGCGTAAAATAAATGTTTTTAGCAAGCTGCTGCGTAATGGTGCTTCCCCCTTCTACTAATCTTCTAGCTTTAATATCATTATTAATTGCTCTCACGATGGAAAGAATATCTATTGCGCCATGCTCATAATAGCGATGGTCTTCCACTGCAATCACGGCATTAATATATTCTTGCGGCAATTCGCTAAATTCCACATAATTTTCTATCGATTTTATTTCTTGAACCTTATCTTCTATGCTCATAATGTTTAGTGCATCTCTATACATTTTATATCCAATCTTTGTATAATACGCACAAACACCAATGATTAAAATGAATATTACAGCTATTATTTTCTTAACTATTTTCATTAGCTTGTCCTCCATAAAATATATTACCATACTCCCCCATAAAACGCAAATACTGCTAAAGGTTATCACGTGGGCAGCGTGCACGCTGCCCCTACAGTTTTCGTACATCATATAGTGAGTCTAACACTGTCCAATTCGGTCTAAAAAATCGATTGATTGTCCAGTAGCTCGCTCCTCCCAAGTTATATTGATTTATGAATCTCAGTCTGGCATTGATACTTCTCGCATCGTCAAACCAAACGATATGTTCTGCTCCCTCTGCATAATAATTAAAATAAGGAGCTTCAGCAGTTTGGTCATACATAATTTGTGCTCCCACTCTAAACGCTAAGTCAACCGCTTCCGAATTAGAAACCACTCTTGCCGCTGTTCCTTGCTGATAAGGAAGGCGCCAATCATATCCATAATTCGGCATGCCCATTAAAATTTTTTGTGTTGGAATAACAGAAGTGGCATATCGTAATACTCGCTCTACTTCATTTGCTGGTGCAACAGGAAGTGGTGGGCCATACGTATATCCCCACTCATACGTCATGATAATAACGTAATCCGCAATGGTGCCAATAGCACCATAATCGTGAGCTTCATACAAAAGTCCTTCTTGAGTGCCACTTGTTTTTGGTGCAACAGTGACTACAAGTATGTATCCTAAAGGATTTACTCTATCCGCTAATTCTTGTAGAAATGCCGTATAATCGTCTCGGTTTCTAGGATAGATATATTCGAAATCAACCGTTACCCCATAATAATTTTTAGTTTGCATTGTTGCTATGATATTATCTATTAGTCTGTCTTGAATGCTATCATTTGTTAATATTGCTTCTGCTAACTCACTACTAAATCCATTATCCCCATCAATATTCGTAATGACCATCAAAGGCTCAACACCATTTGCCCTTGCCGTTTGAATGACGCTGTTATCCTGCATTTGCGTAAGCGACCCATCCCTCCTTACTTCATAGCTAAACGGGCTGATAAAAGTAAGATAAGGCAATGTATTATTTAACGTTTCATTTGTAATATTCGTATACGCATAGCCATTGACAATAATTGTGCCAAGCTTATTTTGAATCGGTATTCGAATCATTTCTCCCGCATAGATTAGCTCTGGATTGGTGATGGAAGGGTTCGCACTCAAAATGCTTTCCACCGTTATCCCATATTTTCTAGCAATTGTATATAGACTGTCCCCAGGCAATATCATATATACGGTATTACCTGGGGAGGGAACGATAATTGCCTGGCCTATTACAAGATTGTCTTGATTCGTAAGTCCATTGGCTTCTATAATGCTTTGACTACTAACACCATATCGACTCGCAATGCTAAAGATACTGTCTCCGCTCCTCACGGTATAAATCGTCATATACTTCCCACCTTTCATTTTTGGTTGGTATAGTATATGAATATTATACGGGGAATGTGTTACTAATAAGTTACAAATCAAAAAAATTATTTTACTCTTAGAATATAGGTGATATCTGAAATATTTTTTGTACCAGAAATAGTTAGCCCACTAACTTTCACACTACTATTCGATCCACAATTATAGACTCTAATATTTGCCGTATTTGTTCCCGTACTTGTGTACGAATAGAAGAATTCTACATGCCCTGGCGTGACTAAGATATCGCCTGGCTGTGCCTTTGCTAGGTCTACATTCTTACTAGACGTTTTTGCATCCACTACTTTCAAAAAATCATTTCCTCCATTTGCTCCGATGCTTGCGAACGTAGCACTTGATTTTTGCGTTTTAAAATAATTTTGCATTGGGATATTTCCGTTGATTAAAGCATATTCATACAATGTCCAGCTTGTGAAAGCACTGCAATCCACATAGTAATTCCCATTATATGATTTACTTTTGTCTGCTGGTATCGTTTTTACTCCGCTTGCCGTACTATAAATAAAATTGTTACTTGCATAGTAAGCCTTACAATTTTTAATAATTCCTAAAAGAGATAAACTCGTTCTCGAAAATGTTGGTAATGAAGTAGCATTCGCATAGTTCTTAAGCGCATTTCTAGTCTGTGGCCCCACAATACCATCTACTCCAAGTCCTCTTGAAGACTGAAAATTAATCACAGCATTGTACGTCTTTGTCCCGAATATTCCATCTACAGATAAATTATATCCATTATGATTAAGCATATCTTGAACCCACTTTACGCCTGTACCATAAGTACCTTTACGGACTAGTAAATTAGGTTCTGTATAGCTGCTGGTATATGCATGCGAAAAGCTTATCCCTAGGCATGTTAGCAAAATAAGTGTTATTAGTAGCAGCTTTGAAATTCTTTTAACCATAAAATAACCTCCTCCTTCTCAACATTTACTGTACTTCTTGTAGGATGCGTCTTATCATGCCGCGTCTACAGTACACTTTCAGTGTAACATAGGCATTCGCATAGAGTAAATGGTGGATTGGTGGAAATGTTTCCATGAAATACACACGGGCAGCGTACTACGCTGCCCCTACGGTTTATTCTTTTTTCGATTTTGCTGCTGTTCTCTTTTTTGTTGTGCTTGCTTTTTTCTTAGTTGTCGATTTCTTTTTTGTTTCTTTTTTCGTTGTTGTTTTCTTTTCGTCCTCGTCTTTGGTAATCACTGCCGCTTTAATTACCCCATTCTTGTCAGGGCCATTCCAAGCAATAAAATCACAAGACGCCGGATTGTTCTCACAGATATAATACTTCTTTCCTCTCTTACTTCTCTTAATCAAAATGTCTCCGCCGCATTTCGGACATTTCACGTCCAATTTCTGCACGATAGGTTTGATATTTCGGCACTCTGGAAAACCTGGGCAAGCCATAAATTTGCCATATCTTCCGATTTTAATTACCATCATTCTGCCACATTTTTCGCAAGGCACATCCGTCACTTCGTCTTTTAGTTCTACTTTTCCGATTTTCTCTTCCACTTCTTCTAAGTTCTTCTCAAAAGGGCCGTAGAAATCAGAAATAACTTTCTTCCACTCGATATCGCCCTCTCCCACTTCGTCTAACTTCTCTTCCATCTGTGCCGTAAATTTTACATCAACAATATCTTTAAAGTTTTCGCGAAGTAAATGGTCAACAATTTTTCCTAATTCCGTTGGCACTAAAGTTTTCTTCTCACGCTCTATATAATGTCTATCTAAAATCGTACTAATCGTTGGTGCATACGTACTTGGCCTTCCAATTCCTCTTTCCTCTAAAGCTTTTACGAGACTTGCCTCGGTATATCTCGCAGGCGGTTCTGTAAAATGTTGCTCTGGTAACAACTCCATTAATTGCAATTTTTCGCCCTCTTTTAGTTCCGGCAAAATAACGTCTTTCTCTTCTAGATTCTCGTCATTACCTTCCACATAAACTTTCATAAATCCTGCAAACTTGATTTTAGAACCATTCGCCCTAAAAGTATATTCTCCCGCTTCCACATCAACTGCCATCGTGTCATAAACCGCCGATGCCATTTGGGATGCAATAAATCTTTCATAAATTAGTTTATAAAGCTTATACTGATCACTTGTATACTTCTCCTTTATCTCTTCAGGAAGTCTATCAATATAAGTTGGTCTTATTGCTTCGTGTGCATCTTGCGCGTCTTTCTTTGTTTTATAGTATCGATTCTCATAATACTCTTTTCCATATTGAGACACGATTTGCTCTTTCGCCATTGCTCTTGCTTCTTCCGAAATTCTCGTAGAGTCTGTTCTCATATACGTAATCAATCCATCTTCATATAAGCCTTGCGCAACAGACATGGTTCTTTTCGTTGTAAAGCCCAACTTTCTAGAAGCCTCCTGTTGAAGTGTACTCGTTGTAAACGGTGGCGCTGGAGTCCTCTTCTTTTCTCCACTCTTGATAGTCTTTACCACATATGTTTCGTCTTCCAATTCACTTGTTACTTGCTTCATTTGCTCTTCCGACGAAATCTCAATCTTCTTTCCCTTGTAATCAATCAATCGAATATTAAAATTCTTTCGATTCTTCATTTCTTTCACTTTCGCATCCAAAGACCAATACTCTTCAGACTTGAAGTTTTCTATCTCATTTTCTCTATCAACAATAATTCTAACGGCTACAGACTGTACTCTTCCCGCAGACAAGCCTTTTTTTACTTTCTTCCAAAGAAGTGGACTAATCTTGTATCCCACAATTCTATCTAAAACTCTTCTCGCTTGCTGTGCATCAATTAAATTCTTATCTAACTTTCTTGGCTCTTTAATCGCCGTTTGAATGCCGTTCTTTGTAATCTCATTAAACGTAATTCTACAATCCGAATTTTCGTCTATTCCTAGTATATAAGCCAAGTGCCATGCAATTGCCTCTCCCTCACGGTCAGGGTCAGTCGCTAAATATACTTTCGTCGCACTTTGTGCTTCCTTCTTTAATTTTTTTATCAGCTCTGCCTTACCTCTAATATTGATATACTTCGGCTCAAAATTATTTTCAACATCAACACCCAACTGTGACTTAGGTAAGTCCCTAATATGTCCCATAGATGCCTCAATCTTATATTTACTACCTAATATCTTTTTAATCGTAGTCGCCTTCGCAGGTGACTCCACAATTACTAAATAATCAGCCATTTTACTCTCCTTTACTTGTAAAATTGCATTGCACACATTATTTTAACCTATATTATATGTAATTGCAAGATAAAAATGCAAGCCTATAGAAATGGCGCCCCAAAGGGCGCCACTACTGTTAATATAGCGGATATTTCTCACATAGTATCTTTACTCTATTTCTTGCTTCTTCGGTTTCACCTTTTAATGTGAAATCAATTAAGTGTGCTATTTCTACCATATCGTCTTCTTTCATTCCTCTTGTGGTAACGGCTGGCGTGCCGATACGAATTCCGCTTGTGATGTTTGGTTTTTGTGCATCGAATGGAATCGCATTTTTGTTTACGGTGATTCCTACTTCGTCTAATTCGTGCTCTGCGTCTTTGCCTGTGATTCCTTTTCTTGATAAGTCTATTAGTATCAAGTGATTGTCTGTACCTCCTGATACCAAATCATATCCTAATTCTTTAAGTGTATTCGCAAGTACAGATGCATTCCTTACAATTTGCTTTTGATAATCTACAAACTCTTCTGTCAAAGCTTCTTTAAAGCATACTGCTTTTCCTGCAATGACGTGCATTAGCGGGCCACCTTGCACTCCTGGAAATACACTTTTATCAATAGCTTTCGCGTACTCTTCCTTGCACAAAATCATGCCGCCTCTTGGGCCTCTTAATGTTTTGTGCGTTGTTGTTGTTACAAAGTCGGCATACTCTACTGGGTTTTGATGTAGTCCTGCTGCGACAAGCCCCGCAATATGCGCCATATCTACCATCAGATATGCGCCCACTTTATCCGCTACTTCTCTAAACTTTGCAAAATCAATTGCTCTAGGATAAGCGCTTGCACCTGCCACAATCATTTTCGGCTTGTGCTCCATCGCTAGTCTTTCTAATTCGTCATAATCAATTTTTCCATCTTCCTGTGAAACGCCATAAGGAATGATGTTGTATAATTTTCCACTAAAATTAACAGGGCTTCCGTGTGTCAAATGTCCGCCGTGGGCCAAATTCATGCCAAGTATAGTGTCGCCTGGTTCTAGCACTGCAAAATAGACAGCCATATTGGCTTGCGCGCCAGAATGTGGTTGAACATTTGCATGTTCAGCATGAAATAATTTTTTAGCTCTTTCTCTTGCTAAATCCTCTACAATATCTACATTCTCGCAACCGCCATAATACCTCTTACTAGGGTATCCTTCTGCATATTTGTTTGTCATAACACTTCCCATGGCTTCCATGACAGCCCTACTCGTAAAATTTTCTGACGCAATCAATTCTATTTTATCATTTTGCCTTCTAAGCTCTTTTTGAATGGCATCATAAACTTCTTTATCAACAATCTCTAATCTATCTGTTATCATACGCCCACCTCCAAAATCATTATACTATATTTTATCTCAATTGCAATAACAAAAATTTTGTCACATTAAAAATGTAGGGACAGCGTATCACGCCGCCCGAAAGTTTTTGTGATACATACCCCTACAACAAATCCTCAATTACATTGTGCAAATGAACTGGCAACACGGTATTCTTTTGAAGCACTTCTAAAATTTCCAATGCTCTATTTTCATTTATCGTAATATCACTGACTGACTCTTTTTCTTCATTATTCAGTGCAATCTCTATTCCATAAGTAATTCGAGGCTTCTTATCTTCATAAAAGAACTTTGTTTCTGCAATCAAATAATAATCTACTTTCATTTTCTTATTTCCATCTTCCAAAATACTACTGCCTCGAAACTGCTTATGCATTTTAAAAACCCCTCCAAAATTTTTTCTGTCGTACTATTCTATTATTTTATTAATTCACCAAAAATTCAAGAACATTTCGTCGCAATTTACGACAAAATGCGCGATTTCCCGCAAGAAATAAAGGAAAGTCGAAGTTTCCCCACTGGAGAGCTCCATTCGCCTGAATAAAATTTAAGGGCAGCGTTTTATTTGCTGCCCTTTGCTAAGCTATTTTACAAATCTTTCTACTTCTTCTTTTAGTTTATTCTTGAAGTCTTCTACGCTCATAGCGCCTAAATCGCCATCTTTTCTGTTTCTTACACCAACAGTGCCCGCTTCCACCTCTTTATCGCCAACTACAAGCATATATGGCACTTTCTGGCTTTGCGCTTCTCTTATCTTGTATCCAATCTTCTCATTTCTGTTATCCACTTCTACTCTAAAGCCTGCCTCTCTTAGCTCGCTTTCCACTTTCTTAGCATAGTCGCTATGCTTTTCGGTAGAAATAGGAAGGATTTTTACTTGCACTGGAGAAAGCCAAGTTGGAAGTGCTCCCTTCGTCTCTTCCAAATAGAACGCCATAAATCTATCGATACTGCCAAGGATAGCCCTGTGAAGCACCACAGGCGTTTTCTTTTGGCCATCCGTATCAATGTATGAAAGCTCAAATCTCATTGGCAAGCAGAAATCAAGCTGACACGTAGATAGTGTATATTCATTTCCTACTGCCGGTTTTACTTGAACATCAAGCTTAGGGCCATAGAAAGCTGCCTCGCCAATTTTCTCTACATATTCGATGCCAATATCATTCAATACTTGTCTAAGCGTATCCTCTGCCGTATTCCACATCTCGTCGTCCGGATAATATTTTACAGTATCTGCCGGGTCTCTAAGTGATAATTCAAAACGATAATTCTCGATACCTAATTCCTGATATACTTCCAAAATCAAATCTACAACGCTCTTAAATTCAGGCTCTATTTGCTCTCTTGTTACAAATAGATGCGCGTCGTTTTGACAGAACGTTCTGACTCTTTCGATTCCCTTTAGTGTGCCGCTAGCCTCAAATCTACAGTCTCTACCAATCTCACCAATTCGAATAGGCAAATCTCTGTAAGAGTGAATGTCGTTAGCATAAATCATCATATGATGTGGACAGTTCATTGGTCGAAGCACAAATTCCTCGTCCTCCACTTCCATTTTAGGAAACATACTATCCTTGTAATGCTCCCAGTGCCCTGAAGTCTTGTACAAATCCACAGTGCCTAGTGGTGGCGTAAGTACGTGCTTATACCCAAGCTTTTTCTCTTTGCCTTTAATATAGTTTTCTAATTGCTCCCAAATGATATATCCGTTCGGTAAATATAGCGGTAAGCCCTTTCCTGTTAAGTCGTTCGTCATAAAGATACCAAGCTCTTTTCCAAGCTTTCTGTGGTCTCTTTCCTTCGCCTCTTCTAGTCTCGTTACGTATTCTTCAAGCTCGCTATTTTTCGTAAAGGAAATACCATATACTCTTTGAAGTGCTTTATTCTTCGCGTCTCCTCTCCAATAAGCAGAAGAAGAAGATAATATTTTAAGTGCCTTTATCTTGCCCGTAGACATCAAATGAGGCCCTCTGCACAAGTCAACAAATTCGCCTTGTTGATAGAAAGAAATTGCTTCTCCCTCTGGCAAATCGTTAATTAATTCAACCTTATAGCTTTCGCCTCTTCCCTCCATAAGTTTGATTGCCTCGTCTCTTGGAAGTTCGAATCTTTCAATTGGCAAATCCTCTTTGACAATTTTCTTCATTTCTTCTTCAATTTTCAACTTGTCTTCTTCCGTAAAATTATTAACAGGATCAAAGTCATAGTAAAATCCTTCTGCAATTGAAGGCCCTATCGTTAACTTTGTATCTGGAAATAATCTTTTAATAGCCTGCGCCATCACGTGAGAAGTGGTGTGCCAGTATGCCCCTTTTCCTTCTGCATCGTCAAATGTTAAAATTTGAAGATTGCAATCTTCGTTTAAAACGGTTCTTAAATCTACAACCTCACCATTTAGCAAAGCTGATGTTGCAGCCTCTGCCAACCTTTTGCTGATTTTCTCAGCGATTTCATAAATGGACAAGCCAGCTTCTTGCTCCATTACAGAGCCATCTTTTAAAGTAATGTGTATCATTTTTTATACCTCCTTATTATTATGATTCCCAATTTACTCCGGTAGGGGCGGCGTAGTACGCCGCCCGCAACCTACGCATTTTGCATCAATGCATACACATTGCGGATTCCGGGCAGCGTGCTACGCTGCCCCTACTTTTCGCCCAGGGAGAAAAAATTTTCCGCCAATCGATGTATAAAAAGCACTCCCAATACCATGACGGTATTAGGAGTGCTTTTTATACACGGTTCCATCCTAATTTTAACTTAATTAGCGTGATAACGGAAACGACCGAATGTCTTAAATAGAGGGTAGTTTTTCAAATATGTCTATCCTAAGTTTGCTTCCAGCCCATGGCAAACTATCTCTTTTAGGAAGTTCAATACTCTACTTTGTCCTCCAACATTACCACCATTATATCACGATTTTAGTAAAATGCAATAGCAAATTTTCTACTACAACTTCATTTTCTCCCAGGGCGTCCGTTGTGCACTCTTCGAGTGCACAGCCGTGGCTTCGCCTTTTCGCCCAGGGAGGAAAAATTTCTTTCTGCAATGAAAATGGAGAATACCTTTTGGTATTCTCCATTTTCATTATTCTGCTATGTATGGTAGTAATGCTATGTGTCTAGCTCTCTTGATTGCAGTTGTCATTTCTCTTTGATGCTTTGCACATAAGCCAGTTACTCTTCTTGGCAAAATTTTTCCTTTTTCACTAACAAATTTCTTTAATTTGTCAGCCTCTTTATAGTCAATAACTAGATTCTTGTCTGCGCAATACATACAAACCTTTTTCTTGATTCTTCTTTGTCTTGGCATTGAATCGTCGTCGTTATTGTTTCTATTATATCTTTTATTGCCTTTCTTGTCTGCCATTTTATTTTCCCCCTATCTCTTCTAATCTTTAGAATGGTAAATCGTCGTCCGTCACTGGAGTAAAATCACTATTTGCCGTAGTTGCATTGAAAGGAGCATCTACACCACCGAATGGATTTCCAGTAGCTTCTCCTTCTCTCTTACTATCAGCAAAATATGTTTCCTCGGCAATCACTTCCGTTACATACACCCTTTTACCATCTTTGTCGTCATAAGTTCTTGTTTGAATTCGTCCTATAATTCCAACCTGCATACCCTTTTTAAAGTATTTGCTACAAAACTCTCCTGTTTTGTCCCAAGCCACGATATTAATAAAATCGGCTTGTCTTTCCTCGCCTTGTCTTGAAAACCTTCTGTTGACAGCAAGTGTGAAAGAAGCAACAAGAGTATTGTTAGTTGTCGTATAACGAACGTCTGGGTCCTTTGTTAGCCTCCCCATTAGGATAACTTTGTTCATAATCAAGCCTCCTTTTAGTCTTTTTTAATTACAATATGTTTGATAATTTCGTCAGTAATATTGTAAATTCTTTCTAATTCGTCAATGAATTCTGGGTTGCTACTAAAGTTGATTAACGTGTAATATCCTTCAGGTTGTTTATTGATAGGATAAGCAAGTCTTCTCTTTCCCCATTCCTCAACAGACTCTACTTTACCATGTTCACCTATTAGGTTTGTAACCTTTTCAATAGATGCTTTTGTGGCAGCTTCGTCAAGATTAGAATTGATAATGATAATTGTCTCGTAATTATTCATATTTACACCTCCTTTTGGTCTAATGGCCCTGTATCAAGTACAGAGCAAGGCGGTTTTACCGCAGGCAATATAATAGCACATTTTCACAAAAATATCAAGCATTTTTGTAAAAATGTGCTAATTTTATGTCTTTAAGGCATTTCAATGTTAAATGTTTCACAAACTTTTTTAAATGTTAAAATCTCATTCACAATGGCTGTACCATTTCCCGCAATATCTTCTGCATAAAGAACATATTCTGTATCCTCGTCTAAAATGTAGGAATACTGGGTTTTTAAAGCATTAATTGCTGTATTGCTAGCTGCCAAATCATAGTCATAGCCTTCTCTCTGCATCTCTTGCTCTTCTTCAGAAAGTGCATTAAAGTTTTGTGTTAATCTTGTTTTGCTATTCTCCAACTCTTGTAATGATTTTTTGTAGGTAGTAATGTCATTCTTAATGCTGTCTATCGTATTTCCTTTTCCATCCATTAAGTAATAATCAAGTTCGTTTCTTGTTGCCTGTTGCTCCGCTGTGTATCTTGATTGATTCGTATTATATTGGCTTCTTGTCTTGTATCTGATTTCTTTTAAACCAGTTTCGTCGTCCATAATTGTGATATTGCCATCACTAATGGTATATTTCGGCGCAATATCGTCAATATTATTGACTACAACATTTTTTAGCCACTCGTTTCCATCCGGATCCTTTGCATAGATGGAATAAACACCGTTCGTAGTTACTCTGATAGACGAACCATATTCAAATGTATTTCCGTCGCTTCCAAAGAAACTTAAATCTTTTGGACCGATATTGTATTTAAAAGTCCAATCCTCCAAATTGGTGGATACGTTTGCAATTGTCGCTCTAATATTTACCACTTGTGCCCAAGACGTAGGGCTAACCGTACAAACCATATCTAAATTTTGTGTTTCATAATTCGAGCTTTTTCCCATTAGGGTGTCCGTAACGGTATAGTATGTATTTCCCTTATACTCAATGCCCTCTAACATATATACTCTAAGGCTATCTGTGTTAATAATATATGTCTTATCCTTCTCATGAATATTGTTTAAATCTAGTTTAGAAAGATCTAATACGTAGTAGGTATCACCATCGTCACTTCCCAATTGGGCGCCAATAGCAGAAATGTCCCCCTCTTCTACACCAGAGCTAGGAATAACACCCGTAGAAGAATAATACTGCATTACCGCATCTTCTATGTTATTCATATCATAAATAAAATTATTAATTTTCCTCTCTTCCATTGAGAAGTTTAATGTCGTAATCGCGCCTCCAGCTATAATTAAAATAACCGCAATCGCAATTATCAAAACTAGCAATGAATATCCTTTTTCATTTCTTTTCATTTGTTCCACCTCTTACTCTAATTATACCAATTTATGAGAGTAATTGCAATACTTTTCGTGACGGCGCTGCTACGAATCACTTTCTCCTAATAAGCTATGAATGACTTTTCGGATTCGGTCCTTCTTTACCTCCTCCTTAATCAAAAAGAAAATATAAATATCTAAAAAAATCAGCGAAAAATTCTTAAAATATACTGCCAGTGCTATCCCTGCTATCGCAAGTCCCACAAGCAAAACTTTAGCCAAATAATTGCTAAACACAATGCTCTTTTTGTATCCAAAAAACATCTGCATTGCCCCCCTCAAAAGCCTTCCTCCATCTAACGGATAAAGGGGAATCAAGTTTAAAAATGCGATTGCAAAATTCACATTTCTGATCTGCAAATCTTTCGAAATCAGGCCCACAACAATGCTAAATAGCGGCCCTGCAGCCGCTATTATCGTTTCTTTTATCGTATGATCAATATAATCAAATTTTGCACAAACGCCTACTGGTAGCAATGCTATTTCTTGTACTTTTATGCGAAATATGAGCGCAATTAAAATATGAGCTAATTCATGAAAAATAGCAAATAGGTAGAAAATTAAAAATAAATTAAGCTTATGTATTGCATAAAAATAAATCGCCACTATCACTAAATAAAAATGTAATTTGATACACATTATTTATTCTCCAAAATCTAAAATATCCGCTGGATTGACTAGCCTGCCATTCAGTCTTATTTCAAAATGCAAATGCGGCCCCGTTGCCCATCCTGTACTACCTACTTCCCCAATAATAGCACCTTGTTTTACCTCTTGGCCTTCCTTGACATTCAGCTTGGAGCAATGCGCGTATAAAGTAACCACATCGTCCGTTTGAATCATAATATATTTCCCATATGCTTCACTGGTGGTCGCAGTAATGACCTTTCCGCTAAGTGCTGCCCCAATCTTTGTCCCCGTATCAGCCGCCAAATCAATTCCCGAATGATAGGCAGTTACGATTGGATTGTCACTAACCCTTACGCCAAATCTGGAAGTTACTGTGCCTTGTATCGGATAAATCAATTGATAATTCTCTTTGATAAAATGGGCATCTTCCGACATCTGATTAACGCCTTCTACCGCCTCTTCATACACAGGCTCTGTAGAGACATCTGTATGAATCGATAAAATCGGCTCCGTATCTTCGTTTGTAACACTAGACAAGTCCACATTTTCCTCATGATTTATTTCTTGAGTAGACGTTGGAATTACTGCCTCGTGCCCCACTAGGTTCGTCAATTTATCATAAATTTTTGCTACTTCATTCTTCACTTGTTCATACGCCACATCAAGTGTAAGTTCTCTATTCACTTCTCTTTCAATCCAATTTACTGCCGGTTCTAGTTTCATAACTTTTACGGTATACGCCGCCAAAACAACAATCAATCCAGCAATGCTCTGAATAATGAATCGCTTCAATATTTTATACACTAATTTTTTGTCTTCACTCTTCTCTTCCTCTACGTCAGCCGCACGTCTTCTATAGCTACTTCTATCGATTGAATATTCCATTTCTATCGCCTCCTACATAATCCTATGTACAGGCACTTTAAAATATTACAACTTTATTGCTGCAATGATTAGGCAGCTAACTATAAATGCTGCCGCTATCACTAATGTTTTTAATTTCACTTTCCTTAGTTTATCCCTTGCCTCTATCTCCTTTTTTCTTTGCTCATTTTTCTCATTTTGAATTTTTTGTGCATAGTCATTTATCATTTCATTAATTTCAGACATCACAATCTCTTTTCTCTTAGAGGTATATTTTCCTTCCGTCTCCCCACTACTTTCTTTTAAAATAAAAAAGGCTTCTTCAATCAAATTAGAAGGAATATCCTTAATACACACTACATTTTTACTAAGTCTTGTAAGCATAAAAAACCTCCTATTCTCGTTACAATGTTAATTATTTCCGAGAATAGAAGGTTTTATACTATTTGTTTGCAATGAATATCTTATAATCCGTTACGCCAAAATTATTTTTTATTATATTTAATACTGCTTTTTTATTCAAACTAGAAATCGTAAATTTTGTTTCTTTGTCTCTTGTTACCACAACAAGTTTTGTTGTCAGCATGTGACCATCCATAAATTTCTTATGAGGACTATATATGTATATGCCTAATATCTCATTTAAAGGTATTTCTATTGATTTTGCAAGAGCCTTTGATAAAACGAGGGAATACTCTGTAATCTTAACTCTCCTAGAAATTTCAATCCAATATAAAACACCAATTATCACAGAAAATACTACACTATATAAATAGGAATTTCCGCTTTTGTTTACCAGTGCAATAAATAATCCAATTAAAATTCCTGTGAAAAAGGTAAGGAGTAAAATATACTGTGGGTCTGGCGCAATCTCAGGCATTTTTATCGTATTAATATTTCCAACATTATGACGATATGCATCATTTCGTGGCCTTTGATATAGTTTTGCTCCCAAAAAATAATTGACAAATATTACTCCAACCGTTATTCCTAATACAACCCACATATTCATTCCTCCTATAGATTATAATATGCTTCATATAGCTTTCTAGCCGTCTCTGGGCTGTCGCTTCCTTCTGCATTTTTCACTGGTGCAAAACATTCCTCTCTTTGATATCTCAAAATTCCCATATCTTCCAATCTAACAAAAGCGTCAAAGATAAACGTTTCAAATTTGTAAGCATTTGGCTTTTCTGCCACAACCATCTCTCCACTTTCACTTAGATAATTGCATTTCTTAAATGCGCTATGATACGGCAATTTCTCTTTTGCGATTTCATTGATTACATTGATGTTAAATAAATTCATCATAATGTGCGCTTCACCGTATAAAAATTCACCATTTTCGTCTACCGCTTTTGCCATATCCTCACTAATTTCCGTATACTCAATCACAGACGGTCTGCCATTACGTCTGCAAAATACGCCAACTCTCTCCTCCGGAGAATTTTTTACAATCGAAACAGAAGCAACTCGTACTTGCTCGCTAATCGCATATCCCACAAGTAATGGGTCCGCCAAATGAGCAAGCGGGTTATCTACCGCACAAGTAAAAATCCACTGAATCCCTCTTTCCTGCATATCCCTAAGCACGCCGTTATTAACCATCGCTTCAAAAATTCCGCCATGACCATCAGCCGCTTCTTTTACCAAATAATCTTCTCCAATCACTAATTTTCCTTCCGTATCTACCATAGGAAATTCGCCCTGTTTGAAGAAAAATTTCACTCCCTCTCGATAGCCAAAATAATCATGCTCTTCAAAAAATCTTACGGTATCGTCGTTGTTCTCTCTGCTCGTCATAATATACCAAGGAATCACAACGCCGTATGTGTCCCTCGCTTTCTTTAATTGGTCACAGAATAGTTCGAATAAGCTCTTGTGAGAAGCAAGTCCAATATCAAAAGTTCCTTTAGGACCATTGTGACCAAGCCTCGTCCCTTGTCCACCAGCAACCATCACTACCGCATATTGATTTTCTTTAATCACTCTTTCGCCAAGTTCTACTAGCTTTTCTTTCTCTACGGCAGATAGACTTGCAGCACTTTTGTACTTCATTGGCTCTATCTTATCTTCCCCCGTCGTTGGCCTTACTTTTGTTTGCTCATATAACTCTTTTACCTTTTGAAAATCAATAGACATAATTTGATTAGTTAGCTTTTCTTTACCTGCCTCGTCTAAGTGATTGTATGACGCTAAAATATGTTCTTGCCCGTACTTTTTTAGTAGTTCCCTAGCATTTTCTTCTAACATATATCACCATCTCCTATGAAATTATTATCTACCATAATCTATAAAAATATAATATATAATTTACTTCCAAATGTCAAATGCAACATTTTCGGGGTGGCGGAAAAGTGTGCATCCTGGAAAAAACTGACAGAATGCGCATTTTCGGCGTCGCCGAAAATGCGCAAT
>JAFUGE010000019.1 GCA_017469545.1 Clostridia bacterium
AAAAAATAAAACCATACACAAAATACATCTATTTACACGTCAAAGGCGAACCATTGATGCATCCCGAAGTCGACAAATTTATCGAGTACGCCTATGAAAATGGTTTCTACGTCAACCTAACAACAAATGGCACACTTCTCGAAAAGCATTTATCTATCACAAAAAATTTAAGACAAATCAACATTTCGCTTCACGCGACAAATGACGAAAGGATTATCAAACTAGCGAAAAAAATATCAGACTGCATTGTTTGTTTTAGGATTTGGAACATCAATGAAAACAAAGAACTAAAAGAAATGATGGAAAAAGAATTTGAAATCAAAATTCCTGAGCAAGAAAATTTCACACTTGCCTCAAACATTTTTCTATCGCAAAAAAATAAATTTGAATGGCCATCGCTACAATCTCAAAATGAAACAAAAGAAAAGTACTGCTATGGTCTGCTAAACCAAATTGCAATACTCGCAGACGGAACAGTCACGCCTTGCTGCCTCGATAACGAGGGCGACATTAATCTTGGAAACATATTTGCTCAAGACTTATCAGAAATAATCACTTCTGAAAGAGCGCAAAATATTATGAATGGATTTAAAAATAGCATAGCGGTCGAACCACTATGCAAAAAATGCACTTTTAGAAATGACGAATAACGATAACATCCGTTTTTTGTGGTGGACTGTCCGTTGAGCGCCTTTCAGGCGCTCAGCCGTTGCTTTGCCTTTTCACCCCACCACGAAAAAACTACATTATTTCTCTTACTTCTTCCTCCGTCAAATAGCGATACTTGCCTTTTTCTACTCCCTCGCAAGTTAGGTTACCTACACCCTCGCGCTTTAGTGCAATGACAGATAAGCCAATTGCTTCGCACATTTTTCTCACTTGTCTATTTCTTCCCTCGTGAATTTGTATCCAAATCCTCGCAATACCATTGACGTTATCCTTAAGCAGCAATTCTACTTTCGCTGGCGAAGTGATATATCCGTCTATCTTTACGCCGTTTCGCAATTTTTCTAAATCAGATTCTTTCGGTACGCCTCTCGTTTTTACAATGTATGTTTTGGTCGTCTCGTGTTTTGGGTGCGTCACTTTATAAATAAAATCTCCATCATTCGAAAATAGCAAAAGTCCTGAAGTGTACATATCAAGCCTTCCTACAGGCACTACCTTCTCTTTGACGTCTTTTAAAAGATCCATCACTGTCGGCCTATCACTCTCGTCAGAAACCGTTGTCACATATCCCACAGGCTTATTTAGCAGTATATACACTTTCTTTTCTTCTCCAATTTTTTTGCCCTGTACTTCGACAACGTCTTTCCCAGGAAGTACTTTCGTGCCAAGCTCTGTCACTTTTTTGCCATTCACTTTTACAAGGCCACTCGTAATCATTTCTTCGCATTTTCTCCTAGACGCAACACCGCATTCTGCCATATATTTTTGCAATCTCACTTCTTCCATAACTTTCCCCCAAAAACTTTGTATGATATTTCGAAAATTCTCACATAATAAAAATCGAGAACATACTATATTTTAGATATTGTTCTTCCATAAACGCTAAAACGTTTATGGTTCATATAGATCGTAGGTTTGAGAAGAAACAAATCCTTCTCAAGCCTACATTTTTTGATAAAGTTCCACGTATTCTTTGGCCGACTTTTCCCACGAGTGATCCTCACGCATATCTCTTTTTCTAAGTTCATTCCACGCTTCCTTATTTTGATAAACTTCCAAAGCCATTCTAATCACAGCCGTAAAGTCTCCTGCCTTATTGCCCCAAAAAGTAAAACCATTTCCTTTTTCTTTATCACTAAGATACCCAAAAACCGTATCTTTTAAACCACCCGTAATCCTCGTGATAGGAACCGTTCCATAGCGAAAACTAATCAGCTGTGATAAGCCGCACGGCTCGAAAACAGACGGCATCAAGAAGATATCGCTAGATGCATAAATTCTTTTGGCAAGTGCCGGATTAAACTCCTCATTTACCGAAACTTTCCCCTCATATTTTTCTTTCAAATACTCAAATCGATTGATATAGTGCTCGTCGCCAAGACCAAGCATCACAAGCTGCACATCTTCTTTTAAAATCTCATTTAAGCTTTCAATTAAAATATCAATTCCTTTATGATGTACGACTCTCGTAATGATGGCAAACATCGGAACATCGCGCACAGGAAGCCCTAGCTCCTCCTGCAAAGCCCTCTTATTTTCGCCTTTCAATGCTACTGTTTCACTATCATAATTCTTCACAAGTTCTTTATCTTTCGTCGGATCATACTCTTCATAATCCACGCCATTAATAATTCCCGCAAGTTTTCCTTGCTCCGCTTTCATATGAAGCAAACCCTCATAGCCAAAGCCAAACTCTTTTGTTTGAATTTCTTCCGCATACGTTTTGCTAACAGTAGAAATCATATCCGAAAACAAAATGCCGGCTTTCATAAAACTAAAATCTCCATAAAACTCAAACTTCTCAGACGTAAACTCCTCTTCCGAAAAACCGAAATGATAAATATTTCCTTTATTGAATCTGCCATTGTATTCCAGATTATGAATGGTAAAAAGAATTTTGATATTTTCTAAATGCATTTTATCTTTTACCAGTGCCGCAATTGGGCCACTCTGCCAATCGTTTAAATGAAGAATATCCGGCTTTAAAATTTCTACTAAATGTGCAACCGCCTTATCAAAAAAAGCAAAACGCTCTGCTTCGTCCGCGTGGCAATACATTCCGTCTCTATCAAAATAATACGCACTATCGATAAAATACGTCGTCAGTTCTTTCTCATTCACTTTGCGTGTATGCTTTTTAATAATACAATTTTCCGTCCTTTGATGCATCTGGATTGGAAAATCCATCACATACTCTAATTCTTGCTCAATCTGACGATACTTCGGCATCACAATCGAAACATCATTTCCAAGCTTTAAAAGTTCTTTTGGAAGTGCGCCCGCCACATCGGCAAGACCCCCTGACTTTGCGTATGGCACGACTTCGGAAGCGACATACATAATTTGCATTTTAATATCTCCTTTATCATTTGTATATTCTATGGCGGGCAGCGTAATACGCTGCCCCTACAGTATTCATTTTATATCTCTGTTAAATTCTCTACTATCTCCTCAAAATATTCAGGAATAGGCGCCTCAAATTCCACTTTTTCCCCACTTGTC
>JAFUGE010000002.1 GCA_017469545.1 Clostridia bacterium
CATTCCTCTTTTTTGCTGTAGCCTGTGTTCTATTGGTAGTAGTTCTAGTTGCCGGTTTTCTAGCGGCAGAAGCTCCTGTGCTTCTAGCAGCAGATGTTCTAGCATACGCAGCAGTAGACATAGCTCTTGCCGCACTAGTATTGGCACTTACTCTGCGTCCATTTCTATATTCATAATAATCGTAATCATAATCAAGAGCTGGCATCTAGAACATTCCCCTTTCTTTAATGTATTTCAAAACAAATCTGTAGGGGTAGCGTAACACGCTACCCGCGGGCGGCGTACTACGGCCGCCCCTACATTTAATCATCCTCTTTTTTCAAAAACTCGTAATTTCGCGCTTTTCGACCTCGGATTTTTTTCTTGCTCGTCCTCACTTGCCACCAAAGGCTTCTTCGTAATGATTTTTCCATAAGACTTGTACCCACAAACGCACTTCGGAAAATCTTTCGGACAAGTGCATCTGCCCTCCAAATCCACAAACGTATTCTTCACAATTCTATCTTCTAATGAATGGAAAGTAATAATGCAAATTCTCCCTCCACCATTTAGCATCTCAATGCTATCTCTTATCGCCTGTTCAAGCTCTTTTAGCTCACCATTAACTTCAATTCTAATTGCTTGAAACACGCGCTTAAACGAATCAATCGGATTTTGATAAACTGCACTACGAATGATATCCGCAAGCTCATAAGTCGTCTCAATTGCTTTCGTCTTCCTGCTCTCCACAATTTTACCTGCAATTCTTTTCGAAAATTTTTCTTCTCCATACTCTTTGAATATTCTCTCAAGTTCTTCCACAGAATAGCTATTTACAACATCCTTTGCCGTAAGCACTTGCTCCTTATTCATTCTCATATCCAAAGAAGAATTTTTCGTATAGCTAAACCCTCTTGATGGCTCGTCGATTTGATAAGACGAAACTCCCAAATCCAACAGCACACCATCCATCTTGCTAATCCCCAAAGACTCCAAATGTGATTTCAAATCTTCGTGTCGTCCCCAAACATATTTCACATTTGAATAATTAGCAAGTCTTTTCTGACTTGCCGCCAAAGCCTCTTTGTCTCTGTCAATGCCAATTAACAAGCCCTTCTCACTAAGACGCTTTACAATCTCGCTCGAATGCCCTGCGCCGCCAATCGTACCATCCACATAAATCCCATCAGGCTTAATATTCAAATACTCCATACATTGCATTAGCATAATAGGTTCGTGCTTAAATTCCATTTTCAATACCTCAAAAAAATTTTGGGCGGTACATCATCCGCCCTGCTTCTTCATTTGTAAATTAAAACTTTTTTCTTTTGTGTAATAAAATCTTATCATTGGTATGTAGTAAACTTTGTCTTTTGTTTTGTTCGCGCGGGTTGCGTATTACGCAACCCCTACATTTTATCTTTTGTGTTATTTTTTAATAGACCAAACTGCAGTCTAAAATTAAATTCCTAGCAATGCCATCTTCTCAGCAATATCGTCTGAATCTTGATCATTGTTGTAAGCTTCCCATTTTGCCTTGCTCCAAATCTCAATTCTAGAAGAAACACCGATGGTGACAATATCTTTTTCCAATCCTGCAAACTCTCTCAATCCTTGAGAAATCAAAATTCTGCCTTGACTATCAAGTTCGCATTCAATCGCACTTGAGAAAAAGAAACGAGTAAAGTTTCTAGCATCCTTGCCAGTAACAAGAGGTAATGTTTTGATTTTTTCTTCGATGGCTTTCCACTCTTCTAAAGAATATCCATACAAGCAACCATCAAAACCTTTCGTCAAAATAAATCTCTCGCCTAGCTCTGTGCGGAACTTAGATGGTACGATTACCCTGCCTTTAGCGTCTATAGAATGGCTATATTCTCCTATTAGCACGATAATCACCCCTTTCTAACAATTCACCACTTCGCTCCACTTTCCTCCACTGCAACACCATTTTACCCTATCAAAATGGGAAATGCAAGTATTTTTCGAAAAAAACAGAAAAATTTTTTAATCTATCCAAGGGGGACGGAGGAATTTGGATATCCAAATTCCTCCGTCCCCCCATGGATAGATAATCTTCAACAAATTTCGCGCAAAAAAATAGACCACACCATACAGTGTGATCTATTGCAAAATTTTTCTATATTCTCTTTACGCCATAGCGTAGTGTTTCACAATAAGCTCGTCCAATTCTTGGCTGACTCTGCAAATTTCGTTATAATCTGCGCCCTTCAATATTAAGCTTTGTAATTTGTCCCTTAATCTACAAATTTCTTTATCGTTTGTCATAGTCATTCCTCCTTGTTTCTACGAAAACTTTACCTTTTTTCTTTTGCTACTTAGAATTTACCATATTTATCCATTTTTGTCAATATTTTTTTGCGAATTCTTTTCAAATTTTTGCTTTAATAATATTATTCCAAAAAATGCGGCAAAAATCAACGCCAAAACTTGAGAAATTCTAACATGGAACAAATACAAAGAATCCGCTCGAAGTCCTTCTATCAGCGCTCTTCCAAGCCCATACAAAAACATATACCAATAAAACAAATTGCCTTTTTCGTTTTCTTTCTTCCTCTTTCTCATTAAAAAGATAAAAATCAGAAAATCCCAAATAGACTCGTAAAGAAACGTTGGATGAACAAATATGTAACTGCCTATCCCGCTATCAAAAATTCCCATCTTCAAAAAAGAATTGGTCACAGCCCCATAGGCTTCTCGATTGAAAAAGTTTCCCCATCTTCCAATAGCTTGCACCAAAGGAAGATACGGCGCCAAATAATCACACAAACGAAGAAACGAAATCTTCTTTTTTCGGCAATAAAAATATGCTGTCACAAGTGCCCCAATAATGCCACCATAAATCGCAATTCCGCCGTGCCAAATTTGATAGATTTCACTAAGATTGTTTTTATAATAATCCCACTGAAATATCACATAGTATGCCCTCGCACAAACAAAGCCGACCACAATTGCTATCATTAAATAATCAAAAATATCGTCCCACTTTAGGCCATACTTTCCATCGTCACGCTTCGCTAGTCCCATTGCCAATAGCATTCCCGCCACAATCAAAATTCCATACCAATACACATCTTTTCCAAACAGTGTAAACGCTACTGGATTAATATTCAATTCCAAATTCAAATTAGGAAATAAAATCGGCTGCATTCATTAATCATCTCCATATATGATGTTAATTGGGAATTTGTATATTATTTTTTCTTACCTCACATGGCTTCGCGGGACTCCGCTACGTCGTACAACTTCCTCGGCTTGCGAAAAAATAATATACAAATTCCTCCACGCAAATGGTATTATTGTGGTCTTATGATTGACACCGCCATCTTTCCAAAATCAAAATGCTCTTGCAAAACCTGCTCCACAAAAAACTTCTCAATGTCCTTATATGCATCCACATAGTCAAACGAATTGACCCCTTTAAAATAATCGCTTATCACGACACTTCCTATTTTCGTCACATCATTAAACAAATACACATACTCCCCATAAAGCATTCTCTTAATTCTCTGAAACTCATTTTCGTCCAAACCGCTTCTCTTTAATTCCTCTATTCTCTGCTTAATCATTTCAATGACTTGCTCTGGACTCGCACTCTCATTCGAAATAGAACTATACGCATAATTCTCCTCAAACGTATAATCCGTCCCAAACTCTTTCTTGACCAAGCCCTCGTTATATAGCTCCTCATAAAACTTGCTGCTCTTCCCCAAAAGCATCTCAAAAATAATCTCAAGTGCAATATGCTTATGAATTAAGTCCATATTCCCTTTCTCATAGCCACTATCCACTAATTCCTTCTTCGAATCGTCTCGAAATCCAAGCATAAACATCGGCATACTAATATCCATTTTGCGCTCTATGCTTTTCTTAACCTCAGTCGGAATTTCTCCATAATATCTCTTAATCGCAGGCTTCTCCTTCGTATCTTTGACTCTCTTCTCAATAAAATCAAAAACATGCTCCACATCAAAATCTCCCACAACACACATTACCATGTTCGAAGGATCGTAAAATGTATGGTAGCATCGATACAAAATATCAGGCGTAATCTCGCTAATACTCTCAACCGTGCCCGCAATATCAATCGTTAGCGCATGTTTATCGCCATACAAACATTTCAAGAAATTAAAAAACAATTGCCACTCTGGGTCGTCGTCATACATTTTAATTTCTTGTCCAATAATTCCTTTTTCCTTCTCCACATTTTCGTCCGTCAAATAAGGGTTTTGCACAAAAGAAATCAAAATATCCAAAGCCTTTTCAAAATTCTCTGTCCCCTCAAACAAATAGGCCGTATGATTAAAGCTCGTATATGCATTGGCATTAGCGCCAATTTTCGAAAGCTTATCTAGTGCATTCACGCCGTCCTCTTCCTCAAAAAGCTTATGCTCCAAAAAATGCGCAACACCATCAGGCACTTCTGTCACAACGCTTTCCCCAGGAACTGTAAATTTATTATTTAATGAACCAAAATGCGTGCCATACACCGCATAATTTTTGATAGCCCCCTCTTTCGGAATTAAAATCACATCCAAGCCATTTTCCAAATGCTTCAAATACATTTTCTCATTCAATTTTTCTTTTACCATCATTATCCTCCTATTTTATGGGTCACACTGATGCAGTGACCTCTACATTTTTTGCGGGTCGTCGAGGACGCCGACCCCTACAACGCATTTTCCATTTCCCCTGTAGGGGCAGCGTATCACGCTGCCCGGATTCACAAATGCATTTCATGCGAATTTCCTTATTTGTTTTTCAAAAAATAAATAATCTCCAATTCCAATTTCTCAGCCACTCTCACAATCTCCTCTTTTGTAACACGCTCAATATTTTGAATCATTTCTGGAATTGGCTCCACATTTCCAAGAAGCTGCTGTCCCATATATAAATTAATAATCGCCGTCTGCTCGTCTAAATAAGAACGATACGCATTTTCAAGAGCAATCTTTGCATCGCTAACATCTTCCTCCGTAAAGTTCCCCTCTCTCATATCCTCTAGCTGCTTTTGAATTAGCTCCAAAGCTTTCTCGTAATTTGCAATTTCAATTCCCGAAGAAACCAAAACAATATTCTTATGCTTCAAATACGACGAACGCGTTGTGTACGCCAAGCTTGCCTTTTCCCTTACATTTTGGAAAAGCTTCGACGAAGGCGTGCCACCCAAAATCGCATTGTACACAATCAAAGGATACATATCGTCTAAAAGCGTACTCTCTCTTGCACGTAAGCCCAAAACCAATTTTCCCTGCGTAACATCTTGCTCCTCAATAACAGTCTTAAGCTCATGACTGTTACTAGCCCCTGCGCTTTGCGCCGCAGCATCATAATGTCTCTCCACATTTTCAAAATGCCTCTTAAATTGCTGCAAAACTTTCTCTTCGTCAATATCCCCAGAAATATAAATATGCATTTCTGAAGTCTTCAAAAGCTTTTCGTATTGCGCATATAAATTCTCACTAGAAATCGCGTCCAAATCCTCTTCGTATCCAAACTTATATAATCCGTAAGGCTCGTCTTTGCACATCTCTTCAATGCATCTCGAATTAGCATAAGCTCCTTTATTATTAATCCTACTCTTAATGAGTTCCCTAAGCGTCTCTTTCTCCTGCTTCACATACTCCGCATCAAACACACCATTTTCAAGCTTAGGATGTAGCATCACGTCACAAAGCAAATCAATATTCTTGCTAAGCAAATCCTCATTCTCAAATGTATACTTGCCATTAATCGCAGTAATATAAAATTGCAAAGCCTGCTTATCTCCAATTTTATCGCTGCTAGCATCCAAAACAGAACCGTAACTCTCCTCCAAATAAACACTAATATCTTTCATGGTAGGCATCTTCTCTGTCCCTCTCGTAAGCACAGCAGGAATGAGTGCATTTTTCGTAACATCCTCTCTATTCAAATCAGCAAACAAAAAAGCCGCAACAAAATCCGTCTTAAAACGTTTCGTATTAATAAAATGAAGTGTAATCCCCTCAAACAACTCAAGTATTCTCTCATCCATAAAAATTCTCCTTTTCAAAACTATCAAAAATAGTATATCGCAAAATGGTAATAATATGCAACAAAAAAGCTGCGTTTCCGCAGCTTTTTTTATTATAAATACGCCTCTGTAAGGAACGTTCCCAAATAAACTTCCATAATCGGCTTCAAAATAATAATTACGAAGAATATCAAAATAATACCCATTACAGCAGTTGCTACTTCCGGCAACGTCTTCATAATTCTATTAATTGTAATCTCAATATCATGCTCAATAAAGTCATTGATTTTATCAATCATTTGCACCATATCTGTTTCCATACCAATTCTAAGCATTTCCAAAATCATTGGTGGGAAATTCTTAAACGCCTCAAAAGGCTCTATCCAAGATTCACCGACTTGTAAGTTAGCTTGCGCTGTCTCTATCATAGCAAGCATCACGTAGTTACTCGTTACGTTTTTACTAACCTGCATTGCCTCTTGCAATCTCGAACCATTTGCCAAGTTTAACTGCATTGCTTTAAAGAACTTTTGCAAATTAAGTCTTAAAATAAGTGGTCCAAAAACTGGCATGCTAAGTTTAAACTCGTCCCATTTATAACGGCCCTCCGGCGTATGTATCCAATAAATAAATAATCCAATCAAGCCACCAATCACGCCAAGCGTAACCGGCCAATACGTACCCATTCCTTGAATAAAGTTTGCCACTGCAATTGTCGCAGGCGGAATTCTATCTTCAACACCAAACTGTGCATACAAATTCTGCATAACTGGAAGACCAACCAATATACAAACTACAGACATGATAATCAAAAGAATAGACTGAAATAGTGGCCCGATAAGCGCCTTTCTAACGCTTCTCTTAATTCTTAGAGAATCGTCCAAATACTTCAAAGCCTGTTCTAAAGACTGCACCAAAGTACCACCTAGCTCGCCCGTCTTAATCATGCTCACATAAATCTCCGGGAACACTTTCGAATAATATTCCATTGTCGAGTAAATATATTCACCAGTTTCAACACCGTTTAGAATATCCTCAACGATATCTCTCATTTGCTTCTTCTTTGTATTTTCAAGCAAAGTCGTTAGTGCTCTAACGTTTGTAAAGTCGGCTCTTTTAAGAAGATACAAGCTTTGTGTAAACGCGATAACGTCTTCACTCTTAATCGGATCAAGGAAAGAAAGATCCACATTGATATCCTGCTTCAATCTGCCATTTTCTTTTTTCGTCTCTTTCTCTCTCATTTTCTTAACAGCATTTTGGCTGGCAGAAATCGTAGCCGCTCTATTCTTCTTAACTTTTTGTCTACCACCAAGGTTGTTAAGTAGTGGAACCTTAAACTCTACCTTCTCAATCGATATAGGCGTTAATCCATTATCCTTCAATCTGTTAATGACGTTTTGTTGGGAAACATCTTCCATTCTATTCTTTACAACTTGACCACCCTTGGTAAGCGCCTTATATCTATATTCTGGCATTTCCTTTCCCCCTCTTTCCAAGCTCTATTAATAAGCAAGTTTTCTCTTCACTTCTTCGACTGTCGTAATGCCAGCCAAAACTTTATTAAACGCATCTACAACCAAAGGACGATATCCTTCTTCGTAAGCAATCTTTCTAATCTCACTGGCTGGCGCGTCAGCAATAATCAAATCTTTTAGTCTATCATTCACACTTAAAATTTCGATAGCCGCAATTCTCTCGTAATAACCAGTATTATTACACTTCTCACAGCCAACAACATCAAATGTATGTTTACCTTCTAATTGAAATTCGTAGTTGTAACGCTCACCAAGTTTCTTAAACTCCTCTAATTCCTCTGGAGTAAACTCTCTCTCCTTCGCACAATGTGGGCAAACTCTTCTTACCAATCTTTGCGCAATACTTGTTACCAAAACGCTTCCGATATCATAACTTGAAACGCCCAATTTTCTAAGTCTCGTAATCGTCTCAATCGAGTCAACAGTGTGGATAGTAGAAAGCACGAAGTGACCAGTTTGTCCAGCTTGAATTGCAATCTCGGCTGTCTCTCTATCTCTTATCTCTCCGACAAGAATAACATCAGGGTCTTGTCTCAAGATTGTTCTAAGTGATTCAGCAAAACCTTCAGCATGTGAAATTTCAACCTGGTTTAATCCCCTAATTCTAATTTCTACTGGGTCCTCAATTGTTGTAATATTAATTCTAGGTTTGTTTAAAAAAGACATAACACTATAAAGTGTCGTCGTTTTACCTTCACCAGTAGGAGCCGCAATTAAAGCAATACTATTTCTTCTATCAAAACATTTGCTAATCGTCTCTTGATCGTCAGGGAAACCTAACTCAAATAAATGCTTAATATTCGAATTCTTCTTTAATAATCTCAAAACGAATTTCTCACCATAAATATTTTTCTGTGAAGATACACGAATATTGTAGTCAGGATAAAGTACAATAGCGCCATCCTGTGACTCGCTCTTTTCTTGGTGCATATTCGAAATCGCTTTTAGTCTACCAATAATCTGCGATTGCTTTTCTTTATCAATCGTTGTAATCTCAATTAACTCGCCATCAATACGATAACGAATTCTAATTCTATCTTCCATCGGCTCAAAGTGAATATCACTCGCTCTCTTAGCCATCGCGCTACGAATAATATTATCAATAAGCTGCGTCGTATCTTGGCCATAAGAATCATAAACGACTGTCTTCTCTGCCTTATTATCAATATTTTTAATCACGTCTTCAATGAGTGAAGCAAAAGTAACATAGACTTCCAAAGTAAGTCTCTTATTAAGCAAAATACGTCTAATCATTTCTACAACACTTTTGTCTTCCGGATTGGCAAATGCAACTTTTACCCTATTCTCTTCCACAGCAAAAGGAAGTACCTTATGCTGGCGGATAATATCCATCGATATGTAATCTGTAAATTTAATATCAATACTAGCATAATCAATTAGCACAGGTTTTACGCCAATGACATCTCCAATCGCATTCAATAAATCTTCGTCATTTGCTAATTTCAAGATATGGCATATTTCTCCGAACTTCACATTAGAATGCTCTCTTTGATAAGCGTAAGCCGTATCAATATCTTTCTCTGTAATAACTCCTCTTCTCACTAACTCAATTCCTAGTGGTGCCTTTTTCGAATTAAAACCTATACCAGCCATTTCTATTCCTCCTCTTTAGTATCACAATATTCCTAATATTATTTTATTAATTTTCAGAAAATAAGTCAATATCAAACAAGAAATTTCAAATAATTACCTAATCGGCGTCGAATAACGATTATAAACCGATTTCATAGCCTCGTCCGACACATTCACGCCATAACTATTCTGCACATTTGCAATGGCTTTACTCTGCAAATTGTAAGCCGAAATACTATTACTAAATAAAATAATTCCATACATCGCAAAAAACAACATCGCAACATATGCCACAAACGTAACTGATCCACGTTTCGATTTTAGCATCAAAATCACTCCTCTACTCTTCACTTAAAACTAGTATCCTTGCCCCACCAAATAAATTTGCTGTGTATCAAATTCATTAGCAGTATCTCCATCTTTGTTAAACGAAAGAATAATTCTCACGGTATTCTCTAAATGATCATAATCAAAATACGGAGACAAAACATATTCTCCAATGCCGTTGCCACTCGTATCAATCAATTCAAAATACTTAGAAGCAACGTTCTCACAAAGCTTCACCGAATTTCTATAAATAGCATAACGATTCGTAGTAGTACCATCTGCATTCTTCAATTCTCGAATTTCATACAAAGAACCATTCGTAAACTTGATTGCATTCTCATTATACTCCGCAACGGAATTGCTCGCTTTCAAATCCGTAATAAACGAAGAGCAAAACTTCGAATACTCATTTGCGACAGCCGTTTTATTCGTAAGCTCTGTCATTTGTGAAAAAAAGTTAGCATTCAAAAACGCAAGCATCACCACAATAATTCCCGCCGTAATAATATATATCGTAAGCGACGTAAGCGTCACACCATTTTCCTTTTTCATAATTTGCCCCCATTTCAAAATTATTTCGTCACTTTAAGTGCCGTAAGTTCAATCGTTCTAGCCTCTCTATCGTTCACCCTAACCTTATATGCCACAGTAACTGTAACCTTAATCACGGTGCTATCCATTGCCCCTTCACTTAAATCCGTAGGCACTCTCCTAAACTGCGTCGTAATTGTCATATTATTCGTCGTCAAATCAGGCCCTTTTACAATATCGTCCGGCACAGCATAATTACCTTCTGCAAGTTCCGTTGCACTAGCCGCCCTCGCTGCAGTCAAAATACTACTTCTATTAAGCATAGCATTCGTAAAACCAAGGTCCGCCAAATCAAATTGTAATGCATACTCCATGGCATTGGTAGCATACGAAAGCGCAATATTTCTCTGCTGCACTACACGGTGGTTGTTATAACACCCATTAAAAAGTGCCAAGCTAAAAAAGCTAAACACCGCAATAATAAGCAGTCCAATTCCAATTTCAATCATTGAATACCCGCGATTATCATTCAACCATTTCATAATTTTCCTCCATTATTGGGGGCCACGTATTACGCAACCCGAATTATTTTCTTTGCGGTCAGCCAAGTAAAGCTGACCCTACAGAATTATCATTTCAATACAATCAATGATATTCTTTATTAGCGGCATTGCAATTAAAACGATGTTCGCCGCAATGCTCAAATAAAACCCAAACGGTATCTGCTCCATATGTATCTTTCGAATTCCACATTGGATAGCCAAAACAATACCCGTTATTAACAAAGCAATCACAATAGTAAGTATTTCGGCACCAAATCCAACAAACAAACCAATCACTGCCATATATTTAATATCTCCCATTCCAAATGGAAGCTTACTTTCGTCTTTTAATAATTTTTTCAAAATGTAATCGACAATAAACAATATCAAAGGAATTGCAACAAAACCAATAATATTACTTAATATCTTCTCCCCTGTTGCATACAAGAAAATCGTATAAATAATCCCCACAATCAATTCATAAAGAATCAATCCATTCGGTATCTCAAAATTCTCTTTGTCTATGCCAGCAATAATAAATGTGCCAGCCACAAACAAATAAGTAAGAGCTAAATCAATAAATCCTACAAGAGGCATTTCTATTGACAATCCTCTCGAAAAAGCAAGGCCTAAAAACACAAGCCCTGAAAAAATTTCCAACAAAAAATATCTTGGCCTAATCTTCTCTCCGCAATAACGACATTTGCCGCCAAGAAAAATATAACTAAACAAAGGAATTAAATCCCAAAACTCCAATCTATGATTGCAAGAAGTACAATGTGATCTCACATGTGTAATATCTTCTTTTCTAGGAATGCGATAGACAGCAAGCGTAAAAAAACTGCCAAACACAATTCCGATACTAAAAATCGCGATGTATAAAATAATGTCCATATCTTTCTCCATTATATACTGTACAAGGCATATACAGCTTGTGCATATGCCTTGTATGTATTACTGTTTTTCTTTAAATTAGTTAGCTAAAGCTAAAGATGTATCACCAGATTTTAACACGTTTTCAGCACCTACGATACCATCTTCGTCAGCTACTGGAGTTCTTCCATCAATTTCAAATGATGGTGTTAAATATAATTTGCCTTCGTCTTTCTCGAATCCAGCATATACTAACTTACCATCGCTCTCACGTAGGAACCACTTACCAGCAAGTGAAGGTTGCTCGCAAACACCAGTTGTGTTTGAAGAAGTCTTCCAGTTAGTAACTTCTGTCCAGTTATCTTTATCGTCTGTATCAGCAGCTGTTCCAGCGAAAGCTGTACCTGTAGCTACTTCTTTGTAAATTGTGAAGTGTGTTGGTACATATGTTGCTACTGTATTTGTTGCATATTTTTGATATAATTCATAGTATTTTAATTGAATTGCTGTCTGTACTCTGTCATATTCTTGGCAGAAGTTTGCAAATTTTGCATCAGATGGTGTGTTGAATACGCCACCAATTACGATTGCAGCTAAAATAATGATTACGATAATCGTAATAATTAATGCGATTAAAGAAATACCTTTTTGATTTTTCATTTTCATTTCCTCCTAAATTATCAATTTAAAATTAGTCAGCTAATTGTAAAGATGTGTCTCCAGTTTTTAAAACATTAGATGCAGCTTTGATATTGTCTTCGCTAGCCACTGGTGTTCTTCCATCAATTTCGAATGATGGTGTTAAATATAATTTGCCTTCGTCTTTCTCGAATCCAGCATATACTAACTTACCATCGCTCTCACGTAGGAACCAATCACCAGCAAGTGAAGGCTTTTCGCATACTGGATTTGTTTTTCCTGTTTCACCTTTCCAGTTTGTAATCTTAATCCAGTTGTCAGCATCATTTGTATCAGCAGCTGTTCCAGCGAAAGCTGTACCTGTAGCTACTTCATTATAAATTGTGAAGTGTGTTGGTACATATGTTGCTACTGTGTTTGTTGCATACTTTTGATATAATTCATAGTATTTTAATTGAATTGCTGTTTGTACTCTGTCATATTCTTGGCAGAAGTTTGCAAATTTTGCATCAGATGGTGTGTTGAATACGCCACCAATTACGATTGCTGCTAAAATAATAATTACGATAATTGTAATAATTAATGCGATTAAAGAAATACCTTTTTGATTTCTCATTTTATTTCCCCCTTAAAATAAATTTGTTAAATTTGATTAGTCTCCTGTGCCTGGCTCAACAACAGGTGCAGCAGCTGTAGATAATGCTAAAGACGTATCGTCCGTCTTTAATACGTTTGAAGCACCTGTAATAGCTGATTCGCCTGCAACAGGAGTTCTTCCTTCGATTTCAAATGAAGGTGTTAAATATAATTTGCCTTCGTCTTTCTCGAATCCAGCATATACTAATTTACCATCGCTCTCACGTAGGAACCAGTCACCAGCAAGTGAAGGTTTTTCACATACGTTTGTAGAAGTTTTGCCCCAGTTTTCAATTTTAACCCAGTTGTCCTCATCATTGTCGTCAGCAGCTGTTCCAGCGAAAGCTGTACCTGTAGCTACTTCATTATAAATTGAATAGTGTGTTGGTACATATGTTGCTACTGTGTTTGTTGCATATTTTTGATATAATTCATAGTATTTTAATTGAATTGCTGTTTGTACTCTGTCATACTCTTGGCAGAAGTTTGCAAATTTTGCATCAGATGGTGTGTTGAATACGCCACCAATTACGATTGCTGCTAAGATAATTATTACGATAATTGTAATAATTAATGCGATTAAAGAAATACCTTTTTGATTCTTCATAATAAAATCCTCCATTAATTCTAATTTTTTTGATTAGTTTTCCTAATCCTGCTTTACTGATGTTATAAGAAGATGCATCAGTCATTACCTTTTAGACGATTTACGTCTACTTCGCCGTAGCTTTGATCTTGAAGATCTCTTTCCATAGCAGCAGTTGGGTCGCTAAAATCACTACCCGAATTTGCTGCCGGCTCACCATTATTAGAATCGATAGGCTCGTCTTCATAATAATAGTATTCGTCTACGACGGCTGTCGCGCCACTCACATACTCACTAGGTATATCAGTGCCCGAGTTAATACTGCCAAACGGACGATGTCTTCCAGGAAGAACTAACTTAATTAACTCGTAATACTTTAGTTCGCTCGCTTTCGACATGAACGTTACAGTATCGTTCGCAATGTCCTCTACATCCCCCCTTACGTTATAGTCATTTTTATCTATATTTGTATAATGTATAGATTCTGGAATTTGTTTAGAAAAAGGTATCTTATCAACAAATAGTATTGCTGCAACCGCGGCAACAAGTAATAAAAGTAGTAAAGCTATACCAATTTCCTTTAATACCTTTTTAAATGTTTCCATGTCATACTTCCTCTCTTTTGTGATTTATGCGTCTACTATGACACATGTCCTATTCCTCAGCAGTAATTACATTAACACCCGTAACTGTAAAAGTAGCCTTCGTAACAGTATCTGAGCTTCCGCCTTGCATAATGATGTTGTCCACATTGAAATTCAAATCCGTATCATTTTCCAAGTCGTAGATAAAGTTTACCACAGAAATATACTCGCCCGTTACGTCAAAATCCACGATAGCTTGTGTGTCACTTGGTGTAATCTTTATTTTTACATTATCCGCATTGGCATAAGTGCCTATCTTCATCCATAGATAGTCAAGTAGATATTGCTCTCTCTTATTTGCCTCAGCAATTTCTGCAACAGAAGCACTAGCAGCTAATGTATCATATTCATTTTTTCTGTCTGAAAACTCTCTTTTTGCGCCTCTTAGCCTATTCTCTGTTTGAGCATACGTAACTGTATTTAGTCTCTCTAGTGTTGCGACTTTGTTGTCAATATTCTCGTTTCCTTCCACAAGTGCACTATATGGCTTAATTTCATTGCCAAATATCATAACACCCTGTGTCACAGCGACATAAATGCCGTAGCCTAAAAATATGCAAAGAACAAATAATAATAATTTTCTTAACATTATGGCAACTCCCCTGTAATTTTTATTTTTATATCACTATTCATACTAATTACTTCCATATCAACATTCTTTAGTGCATTCTCTAATTTTAGTCTTGATACGAAGTAACCAAGTTGTGCATACTTACCAGATTGAGCTTGAATTGTTACTTGCTTGTCTGTCGTAACTTGAACAGAAGTAACTCTTACATCTTCTGGAACGATAAACATCATTTGGCTCATAAAGTTTGGAAGATTGAACGAACGCTCTAATCTAACTTTTATTTGTCCTAAAATTCTATTTAATTTATCTGTCTTTGTCTTATATTCAATTGCTTGATTTGAAATGTAATCAATATCTGTTTCAACATTTGCAATTTGAGCATTTGCTGTAGCAATATTCGTATTGACTTCATTTGTCTTCGCCTCAATCACTGACTGCGTATAGTATGACAATCCAGAGTATGTTACAAAAGCAACGCCAAGTGTAATTGCCAGTCTTAGCAACCATTTATCAAGGGCATCGAATCCTGCAAGAACAAATCCGTCGTCTTCAGTAGCCTCTGATTCCTGTTGTGCATTAATGATTTGGCCACTGCCAACATTTTCGTCAAATTCGATGTTTGGCCTCATAGCTGCTACATTATCTTTTGCAGCTTCCTTCTCTGCCTTCTTCTCGCTCTTCTTTCTAAATCCAGCAAATCGAATTGCCCAGTCCTTTGCTTTTTGCCATGTCTCAGGCTCTTTTAGTGCCTTTAATTTCTTTTGGAAACCTTCGCCACCAATCTCGCCACCAACGCAGAAGTCTAAGTCTTTATCTCTAAATCCTAAACCATTCATAGCAAGTGCGATAGCACTATTTACTTCTATAATATCTTTTACATTATTAACATCTTTACTAACAAAAAAAGGTTTTAAAACTTCACAAACTTGTGAATCAAGAACATCTCCAAAATACAAGTCAAGGTTATTCACAAGCACGCCAGTACCAGTCAAATATACTTTTCTTAATTCCGAGCCATACTCGCTAAGAGCATTTCTTACTCTTTCTCTCAAATCGTACATCGTAGGTAAAAGCAATTCCATTACCATTCTTTGTTCTTCTGAAAGAGAACTTGAATCGTCAAAAGTAATTGTTACTGATTTGCAAGCCTCGTAAGCCTTAGAATAAGAGTTAAGTCTATCGGCTAATCGAGAAATAATTTCTTGCATTCCTATTGGTATCGTAACTACCTTAGAAATCTCTCCCTTTGTAATAACAGTAACCGTTGTCTCGTCTTCAATATTCACAATGGCAGCCTGCTCGCCAAGTCCTTTATCTTTTAGAATATTCGTGATTGAAAACGCCATTGAAGATAAGCTCTTAAGTCTCTCTGCTTCGAACATTTGCCACAAAGTTGAAAGCTCAGCTTTATTAGCAGAAACGCAAATTGCTTTATACGAATCAGCTTTGTTTGTATTTCTTACCAAAGTAAATCTCATTTCTGATGCCGAAGCAACCAGACCTTTTTCATTGCAGTATGTTTCAAATTCCGTCTTTAGTAAATCTTTGATTTCTTTAGATTTTAATTTATTGAATACATCAAATTCAACAAAATTTTCTCTTGATATATTCATGCATAATTCGTCTTCTGCGCTGTTTGTTTCATTAATAATTGCTCTTACTGTTTCTTCAATGTTTTCGTAAAATTTTACTCCATAAGATACCACATTAAGAAGCGAAGTGGCCTTATCTCTCGATACTTTTGCATATTTAATTAGATTTTTCTCTACATACACTCCTAAACAATTTGGCATAGTATCTGTTTGCTCCTCTTTTCTTAAATTTTACTACTAATTACTTTTGCTCACTTAGTCCTCTTCGCTAGCAGAATAAGTGAAGTCGTATATTTCAAATCTGTATAAAAATGTAAGCATTTCTGTATATGTTAAATTCTTATCAAGCATTAAATCATTTTGATATCCAATCAAAACACCCGTATCATTAAATCTGTTTAACACTTCCTGGTCACTAAGATTTTGGCTTGATAGTAAACTGTGCATTAATAATAAGAATTCTCTTCTTGATATGTTTGTTGTATAAGGTATAATTCCGTATTCTAATATTGCAGCATTTCTTACATTTCCAAGTCTCGACAATACGTACTCTCTATATTCTCTATCATTAATTAGTGTAGCAGCCTTGTACTTTGAAAGTGCTAAATAGAGATCAATGTTTCTCACGTCATTTCTAATAAAGCTACTATATTTACTAAATGTATCTCTTCCATGATCAATATAGCTTTCTACAACTCTGTATTCATTAGGCGTCAAGTAAGTCCTTGTAGTGTATCCATTCACTAATTGGAACACGCCAGCAACTACATTATTCAAATATTCCATATCGTCTCTATGGTGTATTGTCCTTCCAGAAGGATGTACACCTTTCATTTGAAGATATTTTATAATCGTACTATACATATCCGCAAGTGATACGCTTTGATCAAGGCTAGCTTGAGACTTAACAGAAGTGAGTCCTCTTGCAAGTCCCCATTCGTATCCTGGCGTCCCCCACCAAGCAGCAAAGCTTACGGAAGAAAATGCACATAGTACTGCAGCAAGTATCATTATTTTTTTAAGAACATTTGAATGAATTCTCATTTCTTCACACCTTTTCCTTAAAATCAACTCTTCGTTAGTATATCATAATTCTGCCATTTGTATACATCGTACTACTTTACTCTACAAGTATTTTAAACATAAATTAGATGCATTGCAATACTTATTAATAAAATGTAAAGAATTTGTAACATTTTTGTAATATTTCGGAAAAAATAGCAAAAAATATACGGAAATAAGCCTTTTTGTCCCTTTCCGCTCCCATAAAAAAGGCGGCCCCTGGCCGCCGAAAAAATCCCAATTCACTACTGCGCTATGATTTTTTCATATTCATAACTTTCTTTATACACTTCTTCTGGGGCTATGTCCAATTCTCCATCACCCCATACAAGAACACCATTTTCAATTGTTACACTCTTAAAATACTCATAATCTTTCAACTTTTCATAAACCGGATACTTCATTAAATAAAGCATATCGAAGATTCTTTCTTCCCCCGTAGAAAAAACTACCAAAAGCGACAGCTCTCCGACTACTTTTACGCTAATTACTTTTATGCCATTCTCAATTTCACTAGCATACGCGATTCCATCTTTTACAAACATCTGAAACGCCTCCTTCTATTTCAATGGTTCAATTCCATCAAATGATTGTCCTTTTACTGCATTATTCCATGCAGAATATAATTCATTTTCATGTAGAATAATCCACGCTTGAATTAACTTTAATTTTTTTATTGGTAAAGAACCACCAAGCAATTCACCATCTAATCCAATAGATGCTTCATATTCTCCATAATAAACATGTATATGTGGTTTATGATGTTTTTCGTCGTCCATAAATAGCAATTTAATTATCATTCCTTGAAATCTACTTAATTCTGGCATTCTTATTCCTCCAATCGTTATTTCTATTATAACACATTTTAGCACATTTTACAATTATTATATGTTTTTGGCTGCGTTATTCCAAAAGCATATTGCCTATATACATTGTAGGGGCTGCGTATCACGCAGCCCGTTACATTTTTATGCACTCTTCATTTCAAGTCTTAGCTTATCAGCAATCATGGCGATAAATTCACTATTTGTTGGCTTTCCTTTGCTTGCAGAAATCGTATTTCCAAACATCGAATTATTGACATCCATTTGTCCTCTCGTCCATGCCACTTCAATCGCATGTCTGATTGCTCTTTCCACTCTTGATGGAGTAGTTTTATATTTTCTTGCTAGTGTTGGATATAAAAGCTTTGTAACAGAATTAATCACTTCGATATCATTGACCGCAAGCGTAATTGCTTCTCTTAAATATTGGTAACCTTTGATATGTGCAGGCACTCCCACTTCATGAATGACATTTGTAATTTGTGCTTCCAAATTTTGTACCGGCGTAGAAGAATTAACTGCAATGTATGGCGCTTTCACTTCCCTCACAAAACTTGCACCTTGTGGAAGAATAATTCCATTATGCACTTCTCTGATTCTTCTCGCTAATGTATCCAAATCAAATGGCTTCACTATGTAATACTCTGCTCCCATCATAATTGCTTTTTGTGTAATTGTATCTTGGCCTACTGCCGATAGCATAATAAAGGAAGTCTTTTCTGTTAGATTAGAGGCATTCACTTTCTCAAGTACACCAATTCCATCTAACTGAGGCATAATGACATCTAATAAAGCTACATCCGGCTCTTTCGAAAGGATTAAGTCTACCGCCTCCTTGCCGTCATTCGCAATGCCTACAACCTCCATATCCTCCTGTGTGTTCAAAAACTTCGTGATAAGTTTTGCAAATTCTTTGTTGTCGTCCGCTATCGTTACCGTAATCTTCTTTTGCATTTTTGTTCCTCCTTATAAAAATGTATTTTATTATTACAGTTTTAGATTATAATACCAATTTCTGGAAAAAGCAATATAATTTTAGAATTTTTTTCCATTTTTTCTATTAAATGTAAAAGTTCTCTTTTATCATTGTAATATCAACTTTTCCATCCAGTATCTCACATAATTCTTTGGTAAATCTACGTCCTTCCTCTTCCTTCACTACAATTTGCAATTGTACAATGTCAGAAAAAGAACTGTTTGTAATAACAAAACCGTTTGTAGAACAATAATGTTGAACAATGTTATAATCATTATAAGGAATTTCCAATTCGTACTCTACTGCCAAAAACTTCTCGATTACTTTTGCCTTCTCAATTGCTAGTTTTGCCGCATCACTATATGCCTTAACTAGGCCTCCTGTGCCCAGCAAAGTCCCTCCAAAATACCTTGTTACAACTACTAATACGTCATGAAGATTATTGCCTCTTAAAATATCCAGTATTGGCACTCCCGCTGTACCAGCCGGCTCGCCATCGTCACTATATCTCTCCAGGCCATCTGCAAGTCGATAAGCAAACACATGATGTCGCGCGTCATTAAACTTCTTCTTCACAAAATTCATTTTTTCTTTAAAATCCTGCTCATTGCTAATCGAAAAAATATCCGCAATGAATTCTGATTTCTTTACTTCAATTTCAGCCGTTACCTCTTTATCAATAGTGTAAAATTGCCTCAACATTTCTAACCTCCGCTTGGGGCAAGCTCTACGCCCAAATTTTATAACCATTTTCGCCATTTTTCAATATTTTTACGTCTACCTTATTCGACATCTTTCGACACGCTTCCTGCCAAATGCCCTGTACTAAAGGCAATTTGCAAGTTAAAGCCGCCCGTATAAGCGTCCACATCTAGTATTTCTCCTGCAAAATAAAGTCTACTCACGATTTTCGACTCCATCGTCGAAGGATTTACCTCTTTTACATCCACGCCCCCAGCAGTAACAATTGCCTCCTCTATCGGTCTAAAATCTTTCATAGTAAAAGTAAGATCTTTGAGAAGATTTACTAAAGTTGTTCTTTCCTCTTTCGTCACTTGATCGATTTGCTTATCTTCTTTAATATGAGAAAGCTTTACAATATAAGGTATCATTTTTGCTGGCAACAAATCGTCCAAGCAATTCTTAAACTGCTTCCTCGAATGCTCTTCAAAATCGCGCTGCACCCTGCTATCCAGTTTCTCCATCGATAATGCTGGCTTTAAATCAATATGAATGGTAATCTTCTTTTGCTTTAATTTCTCTTCCAAATTTTTCACTCTTAAAATGTAGCTGCTTGCACTAAGAACAATCGGGCCTGATAAACCAAAATGAGTAAATAGCATTTCGCCAAAATCTTCATATATTTTCTTGTCGCCGTCTTTCACTGTGATAGCAACATTTTTCAAAGACAATCCTTGAAGCTCATTTTTCTCATAAGTCTCAAGCGGAACAAGCGAAGCCTTTGGCTCAACAATGGTATGTCCTAGTTCTTGTACTAATCGATATCCATTTCCATCCGAACCAGTAAGTGGATAGCTCTTTCCTCCCGTGGCAATAATTAATTTGTCACAAGAATACTTCTTGTCGTCTGTCTTGACGCCTTCTACTTTTCCATCTTTCACTAAGATTTGATTGACTTTTGTGTTCACAATCACTTTCACGCCAAGCCTATCCATTTCCTTCTTAAGCTTATCCACCACTTCCAATGCATTATCAGAAACAGGAAATACTCTTTGGCCTCTTTCCACTTTTACTTTCAATCCCAACTTAGTTAGGTTCCTAATCAAGTCTTCATTCGTGTACTGATACAATGCACTATACAAGAACTTACTATTTCTAGGAATATTTTGAAAGAATTCGTCAATAGGTGCATTGTTCGTCACATTGCATCTGCCTTTTCCTGTGATTGATAACTTTCTTCCCACAGATCGCATTCTTTCTAGTAAAATAACATCGTCACCATTTTGGGCTGCAGTAATGGCCGCCATCATGCCGGCGGGGCCACCGCCAATGATTATTGTTTTCATATCTATATCCTTCCTGTTACGGGCAGCGTGGTACGCTGCCCCTACATTTTGATTTGCGATTACATTTTTGTTTGTGATTGTAGGGTGCGGCGTATTACGCCGTCCGAAATATTTTCAATGGCTGATATAATCGCCATCTTCCCATACCCAAACGTAAGTCCCCCCTGCAAATACGCTATGTACGGCTCACGTAGTGGCCCATCGCAGCTAAGCTCAATCGACGAACCTTGCGTAAAAGCTCCCGCCGCCATAATGACTTGATTTTCATATCCTGGCATGTCCCAAGGCTCTGGTACCACATTCGAATCAATCGGCGAACAGCTTTGTATTCCCTGGCAAAACTTGATTAGCTTATTCGGGTCTTGAAACTTTATCATTTGCACAATATCCGAACGCTCCGCATCAAACTTTGGTGATACTTCGTACCCTAACTGTTCTAACATACGAGAAGCAAAAATTGCCGTTTTTAACGCTTGCAAAACCGTATGAGGCGCCATAAATAATCCTTGCAAAATTTCGCGATTATGCTGGAACGTTGCTCCTCCTTCTTTGCCAAGGCCCGGCGCACTATATCTATCGTTGATAAGCGCAAGTACGTCTTTTCTCCCGACGATGTATCCTCCTGTTTTCGCAATTCCGCCACCCATATTTTTAATGAGCGAACCAACCACAACATCTGCGCCCACTTCTATAGGCTCTCGTGTTTCGACAAATTCTCCATAACAATTATCTACCATGACAATCGTATTTGGCGAAGCGCTCTTTACTACTTTAATTGCCTCCTCGATTTCGTGAATGCGAAAAGCGTCTCTATATTCATAACCCCTTGAGCGCTGCATGATTACTAGCTTAACGTCTTGTCTTTTTAATCGCTCTTCTATTTTTGCGAAATCAAATTTTCCATTTATTAAATCTACTTGTTCATAGGTAATGCCGAATGCCTTTAACGAACTTGGATTTTCGCGAATACCAATAACTTCGTCTAACGTATCATACGGTTTTCCATTGATACTAAGCACAATGTCTCCCGGCCTTAAAATACCAAATAAGCAAGTTGCAATTGTATGCGTGCCAGAAATAAACTGACTTCTTACTAGTGCATCCTCCGCCTTAAAAACTTCTGCAAATATATTCTCGATTGCTTCGCGCCCAATATCGCCATAGCCATAACCTGTAGAGCCGCCTAAATGTGCTTCACTAATTTTATGATGTACGAAAGCATTAAGCACTTTTCTTTCATTCGCCTCGCATATTTTTTCATATCTCTTAAAAACAGGTTCAATTTTCTTTTCTACTTTTTCGATTAATTCGTCCATCGTTTTTTCTCCCATTTCCACGGGCAGCGTAATACGCTGCCCCTACATTTTGATTCGCAATTATCGGATACATCGTATCACGCCACCCATTTTGATTTGCAATTGTAGGGTGCGGCGTATCACGCCGCCCGCACTTTTTATTTTATCAAAAAATGGCAAGGCAATCTTAAAGTCGCCTCGCCATTTAAATTGCCCTTCTTAATCTTCGTCAACGAAATTGAAAGTATCTTTTGTCTTTTCTTTAAATGCTTTGAATACTTTCTCTGCCTCTTCGTCGTCTTCCACGCCGATGTAAGATTCGTCTTCCTCTTCGCCTTCCACTCTGAAGATAACAACCTCACCGGCATCAGCTTCTTCTACTGGAAGTAATACCACATACTCTTTTCCGTCAAGCTCAACTACATCTAGAAATTCAAACTCAACCTCATTGCCTTCCTCGTCATTCAAAACAATGATATTGTCTAGTTCGTCGAAGTCCTCTAACTCCTCTGGGTTATTTAAATTTTCATTATCCATAATATTATCCTCCTTTTATTTTTTGTCTAGATACGTCTGCAAGATATATGTTGCAGCAATCGTATCGACTAAATTTTTTTTCTTATCCTTGGAAACACCAAGCTCTGTCATTGTTCTATGTGCTGAAACAGTTGTAAGTCTTTCGTCAATCTTTTCAACCTTTAGTCCAAATGTTTTTTCTAATTTCTCAATAAACTTTTCCGTCTTTTCTACTCGTGGTCCCTTTGTTGCATTCATATTTAAAGGAAAACCAATCACAATCAATTCCACCGAATATTCTTTGATTATTTCGCCAATTCTATGTAGTAACATTTTCTCATTGTTGCCATGCTTCACAGACTCTAGACCCTGTGCAGTAAACATCAAAGGATCAGAAATTGCAAGCCCCGTTCTCACGTCGCCATAATCAATCCCTAGCACTCTCATCGTGTACTCCTATGTATTCCTTAACCATCTCTTCTAGCAATTCGTCTCTTTCCAATTGTCTTATCAAACTTCTAGAATCCTTGTAGCTTGTGATGTAAGTAGGGTCTCCCGATAAAATATATCCCACAATCTGATTAATTGGGCTATATCCCTTCTCCGCCAAAGCTTCATAAACTTGCCTCAAAATCTGCTTTGAATTACTACTCTTTTCTTTTTCCACTTTAAAAAATATCGTGTTCTCTTGATCCATAGTCTCCTCCTTTAACCAAACAATCCTCTTCTCCTTTGAACTGGAGCCGAATTTACAGGATAAATTTGTCCACATAGCTGCTCAATTGCATCCCTAAAGTCCTGCGTATAAGCATTGTAATTGATATTATTCTTGTATAGCCCTTCCACATAATTCGCGTAATTCTCAATCCTAAAAGGAACCAATGAATAAATTACCTTGCCGCTTAAAAGCTCGTCAACGAATGACATTTCTGGGTCATTATAATATGACAAACCTTCCACCAATTTTTTCGGGGTAAGTACTGTTTTCACATACTTATTAATAACCACTCTTACCTTTGACATATCTACATTCTTACTCTTCAACTCTCGTAAGAACATCGTTGTTTCCTGCAACTTCAAAATATCCAAATCTTGAACAATATAAATCTCAGAAGCTTGCTCAAAATATTCAAACGGAGTCGTGAAATCGCAATCAACAAGTATCAAGTTGTTACTCTTCTTAACCGTCTCTAGTAGTGTTTTATGCTTATAATTTTTTCTATTCTCTTCCAAAGTGCCCGGAATCGATGTGTACACATGTAAGAACTTACTTGCAGATATCGAAGTATCTACGCCTTCCGATAATTTTCTCATGCACTCTAACGCAATCTTTCTCAATCTAGCGTCGTCTTTATTATAAATGTAATAAAGCCCTTTGTCTTTTGTCATATCCAAAAGCGCTGTATTGATTTGCTTTTCAGAAATATTATTAGCCACTGCATTGGCAATAAACGTTGTGCCACTCTTATTCGGGCCAACCAAAGCAATCACCTTTTTGTAATCCTTTGGCACTTCATATACCGTTCTCTTAAAGTTCGTATACTCTTCTGTGCTCTGTGTAGCAGCCATTGCAAGCTTTTCTGCTTCTTGCTTTTTCGCTTCCATTTCCGCTTTTAGTCTCTCTTCTTCCGCTTTCTTCTTGGCTTCTAATTCAGCCTTGATTCTATCTTCCTCTGCTTTTCGCTTTGCTTCCATTTCTGCTTTGATTCTTTCTTCTTCTGCCTTCTGTTTTGCCTCTAATTCCTCTTTGATTCTACGTTCTTCGTCTGCTTTTCTTCTAGCCTCTTCTTCAGCTTTTTGCCTTTCTTCCTCGGCTCTTCTTCTAGCCTCTTCTTCAGCTTTTTGCCTTTCTTCCTCAACTCTTCTTCTTGCTTCTTCCTCTGCCTTTAATTTTTCAGCCTCTGCTTGTTTTTTTGCAGTCTCCTCAGCTTCGCCAACGATTCCAATCACGTCTACCTCCGGATTGTTTTTTGCCTCTTGCTCGGCCTTTTGCTTTTCCTCCTCGGCCTGCTTTCTTGCGGCTTCCGCCTGCCTTCTAGCTTCCTCTTCCTGTCTTCTCTTTTCTCTTTCTAATTCTTCTTGCTTACGTCTCTCCTCGGCTGCAGCTTGCTCTTTGGCACGCTCTTCCTCTTTGATTCGTGCTTCTTCTGCTCTTCTCGCTTCGGCTTCTTTTTTCATTTTCTCTGCTTCTAATCTTTGCTCCTCAAGCCTCTTTTGCTTTTCTGCTTCTCTAGCACGCTTTAATTCTTCTTGCTTTTCTTTTTCCGCTTCCTCTTCTTCCTTTTTCTGTTGCTCTGCAATTAATCTTTTTTCTTCTCTCTTTTTGTTTTCTTCCTCTTTCGAAGAAAAACCTTTTCTAAGTCTTCCAAGAAGCGTTACCTTTTCCGCCGGCTTCGGGCCACTAATCGTCGTATCAAGTCCTATGTATAAATATCCGTATTTATCAGAAGCGCTTAATACATCTTTTACCCTCTGCGGCAACATAGCAGCAATTACTTTCAATTGCTTTGTATTATACTGTTCTGCGATTTTATCAAAGTTATAAATATACTTAGAAGTATCGTCTCCAAGTCTATCATAATACTTGATAATATTAACAAGTTCGTCTTCGCTTACCTCGTCGTCTCCGCCATCACTATTCACAGTAACAGAAGAATTGTAATCAATTCTCAAATATTCTTTTGCTTCCTTCTTTGTTCTTGGCTTCTTTATCACATTACATAGATTCATAACGCTTCTATCGTCGCCCAACAACATGCTGTAAATTCCGTTACCATATAGCTTGCTAAGTAAGCTATCAGATCTCACTCTTCTATCCGAACAAATCAAAATGATTTTCGATTTAGAAGCCTCAATCTCGTCAGTAATTTTATCAATGTTATTGAAAACATATCTGTCGATGTCCTCTATGCTTGTAGATGCTGTTTGTTCTAGTTCTTCACTAATAACAATCCTATCATATTCTTTGTCCCTTTTTACTTCCTCTAATAATGCCTTGAAATAGAATACATCCTTGTAATCTAATTCCTCATTAAAAAGTTGCGAATATTGCTCTGCAACTGCTTTTGATGTTTGTGGATTTCCTATTGCAAAAAGAACTTTCATTATACTATCACCTTCCTGCTACTACAATAGCAAATAATAATGGTAAAACTTGAAAAACAACCAAACCTAACAAAAATGCAATGATCATTCCAAATCCTTGCTCTCTCTTCTCCAACTTTTTATTTCCAATGATAAAAAAGTTAAGAGCACCAATAGCAAGTCCGATAAAACAGATTGGAATGCTATATTTCTGAGCTAAAGAAAGATAGTAAGCCGTCTTGCCATAAACAGCATCTCCGCCATACTTTTCTGTATACTCAGCAATCTTCTCCTGCCTGCCTGTCACGTTGCTCAACACTGTTTCAGAAGCATTGCTTGTAACTCTTTCTGTTTGAGCAGTATCCTCAGTGGCATAAGCGGTAATAAACATACAGCTAACCATCATTAGTACCATAAAAAATGTGAATATCTTCTTCATTTTTACCTCCATCACATTAAAAGATATACTTTACCCATCTATGATACTATAAAATGAAGAAAATATCAACATAAAATTAGAATTTTTGTGGTAACATTTGCAAAATTTCCCAAAAATACGCCCAAAGGTCTTTTCTCTCAATATTCTCATTCGTTTTTACCTCAAAACGCCCTACAACATTCTCTCCGACGCTAATCTCAATCTCTCCAATCTTCTCTCCCGCAGACACTGGCGCTTCTAGCCCTTCCACAAAATGATAGGCATAATGAATCTTTTCTTTCTCTTCCTCGCAAATCGGATAGGTAAACTCCGCTTCCGTGCGAACCACGTAATAAGGCGCTTTCGCCTTATCTGCCACGATTTTAAACTCTTTCTGCATGTTCTCGCACAAATTGACAAGGGAAAAGTTCTGAAAGCCATAATTTAATAGTGCAGTCGATTCCAAAGTCCTCTGCTTTTTCGTATTACAGCCTAACACAACAGAAATAAGCTGCCAGCCATCTCTTGTCGCAGAAGTCACAAGACATCTCCCCGCGTCGCCTGTGAAGCCTGTTTTCACGCCATCCGCCCCTGAATAATAAGAAAGCATTTCATTCGTATTTCCCAAATCCCTCGTATAATCATTAATCTTGATTGTCGCCGTTTTTCTAGCCACAATATTTGCAATATACGGAATATTTAAAGCATAATCTGCCAAAAGTGCTAAATCATATGCCGTAGAATAGTGCTCTTCGTCGTCCAAACCATGAGGGCTCGTAAAATGCGTATTTTTGGCACCGATTTCTTCGGCTTTCTCATTTAGCATATCACAAAAGCCCTCTACGCTGCCCCCAATATGCTCTGCAATTGCTACAGCTGCATCATTTCCAGAACGCAGAAGCATTCCAATCATTAAATCATTTAAAGTAATCTTATCTCCCGTCCTAAATTTTACCTTAGAACCACCCGTATTAGCCGCCGCTTTGCTAATCGTAACAACATCGTCCATATGACCATTTTCAAACGCCACAATCGCCGTCAAAATCTTTGTTGTAGAAGCATTTGGAACTTGTTTATCCGCATTTTTCTCGAACAAAACGCGTTTGCAAGTCCTATCATACAAAATAGCCGCACTAGCTTGAATTACGGGCTTGCTTTGCACGGTTCCGCTTACCTCTAAATATTCACTAATACTAGCACTTTCCGAGTCGTCCTCCAAATCATAAAAAGCAAAAACAGAAGTAAAGAACATTACAAAAACGGAAAGTAACGCAAAAAATCTTCTCATAAATATCCCTCTAATCATAGATATGTCACACCATCACGTTATATACCAAAACCGTAGGGGGCGCATATTATGCGACCCGCTTGGGATGTGCTTATTTTTCGGGCAGCGTGATACGCTGCCCCTACACCATCCGAGAATCCTCTAATCGAATTGCATCAATGCAATTCGATTACATCTCCTTACTCAATTTCTGTATCGCCTTTGCCTCAATCCTCGACACATAACTCCTCGAAATACCAAGCATCTCCGCAATCTCATTTTGCGTTTTTACCTCTTTTCCATTAAGCCCAAAGCGCATCTCAATAATCAACTTTTCGCGTCCATGAAGCACTTCAGCAATCTTATGATAAAGTTTTTTCACCTTCAATTTTAAATCAATTTCGTCCTCAATGCTAATGGGACTATTCTCTATCACGTCAATAAAAGTAATTTCATTGCCCTCTTTATCCTGCCCAATCGTCTCGTTAAGCGACACTTCTTGCTGCAATTTCTTCGAAGAACGCAGATGCATCAAAATTTCGTTCTCAATGCAGCGCGCCGCATACGTCGAGAGCCTTGTGCCCTTCTTCCCATTAAAACTATTAATCCCCTTAATCAATCCAATCGTACCAATCGAAATAATATCCTCCTGATCCGTCTGAGAATTGGTATACTTCTTCGCCACATGTGCCACCAAGCGCAAATTTCTCTCAATCAAAACCTTCTTCGCATTCTCGTCCCCATTTTGATAAAGCTCTAAATATTTTGCCTCCTCCTCGCTGCTCAGCGGTTCTGGAAACAAATTATAATTATTCACATACCCAACCAAAAAGAAAAATTCTTGAATAATTCCCAAAAAAGAAGTCAAACCAAGCATAAAAAAGGCACCTCCATACTCGCTAAAATATACTAATCTATATTCAAGCGCAGCATGTCAGTTGCCTGGATAAAATGAAATTCCGAACTTGAGGATGCGAATCCGGGGACGTCCCAAAGTTCGCCCGAGTTCAGAGTCCACGAGTTCAAAATATTCTTGCGATTACAGCGGCTACTTCTTCTCTTGTGATTGGTTTACATGGCAAGAATGTATTGTCAGGATATCCCTTCATAAAGCCTTTTTGTACGGTGTCTATGATATAATGATACGACCACTGTTTCACAGAAATGTCTTTGAAGTAATACGCTCCTTCCATCCCGATGCTTTCTACATCTAATAGCGATAATACCTTAGCTACTTCTTCTCTCGTAATCAAA
>JAFUGE010000003.1 GCA_017469545.1 Clostridia bacterium
CGTTGTATGTGATTGTTACATTTTCGTTTTCGCCTGTGATTAAGCCGAGGCTTGTTGGGCTAACGGAAAATGTTGGGTTTATTCTATTGATTGTAATTGTGGCCGGGCTTGATGTCGTCTTGGCGTAATTGCCTTGCGCTTGGATGGTCGCTTTGACGTAGTACGTGCCGGCGTTTACTGGCTCTGCGCCGTTTGAGGCTGCGCCGCCGTTTTCGCTGCTTGTTTGTGTGCTACAGCTAGAGTCCGTGAAGTATTCGTAAGTGACTGCGCCGTTTGGCGTTGTGCCGCCGTTCACTCCAGTTACTTTTGCTGTGTTGCTTTTGACGATGCTGCCGTTATAGTTGACTGTTTTGCCTTCGACCGTGATGGTTACTGGGGCAGGATTGATTGTGAATGTTTTCTTTGTTGTGCCCGTGTAAATGCCTGCGCCTGTAAGTGTTACTGTCGCTGTGCCTGCGTTTTTGTTGTTCGAATAAGTTTTGGTGTAGTGCGTGCCTTCTACTAATGTAATGCCAAGCGTGCTATCCGTGACGGTAACCGTCGGCTCTTTGGCCTTCGCGTCGTAGGTGTATAGCTCTTGCGAAAGGTTTATCGTGACGTTGCCGTCGATTGGCCTTTGCGTAATTCTAATTCTTTTGCTTGCTGTTGGCGTTGTGTCGTTGTGCTCGCTGTCGCCTGCTACGTAAGCTCTTACGTAGATAGTTCCTATGTCTGTTAGGCTTGGGACTGTGGTTGACCAAGCGCCCCAGTTCGTGTTGTCTGTGCTTGTGCTATAGTTGATATTGCCGCCGTCGCCGCCGGATGTGCCGATGGCGTGTGGCTGACCGTCATAGATGGAAGTCGTTTCTGTTAGTGTCGGGTTTGTCGAATTTAGTTTGTTGACCGTGATCTTGACTGGATTTGTTCTTGCCGTGCCTAATTCGTTTGTTACTACGCAATAGATGTAGTAATTATTTAAGTTTGTTTTAATATTGCTTAGCGTTAGCGTCGCCGTCGCCTGGCCTGACGCTGTAGCGCCTGTATTTGAAGCCGTGATTGCTGTGCCTGAAGTGTTACTGTTTGTGCTTGAGTAATACCATTGATATGTTAAGTTTCTTCCTTGTGAAGCTGTCGTGAAGCTTGCTGAGCTGCCGCTAGAAACTGTGGCAGCCGTTGGCTGCAATGTAATGCTTGGTGCCACTGCCATTTGGTAACCACAAGTATCGCACTTGCCGTCGCCGTTTGCGTCAGCGTGATTTGTCTTAGCAACCGTGTACTCGCCACAAACAGTACAAACCTTCCAATGCTGGTCGTCGTCCGTCTGCCAAGCCGAATCCGTGTGAGCAATCTTCGCAATGCTCTCCGTTTTCGTGCCTCTACAAGTGCTACAAGTGTAAGTCTTAACGCCCTCTGCCGAGCAAGTAGCCTCTCTTGTAACCACGCCTGCATTCCAATCGTGGCTGTTACGGCTTGTAAGTGTACACTTACTACAGCTACTCCTGTGCAGCGTCTCACTAATATATGTGTAACTAAGGCTAGCGGTGTGGGACTGAGTATCTCCACAAATAGAACACTTTCTTATATGTGTTCCGCCGTTATTACTCCAAGAACCATAAGAGTGCGTATGAACACCGCCATGGGTCTTCGTCAATATCCGCAAAAGCGCTACCTCCCATCATTAAAATAACAAAAATCGTAAAAATAACACCAAACAAAACACTCTTCCTCATTTGAACCCTCCAACAAAAATTTATCCTTCGTAAATCATGCACACTTTTCGGCATGCGCATTTTCGGCGTCGCACTTTTTGTATCATTCTTCCATTCATTTCCATCATGCGCAGTTTCGGCGTCGCCCAAAACGCGCATCCTTCCAGATTCTGCCAGGATGCTCACTTTTCCGCCACCCTGAAATCGCGCATCTTTCCAATTTCTCCCATCCTGCGCACTTTTCGGCGTCGCACTTTCTGCATCATTTCGCCATCTATCTCCAGGCGAAACCGCGGCCACATCACGTCGCGCCACTCGTCGCAAATCAACACGTCTATTCAATTGCACCGCATCTCGCCTCCTTCTTCTCTCTATCGAATCTCCTGGATGCTCACTTTTCTGCCACCCCGAAAACGCGCATCATTTTTTCTGGGCCGGATTCACATTGCCTCATTTCTTCGAGCCCACTTTATGCAAATTATAACGTCTCGATTTTTATAAATCAATAGGTGTACGCGCGCGCACGCGCTAAAATAGAGGCTTCCCGGATTTTGCCTCCTCGAAAATCATTTACGGAAGCTACTTTTAACGAATTTTCTTATCACCCACTTTTCGACATTTATTAAATTTATTTAACAAAAATATTACAATATTGTTACAATCTGTCGAAAATTTACCCCAAAAATTCCCCAATCCTATATTTCCGTAAATCAAATGCTCACTTTTCTGCCACCCCGAAAATGCGCATCTTTCCAATTTCTCCCAGAATGCGCGTTTTCGGCGTCGCCGAAAATGTATCATTTCTATTTTCATTTTACATTCGCCCATAAAATAATGCTATGTAATATTTCTGGTATCCCACGTAAATTTTTCCTATAGACAAAAATAATCCTGGATAGATTTCTATCTCTATCCAGGATTGTTTTGCGTGTATTTTATTTATAGTGCTTCCACTTCTTCTTTTGTTAGGCCTGTTGTCTCTATAATAGTGTCTGTGTCGATTCCTTTATTTTTTAGTTTTTGGGCAATTTCTAATTGCTTGCTTTTTTCTCCTTCTTCTTTTCCTTCGGCCCTTCCTTCGGCGAGACCTTTCTCTCTTCCTTCGGCGAGACCTTTCTCTCTTCCTTCGGCAAGCCCTTTCTCCATGCCTTCAGCTAGCCCTTTCTCCATACCTTCTTTTCTATTATTTTCTGCAATCAACCTTTGGTCCATCTCATACATTTGCCTGTTGACGATTTCCATATATAGCTCTTTATCGGCCATAATTTTTTCAAGTTGTTCTCTCGCTTCCTTTATTCTTTCGTCCGTTATATATGCCATGTTTACCATCTCCTCATTTGTATGGTCTATAAACCATAGCCAGAAATCTTTTTTGCTTGGCTTTATTATATCAGCTTCTCGAAACTTTTGCAACTCTATTACGTGTATTTCTATGTCTTGAAAATGCCCTGAAATCCCTAGCTTGTCCTCTTTCATTTTCCACGTTGACTCAAATTCCTCAAACTCTTTATATACTTTCCCATCTACAATCCAGACGCATATTGTTTTTTTCAGCTCTGCATAGTCGTCCCCCTCCATGATATCATTTGTATACAATTTGCTCCAATACTCCAAACACCTCTTTTCATTGTATCCCTTAACTTCTGATTGCATTTCAATATCAACCTTTGTCCCATTGTCCAACTCAGCTCTCACATCTATCCTAGAACTTTTTCCTTTATATCTCTCTGGCAGCACCTCCGTTGATAAATCTAGTTTTATTTCTTTAATTTGAATATCAAGTATATACTCTAGTAAGTCCTTTAAAATTGCCTCATTCCCTTTTGAGCCAAACAATTTTTTAAAAACCATATCCTCCTTCGGCGATATTGTGTCAGACAGAATACTTAATTCCTTTTTTGACATTTTAATTGCTCCTTTCTTTGTTCCCTGCCTACTACTGCTCAAAAATCCTTTTTCAATTCCTCCTCTCTTTGCCATATTTTTGTCCCCAGGAAAATTTTCGTGACGAATGCCACAAAAAAGAAAAAATGGGCTGCATTCGAAAATCAATTTCACCCCAAATTGATTCTCTAGCCCCCATCAACAGTCATTCTACACCAATTCCGACGCTTTGTCAATGCTCACTTTTCCACCACCCCGAAAACGCGCATATTTCCAGTTTCTGCCAGGATGCGCGTTTTGGGCGTCGCCGAAATTGCATCATCCTCGAATTTTTTTGTATATTTTTTGTTTTGGTGCATATAATACTAGCATAGAATCTTTATTGGTCAAGCGAAGAGTTTTGCAATTTCACGTTTTTGGTGGAGTTGTATTGATTCGAGCGAAGGTTACTGATTGTCTAAGTTTTTCTTGGATGGTTTTTAGCCGGAGTTAAGAGTTTGCTTTTGGCGACTTCAGCTGTATTTATTTTTCTTGGAATATATGGTTGATTAGTGGAAAACGGATTCGAGCGAAGATTATTCTTGGTATCGCAGGCATTTTTGATTTTTTTATGTAGGGGCAGTGTAATACACTGCCCGATAGATAAAAAAATTTTGCTAATGGTCGCCGCTATCCTTACGGATGGCTGCGGTTATAAAGATATGATTAATAGTCGGGCAAAGATTACCTGCTATGGAAAAACGCTTTAGCTTCCCGGAAGGGGCCTGAGGTGTGTATTTATGGCTTGTAGTCGGAGTGGCGATCAATATTGGTTCAATGAAAAATTCCCCGGAGTGCCCGGGGAATTTTTTAATGTTCTATTACGATGGAGCCCATGTCGATTTTGGCTAGTTCGTAGGCGTTGCCGATTTCTTTCTTTTCGCTTGTGTTTCTTAGAATGATGTCGGCGATTCTGATTTGCGTTGGCGTGATGCTGTTTGCTGCTATGAAGGCGCTTCTGTTGCCTTTGGCGCCGGCATGTGCGAAGCCTCTTAGGTTTCCTAGAATGACAATGTTTTCTTCGGCAACTACTTCGCTGCCGCTGTTGACGTCGCCGAGTACGACAATGCTTCCCTCGAACTCAATCCTTTGGCCCGAGCGCAACGTGCCCGTGTAGACTTTCGTGTTTGTGATGCTCGTATCTTTGTTGAAGATGTTGTCGATGGAGGCTAGCCCCATTTGTTTTGGCTTGTCGAATTTTACTGGCAAGTCCGTTTTTTCGGCGATTAAACTGGTTAGCTCTTTTTCTTCCTCGTCCAGCAAGCGCCTGCCTTCTATGATTATTTCCGTCTCCAAGTCTTCGAACAAGTCGTCCGACGCGGATAGGATTTCCCTAATTTTTTCCTTGATTGTTTTGTAGTCAGCGTTTTTGTCTAGCGTGATTGTTAGGCTGTCTTCTTTGCGTTTGAATAAAACTTCTGTGTCCATGTTTTTCTCCTTTCTTTATGATATATTTTGGTTGGCGGGTAGCGTGTTACGCTGCCTCCACGTTTTTTATGGAATTAGTTTTGTTCCGATGGTCGTTAGGGTTAGGTCCTCGTCGATGTTATTATTGTTATAACCGAAGTACTCCTCCATGATGTCTTTAACGGCCGGAGCCGTGTAATATCCGTGGCCACCGTGCTCAACAATTGCGACTACCGCGATTTCTGGGTCGTCGTATGGTGCGAACCCCACAAACCATGCATTGTCCGAACCGCTTCCAGCTGTAGCTGTCCCCGTTTTTCCTGCTACTTCAATTGGGAAATGCGCGAATGTTCCGTACGCTGTTCCTCCCGAGTCGCCTGTAACAGAGCGCATTCCTTCGAAAATGGCGTTAAGCGACGTGCTACTGATTGATACATTTTCTAGCGTGTCCCCGCTTAGCCCTAATTTTTCGTTAATTGCTTTTTCCATTTCCGTTTTGTCTAGCACATTTCCGCTCGCGTCAATGACGTCTTTGACGATTGTCACTTTGTTTCTAATGCCTCTGTTTGCCAGCGTTGCGATGTACGAGCACATTTGAAGTGGTGTGAATGTGTTGTACGACTGGCCAATCGCGGCAGATAGCGTGTCGCCGATGGTCCAGGTTTTCTTTTGCCCTTTTTCATTTAGTTTTTGTACGTATTCTTTGGAGGCTAGGATGCCGGAAGACTCGTATGGAAGCTCGATTCCCGTCTTTTCGCCTAGTCCAAATTTTCTGGCATAGTCTGATATTTTTTCGATTCCGATGCGGCTTGCGACTTCGTAGTAGTAGTAATTGCAAGAAACTTTTAGCGCCGTTTCCGCATTGACGTTTCCATGCACCTGCCTCCTGCTGTTCCAAATCCAGCAAGCCGGCTTGTGGCCTAGCGGGAACACCCCTACGTCATTGACGTATTCGTTAACGCCAATCCCGCCTGTTTCAAGTGCCGCAATTCCCGTCACCATCTTGAACGTCGAACCCGGCGAGTACGTGCCCTGGATGGCCCTGTTGAACATCGGCTTGTCTTCGTTTTCGAAGTATTTCGCATATTCGCTATTGCTGATGCCGTCCACAAATTCTTGCGGATTGTAGGACGGATAGCTTGCCATTGCAAGGACTTCGCCCGTTTTGACGTTCATGACTACTGCCGCGCCGGTTTTGGCGTCGTCAAATTTTAGTGCAAACCCTCCTGTCTGAATTCTTTTGACGATGTTTTCCAGCACTTGTTCCGTCATGGTTTGCAAGTCCAAATCTATCGTTAGCACAACGCTACTTCCCATCGAGCTTTCCTCGATTTCTTCCTCTTCCGAAATCCTTCCGTACGAGTCCATTTCAAGCCTTTTCGAACCGTTTTTCCCTCGCAAAAATTCTTCCATGCTGTGCTCGATTCCGGATTTTCCGATGCTGTCATTAATCGTGTAGCCCTGGTCTTTTCTGTTTTCGTATTCCGTCGAGCTAATTCTGCCGATGTAGCCAATGATGTGCGCCGCAACGGATCCGGCCGTGTATTTTCTGATTGGTTGCTGCAAAATGTTGATGCCGGAAAGGCTTGCACTTCTCTCTTTAATCTCCATCATGCTTGCTTCGGAGATGTTTTTGGCAAGCGTTACCGGGCGATAGCTCGAATAGCCATTGCTTACGATTTCGTACCTCATGGCGATTATTTTAAGCGCGTCGCGCGGGTTTTCTTCCACAATTTTGTATCTTGTTTTGAGCACTTCAATTGTCTCTTCTGCCGTTTTGTCTTCGTCTACGTTGTTGCTTGATTTCCAGCTTGTCAGGCTGTTTCCCGTCCTTGTGAATTCTAGAGTTTCACTGTCAATCGGGATGGAATTATAGTAGTCGTCGCCGTTCTTTTCCAGTATGTTTGCGACTTCCAGTAGTATGTCGTTTAATTCTTGCACTTCAATTTTTGTTTTATAAATTTGCACGGAGTAGCCCATCTCGCTTGTGGCAAGGATTTTGCCGTATCTGTCGTAGATTTCGCCACGCGGTGCGTATGTAACTGCTTCGCGCACTAGCCTTCGCTCGGATTGCTCTCGGTAGCTTTCGCCATTTACAATTTGCAAGTTAAAAAGCTGCACAACGAAGGCAATTCCAATCAAACAAATAAGTATGATTAGGATGTTAAACCTATCTTTCAAAAACTCTATTTTTATCACCGCCTTTGATCACTTTTCTGCCACCCTGAAAACGCGCATCTTTCCAATTCCTTCCAGAATGCGTGTTTTCGGCGACGCCCAAAATGCGCACGTTTCCAATTTCTACCAGAATGCGCGTTTTCGGCGACGCCCAAAATGTAGCATCGGAGTTACAACAAGTAGTAACTGTTCTTGCTTTTGTTTACGATGTCGCCAATTCCAGTCATGAATTTGTGCAAAATCGCTGTTAAAAGAATGTTGTAAGCCGTCTCCAGCGCAATGATGTAAATCATGTACCAGAAGTGGATTTCGCTTCCTTGTAGCAGAGAAATTGCCAGGTAACTTGCGATTTCGAAGATTACCGTTGCCACAAGCACGTTCATGACCATTGCTGTTTTGTTGTCTTTCGAAAATCGACTGCTGATGTGGCCTGTAAAAATGCCAACTAGCATGTATAAAATCAGATTGATTCCTATGATTTTGCTGAAAATGATGTCCAGCAAAAGTCCGTAAAACGCGCCTGTTAGGCCGCCTATAAGCTTGCCGTTCATAAGGCCGAAGCCGACGATTACGACAATTCCTAGGTTCGCCGTCACGCCAAACAGCGGCACGACGTTTAGCAAATTAATTTGTATGAAAATCGTCAAAATTAGCACTAGCACTACGATTAATGCCGTCAGAATTTTTCTCATATTTCACTTTCTCCTATGATTACAGCCACTGTTTCTAAGCGGTTGAAATCCACGAACGTTTCCACCACGGCCTCGTTTTCCGCCGGATTTTTCTTGTTGGTAAACGAAACAACTTCGCCGATGGCAATGCCTTTTGGGTAAATTCCGCCCATGCCTGATGTCTCGATTTTATCGCCTTCCACAAGCTCTACGCCGATTGGAATGTACTGAATTTTAAGCCTTCCCTGCTCTTTTAAAAGGCTGCTTCCGCTGACAAATCACGGCGTCTCTAGTTCTTGTAACCCTTCCGCTGACGGAGTTTCCGGCATCTATGATGGAAACCACTTTTGCCGTGCTTGCTGTAACCGTTTCTATGTAGCCCACAAGGCCTGCAGACGTGATAACGGGCATGTTCGGCGCAACGCCGTTTTTGCTGCCCTTGTTAATGATGTATGTTTTTTCCCAGTTGTTGCTTCCGTCCGAAATGACTTCTGCCACAACGATTTCGTAATCTGCATAGTCGTCTTGCATCTTCGCGTGTTCCTTGAGTGTCGTGTTTTCAGAAACGATTAATTCGTAATCCGTCATTTGCCTTTTCAAGTCTTCGTTTTCCGCTTTCAAAGCCGCGTTTTCCGTCTTCAACTCTTCCACATCGCTGAAAAAATCTTTGTCTTTCGTGACCCATTTTTTGAAATACGTAAACATCCTTTGCGGACCCGTAAACACGTCTGTGATAATCGTCTCAAAAGCCGTGACCTTCCTCGCTTTGCCGTTGGTAGCCCCAATCAGCGCAAACAAAGCCACAACCCCTATGCAAATCAAAAGATTTTTCCAAAATTTATTTTTCAATTTTTATCTCCCATTATTTGATTTAAAATGATCTCTTTTCGGCGACGCCCTTTTTGTATCATTCTTCCAATTTTTCCCATCTTGCGCACTTTTCTGCCACCCCGAAAATGCGCATGTTTCCAGTTTTTACCAGAATGCGCGTTTTCAGCGACGCCGAAAATGTATCATCCCGCGCAATTACTTGTGTTTGCGTGAGTTGATTAGCACGCTCTTCAAATTGTCCAAGTCGTCTAGTACTTTGCCGGCGCCTTTTACGACGCAGTCTAGTGGCGTTTCGGCTACGTTTACTGGGATGCCTGTTTCTTGTGCGATTAACCTGTCAAGATTTTTGATTAGCGCGCCTCCGCCTGAAAGCGTGATGCCGTTTACCATGATGTCGGCCGCAAGCTCTGGCGGCGTCTTTTCTAGCGTCATTTTGATTGCCTCCACGATTTGCATTACCACTTCTTTCATAGCTTCTTCAATTTGAATTGATGTGACTGTAATCGTTCTCGGAAGGCCGGTTTGCAAGTCTCTTCCCTTGATGTCCATCTCCTCCGTCGTCATAGACGGGTAGGCACTGCCGATGGAAATCTTGATTTCTTCCGCCGTCGTTTCGCCGACTGCAAGATTAAATTTTTTCCTAATGTATTCCATGATGGCTTCGTTTAGCTCGTCACCAGCGACACGAAGCGATTTGCTCGTCACTACGCCGCCAAGCGAAATGACGCAAATTTCACTCGTTCCGCCGCCAATGTCTACAATCATACAGCCGCTTGGGTCGCCAATTCTAAGGCCTGCGCCAATCGCTGCTGCCATCGGTTCTTCCATTAAATAAACTTCGCGCGCGCCTGCGTTTAGCGTTGCCTCTTCCACGGCTCGCTCTTCTACTTCCGTCACACCAGAAGGCACACAAACCACGACTCTAGGCCTTGCAAACATATATCTTTGGCAGGCTTTGTCAACTAAATGCTTTAGCATCATCCTTGTCGCTGTAAGGTTTGCGATTACGCCGTCTTTTAAAGGTCTAATCGCATTTAGATTTTCTGGGGTTCTCCCCAACATCTCCTTTGCCTCTGTGCCTACAGCCACAACGTTATCCGTGTACTTGTCGATTGCCACGACGGAAGGCTCGCGGATAATAATCCCCTTGCCCTTCAAGTGTACCAACGTGTTTGCCGTTCCTAAGTCAATTCCTATGTCCTTTGCGAAAAAACCTAACATAACTTTCACTCCTTACAAAATTGTTTCTATTTGCGAGCAACGTGATACGCCGCACCCGCTATGAATCCATCATGCCCATCCTTTTGAGACTGCAGAAAACGCCGTCTCCGATAATGACATGGTCGACCAGCTCAATGTTGAACATTTCGCCCATTTCATAAATTTCTTTGGTAAATTTAATGTCCTGCTGACTTGGCGTCGGGTCGCCACTTGGGTGATTGTGCACCAGCGCAATCTTCGCAGCGCCCGATTTTAGCGGTTCTCGAAAGATGTCTCGCGCCTCAATGTAGCTAAACCTAATGCCTCCCAGCGAATTGGTAACGCTCCTAATGAGCTGATTTTTCGACGTCAAAAGCAGCGTTTTCATGGTTTCTTGCTTTAAATTTCTAAGCTCGTTCATAAATAAATTGCTGATATCTTCAGGCGTCGAAAGCTTTTGATGCCTTGCTACTTGTGGACTTGCTGCCCTTTGCGCAAGCTCAGCAGCAGCCTTTAGCTGTATCGCCTTGACTCGCCCAATTCCATTTTTCTTTTGCAATTCTTCCAGCGAAACGTCTCGCAAAAACGAGATTCCCCTTCGCTCCTCGTCCATTCCCAGTATTTCCTGGGCAATCTGGACGGCCGTTTTTTCTTTCGTCCCACTCTTTATTATGATTGCCAATAATTCGGCATTCGATAACACTTCCGCGCCATAATTTTCTAATTTTTCATATGGCCTCTCTAATTCTGGTAAATCCTTCATTTTCATAGGCAAACCTCTCTCTTTCTAGAATTTGCCCTTTGTCCCCCGTTGATTTCGCGCCGGCGTTTAAACCTTACGATAAATAAACATTGCAAGCAAAACCCCAATAATGCTGGCAACATTTAGGTTAAACATGATTCCAAATGTTAAGTTTAATATGCCTAAATCCAGGTTTAGCGGCTGCTCCAGCCCAAACGACTGGCCGTATGCCATCCACGATAGGAACGGCGCGCTTTGCGCGAGTTGCCCCAATAGGCCTCCTAAGATAATTCCTGCAAATAGTAAAATCCAAAACAACCACACTTTTCCTTCTCGCATATTACCCCTCTTTTCTTTCGTGTTCTGCCTACATTATATATTTTTTGTATTTCCTTTGCAACCCTTTTTTCCGTAGAGTTTGTGAATTTTTTTGTTTTTATTTTTCGAGAGAAAATTTACATTTTTTGTAAATTTTATTGACATTTATGTAAACATGAGATATAATATTATCGCAATTAAAAATTTTTATTTTTTAGGAGGTACCATGCGTATGTCTACTATGTTACAAGAAGAGCTTTGGAAAAATTGGAACTCCGTTCACAAGTGCCCGATAACGATTACTCGGGTAGAGGATTTTGACCCAGCAAATGGCGTGTATCTTTATTCTATCGGCAACGATTGGAATGGACTTCTTACCCAGGACCGCCTTATTACTGACCCGGTTTACACGCCCTGCTTCAAGATTGTGAGCCGCGAAAAGCACATCGCAATCCTTGATAAGTATGGGGTTTTCCCCCAGTTTGCGAAGAAAGTCTTCGTGGACTACCTGACTGGCGAAGTCATTTACGACGGCTTCACCGCCACCTCGCCTTTTCATTGTGACGAGGAGGAGGTCTACTTCAAGGTAGGTTGGGAAAATCCGGAGTGGTTTGTCTTTAACTGTAACGAGCGCACCGTTGCGCGTGTTACGGCATAAACCTCTCCAAGGGGAGCTTTTCCCCACCTCAAAATAATTAAAAAGAGACGAACTCATTGGCTGCATTACTGCAATTCCAGTGAGTTCGTCTTTTTTCATGTTTCTGTGGAAATTTAAAAATCCTGCGACTATCCAAATTCCTCCGTCCCCCGTGGATAAGGGCTAAATCACGCCGTATTTTCTTAGGTTTCCTTTGGCGGTTAGGTTGCAATAGTTGGCCCAAATGTTGTGCTCGTCCGTGCCATCCCTTATGATTTCTACGCGGTACACGCCACTTTCCTTTTTTAGCATTCTGATAATGTCGCCCTTTTGAAGGCCTAGCGCTTTCAAAATTTCGCTTTCAAACAAAAGATATTTATCTTTTCTAGAAATCGTGCAATCCTTGTCTGTGGCCTCGTTCCCCGTTTTGTTGTCGAATATTTCAAAGGTTGCCTTGGCGCTTTCCGAAAGTTTTCCCTCCGCATTCTCCACGTGAAATCTGTCCGGATAATCCATAAATTTGTTTAAGTTTTTCGCAATCCCGTTTGCTATCTTGATGCCGCTCGCGTCGCCAGTTTGCAGCTCAAAGATAAACGTGCTCATGTGGTCGTAGTCTACTTCCTTCTCTTTTGGCACGATTTTTGGCGAAACGCTTTGCGCATTCTCGCTGTCAATCAAACCGCTTAGCTTCTTTTCAGCCCTTTTCAAGATCTGCTCAACTTCTTCTCCCAGGCTGTTTTTCACTTGCACTTTTCCGTCTGCTGGTAATTCAATGGCAATATCAACGTCCTCCAAATTGCTGAAATCTGTAGTGCTTCCAAGACTTTCGTCGTATTCTTTGACGCCAATCTCGACTTCTTCCTTACCAGAATACATTTCTGAAATTCTAGGAATTTTGCGCTCCGAAATTCTTGCGACAATCTCGCCATTCGCAGCGAGTTTCACGATTTCCTCCTCGCCAATTTCCTTGAACAAGCTCTCCCCATTTAGCTTTTCGATTAGCTTTTCTAGCTCTGCCGCGTCGTCCTTGCCATAAATAATTTCTGTAATCAAACTGCTGTTTTCCAAAAGCCCACCTTCCGACAACTTGGCTGCCGATAGGTAAACGTACGAATCACCACCGTTTTTCACGAAAGCATACGCTCTCGTCTCTATTTTTTCGCTTTCGTTATTCATATATATTTTTAGCTTTGCGCCACTATTTAGCACTTTAATTAGCATGTCCTTGGACGTGTTTTTGCTGTCAAGGCCAAGCGCCACAACCGTTTCCTTGATTGGACTTTCCTGAAGCGACGGAAGGAGTAGATAAATTCCGCTATCCTTCACAAAACCCGCAAAAATATAGGCCTTGTCAAAGCTTTCTGCTAGTCTTCCCATCAGCAAATTGCCTAATTTCACATCGTCCGGTTGATTATAATAATTGATTTTCATAGTTTTTCCTCCTCTGTAGGGGCGGTTTTCGCCATTCCTCTTCTATCAACAATTGTAGCATAACCGATTTCACATTTCAATACATTTTATTTTTATGTTAACACGTTGGGGACGTTGGACATAAAATATACTAACTCCCATGTTATATTTTTTTATAATGTGGAAATAATGTAATTAGCAAATTAAATTTGGAGAGTGATAAACCTTGATAATCAAAAGAGGAGATATGTTTTACGCTGATTTAAGCCCCGTAGTTGGCTCGGAGCAGGGCGGAATAAGACCTGTACTTATCATACAAAACGATGTAGGAAACAAATACAGCCCAACCGTTATTGCGGCTGCGATTACATCTCAGACGAATAAAAATAGATTACCAACACATATAAGCATACCTTCAAAAGAATACGGCCTTTTAAAGGATTCTGTAGTACTGACAGAACAGATAAGAACAATAGACAAGTCACGATTAAAAGAGAAAATCGGGCAAGTAGACCCCAGCACCATGAGCCAAGTCAACAACGCCCTAGGCGTAAGCTTCGGGCTATGATACAATTTAAAATTGGAAACATGCGCATTTTCGGGGTGGCTGAAAACGCGCATCCTGGCAAAATCTGGAAGTATGCGCATTTTGGGCGTCGCCCAAAATGCGCATGAAAAAGCGGAGGCCGCCTCTCTGTGCGCTTCCCCCGCTACTATGGTTATATTAACTTTATTTTTTCCTTCAATTCTGCCAAATCTTCGATTTGGTTAATTTCATTTCGGATTCCAGTTGCGCCTGGCAAACCCTTGATGTACCAGGCGATTTGCTTTCGCATCTCTCGAATGGCAGTATACTCGCCTTTGTAGTCGACTAGCATTTCCAAGTGCCTTAACATCATTTGCTTCTTTTCTGCTAGCGTCGGCTTTTCGATTTCTTCTCCATTTCTCAAGTATTCGATTACTTCTTCGAACACCCACGGATTGCCGTTCGATCCCCTGCCTATCATAATAGCGTCGCAATTCGTTTCGTCAAACATCCTTTTGGCAGATACGCCATCCACGATGTCACCGTTCCCGATTACCGGGATTTTTACGGCTTCTTTGACCGCCTTGATAATGTTTAAATCAGCCACGCCTGTGTAGAATTGCTCTCTTGTTCTTCCGTGTACTGTAATAGCCGCAACACCGTTTTTTTCAGCGATTTGCGCGATTTCCACAGCGTTTACATGTGCGTCGTCCCAGCCTTTTCTGATTTTGATTGTTATCGGAACTTTCGAAGCCTTTACGACTTTTTCTGTGATGGCGTCGACCAATTCCGGGTGCAGCATTAGCTTTGAGCCATCTGTATTCTTGATTACTTTCGGCGCCGGACACCCCATGTTGATGTCAATGATGTCCGCCTCCTTCGAAACTTCTTCCGCAATTTTCGCCATGATTTCTGCATCAGAACCGAAAATCTGCACAGCCACAGGGCGTTCAGCCTCGCTTACTGCCATGAGCTCTTTCGTTTTGCTGTCGTCGTAAAACATGCCTTTCGAACTAATCATTTCCGTATAAACGAGTCCCGCGCCCTTTTCTTTGCACAAAATTCTAAACGGCATGTCCGAAATTCCCGCCATTGGCGCCAAAAAAACGTTATTTTTAATCTCAACATTACCAATTTTTATTGGACGAATGTACATGTTATTCTCACCTGTTTCCACAATATTCTTGCCCCACTCGTAGTGGCACACTTCCAATTCTTACCAAGATGCGCGTTTTCAGCCACCCTGAAAATGCGCACGTTTCCAGTTTTTCCCAGAATGCGCGTTTTCAGCGTCGCCCAAAACGCGCATCTTTCAAATTCTGCTCTCAAATTCTACTCTAAAAATGTAAGTTTTTGTCTTCTGGCGTATACGTTTAGTGCCAAACCTAGCGCGATAAAGTTGGTTAACATGGCGCTTCCGCCGTAGCTGATAAATGGCAGTGGAATTCCCGTAATTGGTAATAGTCCCATCGTCATTCCAACATTTTCTGTGAAGTGCGCTAAAAACATCGCTGTAACACCTGCACATATTAGTGTTCCGTACAAGTCCTTTGACTTCCTTGCCGCGTTAATTACTTTGATAATCAATCCCACGAACAGCACTACGACCAAGGCCGATATGATAAATCCCATTTCCTCGCTGATTACCGAGTAAATGAAGTCTGTTGTTTTCATTGGCAAAATTCCAAGCTGCGTTTGATTGCCGTTAAATAGTCCCATTCCCCAAAGTTGGCCAGAGCCTACTGCGAGCCTGGATTGAATGACGTTGTATCCCTTGCCTCTTGGGTCGATTTGCGGATTTAAAAACACCATAATTCTGTCTTTGGCGTGCTGTGGCAATAAATAGTAATACGAAAGTGGCAACGCTATCGCCGCAAAAATTCCCGCGCTTATGATGTATCGCCATTTGATTCCCGCCGCGAAAATCATAACGACTGCCATGACCAAAATTACCATGGCCGTGCCATAGTCGGGCTGCTTGACAATGAGCGCCAGCGGAATTGCTATGAATAAAAGGATGAGCGCCAAACTGCTGATTTTGTTTAGCGTTCCTTTTTTCTTAAAATAATCGATTATCTTCGCCAGGTCTATGATCATCATGATTTTGGCAAACTCCGATGGCTGTATGCTAATCGAGCCTATCGTAAACCAGCTGGTGGCGCCATTTATCGGCTTTGTAAACAGCACTAACACGAGCAGGATGTTTATCAAAATATAAATCGGAATCCAAAGTTTTCCGATAATTTCATAATCAATCATAATCACCACCATCATGGTAAATACGCCCGCACCAAACCACGCCAGCTGCTTGTATACCTCTGACAAATCGCCTGTCTCGCCGCCGTTTGCGCTGTACAGCGCCGTGATGCCGATGGCAAATAGTAGAATGACAATCATGATCAATCCATAATCTAATTTTTTAAATACTTTTTTTAACATGTCTCTCCTTTGTGACCATCATACATAACGGGCAGCGTGATACGCTGCCCCTATCCATTTATTTTTTCGATTTTGATTTGCTTTTCGCCTTGCTCGAAGCTTGTTTTTGCGCTTTTGGCGCTGTTTTCTTTGCTTCCGTCTTTGGTTCTTCTTCTTTTTTCTCTTCTGGTTCGTTTTGTGGTGCCTCATGCTCTGCCGCTACTTCTTCCGCCGTATTTTCCTCTTCGCTAGGTGCTGCCGTCTCTTCCGGCTTGCCTTGTGATACACTTTGCTCTGCTACCACTTCTGCCGCTTCCTCTTGAGGCGCTTCCTGCTTATCCGCATTTTCTTCCGTCGCTTTTTCCTCTTCGCTAAGCGCCGTCACTTCTTCTGGTTTGTTTTCTGGCGTGCTTTGCTTCGTATCGGCCTCCGCCGGCTTGTTTTGCGGCGCGCGTTGCTCTGCTGTCTCGTCCTTTTTCTCTTCTACTTTCTTCGCAATCGGCTTAATATTCTTAATTGGAATATTGGCAAATAGCGCCGGGCCGCCGCCTACGCCATCTTCGCCTTCCAAACCTCTTGTTAGCTGCACCTCCAATGCTTCCTCGTCAATTTCAATATATTTTTTGATTACATCAATAATTTCCTTTTTCATCATTTCGAAAAAGTCTGGAGATACGCTCGCTCTATCTTGCATCAAAACTAGCTGAAGCCTTTTCTTCGCTTCGTCTTTAGAATTTTCTTTATCTTTATTTTGCAAACCTTTTATAAAATTTATAATCGGCTCAAACAACTCTTTAAACTCCATCTATTATTGCCCCCTATCAAAATTTGTAAAGCAAATTTTTTGCCGTACAGCACGGCCTGTTTCTGGCTTGCTCCGCCTAAAGTGCTGTACCGCCTTCCCTTTTCACTTTTTCAATCACTCTACCGCCGTTAAGCCGATTTCTTAAACAAATTTTTTATCTTTGTCCAAAAAGAAACCTTTTCGCCAGGAATCGTCACTGGGATGTCTTCGCCAAGGATTCTCTTTGCCGTCTCCATGTATGCCTTTCCTGACAAAGACTTCGGATTTGTAACAGATGGTTCGCCCTTGTTCGTTTGAATAATGACGTTTTCGTCATCCGGGATTGCACCAATTAATTTGATAGAAAGAAGGTCCACGATGTCATTCGTATTCATCATTTCGCCTTTTTTCACCATTTTCGTTCTAATTCTATTTAAAATAAGTTGCGGCTTTTGAATGCTGCCAGACTCTAGCAATCCCACAATTCTGTCTGCATCTCTTACTGCCGAAACCTCCGGCGTAGTAACGACTAACGCCCTGTCCGCACCGGCTACAGCGTTTTTAAAGCCTTGCTCGATGCCCGCTGGACAGTCAATAATCACATAATCAAATTCTAATTTTAACTCCTCACAAATTTTCTTCATTTGCTCTTCGTTCACTGCATTTTTGTCTCTTGTCTGTGCTGCAGGTAGCAAAAATAGGCCCTCGTATCTTCTATCTTTGATAAGCGCCTGTTTCAATTTACAGTTTTCCTCTACGACATCCACGATATCGTAAACAATTCTATTTTCAAGTCCCATAACAACGTCAAGATTTCTAAGTCCAATATCAGTATCAACTAATACAACTTTTTTGCCCATCATTGTCAAAGCTGTGCCAAGATTTGCTGCACTCGTTGTTTTGCCAACACCGCCTTTACCCGATGTTATTACTATTACTTCTCCCATAATAATCCTCCATTCTTGTCGCTTACGGATTCTTCTCAAAGTCTTACTTCCGTATACAAATATGATATATTTTCTTCGATAAAATGTCAATGTTTTTAGAAATAAAATCTATCCAAAGGGGAGGGTATCCAAGGGAGCTATCCAAGGGGGACGGAGGAAAATGGATAATGTTTTATCCATTTTCCTCCGTCCCCCTTGGATAGCTCCCTTGACCCCCTTGGACAATTTAAAAATCAATTACGCAATTGCATAGCCGGTTATTTCATACGTCCAAGCGCCATTTACATATTGCACTTCATAGGTAAGGAAAATGGCCGCTAAGCCGCTTCTGTATTTTTCCATGCTGATTTTGAAATGATCCTCACCAATAATTTCGATATTTCTTACAGATACAATGGCGCCATCACAATAAGGGAAATCTTCTGTATGCATCAAGCCTAGTTCTTTCAATTCATCCATAGAATTCGTTCTAATCGTTTCGTGATATTTCTTTAAGTAATTCACGATGTCCTCTACGTCCATCTCGTCAATATGAAATACCTGCGTTGTCTCTTTTAGCTCTTCATTTGCGTATTCTTTGTCTAGTGAAGCAACGTCAATGGAAATGAAGTCTCCATGATTTAGCGCCCCGTCTTCCGGCATCAAGTGCTCTAGTAAAGTAATGTACATTTGCGCATATTTGCTAATTTTGTGCTCTTCTTCTTTTTTCTCTTCGCTTTCAGGCTTGTTGTTTGGCGCTTCCTCTGGCAGATTTTTTTCCACTGGCGTAACCGGCTCTTCTTTCATTGCCGTATAAATCGCGTATCCTGCCCCCACAACCAAGGCAATCGCAAGGATACCCACAATAATTCTCGTCCATATGTTCATAGCAAAACCCCCTCAAAAATTTTCTACATTTTGTTAGACGAAAATGAGACGATTTTGTTCCCAAGAAGGATATCCAAGGGGGACGGAGGAAAATGGATAAGTTGTTATCCATTTTCCTCCGTCCCCTTTGGATAGATTTTTATTTCATAAAAGCCTTATAAGCTTTATAAGACATAAAAATATCAAACTTGCTTGCTACTTCGTATGGTGAATGCATTGATAATACTGGCGTTCCGCAGTCAATAACATCCATTCCTTTGTTTGCCAAGATGTAAGCGATTGTTCCGCCGCCGCCCTCGTCTACTTTTCCAAGCTCAGCCAATTGATACCTTACTTTGTTTTCGTCAAACAATTTTCTAATTTCTGCCACAAATTCAGCATTGGCATCAGATGCACCACTCTTTCCTCTGCTGCCCGTGTATTTGTTCATTCCTACGCCAAATCCGAAGAACGAAGCATTTCTCTTATCTGCAACGGATGCATAAATTGGGTCAAACGCGCCATCCACGTCAGCAGACAACATTTTAGAATGTTGATACAATCTATGCAAAACGTTTGGTGTTTTGTCTTCGCCCGTTAAAGCTAGCAATTCTCCCAAAAATGTTTCAAATGCAAGCGATTCCATACCTGTATTACCAATGCTTCCGATTTCCTCTTTATCGACTAGTAAGCATATGGCCGTCCTTTCAGGGTCTTCGATTTCTGTAATTGCCTTAAGCGAGCAGTACGAGCAAACCTTATCGTCCTGGCCATAGCCACCAACCATACTTCTATCAAATCCAAGTGATTTTGCTTTCATGGCTGGCACGATTTCCAATTCCGCACTCAAGAAATCCTCTTCCACGATGCCGTATTTCTCATTTAATAATTTCATGATATTTAGTTTTACTTTTTGACTTATCTTGTCGTCGTCATACGGAATGCTACCAATCAAAAGGTTTAGCGCCTCGCCCTCAATGATTTCCGTCGCTTTCTTTTCCATTTGATGTCTAGCCATATGAGGAAGCAAATCCGTAATCACGAACGTCACGTCGTCGTCCTCTTCGCCAATTTTCACTTCAACATTTTTGCCATTTTTAAGCGCTACAACGCCGTGAATCGCAAGTGGAAGTGTTACCCATTGATACTTCTTAATGCCGCCATAGTATTGCGTTTTGAAGTAAGCAAATCCGCCATCTTCATAAAGTGGATTTGGCTTCAAATCAAGCCTTGGAGAATCCATATGGGCACCAACAACATTCACGCCATCTTCTAATTTCTCTTTACCAATCACAGCCAAAATAATATTTTTGCTTCTATTGATGTAATAAACTTTGTCGCCTGCTTTTAATTTTTTGTATTTGTCTAAAGACTTGAAACCGTTTGCTTCTGCAAGCTTTTGGGCCTCTTTCACAAACTCCCTTTCAATCTTCGCCTTATTTAAAAAGTCGATGTAACCATCACTAAATTTTAGAACCGTTTTCTTTTGAGCGTCACTAAGCTCGCTCCAACCGTTTTTCTTTTCTGTCAAAAGTTTCTCTTTTAACTTTTGTCCTTCTGTTTTTGTTTCTGCCATCTTATTTCCTCCTTTGAATTCGACCCGTTTTTACGGGTCGTCGGGGACGCCGACCCCTACAATTTTTTATTTTTCACAAATTATTATATACATTTTAAAAAATATTATCAAGCATTTGGAAAATTTGTGCAAAAAAATTAGGGTCGTCCCTACAGGGCAACCCAATATTATTTTGGATTGTGCGGACAAAAACAACGGGCAGCGTATTACGCTGCCCCTACATGAACCGCTTCATATATTATTTTAATTGTAGGGGTGGCGTATCACGCCACCCGCACATTTTATTGGTTTGTCATTGCTTCTAAATCTAGCAATCTCTGCCATCTTTCGTCTACTTCTTTTTGCAATTCTTCTAGCATCCACTCGTTGCCTGGAGCAAATAGATGTTTAAATCTTCTTTGTGGCTTTAAGAATTCTGATACTGGAAGTTTGTTCTTCGGCTTGTAATTAACGACATATCTGCCGTCGATTACTTCATACAAAGGCCAATAGCAAGTTTCAACAGCTAATTTGTTGATTAGCATTAAGTCTTCTGTTTCATATCCCCATCCTCTTGGGCATGGAGCAAGTATATTCATAAAGGCTGGGCCTTCTGTGTAAATGGCTTTTTCCGCTTTTGTTGTAATGTCGCTAAAGTTGCCAATTGCAGCAGTTTGCGCTACGTATGGGATATGGTGATTTGCAATGACTTCTGTTAAATCTTTTCTCTTTTGTTGCTTTCCTGGAATCACTTTTCCTGCTGGAGAAGTTGTTGTGTCGGCAAATCTTGGTGTTGCCGAAGACCTTTGAATTCCTGTGTTCATGTAGGCACCATTATCGTAGCATACATAAACCATGTCGTGGCCTCTTTCCATTGCACCTGATAGAGATTGAAGACCTATATCATAAGTTCCGCCGTCTCCACCAAATGCGATAAATTTCGTATGCTCGTCTTCTGGAAGTGTGCCTTTTCTCTTCATAGCTTTATAAGCAGCCTCTGCCCCAGCAACTGTGGCCCCAGCACACTCGAAAGCCGTATGAATGAAAGAATCTCTCCAGGCAGTATATGGATACGTAAATGTAGAAACTTCTAGGCATCCTGTCGCTGCGCCAATTACGGCGTGGTCTTCTTCTTTTAATCCTCTAAGCACTGCATTTACAACAACTGGCGCTCCACATCCTGCACACATTCTGTGTCCAGCTGTCATTCTATTTGGTTTTTGAATTGCCTCTTTTAAATTATATGCCATTAGTCTCTACCTCCCTTCAAACCTAAATAACGATAAGCGTTTCCTACTTTACCTGAAGATACGATTTCTTGCAAATCGCGATAAACTTTTTCTATATCGTCTGCTTTTACGTCTCTTCCTCCGATACCGTAAATATAATTTACCACTTTTGTATCTAAAACGCCATTTACCATCATGGCTGATGTAACGTCTGTAAATAGTGGGCCGCCAACGCCATTTAAGCCGTCTGCCTTATCCAATACTGCGACTGCTTTTACATTCTTTAGCGCTTCTGCGATTTCCTCTCCCGGGAATGGTCTAAACGTTCTTGGCTTTACTACGCCTGCTTTTACGCCTTGTTTTCTCAAAGTATCTACAACATATTTTGCTGTGCCTGCTGTAGAGTTTAGTACGACAATGGCAACTTCTGCATCGTCCATTTGGTACTTCTCAATGAATTCATATTTTCTGCCTGTCAATTTCTCGAATTCTTCTGAAACTTCTTGAATGACTTTTCTAGCATTTCTCATACCGCTTGCTTGTTGGTATTTGTGCTCAAACAAGTATGGTTGTACATCCAATGGGCCAACGGCGATTGGCTCTTCTCTATTTAATAGATAATGTTCTGGGCGATGTGCGCCTACAAATTCTTTTACTTTATCGTCTTCTAAAAGCTCTATGTTTTCAATAGAGTGTGATGTAATAAATCCATCATAGCAAACCATTACAGGCAATTGCACGTCTTTGTGCTCCGCAATTCTCGTGGCCATAATAAAGTTATCATATGCCTCTTGGTTTGTTTCTGAATACAACTGTATCCAGCCTGAATCCCTTGCGCCCATTGAGTCTGAATGGTCGTTGTGGATATTTAAAGGGCCTGAAACAGCTCTGTTTACACAAGCCATCACGATTGGAAGCCTAAGGCTTGACGCAATATATAGCATCTCCCACATTAGCGATAATCCATTGGCCGAAGTGGCTGTCATAACTCTTCCGCCGGCACTAGAAGCACCAATACAAGCGCTCATGGCGCTATGCTCGCTCTCTACAGGGACGAATTCTGTATCTACGGCACCATTATTGACAAAAGTTGAAAAATATTGAGGAACTTCTGTCGATGGTGTAATTGGGAAAGCAGCAACAACATCCGGATTGATTTGTCTCATAGCATTGGCTACGGCTTCGTTACCGCTTAATCTATCTCTAATACTCATATTATCCTCCTCCTTTATTTCATTGCAATTGCGCCGAATGGGCACGCTTTTGCACAAACGCCACATCCTTTGCAATAGTCGTAATTAAAGTCTGTTCTCTTTCCGCCCTCTACTACTGGAATCGCACTATCCGGGCAAGTTGGAACGCAAAGTCCGCATTGCTTACACTTTTCCTCTAGAAAAACTGGCTTTCTTGATCTCCAATCGCCTGTTTTAAAATCCTCTGCATTGCCTGCATCATATATTGTTCCGCCAAACGTCATTTCTTCCCAAGTAGAATCTGGCGTAATATTACATTTTCTCTCTGACATTTTCGTTTCTCCTTTCATTGTTTTTCGTAGCGGAGTACATCGTGCTCCATTACGGATTTTATAATCCCTGAACCTCATTTAGTGCCCTCTTTAGCGCCTCCATATTTCCTGGAATCACTTCTGGTTTCTTTGCAAATTTATGCGCAAAAGAGCTCTCCATATCTTTCAAGAAAACTTCCTCCTCCATAATTCCGCTAACCTTTACAATCGCCGCAAGCATTGGTGTATTAGGGAAATATCTGCCCAATGTTTCTTCCGAAATCGTTTTCGCATCAACCGTACAAACCTTTCCTTTGTATCCTTTTAATAGAGGCCTTACTTCGTCAGGCGTTTTCGTCGTATTAATGACAATCGCGCCCTCTTCCTTTAGGCCGGCCGTTACATCCACGCATTCAAGCAGCGTATCGTCAACTACTACTACGTAATCCGGCTCATAAATATTGCTATGAATTTTAATTCTCTCGTCGCTAATTCTATTGTAAGCCGTAATTGGCGCACCCATTCTCTCCGGGCCATACTCAGGGAACCCTTGAATGAATTTTCCTGTATTAAATGCGGCATCTGCAAGCAGCAAAGACGCTGTTTTCGCCCCCTGGCCTCCTCTTCCGTGCCATCTAATTTCCACTAAATTGCTCATTCTTATCCTCCTTACACAATTATTTGTTGTTACACCGTAGGGGCCTATGTATTACGCGACCCGAACTTGGTAACAAATTTCCATCAAAATTAAGTATAATTCTTAATCATTTTAAAGTCAAATGATTTTTGTTGTTTCCCGGGCAGCTCCGGGCAGCGTGCTACGCTGCCCCTACAATTTTGTTTGACTATTCTGAAATTTATTATATACTTAATTTGATGGAGGTATTCGAAAATGGCTATTATTTATCGTTATGTTTTAAAAGAGAGAGCGGACGAACTTTTAAAATTTGGGATTCGTTTGTCGAAACAATTTGATAAAGAAGTGAATTTGAATGGATATCCAAAGCCTTGTATTACAGGCTTTTTAAACCCAAAAGATAGTGAATATAAATTTCAGTCTGACGAATACGTAGGACTAAAAATCGATGTGCCAAATGAATATTGCAAAGTCATGGACACATCGGAAATTGAAGAAACACCAAATATCATAGAACTAGACGCCTACCAACTAGGCGCTTTCAAGAACCCAGAAGTGCTTATCACGACTTCCATTTTGCCAGAAAAAATATCACTACTAGACAAAGACATCGACGTCCCCGTCTTGTACGACAACTCTCGCGACCTATACTACTCTTGCCGCATCACCGAAATGCTAGATGAACTGTCACCAAAAGAGGCGTATGTCGTGCTTAAGAATTATTTTGATAATATGTGACTATCCATCAAGGGGTTATCCAAGGGGGACGGAGGAAAATGGATGAAACAAAAAGGGACGTCCCTAAATGTTTCGCCTATCCATTTTCCTCCGCCCCCCTTGGATAGCCCCTACGGTTCAGATGCTTCTCACAAACGGTTTGCTCATATCGAAATAACCGTTGTAGCTTTCTGCTTCTCGGCTTTCAATCAAAAACTTTACTTGTTCGATTTCTGTTAATTCTGTAAGCGAATTGACGATGGAGTATATGCCAAGCAGGCTGTCGGCCGCGTTGTTTTGCTGCTTCTCGATAAATTCTCGCGACAAATCCACTATCGCCATGTTTCCCTCCACAGATACCGCAAGTAGCCTTGTCTCTTCCGGGATGGTGCTCACAAGCTCCTCAGACGTAGGCCCTTTCAAAACCTCTTCTACAATCGTCTTTCCAGCGTTTTCCCTGATACTATTGATAGAAACATTTCTGTATTCTTTGCCTAATTCCATTTCGTTTTTTCCTTTAAAATATAGCACGATTTTACCGCTAAGCTCCTCTATTTCTCTCTCTTCCTCCTGCTGTGCTTTTCCAGCAAATAGCCTTGCTCCCATCAAAATAATAGCAAGCAAAGCAATGATAATGATTAGTTTTCTTTTCATAATATCCCCTTCCTTGTTGTAATTGCGAATTACATTTAAACTTTATTAACGGTTTGTAAATTTTAGAACATAATAATTGACAAACTGTTGTTTTACGAATATAATTCTTCGTACAACGTACTATTAGACTGATTTTGTCGTATACTATATTACCAATATTTGAGGCTTTCCTTGTTTTATCGGAAGCGCTATAATATATGTAGAGGTGCATATTGTAATTAAAGGAGGGTATTTTGTATGAAGATAGAGAAGTTGAACGAAAATAAATTAAAAATTACCCTAAGCTTAGCTGACTTAGAAGAGAGAAATATTGACTTGCAATCTTTTATATACAATTCTCCGGAGTCTCAAGATTTGTTCTGGGATATGATGAATGAGGCCGAGAGAGAATACGGCTTTGACGTAAACGAATCTATGATTTACGTGGAGGCTTCGGCGACAGGAAGTGGGAACTTCACCTTAATCGTAACCAAGTCTGACGATTCTGCCGCTTTCCAACAGCTACATCAAAAGACGAATTTGAAAAAGAAAAACTTCAAATTGAAGAGAAAAAATGTGGCACTAAACATCCAAAAAGCCTTATATGTATTCGATTCTTTCGACGATGTTTGCGACTTTTGCAAGACAATTGATTTAGGTACTTTAGGAGAAAATACGTTATATAAACTAAACGACGAATATTACTTAGAAATGGAAAACGCGTCTTTCCATCACATCCTAGACTTCGCGTCACTTGCTAAGTCACCGGATTTATGCAAAGGAAAGATTAACGAGTACGGCTCTGTGATTGCTGAAAAAACAGCATTACAGGAAATCGGAAAATACTTTTGTAAAAACGGCGTAAAGCGCCGCGCAACCAGAAAAACAAATGCGTGTAAATAATTTGTAGAGGCAGCGTACCATGCTGCCCACCAATATTACATATCTCCGCAGCAAATCGCGCTGCCCGCCAATATTTGATATATCTGTAAATCGGGGTGTGGCTCAGTTGGTAGAGCGCTTGGTTCGGGACCAAGAGGCCGTGCGTTCGAATCGCATCACTCCGACCAAGTCGTCGCAAGCTATGTGGCTTGCGACTTTTTTATTCAAAAAAGTCGATACGCCACTCCGCTGCTCCTCCTTATTTCGAAAAAAGTATCATTCGCATTCGCTAAGCCCTTGCAAGCGCGGGCTTTTAACGCTCATTTGCTCTATTTTCAACTTTTTTCGAGTTCAGTCGCACTTTCTCTTATGTCTCCGCCACGGGCAGCGTGATACGCTGCCCCTACGGTGTGGGGTGAGCATTGCTCAACCCGTATTTTATTTTTTATAAAACATATTGCCTTCTCCGCGGGAAGTGTGATTCTCCTCCCCCACAGATGGCTCTTGTGGCTCGTAATCTTCGATGTTTGCATCTGTTCCTATTTCTTTCGGGTCGCCGTTGACGCCGCTCCCTACAGATTTGTCTGCGTTTTCATTGAAGTTCACATCTCTTTTTAAATTCTCGATTTCGAATTTTAGTTTTTCGCCTACGTTATTTTTCGAAAGCATGATGCATTCGCTGAAACTTCTGCTGCCAAGGAAGTATAAAAATGTGTATTCCATAATGGAGGTTTTTGGATTGTAAGAATATCTCTTGTCTGGGCCGCCGTCTTTATTGGTATATTTGTAAGTTGTCTCTACTACTTTGGCGTCGCTTGGCTTTTGCCCTTCCTCTTTAAACTTTCCTCTTTCTACCACTACGCTTAAATTGTTGTAAGAGAGTGCCCCAATTTTTTTCCCCTCTACCACTAGCACTTTGTCTGGGAAGAAGAATAATTCTTGGTCGCCCGCCTGTATAAATGGAACACTGACGTTTGTTTTGATAAATTTCGGAACACCATATTGAATTGTGATTTCCTTTCGCATTAGTGATTTCGAATCTGCATTATGATAGTTGTTTGCCATATCCTTGCTTTTGCCATACACATACCATATTTGATCGCAGTCTTCTAATTCTTCGAAAGAGTCGTAAAATCTTTGTAGTTTGTTTTCCGTCTCTTCGTCGATGTCGTAGTATAGCTCTGTCTTCTTGCCGAATAATTTCTTTCTGTTGGCTCTGATGGTTTCTACTAATTCTCTGGAAGAAGAATCTACCACATTTTCTGTGTTGTAAGTTGTGATATCGTCAATGTTTTGATTTGCTGCTACGGCTGTTTTGCTGGTAGTTTTGCTTCCATTTTTACTCTTGCTAGAAGAAGTTTTTTTCTTGCTACCACCGAAATATTTTTTATAGCCTATGCCACTTTTACTCATTGAAACGTAGTTTCCTTTTGGGCCTGTGCCAATACGAAATCCTTTCACACCAGCGGACACGCCCACACCTGATTTGGAAACGCTAACATTGACTAACTTTCCAATTTTAAAATTTTTTCTAAAATAAAATCCCATGATTTTACCTCCAATTTGATTCTTTGTGGGCAGCGTGATACGCTGCCCCTACAGTTATTTTAATTTATCTACGATTTCTTTTATTACTTTTTCACGGTCATAGTAATACTCGCTCGCCCTCACTCTAATAAACTCCCAGCCACATCTATGAAGCACGTCTTGCTCGCCTATATCCGCTTCGTAATCTTCCCTCGTATTCACTCTGTCGCCGTCGCACTCAATGCCAATCATTCTGCCACTTTCGTCATTTACAGCAAAGTCGACTTCATATTTTCCGATTTTAAAATGCGGTGTAAGCTGAATGTTGTTTGCCGTTAAATCGTCATACAAATCTCTTTCAAAGTCTGTCTCTAGCTGCACTTCACTCTGCTTTTTCTTTTGCGCATCAAACGTCGTGCAATAGGTAATTAATTTGTATCGCAAACATTCATTGCTTAAATCGCTCGGCTTAATCGAATATACCAAAATCATTTGCTCCTTGCCTCTCGAAGCCGCCACGTTAAACGACCTCTCATATTCTTTGGTCGTAAATGCCTTGACAATTCTTTGCTCGCCGGTTTCCTGCGTTTTTGAAATCACCATCGAAAGAATAATGACATCTCTCTCGTCGCCCTGGAACTCATAAGAGTTTCCGATTTTGATTCTTCTCTCTTTGATAAAGTCGTTGTCAAAATTCTGCCAAACTGCCGTGTTAATCGCCTTTATCTGCGCATTACTATTTTGCAAAACAATAATACCAATCGTTTTGTTGTTATACGTTTTATCGTCTCTGATTTCCTTTAAAATTTCTATGATTTTCTCCACTTCTTTTTTGTTCACCAAGTTGCTCGAACTACTATTGCTAACAACGCCGTCCTCCAAATAGCACGTCTTAATCGGCTCTTTAATCGTGTTGGACTTTCCTCTCACTTTCAAGCAGTTGATTTGATTGCCATAGAAATAAATATTCGAAAATTCAATAATTTCCGGCAAGCATCTAAAATGCTCCTTTAGGACTACCTTCTTGCTGCCACAAACGTTTTGTGCCAAGTCGTAAATACTCGTATCCATATCAAATCCTACGCCCAAGCAAGTGTCTTTCAAATATTTGTTTTGCAAATCCTTGACACTGTCCACGGTAACCCCTACTGAAATCGGGCTTATCTGCTTATCGTCTCCCACGATAATGCACTTCTTGCCTCTCAAAAGCGCCGTAAGCGACATCACCGAAGATTGCGAACTCTCGTCCATAATAATCACATCGAATTGCGCTTGATTGCTGTATGGATATTGCTCAATCACTTTATCGAGCGGCATAATCCAAATTGGAATGGCATCTTTCGCAATTTGCATTTGCTCTTGCATTTCACGCCTTATGATATTGGCTCTCTTGCCCGTGCCCTTGCCAAGCTTCGTCTTTAGCGATAACCACTGCGAAAGCGATTTGCAAGTCACATTGTTCATATTATTAATCTGGTGATACCAACTTTTTTGCTCAATCGTCTTGATAACCGTCGCCTTTTCTTCCGCTTCCATCTCTTCTTTTTCCGCTAGCAAATCTTGTATTTTTTGATTGTTGATTTCTTGATACAAGAAGAACATCTTTAATTTGTAATACGCTAAAATGTCGTCAAAGTCCTTCAAAATCAGCTTTCTATCCTCTTCGTCTAGCGAAATATATTTCTCGATAAATCGCGGATATTGCGAAGTCTCTTCCGGATATTTACTTTTCAATTTGCTATAAGTATGATCCACTTCATAAATTTTTTCTATCGTTTTTCTTGCCGCTTTAAAACCCTCTAAATCTTTTTCTTTCACAGCAACAATCAAATCTTTGAAAATTTCTCTCGTCTTAACCGTCTTATTTTCTAGCGCTTCTATCTGCGTGCTATAATCACTTTGGCTTTCTAGGTAGTTGCTATAATCCTGCGCTCTCGTCATTTCTTCATAAATTTTCTCGTACTCTTCGCCTTTCAAATACTGCTGCACATTGCTATTTTCCCTAAAAATATCGTCCAAAGCATATTTCAAATCTTTGACAATCGCCTCATAATTGTTGAAAGTAGAAAGCAACTCCACGATATCGCCAAGCGACCTAGAAAACTCCTGCTCGCTGACTCTCGCCCAAATGTCTCCCTGTGGCAAAACAGCCGCAATGTCGCTTTTTATTTTTCCGACTTTCAAATCGTAGCTCACTTTTTCCGAAGCCAAATTTAAATTTTCTGCTGTCATGTTTTCTTTTAAAGTGGCACCATTGATTTTGACTTTGTCCAGCAAATCTATTTCTTTCTTAAGTTTCATTTTTTCAAGTAGCGATAGCTTGCCATCGTTTGAAAGTGCTTCTCTCACGCTTGCTAGCGCCTTGCTAAGAGAAAGTGCCTCACTGCGATTGTATTCTATGCTATTTCCAATAAGCTCTGTCTCCGTCTTTTCGTAAAACTCTTTTTCTTGCTTGCAAGTATCGATAATCTTTTGAATATTATCTGTTCTAGGCTTGTAATTGCAGTTTTCTTTCACGTACTCTCTGCCATAAATCTTTTCCAAATCAATTACTTTTTTCAGTGCCGAGGATAACATCGCAATATCGTAATTATCTAAATTTTTCTCGTCAATTCCGTCTTGCTTAAGGCCGCTAATATTCTCGCTTCCCTTAATGCTAACAAGATTTTC
>JAFUGE010000021.1 GCA_017469545.1 Clostridia bacterium
AAAAAAGAGGAATGTAGCAGCAAAAACAACTTCTGTTAGAAGAGCGACGACTGCTACCAAAGCACCGGAAACAAAGAGAGTTCCGAAAAAAACAAATATTGCAACGACGAAAAAGCCAGTGACGAAAACGAAGAGTAGTATTGATATTTCTTTGGAATCTTCTAAAAAATTAAATAATAAACCACAAGAAATGAGCTTGAAAAAGGCGCAGGTGGCCGCAAAGCCGAAGACGAGTCTTACTTCTGTATTGAGAAATATTGCACTTGTTTCTGTTTTCTTTTCTTTGTTCTTTATGATTTGCTATCGTTATTCAGTGATTAACGAAAAATTTAATAGCATCAAAAAAATGAAGAATGAATTGGCAGAAATACAGGCTGTGAATGGACAAGTACAGGCAGATATCGAAAGCAAAACGGATTTAACGTATGTGGAAAATTACGCGAAGTACCAGCTTGGTATGCAAAAACCAACGAGTTCGCAAACACAATATGTGAGTGTCGAGAAGAAAGATAAAATCACGACGCCGGTTGTGATGGAAGACGAAAACGAAATGAACTGGTTTGAAAAAATCATAAATGAAATCAGAAAGATAATTGATTAGTGAAAATCTAAAAATCATTGATTTTTAGATTTTTATTTTTCTTATAAAAAATTCCAAATATGTTGCATTAATGTCTAGAATATATGATATAATTTATTCTAAGGAGGTATGGTATGGCTAAAGCAAATATCGAGTCTAAAAAAAGAACTACCATTCTTTTAACAATTTTTGCACTTGTGATTTTGATGCTTTTTGGAAGGATGTTTTATTGGCAGGTAATTAAAGCAACCGATTTGCAGAAAAAAGCATATACACAACAAACTAAGAGTAGAGTGATTAGCCCTAAGAGGGGAACGATTTATGATAGAAATGGAGAAGTGCTTGCGAGAAGTATTTCGGTGGAAACAGTAAGTGTTACTCCTAAGAATATTAAGGACAAAGAGACTGCGGCAAAGGGACTTTCAGAGATTCTAGAGTTGGATTATGAAAGCGTTTTGACGAAAGTAAATAAAAATACGAGTGAAGAAATTATCGCAAAAAAACTAGATAAAGAAGTGACGGATAAAGTTAGAGTTTGGATTAGCGAGAATAAGATTAAGGGAATTAATATCTATGAGGATACAAAAAGATATTATCCGAAGGGAGCTTTTTTGTCGCATGTTTTGGGCTTTTGTGGAACGGATAACCAAGGACTAGAGGGATTGGAAGCAAAGTATGAAAGCGTGCTTAAGGGCGTGGCTGGTCAACTTACGATTGGTACAGATGCGACGGGCGCAGAGCTTCCACTAAATGACGAGAGGTATATTCCGCCAGAGGATGGATTAAATCTTATCCTTACGATTGACGAGGTCATTCAGCATAAGGCAGAGAAGTATTTGGAACAGGCTTTGGTGGACAATAGCCCGGTTGAATATGGTACTTGTATTATTATGAATCCTCAAAATGGTGATATATTGGCGATGGCGGTTGCGCCGGATTATGATCCGAACGACCCGTTTACGATTAATGACGATACGCTGGCAGCAAAGTGGAGCGAGATGTCGGGGAGTGAGAGAAGTAAAGCTTTGCAGGAGATGTGGAAGAATAGAGCGATTTCGGATACATATGAGCCGGGTTCTGTATTTAAGACAATTACTTCGGCGATTGCGATTGAAGAGAAGTACGTGAATAATGTGGATACTGTACAGTTTAATTGTACGGGTAGCTTGAAAATTGAAGGATGGGAAATCAAGTGCTGGAGAAGTTATAATCCGCATGGAACCCAGAGCTTGAGAAAGGGATTAATGAATTCTTGTAACCCTGTTTTTATGAGTGTTGCTTTAAAAATTGGAAAGCAGGATTTTTACAAGTATTTGGATGCGTTTGGCATTTCGCAGAAAACGGGCGTTGACATGATAGGCGAAACGAGTGGTATTATTCATAATATTAATGATGTTACGGATTCTACGCTTGCTACAGCGTCGTTTGGGCAAGGCTTTACGCTTACCCCTTTAAATATGTTAAATGCAATTTGTGCGATTGCAAATGATGGAAAACTAATGCAACCTAGAATTGTAAAAGAAATTGTGGATAACAACGGAAACGTGGTGCAATCGAATGAACCAAAGATTGTAAAACAAGTAGTATCGGCGGAGACATCGGAAATGGTTTTGGATATGATGCAAAGCGTGGTTGACGACGGAACTGGTAGATATGCGCAAGTAAAAGGCTACTATGTTGCAGGAAAGACGAGTACAGCGGAGCAGGGAAGAGGCGCTGATAAAAAATACGTGGCTTCGTTTGTAGGTGTGGCTCCTGTTAGCAATCCACAAGTAGCAGTTATCTTTAATTTGTATAATCCTCAGGGACCTCAAGGGCACCAAGGCGGCGGAATTTGTGCACCAGTGGTAGGAAATATTTTAGACGAAGTTTTGGAATATTTGGAAGTTCCTCAAGATTATAGTTATACGGACGACAAGACGAATAAAGTGACAGTGCCTGACGTGACGAATAGAACAGTGGGCGAGGCCATTAGAATTTTGAATAATGCAGGATTAAAATATAGCGTTGACGAGAGCGACGTGAATGCGAAAGTTGTTAGCCAGATTCCGGTACAGGGCGAGACGCTAAATGAGAAGTCTTTAGTAAAATTGTATATTGAGGGAAATGATATTCGCTTTACGACGAAGGTTCCGGATGTGAAGAAATTGGATGTTGTTGCTGCGACGAAGAAGCTTGCAGATAGCAATTTGAATATTAAGATTTCAGGAAGCGGTATGTCTGTGTTGCAGGAACCTGCGGCTGGCACAGAAGTAGAGGAAGGCACGATAGTGCGCGTGGAGTTCCGTCCTGTTGGCATTGATGTAGAGTAGATTTTCCTCCCTGCCCGAAAGGGCGAAGCCACGGCTGGGAGAATTGAATTTGTTGTAGGGGCGGTGTAGCACGCCGCCCGCAATGAGAATAGATATTTGGAAAGGAAAATGAAAAATGATTTTGTCTGAGATTTTGGAAGGTATTGAGGGTGTTACGGTTGAGGGAGATTTGAATTTTGACGTAAATGAGGTTCAATGTGATTCTCGCACCGTTTCGACGAATGATATGTTTGTGGCAATTCAAGGTTTTAAGACGGATGGACACGCGTATATTGAGCAAGCACTTTTGAACGGTGCGAAGGTAATTGCCGTGCAAAAGGGCGCTTGGGATGGTGTGTTGCCAGAGGGAATTACTTTGGTGACGAGCGAAGATACGAGAAAATTGTTGGCACTTGCTGCTTGTAATTTTTATCACCATCCTTCTAGAGAGTTTAAATTGGTTGGGATTACTGGCACGAAGGGCAAGACAACGACTTCCTATATGATTAAGAAAATCATGGAGAAAGCAGGCAAGAAAGTTGGCCTAATTGGAACGATTGCAAATATGATTGGCGACGAAGAAGTAGAGGCGACAAGAACAACTCCGGAAAGCATTGATTTGCAAAAGTTGTTTCGCAAAATGGCGGACGAAAAATGCGATGTTGTTGTCATGGAAGTTTCGTCTCACGCGCTTGCACTAGATAGAGTGTTAGGTTCGTCATTTGACATTGGTATTTTTACGAATTTATCGCAAGACCATTTAGATTTCCACAAGACGTTTGACGACTATTTTGCGGCGAAAGCAAAACTATTTACGATGTGCAAAGAGGGATATGTGAACTGTGACGATATGTATGCAAGAAAATTAATGGATATTGCAACATGTCCAATGACCACGTTTGGCATTGATAACAACCCATTCGTTTCTGCCAGGGATATTATTATTACGAATAGTTATTCTGATTTTAAAATGCCGTTTAATAAAGTGATGCAAAGAATTAAAGTCAATATTCCTGGAAGATTTACTGTGTATAATTCTTTAGCTGCGATTTGCGCATCTGTGAAATTGGGCGCTAGTGTTGAGAATATCATTGAGGGATTAGAAGAGGTGACGGTTCCTGGTAGATCAGAGATGGTTCCGAATGATCGAAATTTGACGGTAATGGTAGATTATGCGCATTCGCCTGCAAGTTTGGAAAGTATTTTGAAGGCGGTAAAAACATACACCAAAGGAAGAGTGATTTGTGTGTTTGGATGCGGCGGAGATAGAGACAAAATAAAGAGACCGATTATGGGCGAAATTGCTGGGAAAAATGCGGCATATACTGTCATTACTTCTGACAATCCAAGAACAGAAGAACCAAAAGAAATTGTGAAAGAAATCGAAGAGGGCATGAAAAAGACAAAAGGCAAATATACTGTAATAGTGGATAGAAAGAAAGCAATTGAGCACGCGATTAGAATGGCGAAAAGAAATGATTTAGTATTAATTGCTGGCAAGGGGCACGAGACGTATCAAGAAGTAAATGGTGTGCACAATCATTTTGACGATAGGGAAGTGGCAAGGGAAGCAATGAAGAAGTTGCCGGAGTCTAAGAATGACGACATTTATGCATGGTAACTAATTGAATAATAATTTGGTAATTAAATTTGTAGGGGTTGCGTATGACGCAACCCGTGGGCAGCGTCATACGCTGCCCCTACGGAGGAATATAGGAGGAAGGAATGAATATACAAATAAAGGCGCTGTTGTCGGCGTTTGTTGCGACAGTCGTGTTAGGAATGATTGTAATTCCGATACTGAGAAAATTAAAGATAGGGCAAGTGGTGCGAGACGATGGGCCGCAGGCGCATTTAAAGAAGAGCGGAACACCAACGATGGGTGGCATTATTATGCTACTTGTTATATTAGTGATTTCGGGAGTTGTTTCGATTAAGTATCCGAGGATTTTGCCGGTGGCTTTAGTGACGCTGGGGTATGGACTAATTGGGTTTATCGACGATTTTAAAAAGCTAGTTTTAAAAAATCCCAAAGGACTTTCGCCATCCCTTAAGATGCTTGGGCTGATTGTGATTGCAGTAGCGTTTGTTGTATATTTGGTATATTCAGGTTTTGGTACAGAGACGTATATTCCGATTTTGAAGCAATATATTACAGTGCCGGTTTGGGCATATATTCCGTGCAGTGTGTTTATCATTCTTGCTTGTACGAATAGTTTGAATTTGACAGACGGATTAGATGGCTTGGCTTCCGGCATTACAACGATTATTATGATTTTCTTCGCGTTTGTTGCGGCAATGTATGGGGATAAAGAAATGAGCGTGTTTTCGTCTATTGTGGCGGGAAGTACGATTGGATTTTTGATTTTTAATATGTATCCAGCAAAAGTTTTTATGGGAGATACTGGTTCTCTTGCACTTGGGGGAGCATTTTGCAGCGTTGCACTTATTTTAAAAATGCCGCTTGTTTTGGTTGTGGTAGCAGGGATTTGTGTGATTGAGGCTTTGTCGGTTATCTTACAAGTGACGTATTTTAAATTAACGAACGGAAAAAGAATTTTTAAGATGGCACCAATTCACCATCATTTGGAACTTAGTGGATACAAGGAAACAACGATTGTTCCAGCCTTTTGGCTGATTACTGTTGTTTTGTGCTTGGTAGGAGTCTGGATAATTTAGAGAGGGAGATTTCTTTATGGAGAAGAAAGAAACAGAGCTAACGACTAATAGAAGTAAGAGAAAAGCATTAGATTATGGATTATTAATTGTTGTACTTATTTTACTAGCCTTTGGACTTGTCATGGTTCTTAGTGCGAGTGCACCATATTCACTTAGAACGGAAGGCAACAGTTATTTTTATGCGAGTAAGCAATTGAGGTTTGCCATATTAGGAATTGTAGTTATGCTAGTTGTTTCTAACATTGATTATCGAATTTATAAAGGTAGACTTGCTGATATCGCTATGATTGGCTCTATTTTGCTGTTGATTGCAGTACTAATTCCGGGTGTGGGAATCACGAGAAATGATGCTACGAGATGGCTGGGATTTGGCGGCTTTCAATTTCAACCTTCGGAGTTAATGAAAATTTCGCTGATTATTTTTATGTCGGCAAAAATTTCGAAGAATCCAAGGAAAATAAAAAAGTTTTGGACGGGACTTGTGCCGTATTTGCTTTTGATAGGCGTGATTGCTGTTTTGCTTTTAATGGAGCCACATATGAGTGCCACTATGATTATGGCTGTGATTGCGATTGCGATCATTTTTGCGGCTGGGGCGAAAATGTCACAGCTTTTACCACTTGGCGCTGTGGGAGTTGTGGGTGCTTTTGTTTTAGCAAGAATTGAGACGTATCGATGGAAGAGAGTGACCATTTTCTTAGATCCATGGCAAGATGTGCAAGGAGATGGATGGCAGATTATTCAGTCTTTGTACGCCATAGGCTCGGGAGGCCTTTTTGGAGTAGGACTAGGAAAAAGCGTTCAAAAATATATGTACATACCGGAGCCACATAACGACTTTATCTTTGCAATTTTAGCAGAAGAATTAGGCTTGGCAGGTGTTTTACTTGTCATGGTTTTGTTTGGATTATTTATTTGGAGAGGGATAACGATTGCGCTCAAAGCGCCAGATATGTTTGGAACGCTTGTGGCAATTGGTATTACGACTATGATTGGCATTCAGGCGATTTTTAGTATGGCGGTTGTTTCGTCTTCAATGCCTGTTACAGGAATTCCTCTTCCGTTCTTTAGCTATGGTGGAACGGCTTTGGTGATGCTGCTTGCGAGTGTGGGAGTTTTGCTTAATATCTCTCGCCACACCAGGTAATTTGTGTGAAAAGCGGCATCTTGCTGTGTTAAAAAGGATTGGCAAATCCTCAACGTACTTATGTACGCCTCCGGTTTGCCAATCCTTTTTGCCTTGCAATATACCACTTTTGACACAAATTACAGAGACTAACGGGATAGAGATTTGAGGTTGACAATTTACATAAAATGGAGTATATTAGGAGAGGGATTTATTTCTTTTTATTTTTTCTTTACGATTGAGAAGAAAAGGAGGAGAAGGCCATGAAGAAGAGACAGCAAATTGAGGTCTATTCAGAGGCGGAAGGTTTTAAACGGCTGAGGGATACCAAGACTCGAAAATGGAATTTTTTAAATCCGGATGGTGTGCTTCTATCTGAGCAATGGTTTGATTGGGCTGGCAATTTTTCAGAGGGTTTTGCAGTCATTGTTTTGAACCATCAAAATAATTATATCAAACCAGATGGAACGCTTCTTTCTGGGGAATTCTATCGAGATTCTTGGGCATTTACCAACGGATACGGGCGCGTCATGAGAAACGATTATAAGATTAATTATCTGAAGCCTGATGGCACGCTCCTTTTGAAAAACTGGATTCAATGGGGGAGTGATTTTGAGAACGACATCGCCCAAGTTCAACGATTTGATGGCATGTTTAACTTTATCAGGACAGATGGTAAGTGCATTTCACCAGTGTGGTTCCGGAGATGCTGGAACTTTGAAAATGGCATCTCCACTGTTCAACGGAAGGACGAGCTGTGGAACTATGTTCGGAAAGATGGCACATTCCTATCGGATGTGTGGTTTCAGAATGCCTGGCCTTTCATAGACGGTTTGGGACGTGTGGTAAATGAAGACGGCCAGTCTAATTTCATGGACTTAAATGGAAATTTACTACTAGAGGAATGGGTTTTCAAATCGTGGGAGTTCCATCGCGGAATGGCCAAGATTAAGAAGACTGCCGATAGCGATTGGCAGAAAATTGACAATACAGGACGAATCCTGTAAAGTTCCCTACAGGGGACGAAGGAATTTGGGGGGATAGCAGCTCATGGTTATCTCCCCAAATTTGCAATTTTTTTCTTGTTGTGATATAATGCGAAGCGGTGGATGAAATGTATAAAATTCTAGATCGTATTGATAATATAAAAGATTTGAAAAGACTTGATATGGACGAACTGAAAGGCCTATGTAGCGACATTAGGTCTTTTCTTGTTGACCATGTTTCTGAAACTGGTGGACATTTAGCGCCCAATCTTGGCGTGGTGGAGCTTACTGTGGCACTTCACTATGTTTTTGATTCACCAGACGATAAGATTATTTTTGACGTGGGACATCAGTGCTATACGCACAAGATTTTAACTGGCAGGAAAGAGCAATTTACTACTCTTAGAAAGTTGGATGGGCTTAGTGGTTTTCCAAAAAGCTATGAAAGTGAGCACGATATTTTTAGTACGGGCCATAGCAGTACTTCGATTTCTTCTGCGATTGGAATTGCGACTGCCAATAAGCTGGCCGAGAAAGACGATTATACGATTGCAGTGATTGGCGACGGCGCCATGACGGGTGGCCTAGCGTTTGAAGCATTAAATAATGCCAATATTAAAGGAACAAATTTAATTGTGATTTTAAACGATAACCAAATGTCTATTTCGCCGAGCGTGGGGAATATTGCCAAAGATCTTAGCAAAATTCGTTCGAGTGGTTTTTATAGGTCTAGCAAAAATGGTGTCAAGAGATTCCTAAGGCGCATTCCTTTTTTAGGGAAATTGATTACGAAGTTTTGGGATTGGATTGTTGATGGATTTAAATATGCTCTCCTTCCAAAGAGTACGCTGTTTGAACATTTTGGTTTTACCTATTTGGGGCCGATTGATGGGCATGATTTAAGGGATTTGACGGACATCTTGGAATTGGCAAAAGAGGCGAATAAGCCAGTTATCGTGCACGTGGTTACTAAAAAGGGAAAAGGTTATTCCTATGCAGAGAAAACGCCTGATGTGTATCATGGGGTTGGACCTTTTGATAAAGAGAAGGG
>JAFUGE010000020.1 GCA_017469545.1 Clostridia bacterium
CTGTTGTGTCAGTTGTTGTTGTAGTTGTGTCTTCGCCTTCTGTAGTATCTTCTGGGGCTGGAGCGATAACAACTTCGCCATCTTCTGCTGTTGGCTCTGTAACTTCGCCTTCACCTGCTTCAGGTGCAACTTCTGGTTCTGCAGCAACTTCTTCGTTTTCAGAAGTAACTGTAACTTCACCATCATTTACATTTTCTTCAACTGTTTCGTCTACTGCTGTTGTAGTTAATACTTCTTCAGTAGCGAAAACAAAAGAAAATGCTAATACTGCCATGATAATTGCTGTTAATAATGCTAATTTTTTCATTGTTTTTTCCTCCTGTATGAAAATATTTTTGTTAGTTATTGATTTAACGAACAGGGGTATTATATAATATAAATATCGACTTGTCCAGTATGGACACAAAAAAATTACGAAAAAAGAAGGATTACATAATGAGATTAAAAAAGATTAAGAATGCAGACGAAATTGTTGAAAATTCTAGATATACCATCAATAGGCCATATCAATATAAGGGAAAATGGAATGTCGAAGTTTTTCAAAATCAGCATGAGATACAGATAGAGATTGGTTGTGGTAGAGGTAATTTTATTATCGCTATGGCACAAAAGCACCCGGAGATTAATTTTGTGGGGGTGGAAATGCAAAGTAGTGCCTTAGTAAAGGCCGTGAATAAGCTTGCAGTGCTTGACATGCCGCTTCCTAATTTAAGACTAATATGTTTTAATGCTATGAATTTAGGAGAGGTCTTTGACGGAGAAATTTCTTGTATTTACTTGAATTTTTCTGACCCGTGGCCGAAGAAGCGTCATTGGAAGAGGAGATTGACAAGTGAGGTATTTTTGACGGTATATGATTCCTTGTTTATAGATACATGCAACATCATTCAAAAGACAGATAATAATGATTTCTTTGATTTTTCTATGGAGTCGCTTGAAAACTATGGCTATCAATTACTTGATGTTTCGAGGGACTACAATGCAGAGGATAATGTTGAGACGGAGTATGAGTCTAAATTTCGAAAAGATGGAATAAAAATAAATTATGGTAAATATACGAAAGAAAAAAATTAATTTTGGAGGGAAATAATATGGAATTTCTTTTTGCCTTGGTGACTGCGATTTGTACTGCGTTTGCTCCTGCGAAAGTGGTAGACGAGATAGACGTTCCGATTGTGATGTATCACCATTTGGAAGAGGACGAGAGCAAGCTCAATGAGTTTATGGTTACTCCAGAGAAATTTGAGAGTGATATGGGGAAAATAAAAGAATTAGGCTATGAGACGGTTTCGTATCAGGAGCTTTACGATTTTGTCAATCATAATGGGAATTTGCCCGAGAAACCAATTTTAGTGACTTTTGACGATGGGTATGAGAGTAACTATACGTATGCCTATCCTGTGCTAAAAAGGCTCAATATGAAGGCTACGATTGCCGTCATTGGCGTCATGGTTGGACAAGATACTTATCGAGGCAGGCAGGCTTATCCACATTTTACCTATGAGCAGGCAAAGGAAATGTATGATTCCGGCCTCATGGACATTCAAACGCATACCTTTGATTTACATGATATTACAAGAAGGGTTGGCGTGAAAATGCTTGCGGGAGAAGACGAAGAGACTTATTCCAAACTGGTAAAAGAAGATATTTCCAAAGCGGCTAATGAGATAAAAGAAAATGTTGGGAACAGGCAATTTGTCTTTACTTATCCGTATGGGGCGTATGACGATTTGACAGAAAACATTATAAGGGACTTAGGTTTTGATATTACCGTTACGACAGATGTGGGAACAAATCATATTGTAAGAGGCGACACAGAGTCATTATTGAGGCTCAAAAGATATGATATTTCGAATGAAAGTGACATAGAAATTGTCTTGACCGGACGGTATAAAACAATAGTAAATCTACGTTTATTATTGACAAATTCATTGATTTTGATATAATATTGTCGAAAGCGAGGAAAGTATGAAGGAACAAAAAGTGGTTTACTATCGAGACGAAAATACAGACGATTTCGTTAGTAAAGATTATACAGATATTAAGATAGACGAAAAATATCAATATTTGCATAAGAATTTGTTCTGGAATGTCGCTTCGTTTATCTTGTATCGAATCATTGCCACGCCGATTGCCTATTTATATTTAAAATTAAAATTTAGGATTCAGTTTGTGGGGCGCGAAAAATTAAAGACTACGGGAGATAAGGGATATTTTTTATACGTGAATCATACACAAATGATTGGAGATGCTTTTTTGCCGACGATTGCTACTTTTTATAGAAAAGCATATGTGATTGTGCACCCGGATAATGTATCGATTCCATTTTGGGGGCATTTTATCAAGATGTTGGGGCCTTTGCCGCTTCCAAGTAATGTACAAGCATGGAAGAATTTTGTGAATGCTATTGATAAAATTATCGAGAAAAAGCAAGTGGTGACAATTTATCCTGAAGCGCATGTGTGGAATTACTATACGGGAATTAGAAACTATAGCGATGCTACGTTTCGCTATCCGGCAAAAGATGGTGCGGATTGTTTTGCGGCCACTGTGACGTATCAAAAGCGTAGAAAGAGCGAGAAGCCACGTATGGTGGTGTATATTGATGGACCATTTCAGGCAAGTAACTCGGAAAACTTAAGAATGAGACAAGAAGAGCTTCGAGATAAGGTATATAACGTGATGTGTGAGAGGGCAAAAAATAGTAATGTGGAGTATATTAAATATGAAAAAATAAAGGAGGAAGTCTTTGATTAATATTGTATTTTGTGGGAATGATAGAGCCTATGATGGCATTGTGATTTCGCTTTTATCGATATGCAAACATACCAAAGAGCCTTTACATGTTTATGTTTTAACTGCAGATTTACAAGAAGAAAGTGAAGCCTATAAACCACTTACAAGCAAGCATCAAGAGCAATTAGAAAAAATTGCAAAGAAGCAAAATCAGAAAAGTGCGATTTCTTTAATCGACATTACCAAAATGTTCCAAGAGGAAATGATGCAAGGCGTGAACATGACGACAAGTTATACGCCATATATTTTCTTAAGGCTTTTCGCGGATAGGATTCACGAACTACCAGGAAAGATTTTATACTTGGACAACGATATTGTCTGCTACCAAGATATTAAGCCGTTATATGATATGGATGTGCGAAATTATGATTTTGCGGCTGTGAAAGATTATTTTGGAAGATGGTTTATCGATAGAAAATATATTAATTCAGGCGTTTTGCTTTTGAACTTAGACAAGCTTAGGAAAGACGATACCCTAAAGAAATGTCGCGAGATATGCAAGACGCAGAAGATGCTACTTCCTGATCAGACGGCACTCAATAAATATTGCAAAAGTAAATTGTATTTACCATTTAAGTTTAATGAACAAAAGAAGATGCACAACGATACGGTGCTTAGACATTATAGTATGACGATTAAATTTTTCCCATATTTTCATACGCTAAAGGTGAAGCCATGGGAAATTGATAGAATACATGATATCTACAATGACCACAATTATGACGATGTATTAGAGGAATATTTAAAAATAGTTAAGGGGGAAAATATTTATGAGTAAAGTAGAGATACCTATTTTCTTTTCGATTGACGACAACTACATACCTTTTTTGGCAGTGGCATTACGTTCTTTAATAGACAATGCTTCTAAGGCATATGATTATAAAATCGAGGTATTAAATTCTGGGTTAAAGCCAGAGAATATGGAGGCAATTAAGAGTTTTGAGACAGAAAATGTGAAAGTAGAATTTGCAGATGTGAATGAGAAAATCAAAGAAATATCAAGTGATTTGTCGCTTAGATTGAGAGACTATTATTCGAATTCTATCTATTATCGTATTTTTATACCGTCGCTTTTTCCACACTATAAGAAGGCATTGTATTTAGATGCCGATATCACGATTATCGACGATATTTCAAAGTTATATTTTGAAGATGTTGGGGATAACTTACTTGGGGTGATTACAGACGACGTGGTGTTTGGAGACGAGTTATTAGAAAAATACGCAAAGGATGCTCTTGGTATTGAAAAAGGACAGTATTTTAATTCAGGTATCCTTGTAATGAATTTGGAGAAATTGAGAGAAGAGAAAATTGAAGATAAATTTGTGCATTTGTTATCGAAATATAATTTTGATACGATTGCGCCAGACCAGGATTATTTGAATGTTTTGTGTAAAGGAAAAGTAAAATATTTGAGCAATGGTTGGGATAGAATGCCTTGCGCTAGAGCAGAGCTTGACGACAGCGAACTAAAATTAATTCACTACAATATGTTTGAAAAACCTTGGCACTATTCTAATGTGAAATATGAAGAACATTTTTGGAAGTATGCGGAGAAGACGCCGTATTATGACGAAATTGCAACCATGAAAGCAAGCTATACACCAGAGCAAATGAATCATGATAAGGTTGCTGGGGATGCAATGATGGCACGTGCCGAGGAGATTATTAATGCTGATGTTACGTTTAAGAATACCGTACATCCAAACTATTTTGAAAATTTTAATTAAAGGGTGAGAATATGGCAAAAGACGAGGAAAGATTAAAAGTAATTCAAAATATTAAGAAGTCGGCTGAGAGTGGAAATTTTAATAGTAAAGTGGAACTAGGAGACCCAGTGATTACAGACGAGCTGAGAGAGCAAGTCATTGTTAATTTTGATACATTGAAGAAAAAGATAAAGAATAAAATGAATGCTTGGGCTTCAAGAAAAGTTGCCGATATTGCGACTGAGATGGTAAACAAAACGACTGAGATTGAGGGTATGGAAAATATCGAGGACTTGCATAGCGGGGCGATTATTACTTGCAATCATTTTAGTATGTTTGATAATACTGTCATTAGGCATTTAATGAGAAGAATTGGCAAAGAGAAAAAGCTTTACATTATTGTGCAAGAGACGAATATGCTTATGACGGGTGCGATTGGATGGCTTATGAAGAATTGCTATACGATTCCACTTAGCATGAATTCAGAATATATTGTCAATAACTTCAATCCGACGATTAAGAAAATTTTGGATAAGAAAGGATTTATCTTGATTTATCCGGAAGAGGAAATGTGGTTTAATTATAAAAGACCTAGAACGCATAAGATTGGGGCATACCATTATGCTTGTAAATTTGATGTGCCGGTGGTTCCGTGTTTTATTGAAATGAAAGAGACGGAGGAAGTAGGAAAAGACGGATTTTATAAAGTGGACTATAAACTTCATGTGCTTGAGCCTATCTATCCGAATAAAGAATTAGAAATGCGTGCGCGAAAAGAAGATATGAGGCAGAGAGATTATCAGGCAAAAGTGGATTTGTATGAGAAGATATATGGCAGAAGCATTGAAGAAAAATTTAATGTAGAAAACGATATCGCAGGTTGGTAATAAAGTTACCTCTTGAAGCATATGTTTGCTTTAAGAGGTGATTTTTTATGCTTAAAAAAATGATGTGTTTTGCTTTTTGTTTTTTATGGATTTTCCCATATTCATTGGTATTTGCGGCATTTAGCGATTCGTATATATGGAGTGAGGC
>JAFUGE010000004.1 GCA_017469545.1 Clostridia bacterium
CTGCAATTGGGAATGTCCACCAAACAATGCTAGTAACATTTGGGGATAACGTAAATAAATATGCGACAGGGAAAACAAATATCACAAGTCTTAAAAGTGATATGATTAGCGGCCTAATGGCATATCCTAAAGATTGTAAAACGCCTTGCACGGCAACTGAAAATCCCATAAATACATAGCCAATACTAGCAATTCTAAGCGCAGCGGTACAGATATCGATAATCGCGCTGGTGCTTCCCCCGCTTAAACCAAACAGATTAGCAAGTGGCTTTGCAAAAATTTCAAATAATATCGTTATAATAAAAGTCACAATCAACGTATCAATAATTCCATACTTCATACAATCGTTAATTCTCTCTTTATCTTTCATTCCATAATTAAACGATAAAATCGAAATAATTGTATTAGACAAGCCAAACGCAGAGAACAAAGCGATTTGCTGAATTTTATAATAGATTCCGAAAGAGCCAACTAAGATGGTTGGATTTGCCTCCGCACGGCCTAAAATCGCATTCATTCCCGCCATCATAACAGAAAGCAGTGCTTGCATAATCGCAGCAGAAATACCTATTTTGTAGATTGCTTTGATTAAACCAAACTCTGGTTTCATATATTTCACAGTACCATTTATCTCTTTATTTAGTGCATAGTGGAATACCATCGCAAGAATCAAAGACACAAATTGTCCAATGATAGTAGCCCACGCAGCACCTGCAACGCCCATTTTGCAAGGGAATATGAATACATAGTCTAAAACAATATTCACTAGCGCACCAGATATTTGAGAGATAGTAGATAACATCGTTTTTCCTGTCGATTGTAATAATCTTTCATAAACGGTATAGCCAATTGCTCCTAATGAAAAGCAACAGCAAATTTTTAAGTACGTGGTACCCATCGCGATTACCTCGTTATTTCCGCCAGCAAATAGCGAAATAAACCATTTTGAGCCAAATGCACCAAACAATAAAAATACTAAGAAAATACAAATGCTAAGGAAAATACCATTCCCCGCCACTTTATTTACTTTCTCTTGATTCTTTTCGCCTAAGCTCTTGGAAAGCAGTGCATTTAATCCTACTCCTGTTCCAACACCAATAGCAATAATCAATATTTGAATAGGAAATGCAATCGTAAGTGCCTGATTGGCGACGGCCCCACTTTCCCCCATATTCGTAACAAAGATACTATCAACCACATTATATAGCGCCTGTAAAACCATTGATATAATCATTGGCAGTCCCATCTTCCAAAACAATTTTTTCATTGGTGCTTCTGCCATTTTGTTATTCTTCGTCTCTTCCATCTCTTTATTTTTCCTCCTTATATCTTTTAAAAACGCGCAAAAAAATACGCATAAGGCCAAAATCTGGTCTTACGCGTGCTAATTTCGCTGCTCGATGTGAAATATTTTATCACAAAATTTTGATTTGTGTAATACTTTTTTGAAAAAATTAATATAAATTTTCGAAAATTTTCTTATCGTTACGATAAATATATTGATTGATTATACCATTAATGATTGCCACCATAAATATCATAACGATAAAATATATCGTTACATTTGGCACAGCAACTCCGAAAAGAAGCACTACCGCTATGACGAGCATCGTGTAAAAAAGCTCATACATCACATTGGTATTCTGCTTCAGCATAGTATACTCATTATCCCAATCAATTTTCGGATTGCGCAAATCTATCAAGATTTTTATTTTTTCTCCAAAAACATTTAGTCCAAAACTTGCGACCACAAGAAAAATCGCATTCCAAATACTTCTTGTGCAAAGATAATAAAATATCACAACAGCTAGGCTAGAAATAAAACTACTTAGTTTTCCTATCCATAATTTCATATGCAGCTGCCTACTCAATTTGATGGGAATACATTTGCTAAGTACCGCCCATCGTTTCTCTTTTGAAACTGCGATAATCGAAGAAAAATTAATCATATAAAACACTTGCGTCACTGCTAAAAAAGCCCCCGCCAGTATGGAATCCCCCAGTGTCTTCTTAATTTCTTCCCATATATCAAATTCAAATCCTCTGGCAAATGCGACTACAGCCAGAGCAATTGCCAATGCCCCAAATGCAAACGCAAAAGGAAATACAATGCATTGCATAAAGAACACAGGCGACCTGCGAGTAACCGTGTATTCTTTTAAAAGATATGCTTTCTGATAAGGCCTTTCTTTAAAATCTTCGATGCGAAGCTCTGCTTTTTCTCTTGCCATTTTCTTATTCCCATTTACCGTCGTTCCAATGGCGCCTTTTAGATAAATTGACGAAATAGTGGTTATGGCTAATACATAGCTGATTCCGCTTGCAACCAAATACAAAATGAAACTTCTAACACCCTCCCACGTTTGATAATGCAAAAGTGAATTCATAATGGGAATAAGAAGTTTAAATTGATTCGCAATTTCTGTGGCTAGTGCATTGTCTGCTTTCATATCCCAATTTTGAAACAGCGCAAGTATCGAGCCTTGCCCGCTAACACTTGATAGCACTAGATTTAGCAAAAGATAAGCGATAATGATAGTAATATACATCACTCTACTTTTGTTTTTTATCTTGTTGGTAAATCGCATAATCACGGCTAAAAGAATGGAGGTAACACTAATCGGAATAATTGGCAAAATCAGTAAAATCATTGGAATATATAAATAAAATTGATAGCCGGCATTCGTCATTATCCCGTATACTATCATTGGAATGGCAAGCATAATGACTTCCATTTCATATTCAGAAACTATCATTTTTAATATTTTCGCATTCACAATATCCCTTGATTTTATTGGCATTCGCAATAATATTTTTAAATCTTTAGAAAAATATAATACGTTGAGTGATTGAAAAATACTGCCCAAAAATAATATGCCAAAATTCACGAGTAACATTATATTCACAAATGCGTATGTTTGGCCAATATCCTCCAGCCTTTTCGTAATATCAACAGAAACATAAATCATAATCGCTGCCAGCGAGCCAAACACAATAGCAAATGATAGAAGCGATAATAGATTTCCGGATACTCCTTCACGCGAAATTCTTTCTCGCCTTTTTTCATTTTTAAAAATGATACTTGTTAATGAATTCACTCTTCATTCCCTCCTATCATTTTCAAAAACGACTCTTCCAAAGACTCTGTAGAATTTAGCTTTTGATGTAGCTCGTCAATCGTTCCCACAAATATAATTTTTCCGCAATCGATAATCGCAATTTTATCACAAATTTTTTCCGCCACTTCTAACACGTGTGTCGAGAAGAAAACGGTATTTCCTTGCGCTGCGTGCTGCTTCATAAGCTCCTTTAATGTATGTGATGTTTGCGGGTCGAGGCCTGTCATTGGCTCGTCTAAAATCCAGTTTTTCGGATTGTGAAGTAATACACTGATAATTAATAGTTTTTGTTTCATTCCGTGCGAATAGCTTTGAATTCTGTCTTTCAAATTTTCATACATTCCAAATTCTTTGGCAAGCTTGCTCGTTCTCTCCAATCTTGTTTTGGCATCAACACCATACACATCACCAATAAAATTCAAATACTCCAATCCCGTTAACTTTTCAAAAACATCCGGAGAATCTGGAACAAAACCAAATCTGCTTTTCGCCGCCATGGGATATTTAGTAATACTTTTTCCATCAATGAAAATATCTCCCTGGTCAATCTTGACAATGCCCGTTATCATATCAATCGTCGTGGTCTTTCCGGCGCCATTCGGCCCCAAAAAGCCAAACACAACGCCGTCCTCCACTTTCAGGCTCATATTTTCAATCACATTCTTCCCTTTCACATACGATTGCGTAACTTCTTTTATCTCTATCATTGGTATCTCCTTTTATTTCGAATTATTATGATTGTATCATATTCTATCATTAGTGGAAATAGATTAATTTTGGACTCAAAAAATTCGCAGAAAGAACAAAATTTAGAAGCTGTAAAAATGGCAGTCAGCAGAGAAATTGCCAAAAGCAATATGGGAGGAGTTATTACGCCAGCAACCTATAGCTACGTTGGAACTAGAAATCCCGTGATAGGAAGAGACGAAACAGGCGACCCAATTAATGCAGGCGTCGACTGGTACTTGCTAGACACAGATGCCCTAAAAGAACTTGGAATCAAAAAAGTAAAGGAAAATTATCTTGTGAATTATGCCAAGAATGAAGTCCTTCTGGTTGAAGATTTCTTAAATAAATATGATAATTTGCGGTCAGCAATATGTAGTAGTTAACTTTTTATCAAATAGATTATCCAGTGAATATGTTGAACTTGAATATATTCAAAGCGATGGTAAGCAATATATAGAGCCAGAATATCAGCCAACACCAAATACAGGAATATATTCAGATTTTCAGTTTACTAATATTGCTACGCAATACAGACTGTTTGGAAGCGGATCTGATAATAGTGTCGAGGGTAAATTGAATTTTGAATTTTATATTAATGGCAGTCGCCGTTGGGCATATGCATATAATAATAAAAAAGGAAACTGGGTAAACACTAAAATAGCAGCAGATACAAATAGGCATACTCTAAGTTTCAATGTTGTAAATAAAAAAATTTTAATTGATAATGGCAGTACATATAATAGTACTCTTAAGGGAACAGCAACAATAAATTCTAGTTATCCTTTCTTAATATTAGGAAGACAATATGAAACAAATGCACCAGCTATTGGCTGGAACCCAAAAATAATTCTATATAGTTTTAAAATTTATGAAGCTTCATTCACTGAGGCCTCTTGCTAAATTTACACTTACTCTTTTGCTATACTAAGTATTTCTTCTTTAAATTCTTCTATGATACTCTCGTGTGGTATTTTTCTGATTACTTCTTCCTTTTTGAAAAGCACCCACTCGTTGAAAAAAATAAAATTTTTTAGTGGCGCCCTTTGGTCGCCATATATGATTAAAATAAAGCACTTGCAATCTGGTCAAAGCCAAGATTTGCAAGTGCTTTTCGTGCATTTATATTGTAAATTTTATATACTAATCCAATGTCGATTTTACCTATACTTGGTCGTAATAGGCCTTAATTGTGATTATTATTTGTAAATTAAATTTAACTTGTAAATTGTAAAAAGTAACTCTTTGTTCCCTTGAACAATAAAAAGGCTATTTACAAACAAATGCACCACTGGCTGTAGAATTTGTTAGTAGACTAACTATTCCCATTTAACAATACTTTCAGTATGCACCAAATTGAGCAGGCATACGAAATGCATGCCCACATTCATGATTCGAAATCAATTTTACCATTCAACCTCAAATTCTATGGAATTCAATTTTGAAATCTCAAACTCCAAGTTTTGAATTTGTTCTTGTATCTTAGTATACTCTTCTTTTATCTTCGCAACATCAAAATTCACTTCTTTTGATTCAAAGTATGAGTTGTTTACTTCTGTCACTCTTCTCTTTGAATTTTTATAGTTTAGAAAGCTCTCCATCAAGTACATTTTCTTTCTTAATAAGTTGATTGAAATTAACGCATCAGCAATCGTTTCGCCATTAGAAAGAGTAAGTTCATTATTCTTCTTCGCAATTATCTTCTTTGCCGCTTGAATCTTTGCGAAAAGTTCATTATATTCTTCAAACTCATCTGCAAAATCTTGTTTAAAATCTTCTATCACATTCTTTCTACCGTCTAATTCTTCAATTGTTGTAGAATAAATATGTTCTCTCAGATTTCCATCCGCCATATTAAAATTTCTTTCATATTCTGATACTAAATTCATTAAATTAGATATGTTTGTTTTCATATATATTCCTCCTATCTTCGTTCCTCGAAATGGATTATACATTGTCTTATTAAAATATGTATTAATTCATTGTAAAAAATTTGTAATTATATTCCGTTTTAAACCTGTTGTGCACCAATCATTAGAATGCCAATATTGTCGTTATAGATTTTATCAAATTGTGATATGGGAAGTGGATTAGTGCCTAGGCCTGTTTCCACTGTATATCCCGGCAATCGATAATTGTCAATAAACCAATCTCTGTATCCCGCAAAACTTCCCGTATCTGCTCTATCGTCCGGCGTATAGCCACTCGCTTGTTGAAAAAGATTTACGATATCTTCTGCATAGTCCGGCTCTAAATCTAAGTACCTCCAGAAAATGACTTCTCCTTGTGTATGATAAGCAATAATTAGCCTAAAAGTATGACTAAGCGTATAATTGTATATGGCAAGTGACTCCGGCTCTGTCAGTGGCCCATATCCAACAAAATCCCTTGGAGCAGGCCTCGTAAATCCTTGGGCAAATTTATTTCTACGCGCTAAAATCCAATTTGATGGGAATTGCAAATTGAGGTCAATTCCGCAATATATTTGCTTTCCATCCACTTGGGAAAGGAATACTTGGGAAATTTGCTCCAATAATTCTCGCATTTCTATATGCAGTAGAAGTCTGCGAAAGTGCTCCTACCACCAAATCCACGCCATCTGGATTTACCATAGGCGCAACATAAATAGATACTCTTTGAAATAATTCTCTAATATTTTGATTATACAAACTGCCATTATTCACATAGCTTTCCGCATAATTCTCCACAAATTTCATTAATACTGGCGAATTAATCCATTCATTCGCGTGCATTGAAGCACTGTAAAATACTTCTTTTGGGCCATTACCTAATCGTATTACATATAAATTTCTTCCAAGCACACTCCTTCCCATACTTTCCACTTGCAAAAAATTATATTTATTTCTTAGTGCCTCAATATTCATTTGCATTACCCAATAAGGATAACTCATATCCGTAGGAACAATGCTCCCTACGGTTCCATTTATGTACGGCATTAATTTGTTCCACGTGGCATTCCCAACAATTCCATCAATTTTTAATCCATAATCCTTTTGAAATTTATAAACAAAATCTCTCGTGTTTGGGCCAAAAATTCCATCAATTGGCCCCACATAATATCCGATTTTCTTCAGTGTACTTTGCAAAAGTTCCACACTAATTCCCCTGGAACCAAGTCTCAAAGTATCCAAAAAATCACCCCCATAATTTGTATGTATGGAGGTGAGAAAAAATGCTAATTAAGTCCGTCCTCATTAGCAACAATTTTGTATTCAATTTACCTCAATATAATGGTGCTCGCAAGCCCTGATTAATCGATTCATAATTGCAAGTCCTAGCCCTTCCGCTTTCACGCCTTCAATGATTGCAACATCCACCTCATAAGTATCAACTTTCCTAAGAAGCGAAAAAATATTGTGAGATATTTCTAACAAATTAATTTTACTTCCCATATCCAAACATTCAAAACCTATGTATTTTTCCATATTCTCAGTTGTTGATAATATTAAAGCTTTTCTATTTTCTTTCGCGATTTTTAGTATTTCCTCTACCATTTTTTCATTATCTTCGCCATATACTAAAACACATTGTGTATTCGGAGCATAATGCCTATACTTCATTCCAGGCGATAAAACCCTCTCATTTGCGTTGATACTGCCCATAACATTTTTATCAATCGTTGCACTACTTGCAACACTTTCTATTTCTTCTTTCGTTATCTTACCAGGACGTAATATTCTCACTTCATTACCAATCACTCTCACGACAGTAGATTCAAGTCCAATTTCGCACTCGCCTCCATCTATCATATAATCTACTTTTCCTTGTAGTTCCTCCATAATATCTTTTAAATTGGTGCCGCTCGGTCTTCCAGAAATATTGGCGCTCGGCGCCGCAATTGGGCAATTCGTTTCTTTGATTAAATCGTGCGCAATTTTATTGCTTGGCATCCTCACGCCACAAGTGTTGCCATTACAAGTAGCAACATTTGCTATTCCCTCTTTTTTATTTAACACAATCGTAAACGGCCCTGGCCAAAAAGCATCCATCAAACGATACTCTAATTCCGAAATATTGTCCGCAATTTGAGAAAGCATATCCATATCAGAAATATGAAGTATAAGTGGATTATCTTGCGCCCTTCCCTTGGCAACAAATATTTTTTTGACAGCCTCGTCATTTAATGCATTCGCCCCAATTCCATACACTGTCTCCGTCGGAAATAGCACTAATCCGCCTTTTCGTATCACTTTTGCCGCTTCTACTATTTCTTTATTTTCTTCTTTCCAATGCTCCATTATTTTTACCTCTTTTCTTATGCTAACCATTATAGCACTTTTTTTGAACTTGGGGACGTCCATTGAAAATTCAATTTTCTGAACTTTCAATGGACGTCCCCAAGTTCGCGTCCTCCATCTTATCTCTTGAATTTTTTGCTTTTAGGATACGGTTTCATTTCGTCCGTCATTCCTAGAATATAATCAACACTCGTCCTGTAAAAATCAGCTAGCTTTTTTAAAGCATCAATTGGAATGTTGACTTTTCCTAATTCATATTTACTATAATTCGTTTGCGAAATTCCAAGATACTTTGCCATTTCTTCTTGCTTGATTTCCCTATCTTCCCTCAAGTCCTTTAATCTTAACAATTCCATCACCGATAAAATTTTATAATAGTTATAAAATGACTATTGCATTTTAGTCATATTTTGACTAAAATAGTAATAGTAGAATATTTTTATAGACTTATGGTATGTCGTAAGACCAACAATTATGTAAGGGGGATAATTATTATGGGGAAAATTTATGAAAAACAAGAGTATGAATCAAAGAAAATTGCAAGTACTTTCTGGTGGGATACCGCCGGAATTTTATTTCTAATAGCCATAGCATTGGGCATTATATATGGCATTTTCATAGCGAATGCTTCTTATGCTACCGCTATCAAATTAGGAGTCTTTGTTTATGAACATGAAATGATATTAAATATTATTAGTATCATTCTTGTGGCCGCATTAGTAGTTGGGGCAGAATGTATTGCCATTAAAAAAATAAGAAAAAGAGCGATTGTTAAGAAAAGTCAGGTAAATGAAATTGCAGCGAAAATGCTAATTAAATATATTATTTTAGGTGCAGTAGTTGTTATTGTTGATAGTTTGTCAAACGAGCTTTCTATTATGACCATTGTTTCATTTATTATTGAAGCTGCTGTCGGAACATTATTTGGAAGATATCTAATCAGTAAAGAAGCAGAAGACTAATTTATCGTTGCACATACCAAAAACTCTACCATATGCTCTATAAGAAAGTCTAAATTTCCTATGATATGAACTTGGGGACGTCCATTGAAAATTCAATTTTCTGAACTTTCAATGGACGTCCCCAAGTTCGTAGCAACACCTATTTTTCATACTTTCCAAAAATACTAGTTGTTCTCTAGCACCTTTTCCAAAAATATTTTCTTTTCAAAAGCTCCTCTTTTTTCATTTTTCTTGTCTGCTATTTCAATTACATCTTGTAATGTCTTGCCTTCCAACTTAGCTAAAGCACGTATAATTTCAAGCATATCTGCTAGTTCTTCCACTCTATCTTCGCCAGTTGCTGCTAAAACTTCTTGATATTCTTCATTTAATTTCTTTTCTAATTCAATTTTGTATGTATCGTCGTCTAAAATCCTCGTCACCGGTATTTCGCCTTTTTCTTCAATAATATTAGGGATATTATCTCTTACTAATTTGTTATAAATTCTTTCCATAAATTAGCCCTCCTTTTTATACAACTGTATTATATCATATTAATTGATATTTGCAAAACATTAAACGGGCAGCGTGATACGCTGCCCCTACATTTTTTATTGCATATTGTTGTTCATATTCACATTATTCATATAAAACGTTCTTTGTGCTAACTTATCTTGCACAGTTCTTAGTGCTTCTCCAAATCTTTGGAAGTGTACGATTTCTCTTTGTCTTAAGAAACGTAGTACATCGATTACGTCTGGATCGTCAGCTAAGTCAATTAAATATTCATACGTGCTTCTTGCCTTTTGCTCTGCTGCTAAGTCTTCCGTTAAGTCTGTGATTGGGTCGCCCTTTACTTGAAGATATGCTGCTGTAAATGGAACACCTGCCGCACTTTGCGGATATACAGATACACCATGATCTGTATAATATTCTCCTAAACCTTCACGTTTTAAAACTTCTGGTGATACACCTTTCGTTAATTGATGTACTAAGGCACCTACCATTTCCAAATGTCCGGAGTTCCTCGGTACCTATATCGTTTAGTGTTGCCTTCGTTGTTTCCGTCGGCATACTAAATCTTTGGCTTAAATATCGAAGTGAAGCTGCCAGCTCGCCATCTGGCCCACCATACTGGCTGATAATTACTTTCGCCATCCTAGGGTCTGGATTTTTAATATTTACAGGGTATTGCAACTTTTTATCATAATTCCACATATTCTACACCATCCTTTCCCACGGCCACGGATTTTCTATCCATTTCCATTCACACTCACCAGCCGCATTATTTATTGTTAATGGACCATACATTTTCTCATACTTCTCTTTTTTCTCCTCTACTTCTTCTGTAAGTTCTTGATACATATCCAAAACATCCTCGTCAAATGGATGTGTATCCAAATACAAAGCTAAATCATATAGCTTAAAATCTAATGCCATTATTTCTTTCAATAGACTTTTTCTATCTTCCATCATCATCGTCACATACCTCCTCACAAGTCTCTGTTCCCTCTAAATATCTTATGATACATTGCGATTGACCAGCCATATATGGGCTTACTAATTCAGGGAAAGCAGTTCCATTTTCTAGCGCCTCCATTGGGCAAAAGGTGTCTTTCTCTGCATCAACATATTGATAAGGAACATAACTATTTGCAAGCTGTGGGTCTTTAGGCATCACTGGTAATTCTCTGCAATTCCTACAATTGTTACACATACAATTGTGGCGATTGCGCTTATTTCTTGTGTACATAAATACCTCCTCAAAGTTAAAAAAGTAAGCAAATACCATTTGCTTTCTAATATAGGATATGAGACTTATCCAAAGGAGGTGATAAGAAATTGAAACACGCAAGGGCATCCGCCTGAAACACGCAGGGACACCCCTTAATGTTTCACGTATTCAACATAAACCAATTATTGGCGATTTATGTCACGTGCGTGAAACATTAAGGGGTGTCCCTAAGTGTTCCAAGGGGGTGTCCTACCGTTTTTTATCTTCCTAGTCCCATTTTCTTTCTCATATCTTCAAATTTGGCTTTGGCAATTGGTCTGGTGTAGTCCCTGCCGGCGTCTAGAATTTTATCTACCTCGTTGCTGTTTTGCAAAGCGTTATATCTTTCTTGCACGCCGCTTACAAATTCTATTACTACGTCTGCTACTTGCTTTTTGAATGTTCCATAGTTGCAACCTTCAAATTCTTTCTCTGCTTCTTCTATCGTTTTGCCTGTTAAGGATATGTATATGTTGATTAAGTTTGAGATTCCTGGCTTGTTTTCTGGATCATATTTTACTAGCATTTCTGAGTCTGTTGCTGCCGACATAATTTTCTTTCTAATGACATCCAAGTCGTCTAACAGCATAATGACGCCTTTTTTATTCTCCGCCGATTTGCTCATTTTCTTCGTTGGGTCTTGCAAGTCTGTGATTTTTGTTCCCTCTTTAGCAATTAAAGGCTGTGGCATTTTAAATGTTTCTCCATACTTTTTGTTGAATCTTTCTGCGATGTCTCTCGCAAGTTCCACGTGCTGCTTCTGGTCGATTCCTACAGGCACATAATCCACATCATAGGCAAGTATATCAGCTGCCATCAAAACAGGGTATGTAAGCAATCCTGACGTGAAATTCTGGCTCTTTTTACTCTTGTCTTTGAACTGTGTCATTCTACTTAATTCACCGTAGTATGTGCTGCATTCTAAAAGCCACGATATATTGGCGTGAAATTCATTTTCTGATTGTATAAATATTTTGTTTTTGTTTGGGTCTATGCCGCAAGCTAAATAGATATTGACTAAACTTCTGATTCGCTCTTTTAATTCTTTAGGGTCTTGTGGCACTGTGATAGAGTGCATATCTGCAATAAAGATGTATGAATCGTATTTATCTTGATATTCCACTACTTGCCTAATAGAACCTATATAATTTCCAAGTGTAATACTCCCTGTTGGTTGTAAACCTGTTAAAATTTTTTCCATTTTATAAAATCTCCTTTAATGCGGGCAGCTTTATTTAGCTGCCCCTACAATTTATATATCATATTTTACCAAAAATACGCATTTTGTCAAGATATACGCCTTGATATGCCGAGATTTGCAGGGGGGTGGCGTAGCATGCCACCCGAATTTTCGCGGGCAGCGTATTACGCTGCCCCTACAGTTCGAGAATTTCAATAATAACAAAAGACGCGGCTTTGCCGCGTCTATGTTATTATTCTAAGAATCCCTTATAATGTCTTACCAACATTTGTGATTCTAATTGTCTGATTGTCTCTAATGCAACACCTACGATAATTAGGATTGCTGTTCCTCCAAATGAAATTTGAAGACCAGCTACTCTTGCAACTATTGGTAGTATTGCAATAACACCTAGGAAGAATGAACCAAACCAAGTGATGTACTTAAGAATTCCGCTTAAGTAATCTGACGTTGGTTTTCCGGCTCTAATTCCTGGAACGAATCCGCCATTTTTCTTTAAGTTGTTAGCAACTTCCACTGGATTAAATACCATCATTGTGTAGAAGAATGTAAATCCTACAATCAATAATAGATATATTAAACTGTGAACAAGTCCATATGGCCAGAATGCGACATCTGTTAAAGATGTGTATGCAAATATCTTATATGCTCCAGCCCAAAATCCTGTTGCTGTTGCAATGTTAGGATTGATTAATTGAATAATCATAGCTGGGAATTGCATAAATGACATTGCAAAGATAACTGGCATAACGCCTGCCATAGCTAGTTTGATTGGAATGTGTGTGTTTTGTCCACCATACATTTTTCTTCCAACTACTCTCTTTGCATATTGTACAGGAACTCTTCTTTCAGCTTCTGTAACCCATACAACACCTGCAATCAATATGATTGCACCAATGATAATGGCAATTGCCGTGATTAATCCGCTGACACTTAAAGCGCCATCAACTACAGCTAGGCCATACAAGTATTGTGCTGTTTGTGGTAAACCAGATACGATACCTGCGAAGATAAGTAATGAAATACCATTGCCTACGCCTTTGTTTGTAATCTGGTCACCAATCCACATTAAGAATGTAGATCCTGCTGTTAGTGTCATTACGAATAATAGTGGCACTAAAACACCTTCTCCGATAAATACGCCTTGTCCTCTATAAGTAAGGTATAATCCGAAGGCTTCCACTGCAGCTAGTATCACAGCTGCATATTTTGTATATCTTGAAATTGCTCTTCTTCCTTCTTCGCCCTCTTTAGAAAGTTCTTCTAAAGCTGGAATTGCGTATGTCAACAATTGAATGACAATCGAAGCCGTAATGTAAGGGCTTATCGACATCGCAAATATAGATAGTCTAGAAAAAGCACCACCAGTTATAAAGTTAATTGTTTGTAGTAATGAACTACTACTTGCTTGCACTGCATCGTTTAATGCTACTGCATCAACGCCTGGTGCTGTGATAATCGCACCAAATCTAAATATTACTAGAAGTAATAATGTAAATAATAACTTTTTCCTTAATTCAGGAACTTTCCAAGCATTAATGAGTGTTTTGAACACCTAGATCACCTCTACCTTTCCGCCAGCAGCAACGATTCTAGCCTCTGCTGTCTTAGTGATTCTGCTTGCTTTTACTGTTAATTTTTTCGTTAATTCGCCGTTTCCTAGAACTACGATTCCGTCTCTAACTTTCTTGATAACGCCTAACTCTTTTAGGCTTTCTGCTGTTACTTCTGTTCCATTCTCAAGTTGTTCTAGCATTTCTAAAGTTACTTCTGTATACTCTTTAGAATTTATATTTTTAAATCCTCTCTTTGGAAGTCTTCTGAATAAAGGCATTTGACCACCTTCAAAACCAGGTCTTACGCCGCCGCCTGATCTTGCGTTTTGTCCCTTATGTCCTTTACCAGCTGTCTTTCCAAGTCCAGATCCAACTCCTCTACCAATTCTTCTACCAGTTGTTTTTGATCCTGGTGCTGGTTTCAATTCGTCAAGTTTCATTTCTATTGCACCTCCCTTTGTTTAATTAAAAAACTGTATCTGTATCGGGTCGCGTGATACGCGACCCCTACATGGCGATTAAAATCACCATGACGGTTTAAAGTTCTGCTACTTTTTTTCCTCTAAGCATAGCAACTTCCTCAGCTGTCTTTAATTCTCCTAATGCCTTTAATGTAGCATAAACTGCATTTCTAGCATTATTAGAACCTAAGTTTTTCGTTCTAATATTTTTATATCCTGCAAGCTCTAGAACTGATCTTGCGCCACCACCAGCGATTAATCCAGTACCTTCTACAGCTGGTTTTAAAAGTACTTTACCTGCGCCAAAATGACCTATAATTTCGTGAGGAATTGTTGTATCAACGATTGGAACTTCAATTAAGTTCTTCTTTGCGTCGTCAATCGCTTTTTTGATTGCGTCTGGAACTTCGGCTGATTTTCCATTGCCTACGCCAACGTGACCTTCGCCATCGCCAACAACAACTAGTGCGCTAAAACGAAAAGTTCTACCACCTTTAACAACTTTAGCAACTCTGTTAATCGCAACAACTTTCTCTTTAAGGTCTAATGTCTCTGCATCTATCATCTTTTTTCTCCTTTCTTCTTAATTTAGAATTGAAGTCCTGCTTCTCTAGCAGCTTCCGCTAATGCTTTTACTTTACCATGATATATATATCCGCCTCTATCGAAAACAACATTTTCAATACCAGCTTTTTTAGCTCTTTTTGCAACTAGCTCGCCAACTTCTTTCGCAGCTTCGATATTGCTAGCCTTTGTCTTTACTTCTTTATCAAGTGTAGAAGCAGAAACTAAAGTCTTACCAACTGTATCGTCAATGATTTGAGCATAAATGCCTTTGTTACTTCTAAACACACAAAGTCTTGGACACTCTGTTGTTCCGCTAATTTTTCTTCTTACTCTTACGTGTCTTCTTACTCTTAAGTCATTTCTAACTTCCTTTTTAATCACGGTTTTACTCCTTTCCGATTGAAAATTCTAACTCTCAATCCTTGTTTTTCGTAGAATACCATCATAATAATTAGTGTACTAACTATTATTTCTTACCTACTTTACCTTCTTTTCTAATAATTCTCTCACCTACATATTTGATACCTTTGCCCTTATATGGCTCTGGTGGTCTTACTTTTCTAATCTCAGCTGTTAATTGTCCAACTCTTTCTTTGTCGATACCGTTGACAACGATACTTGTTTGAGATGGAGCTTCGATTGTTAAACCATCTTCGTCTTCGAACTCAACTGTATGAGAGAATCCCATATTCATAATCAATTTCTTACCTTGTTTTTGAACTCTATAACCAACGCCGTTTATTTCAAGTTCTTTCTTGAAACCTTCCGTAACGCCAATTACCATATTGTTAAGCAAAGTTCTTGATAAACCTTGTAAATTATCTTCTTCTGGATTATTTACTTTAATGTTTATCTCGCCTGCATTTTGCTCAATTGTAACATCTTTATGGAATTGTCTTGTTAAAGTACCCTTAGGGCCTTTTACTGTTACTAGATTTCCTTCGTCAACTTTCACTTCAACACCAGCAGGAACGGTTACAGGTTTGTTACCTATTCTAGACATTTTATTTTCCCCTTTCTAAATTGTAAATTTAATCTCTAGACTACCATACAAATGCTAAAACTTCTCCACCAATACCTTCTTGGCGAGCTTTTTTATCTGTCATGATTCCTTTTGATGTTGATATTAATGCAATACCCAAACCGCCTAATACCTTTGGCAATTCGTCTTTCGTTGCATAAACTCTCAATCCTGGTTTGCTTATTCTTTTTAGTCCTGAAATTACTTTTTGTTTATTAACGTATTTTAATGTAATTCTTAAAATACCTTGTGAATTATCTTCTATCTCTTCAAATGCCTTTATGTATCCTTCCTCTAACAAAATCTCTGCGATAGATTTTTTCATTTTAGAAGCAGGAACATCAACAGTCTCGTGTCTTTGCGCATTTGCATTTCTAATTCTTGTTAGCATATCTGCTATTGGATCAGTAATGTTCATTTACGAAAACTCCTTTCTTTCTAGAATTTTTATCTCTAAATTATTACCAACTAGCTTTCTTTACTCCAGGAATCTCGCCCTTGTGAGCTAACTCTCTAAAGCATATTCTGCAAATACCATACTTACGAATGTAAGCGTGTGGTCTTCCGCAAATTTTGCATCTATTATATTGTCTTGTGCTGAACTTTGGTTCTAATTTTTGTTTAGCAATCAATGATTTTTTTGCCATGATTCTCCTCCTTTACTTTGAAAATGGCATACCAAGAAGTCTTAATAACTCCTTTGCCTCTTCGTCCGTTTGAGCAGTTGTAACGAATATAATATCCATACCTCTAATCTTGTCGATTTTATCGTACTCAATTTCTGGGAATATTAATTGTTCTTTCACACCCATCGTGTAGTTTCCTCTTCCATCGAAAGAGTTTGGAGATAATCCTTTGAAATCTCTAACTCTTGGAAGAGCTACATTGAATAACTTCGTGATAAAATCATACATCTTATCAGCTCTTAATGTAACTTTACATCCGATTTTCATTCCTTCTCTAATTTTAAAACCTGCAATAGATTTTTTAGCCGTTGTAGCAACTGCCTTTTGACCAGTGATAATCTCTAAATCTCTCATTGCACTCTCTAAAGCTTTTGCGTTATCTCTTACGTCGCTTACGCCCATATTGATAACAACTTTCTCAAGCTTTGGAACTTGCATCACTGATTTGTACTCGAACTTCTTCATAAGTTCTTGCACGATTTCGTTTTTATATGTTTCTTGTAGCTTTGTCATACTAATGATTACCTCCTTTCTACTTTATTTCACTGCCACACTTACTGCAAACTCTAACCTTTGTGCCGTCTTTCTTTACTTCTGATTTTGTTCTAACGCCCTTTCCGCACTTAGAGCAAAATACATTTGCTTTAGAAGCGTTAATTGCAACTTCAGATTTTAAGATTCCACCTGGTTCTCCTGCAGCTCTTGGCTTTGTATGCTTAGATCTAACATTGACACCTTCAACTACTACTTTATTTTCTTTTGGTAATACTTCTAAAACCTTACCCTTTTTGCCTTTATCAGCGCCAGAGTTAATCATAACAGTATCACCCTTTTTAACGTGTAGGTTGTTCATTCTTTTTTACACCACCTTTAGTTTAATCTTATTCCTCTAAATTATAGAACCTCTGGAGCAAGAGAAAGAATCTTCATATATTCTTTATCTCTTAATTCTCTGGCTACTGGCCCAAATATACGAGTACCTCTAGGGTTCTTGTCTTCTTTTATAATAACGGCTGCATTATCGTCAAATCTGATGTAAGAACCATCAGCTCTCTTAAGACCTTTTTTCGTTCTTACTACAACAGCCTTTACAACATCACCTTTTTTTACCATTCCGCCTGGTGTAGCGCTCTTTACAGAAGCAACAATAACATCACCGATGTTAGCAAACTTTCTATAAGAACCACCAAGACATCTGATAACCATGATTTCCTTAGCTCCTGTGTTGTCAGCAACACGAAGGATACTTTGTTGTTGTACCATGATTTATTCTCCTTTCATTAAAATTGTAATATGAATTCTCCGTCGCGGGCAGCGTAATACGCTGCCCCTACACATCCTGTATAGGGATTTTTCAACAATTATTTTGCCTTCTCTACAATCTCAACAACTCTCCATCTCTTGTCTTTTGATAGAGGTCTTGTTTCCATAACGCGAACTGTATCACCGATAGCGCACTCATTATTCTCGTCGTGTGCTTTCAATTTAAAAGTTCTCTTCATAATTTTTCCATATAATTTATGCTTATAGCTGGTTTCAACAGCAACAACGACTGTTTTGTCCATCTTATCGCTGACTACTTTTCCAACTCTTGTTTTACGAAGTGATCTTTCTTCCATATTTTTTCTCCTTTCTATAGGATTAAGGCTCTATCTTATTCTTCGCCTTTTAATTCTTTTTCTCTTAACACTGTTTTTACTCTAGCAATGTCCTTCTTTATATTCTTGATTTTCATCGGATTGTCTAATCCATTTGCTGCGTGTTGAAATCTTAGCTTGAATAACTCAGACTTTAACTCAGCAAGTTCATTTTGTAATTCCGATGAGCTTGACTTTCTCATTTCATTAGTCTTCATCATTCTCACCACCTATTTCATTTTTCTCATTCTTAACGAATTTTGTTTTGATTGGAAGCTTGTGAGAAGCAAGTCTTAAAGCCTCTCTAGCTGTTTCTTCTGGAACACCAGCCATCTCAAACAAAATTCTTCCTGGTTTAACCACAGCAACCCAGTACTCTACGCTACCTTTTCCGCTACCCATACGAGTCTCAGCAGGTTTCTTCGTAATTGGCTTATCTGGGAATATCTTAATCCAAACTTGACCGCCTCTCTTAATGAAACGAGTCATAGCAACTCTGGCTGCCTCGATTTGGTTAGAAGTAATCCATCCAGCTTCTAAGGCTTGTAATCCATATTCACCATATGTGATTGTAGCGCCTCTCGTAGCCTTACCTCTATTTCTACCTTTTTGCATTTTTCTATATTTCGTTCTTTTTGGCATTAGTGGCATTATTTTCTACCTCCTTCTGCGTTTTTCTTAGGAAGTACTTCACCTTTATAAATCCAAACTTTAATACCGATCTTACCATAAGTCGTATTTGCTTCGCAGAAACCATAATCAATATCTGCTCTTAATGTTTGTAGTGGTATTGTACCCTCTCTATAAAACTCTGATCTAGCGATTTCAGCGCCTCCAAGTCTACCAGAAGCAGCTGTCTTAATACCTTTCGCACCAGCTTTCATAGCCTTTGCCATTGCTTGCTTCATTGCTTTTCTGTAAGAAATTCTTCTTTCTAATTGTCCAGCAATGTTTTCAGCAACTAATTGTGCATCAATATCAGGATTCTTCACTTCAACGATGTTGACAATGATATCCTTTTTAAACATTTTTGCTAAATCTTCTCTTAATTTATTAACAATCTCTCCATTCTTGCCTAAAGCTAAGCCTGGTTTTGCTGTTAATACATTTACTCTTGTGCTGCTAGCCGTTCTCTCGATCTCAATCTTTGAAATTCCAGCAACATATAATTTTTTCTTTACATATTCACGAATCTTATAATCTTCGATAAGATTATCTGAAAATTCTTTCTTTCCTGCATACCATCTTGAGTCCCAGTCCTTAATAACTCCGACTCTATAACCATGTGGATCTACCTTTTGTCCCATGAAATAATTCCTCCTTTCTCTTAATCTCTCTCTTTTAATACAACTTCAATGTGTGAAGTTCTTTTTCTAATTCTGTTTGCTCTACCTTGTGTAGCAGCTCTAATTCTCTTCATTGTAGGGCCTTGATTTGCATAGATTTCAGCAACATACAATTTGCTTCTATCCATATGGAAATTATTTTCTGCGTTAGCAATGGCTGACTTCAAAACCTTTTCAACTAATGGAGATGCTGCCTTTGGTGTATATTTCAATATTGCTAGTGCTTCGTCAACTGATTTCCCTCTAATTAAGTCGATTACGATCTTAACTTTTCTAGCTGAGATTCTAGCATACTTTAAACTTGCTCTAGATTCCATTTTAGGTTACTCCTTCCTTTTATTTTACTTTCGTTGTTTTATCACCAGCATGACCTTTAAATGTTCTTGTTGGAACAAACTCGCCTAATTTATGACCAATCATTTCGTCTGAAATGTAAATTGGCACGTGTTTTCTTCCGTCATGAACTGCGATTGTATGTCCTACCATTTGTGGGAATATTGTAGAAGCTCTTGACCAAGTCTTTAAAACTTCTTTTTTGTTCTCTTCGTTCATTTTCTCGATTCTAGCTAAAAGCTTCTTATCTACGAATGGTCCCTTTTTTATCGATCTTGACATCTATTTTTCCTCCTTATCCAAGTTTTAAGTTTATTTAGAATTTCTACGTTTAACAATAAACTTATTGCTTGCTTTCTTAGCATTTCTTGTCTTATATCCAAGTGCTGGTTTGCCCCATGGAGTAACAGGTCCTGGTCTACCAACTGGAGATTTACCTTCACCACCACCGTGTGGGTGATCATTAGGGTTCATAACAGAACCTCTAACCTCTGGTCTCTTACCAAGCCATCTGCTCTTGCCGGCTTTACCTAATTTAATATTCTCGTGTTCACTGTTACCAACTTCACCGATAGTAGCTTTACAATCAACACTGACTAATCTCATTTCGCCAGAAGGTAATCTTACGTGTGCATATTTACCTTCCTTAGCCATTAACTGTGCACTGTTTCCAGCACTTCTTACCATTTGTGCACCCTTGCCTGGCTTTAATTCGATACAATGAATTAAAGTACCAACTGGGATGCTTGATATTGGTAAGCTGTTTCCTGGCTTAATGTCTGCTTTCTCGCCAGCCATAACCTTATCTCCTACTTTTAATCCAAGTGGAGCTAAGATGTATGCTTTCTCGCCATCTTCATATTCCAATAAAGCGATATTAGCGCTTCTGTTTGGATCATATTCGATAGCACTAACTGTTGCAGGCATATCTACTTTTCTTCTCTTAAAATCAATGATTCTATACTTTCTTCTTGAACCGCCACCTTGATGTCTAACCGTAATTCTACCATAAGAGTTTCTACCAGCATTTTTCTTTAATGTTGTTGTTAAAGATCTCTCTGGCTTTGTCTTTGTAATCTCTTCAAAAGTAGAAACTGACATACCTCTTCTTGATGGGGTTGTTGGTTTATATTGTTTAATACCCATTTTTGTTTCTCTCCTTTTATCTTTTTAAGACCAATCTCAAAATTAGTTTTTCAGGTTATTTTTTTAGGGTCTCTAACCTATAATTTCTAATTCTTCTTGCGGGCAGCTTAGATAACGCTGCCCCTACGGTGTTATGCACCAAATTCTTCTATGCTTGTTTTGAACTTCTTAGAAGAAGTAGCCTCTTTTCCGCCCTTCGTCTTATATGTTAAGCTTCCTGGATTTGTATCAATTGTAACAATTGCTTTCTTCCAGTCAGAAGTCTTACCCTCGTGAGCGCCTTGTCTCTTTGGCTTACCCTTTACTGTAATTGTTCTCACTTCTTTTACTTTTACTCCGAACAATTTCTCTACAGCATTCTTAACTTCCACTTTTGTGGCTTTCTTATTTACTTCGAATGTGTACTTACCTTCGGCTTGAGCCATGCTACTTTTCTCAGTAACAACTGGTCTTACAATAACATCTTCTGCAACCATTATGCGTACACCTCCTCTATCTTCTCCACAGCAGCTTTCGTTAAAATCAATTTCTCATACTTCAAAATGTCATAAGTATTGATTGTGTTTACTAAAGCAGCTTTCACGTTTGGAATATTTCTTGTTGAAGCGTCCACATTAAAGTTCTTCTCAGCTAATACAACAAGAGCTTTCTCAGCTTTTAAGTTCTCAAGAACTTTTGCCATATTCTTTGTTTTGATTTCGTCAAAATCTAAAGCATCAACAACAATAATTTGATTTTCATTTACTTTAGAAGTAAGCGCAGACTTTAATGCAAGTCTCTTTACTTTCTTGTTCAATGTATATTTGTAAGATCTAGGTTTTGGTCCTAAAGCAATACCACCTTTAATCCATTGTGGAGCTCTAATGCTACCTTGTCTTGCTCTACCAGTACCCTTTTGCTTCCAAGGTTTCTTTCCGCCGCCTGCGACTTCACTACGAGTCTTTGTGCTTTGTGTACCTTGTCTTTGGTTAGCTAAGTAGTTCACTACAACATCGTGAAGAACATCTTCATTTACTTCTACTGCGAAAATGCTATCTGCTAACTCGATATCGCCAACCTTTTTACCTTCTATATTTAATAAATCTACCTTAGGCATTTCTTATATCCTCCTTCCCTTATTTCTCGCTCTTTACAGAATCTTTAACTCTTACTAGAGAGTTCTTTCTGCCAGGAACAGAACCTTTAATTAAAATGACATTCTTGTCCATATCTACTCTTACAACTTCTAGGTGTTGTACAGTAACCGTCTCTTTTCCAGTTTGTCCTGGTAACTTCTTGCCTGGGAATACTCTTCCTGGTGAAGATGTAGGTCCCATAGAACCTGGTCTTCTATGATACATAGAACCATGTCCCTTAGGTCCAATGTGTTGACCGTGTCTCTTAATAACGCCTTGGAATCCTTTTGCTTTAGAAATTCCTTGTACGTCAACGAACTCGCCAGCAGCAAATACGTCTGCTTTTAATTCGTCGCCAACGTTTACGCTTTCAACATCGTCAAGTCTTAATTCTCTAATATACTTCTTATAAGCTAATTTTAATTTATCAAATTGTCCCTTTGTAGGCTTGTTTAAGTGTTTCTCTTTCACTTCGCCAGTAGCAACTTGAATTGCATTGTAACCGTCTGTCTCAACAGTCTTCTTTTTAATGACAACACATGGCTCAACCTCAACTACTGTTACTGGAATTGCTAAGCCATTCTCGTCAAATACTTGTGTCATACCTAACTTTTTGCCATAAATTCCTTTTTTCATTTTTAAATACCTCCTTGGTTATCGGTTCATTTTCGTTATGAACATGACCATTATTTGTTAACTTTCATTTCTGCTTCAACACCAGCTGGCAATTCTACTTTCATTAAAGCTTCAGCCGTCTTTGGTGTTGGGTAAAGAATATCAATCACTCTCTTATGCGTTCTCATTTCGAATTGTTCTCTTGAATCCTTGTACTTGTGTGGTGAACGTAAAATTGTGATAACTTCTTTCTTAGTAGGTAGTGGAATAGGTCCTGAAACTTGAGCTCCACTTCTTTTAGCCGTATCTACTATTTTTTGAGCAGACTGGTCTAGAAGAACGTGATCAAAAGCTTTAAGTCTAATTCTGATTCTTTCCTTTCCTACTTCCGTTGTCGTTTGTTTTTCCTTTGGCATATTGGTTTCCCTCCTTAAAAATTTGTTACGACAAAGTTATCCACGCACCCGGGTGTTTCAAATAATCCCATATTTAAACCCAGGTAAATACCTGGGGAAAAGTGCTTTTCCTACCCTTGTCGCCCGGTTTATAATCGGACATACTCCGTGAAAGTTCCCTGCCCGTAAGCGGCAGCCACATTCCACATCATCGCAATATCACATCGTGCACTATTATACTACCTACGGAAGCACAATGCAAGAGTTTTTTAACAAATTTTAGAAAAAATTTGTTAAAAAACCGTAGGGGCAGCGTACCACGCTGCCCGCTATTTATGATTCTTTATCCATTCGTGCGTTTTCGGGCGGCGTAATACGCCGCCCGAAATATTTTATTTCTTATACCCATCAATAATTTCGTCATTATATTTTAGCATAATTATTCCTGGCTCGTATTGCTCGCCGGAGTTGGTAATTCTTACTTTATACTTGACCTCCGACCTAATTGCCGAAGGATTCCACTTAGGGTCGTACGAGTTCCAACAGTTTATCGTAAGTTTTTGCCCATCTTGTTTTCTTAAATATCCATTCGTATTTTGTCCATATAGGTACTCCACAAATGTCATATTATTTGGGATGGCGTCCTCTATCTTAAAGCCGTACTGGTGCCCCTCGTCATAAAGCTTTTTGTTGTCTACCACGATACTCACTTCTACCAAGTCTCCTACTTTCGCATTGCTATTGCTGTACGACTTCGAAATGATGTAGTCATTATCAGGAATGGTAGCAAAATCAATCGGCTTATACTGCTCTATCATAAACTTCAAATTATCCGACATTGCCACAACTTCAATCTCGTCTTTACCGGCAATTAGTTTTCTCGTAAACCCTACATTCTTTACTTCCACTTCTTCCTCTTTGCCATTAATTCTTAAGGTTAGCGTTCCCTTCTTGTAATTCTTAGAAACCGCATTTTGTACATAGTAAAGTTTAACAAAGTCACTATTTTCCGGAAGTAATTCTTTTTTAAGATATGCTTGGTATAACTCTTCCATTTCAGGCAAGTTTAGTTTAATCGCTAAAATCACTTTTAACTCAAATTCTGTTTCGTCCTTTTCTGTAACGGCATCCTTCACGATATCATATAGTTCCAACGCATCGTCATAGGCCCCGATATCTGCAAATGCTAGGGATAGATACAAAACATTTTCTTTTGTGTACTTTGCAGTATTCTTCAAAATGGATTCTTTCTCTTCCCTTAATTCTTTTAATGTCGCTGTGTTCATATTAACTTTTGCCCAAAGCGCCGCTTGATTGCCAAGTCTTACTTCAATCTTGTCAATGACTTCTTCACTATCAATACGTAGTGCTCTCGTCGCAAGCATTCGAAGCGCAAGCCTTGCATCGTCGCTGCTATTCTTCATTACCTTAAAGATATTCTTCTCTGCCACATAGCTATACTTCTGCGCATATTCAAATTCTACCCCATTGACTAGATTATTAAAAATTCTAGCACTTTCACTTGCAATCAATGTCGTGTCGTTTCTGTCGCTATTGTAACTACTTGAAAGCTCGAAAATCGTAGGCAACACTTTCGCAATATCCGTATTCAAAATATACAAATATCCTTTTGGAGAAACAATCGCAATCTTATCGCCCACTTGCAAAACAAGGTCTTCTCGAATCGTTGCGTCAAGCAAACTTTCCGTCACTTCAATCTCGTCTATCAAAATATCTTTGCTCTTTCCGCAAGTACCAGTAATCTTAATCTTGTAAGTTCCTTTTGTTTCAAGTGCTTTGCTTACTTGATAAGATAGTACATCCCCCACTTTCTCATTTAGCGTATTTTGCTCAATCACATTGTCCTTGGCATCTAAAATTTCGACTTTGAATGTCATATCTTTGCCACTATCTGTCTTCGAAAAACTCTTAATGTTAAAAGCAAAATGCTCTCCCACCAAATATCTATCCTTGTGGTTCACGCTCACGAAGAAATCTTTGCTCACTTTAATCTTCTTTTCCGCTGCCACGGCCTTGTAATCATTCGAAATCGCCTGTGCTTTTATTGTCCATTCCGTAATATTATCCGGCAATTTCACTTTGATTTTCGCCACGCCATTTTCGTCTGTCACAATACTTTCAAAAAATGCCGTCACTCTCAAATCGTCTCTCACAGAGGCGCTATCGTCGCCACCTCCGCCGCCAGCCATTTCCGGTTCGTCTGCCATCATTGCCATTTCATTCACAGCTGTATCTCTCGCCGAATTACTTGCAAATTTCGTCATCGCTTTCGTTCCATTGCTAGCAGACTGAATATAGTACTGATTCATTAAACTACTAACGATATTACTACTTACCGCTCCATTCGCGTCAATATAAGCCGTATCTAGCGCCGATAAATTCACGCTCGCTTTCACGCCTTTGCCATTGCTCGTAACTTTTATCGTAATTTCCGCTTCGTCTTTTGGCTCATACACTTCTTTATCAAAAGATACTTCAATGCCTAACGATAACTCCTCCTCGCAAAGTGTAATTTGCGAAGTAGGACGCCAGAAATAATCACTTCTTATCATAGAGTAGAACGAGTAAATATCATTTGACGTTGGAACATATGTCTTCAAAGAGTCATATAAAATCGTGTAGGTTGCCACATTCGCGCCCATTTCTTTCGTAAATGTAAAATGTGGTCTTTCCCCTTGATTATGATAAATCTTGTTTCCGTCTGCCGATACTACCAAGGTATAAAAATCAAACATGGCATAATCGTTTAATCTTCTTCCCTCGCTGTCTTGCAAATAGAAATAAACTTCGTCTCCTACCTTTAACTTATCATTCGTCTCATAGCGTAACGTATACGTCAATTCGTTATTGATAATTGGCGTCACATACTCTACTTCTTCGTACTGCGTCGTTGAATTTACTGTTTTGTATGACATTGAATAGATTTGCCCGTTATAACTTAAGGCTAATTCCTTGCCATTTTCCGTCATTAAATAAGCATAAAAACGATAATAGCAATTTTTATCTTCTTTATAATTCGCAAGCGTATAAGTTCCCTTGCCGTCTTTCATATTCACCATAAAAGACTTATCATAGCTGCTTTCTGCCACTTCTCGATACTCAACGATATCTTCCATTTCTTTCGTGTATTTATTGTATCTTGTGCCAGTAACCGTCCTTACTGTCTTATATGCTTTTGCCACCACTTTGATATTATCATTCGCAGGCACGGTATTATCTAAAGATAAATACTCGTTAAAAGAAAGATAATATTGATTCTCGTCTACGATAAACTTTACTTGACTGTCCGCATAATGCTTATATGGATAAACCGTAAAGTACACACTTTCTTGCTCTCCATCAATATAGGAATTCAAAATCGTCACGCGAATTGTCTCCGGCAAAATATTCGTCTGTGATTTTGCCAAAATAAGTGGCACACGAATCGTCGCATTTCCAGAAGCATCTGTTGTCACTTTTCCGCTTTGCGCTTTCGCGCTATTGCCATAGTAGCGATTATCGATTTCATATGAAAAATCCAAATTACCAAGTGGGGTGCCATCATAAGTAGAAGCAGAAATATCAATCGCTGCCGTATCGCCGTCTAAATATCTTGTGCTTTCTGGTTTAATTTCAATTTGATATTGCTTTAACTCATAATTTCTCACTTCAAAAGTTCTAGAACTTACTGCATTATCGCCAATATATAGCGTTGCCGTGATATAGCTTTCTTGATTCACATCCGAAATCACAAACTCTGTTTCATAAGCCCCAACTTCATTTAATCTTAGCGGTATTTCTGCTAGCGTGTCGTCCCAATTGGAAACAATTTTCAAAGTCGCATTCTTTACTTCCACTTTTCTGTTCTTTGCATATCCCCAGAAGTGGACTGTCTCTCCCGGCTTGTAGTAATTCCTATCGACATACACATATCCATTATGAAATCTCGAAAGGGCTGTCAATGCATTCTCGCCAGAATATTCACTATCCACTTGATTGGAAATATCGCAAATCAAATTGGTGTTACCATTCTTAAATTCAATATAATTAATTTCTTTCTCTAAATTCTTGATCGTATTTCGAAAGCTTTCTACGTATAGAAGTCCTTCCTCAGATGTCGTGCCAAGCTTTTCTTGGTTCACATAGACGTCGACACTGTTATTCTTGCCGTCCTTACCTTTATATAAAATCATGAAATTATCATTGGCAAGCGTCGAGCAAGTTGCCGTCGCTTCATTGACTTGAAATAGCGCGCTACTTAATTTATCGTTGATGTTCAAAATTGCTAAATAGTAGCCCTCTTTTTCTATCCTCAAATTCGCCTCGATTGGAAGCTCGTCGTAGTAATAATATCTACTTTTCGCCTTAGCGTCATTGTAAGCATTGGTCATTTCGCCTTTGATATCTTTTGTAAAAATGGTCGTATATCCCTTTGCATTGTAATAGTTTGTCAAACTTTCCAAATCATTCACATCTTTGATTGCCTTGATAAAATTCTCTTTTGAGCCCAAATCAATAATCTTTATCTTGGCTTCTTTGATAGACAAACTCTTATTCAAATTCATACTTAGGCCTAGCTGAAAATCAATTGGATCGTTTGGCTGGTAACGGTTCAAAAGCATCAAGCTTGCTGAAACATCTTCTTCATTACTAATCGAAAACTGAAATGTATAATCTTCTTTTAATTCATTTCCGTCAATATCTTTCAAACCCCTTTTAATTCTTATCGTATAGGTAGTATTCTTTTCGAAATGTTTATCGTGCTCAAAACGATAATTGTATGTATAACTATTCTTCCACTCTCCAGATATTTGAGGCTCTATCGTAATGTAATCCTTAAGTCTTACATCCTCCGCAATTTTGCTGTTGAATCGAATCTCGGGAACGCCCGTCTCCGTAAGGATTTCTTGATTAGCAGGATAGGTATAATCCACACTAAAAATCTTTTCCGTTTGGAATGCCCACTTTTTCGTACCACTTGCCGTGCTCTCAATAATGTTATAAATCTGGTCGTCCTCCAAAGCCTCTTTCGTTGTTAATTGATAATACTTCGGATTAATTTGCACCACGTCCAATTCCCTATAAGGCTTGATACTAAACGTATTTTCCACATACTCCTGCGTCACCTCTTCGTCAAAACGAACGGAAAAACTAGCCGTAACAGGAATGATACTCCCCGTCTCTTCGCTAGCACTAACCTCTGCCTCAGCCGCCTTATCAAAAACAATTCTCTCTTTCTTCGGCGTCACACTATCCATAAAAGCCACCCTTTCATCGTACACTAACTCATTATCGCTAATTTCTGTATCGGCACAACCCGTAAGCAAAATCGCCCCTATGCCAAGTACTGCCAAAACTTTTGAAAATCTCATACCCATCATCCCTTACCAAAAATTGTATCAAATTAATCATACACTATTATGACAGAAAAACAAATCATTTTGTTTCAAATCGTATGATTGCGTTTGCGGGCAGCGTGTTACGCTGCCCCTACAAATTCAAATTTTATTGACTGTCATGGTAAAGATATATATAATGAATACAGAAAACGTAGGGGCAGCGTAATACGCTGCCCGCAAATCAAGGAGGTAACAAAATGAGAATAAGAGGATTTGAAGTATGCAAAGGATTCGAAGACAAAGACATCACTTTGCCAATCAGAAAAACAAAAAATTCCGTAGGATACGACATCGAAGCCGCAGAAGATACGGTAATTCCGTCTATGTGGAAAACCATATTTGAAAACGTCAAAAAATTCATATCAGGCAATCACGAATACGAACCAATCAAACCAACACTTGTCAAAACAGGCGTCAAAGCCTATTTTCAAGAAGACGAAGCATTATTCTTGGCCAATAGAAGTTCCAACCCAGGCAAAAAAGGCTTAATCCTAGCAAACAGCATAGGTGTAATCGAATGCGACTACTATGGAAACCCAGACAACGACGGCCATATTATGTACGCCTACTACAACTTCTTCCCAGTAGACACGACAATCAAAAAGCACGAACCAATCGGCCAAGCATTCTTCCAAAAATTCTTAATCACAGACGACGACAAAGCCACAGGCGAAAGAATGGGCGGATTTGGAAGTACAGATAAATAGGCTTATTGGGGAAATGTAGTTTTTTCGTGGCGGGTTGAAAAGGCGAAGCCACGGCTGAGCGCCGTAGGCGATCAACGGACAGCCCGCCACAAAAACACTTGTTATCCGTTCTAAATTTCCATTTCCATCTCTTGATGCCTCTTTATCCTCTCCAAAACGGCTTTGTCACTAATCACATCTTCTATCTCACCATCCGCAATACTGCCATTTTTCGTATAATTCACAATTGCGCTCGCCTCATTTTTGAACTGCTGCATATAGTAACGATCTGCCATCAAACTATTTCTATCAATTTCCAAACCTCTATTTTTCAAATCCAGCGTAGACGGACAAGCCATTACTTCAGCATCCGGAAAATATTTCTTAAAACTCAAAATCGCTCTCCTACAATGAAAAGAAGAAGTAATAACCATAATCTTCTTCACTTTGTGAACTTTTCCCTCCTCCTGTAGCTCGTCCAATAATTTCCTGGAATACTGCAAATTCTGCACTGTATTCATAGAGTCCTTTTCCAAAAACATCTTATCGTCCGGAATACTCACAACATCCTGACTCGCCTTCATAATCTTATAAGCAATCTGCGCCTCCGTCTCATTTAGTGCCTGTTTCAACCTTTTGCCCATATATTTGTACAAGGCCTTCCCCTTTTTGCCACTTACCTCCGTCTGTTGCATCCCATCAAAAATCGTATGTTTCAAGGCAAGCTTCATTTCCTTATACTTCTTCGCCTTTAGCTGCAAATATGCATACTTCTCGCCCTCATTCTTAAAAGCTTTGTTCTCCACCTTAAAAAGTTTGTGCCAGCCATTGCCCCCAGAAAGTAGCACATACTCGCCATATCCTTTCTGGTAAAGCTGCATCATTTTTACCACTCTCGCCTTAAGTGGAACCGGAGAACATCCAAGCACAATCAAAAAATCTGGATTGTTCTCAGGCAAAGGTTCTTCCCCTGCATAATCCACAATGCCGCTCATTACCAAATCATACATATCATTATCCGTTAACTTCTTAAGATCTAAATCAGAAAATTTCATAACAGACCTCCCTCTTGCGGGTAGCGTTCTTGATACCACTCAGCAGTAACATCTCTACCACTCATTTTGCGGGTAGCGTAATACGCTACCCCTACGATTACTAAAACATCAAATTAATCGCTCCACTATATATACGTTTTGCAATTTCTCGCCCACTTGGCACTTGCTCTATGAATTTATTCATACAAACGCTTGAGTTAACCTCTAGCACCATTAGCTCACCATTCACTTTCACCAAATCCACACTAGCAAACCTAATATCAATTGCACTCGCTACTCTCAAAGCAAGTTCACTTAAGCGCTTTCTCTCGTCCTCATCCTCGATTATTCTTGCCACCGCGCCATTAGAAAGATTATGCCTCCACTTGTCTCCCGTTCTCTCTTTTGAAAAAATAACCTCAACGGCTCCCTCCAAAACAATCACTCTATACTCCGCCTCAATATTCAAAAACGGGCAAATCACAGCCGTATCCTTTCTCTCAAAAATCTTGTCTAAATCCTCCCTCACTTCCTGGTAACTATTGGCACGATAAACCTGCAAACCATTCGATCCACACGTATCCTTCACAACCACTTCTCTGTGCTTGTTCAAATAATCCTCAAGCTCTTCTCTGTCAATCAAATCAGAAGAATAATTCTCCAAATAGCCCTCACGATACATCAAGCAATGCTCAACCACAGGAATACCAGCATTTTCAAGCACTTGATACAACGCATACTTATCCACACAAATCGTAGCCGAACTATAACTATTTATCGGAAAACGCATCCCCACGATAAACTTCGCCCTACCATCCTTAGAAAGCTTCATAATCCAATCCTTAGAAAGCAGTCTAAAATCAATATTCTTCTCCTCACAAATTTCTTTTATCAATCCTTGAAAATTATCCATTCATTCCTCCAAATATCAATCCCATTCTGTAGGGGTCGCGTATCACGCGACCCGCGGGCAGCGTTATACGCTGCCCCTACAGTATTATACCTCAAAAGGTGCCAAAAAACAAGCTATGCACACAATTATGCATAGCTTGTTCTATGACTTCATTTTATCCAATCTATATGAACAAATGGTGTCCAAAAAAAGAAATAAACGTGAAAAAAGCGAGCTAACACGCTCGCTTTTAACATATAAAAAAATCTGGCGAATACCTATTTTCACAGGGAGCAACCCCCAACTATCGTCGGCTTTACTGAGCTTAACTTCTGTGTTCGGAATGGGAACAGGTGTGACCTCAGCAATATCTTCACCAGAAAATTATTATGCATTTCTTAAATTTTCTGACAAAATTGATTTTACTACTTTCGTATTACTTTGTCAATAAATTTTTTCATGCACATTGAAAAATATATAGTAACTTTGGGTTGGAACACTCTGTGTTCCTCTACAATCAAGTAGTACCCAATAATATATTGGTTAAGCCCTCGACCTATTAGTGCTGGTCAGCTTAATGCATTACTGCACTTACACCCCCAGTCTATCAATCACGTGTGTCTGCGTGTGGTCTTACTTGATTAACTCAATGAGATATCTTATCTTGTGGTGAGTTTCACACTTAGATGCTTTCAGCGTTTATCTCGCCCAGACTTGGCTACTCAGCTGTGCCATTGGTATGACAACTGATGCACCATCGGTCTGTCCATCCTGGTCCTCTCGTACTAAGGACAGCTCCACTCAAATATCTTCCGCCTGCGACAGATAAGGACCGAACTGTCTCACGACGTTC